>JBDTJY010000269.1:0-52990 GCA_039935615.1 Kofleriaceae bacterium
TCTTTGATCTTGCGATCCTGCGCGCGCCGATCGGCTCGCAGCTCGCTGACATCTGAGGACAGTCGACGGTTATCGGCACGCAACGACGACATCGGCGTCGCACAACCGATTCCGGCGACCACCAGGACACACGATGCGATACGAGTGCTCACAGCAAAATGATCGTAGGCAGCGCGCGGCCCTCGGCGCAAATTCTGGGTTGGTTGCATCCCGATGTGCTTCCATAAGCGTGGCGCGCTACCCTCTTCGCGTGAACCGACTCGCCCTCTTGGTCTTGCTCGCGGCGTGCTCCCACAAGACCTCGGAGGGCGACGTCGTCGACTACCTCCACGCTCACCCCGAGGCGCGCGTCGCGGTCGAGATCCAGGCGGCGGGTCTGGTCCCCGACACGACGAAGATCCATCACGGCGACCAGGCGCTGACGCTCCTGGGTCCGACGCTCGACGTCGGTGCGATGGCGCCCGATGTCACCGTCGTCGACGGCGACTTGCACCCGGTCAAGCTGTCGTCGCTCAAGGGCAAGACCGTCGTGCTGTCGGTCGTGCCGTCGATCGACACCCACGTCTGCGAGAGCCAGACCCACCACGTCTCGGGCGCGATGGATCAGATGCCGCCGGGCGTCGAGGTCTTCACGGTCAGTCGCGACCTGCCGTTCGCGCAGACTCGGTTCAAAGAGGAAGCGCAGACCAAGACCAAGATGGTCTCCGACTACAAGGGCGGCGAGTTCGGTCGCGCGTTCGGCCTCGAGGTCCAAGAGTCCGGTCTGCTCGCGCGCAGCCTGTGGGTGATCGGGCCCGACGGAAAGATCGCGTACCGCCAGCTCGTCGACGATCAGGGCACCGAGCCCGACTACGATCCGATGATCGCGGCGGTCAAGAAGGCGGCCGGGGCGTGACGGTCGTGAACCGGTTCGTGCCGGCGATCAGCTCGTTGGCGATCGCGGCGCACAGCACGAACAGGCCGGTCATCCGCTTCCAGTAGCCGCGCTCGGTGGGAACGACGACTCTCACGCGCGCCGTTTCATTTCGTCGCCGCGAGGATCTCGTTCGCGCCCTGCGCGATCAGATCGTCGGCGAGGCGCTCGCCGAGCAGCTGTGCTTGCGCGATCGGGCCGCCGTACTCGGCGCGGATGATCTTGGTGCCATCCGGCAGGCCGCACATCCCGACCAGGCGAATCCCGCCGTCGGGGCGATCGATCGTGTGGGCGGCGAGCGGCGTCGTACAACTGCCGCCCATCTTCGCGAGGAACGCGCGCTCCGCGGTCACGGCGGCTTGCGCGCGCTCGTCGTGGATCGCGCGCGTCGAGAGCTCGCGCACCATGACGTCGCCGATCCGAGTCTCGATCCCCATCACGCCTTGCGCGACCGCCGGGATGCTGAGCTCGAGCGGCAGCTCCTGCGTGATCCGATCGGCCATGCCGAGGCGCGTGAGCCCGGCCGCGGCGAGGATCACGGCGTCGTACATGCCGTCGTCGAGCTTCTTGATCCGCGTCGGCACGTTGCCGCGCAGCATCTCGATCTTCAGATCCGGCCGGCGCGCGAGCAACTGGCACTGGCGGCGCATGCTCGACGTGCCGACCTTCGCGCCGTGCGGCAGCGTGTCGAGCGTGACCGGCGCGCGCGCACACAGCGCGTCCCACGGTGTCTCGCGCTTGGACACCGCCGCGATCGCCAACCCCTCGGCGAGCTCGGGCGGCACGTCCTTCATCGAGTGCACCGCGAGGTCGGCACGTCCGTCGAGCAGCGCTTGCTCGATCTCCTTGACGAACAAGCCCTTGCCGCCCACCTGCGACAGCGGGATGTCCTGGATCAGGTCGCCCGACGTCTTGATGATCAACAGTTCGATCGTGATCTCGGGCGCGAGCGCGGCGATCCGATCCTTGACGTGGTTGGCTTGCCACAGCGCGAGCGCGCTGCCGCGGGTCGCGATCACGAGACGATCTTGAGTCACGCTTGCACCTCTGGCTCCAACGAAGGCTCCGCAGGCTCGGGCGCCTGCGCTTCTGGTTCTTGATCCGAAATCTCGAGCGCGAACAACTCCGCGATCACGCCGGCGCGCAGCTCGGCATCCTCGGGCGAGCTGCCGCGCAGCACCGCCATCGGTTGATGCAGCAGCTTGTTGATCACGAGCTGGACGACGCGCTGGAGCATCTCGCGCTGCTGGTCGCGCGTGAGGTCCTTGCGCGCGAGTTGTTCGAGCGCCTTGCCGACCTCGGCGTCGGCGACCTGGGCGAACTTCTCGCGCAGCGCGCGGATCGTCGGGACCACGCCCTGCGAGCGCAGCCAGTGTTCGAACTGCCCGGCCTCGTGCTCGACGATCTTGCCGGCGTGCTCGGCCGCCTTCTGGCGCTCGGCGAGGTTCGCGGCGACGACCTTGTCGAGATCGTCGATGTCGAACAGGTACACGCCGTCGATATCCGCGATCGCGGGCTCGGCATCGCGCGGCACCGCGATATCGATCACCATCATCGGCCGGTAGCGCCGCGCCTTCGCGATCTTCTTGAACATCGCCTTGGTCAGCACCGGTTCGCGCGAGCCGGTCGAGCTGATTACCACGTCGGCCTCGACCAGCAACTGCTCGAGCTCCGCCCATGGCCGCGCGGTCGCTTCGATCGTGTCGGCGAGCAGCTCGGCCTTCTCCGGCGAGCGATTCGTGACGACGATCTTCTCGGCGCCGTTCGAGTACAGGTGCTTCGCGGCGAGCGAGCTCATCTTGCCGGCGCCGACGACCAGCACGTTCTTGCCGGCGAGGTTGCCGAACACGCGGCCGGCGAGCTCGACCGCCACCGACGACACGTTCGCCGCGCCGCGCGCGATCGTGGTCTCCGTGCGCACGCGCTTCGCGACGCCGAACGCTCGCTCGATCGCGCGCGACAGCACCGGTCCCGAGGTCCCTGCGGTCCCCGCGAACGCGTAGGCGTCTTTCAACTGGCCGAGGATCTGCGCCTCGCCGACGACGAGCGAATCGAGCGACGACGCGACCGAGAACACGTGGCGGATCGCCGCCGGTCCGCGGCGCTCGTACAGCGCCTCTCCGACGTCCGCCAGCCGGACGTTGCGGCGCGTCGCGATCCAGGTCCGCAGCTCGGTCGTCGCATCGGCGCCGGGCTTCGCGACGCCGTAGACCTCGACCCGGTTGCAGGTCGAGATCAGCAGCGCTTCGAGCACCGGCAGCTCGCGCGTGATCGCGAGCAGCGTCTCGGCGAGCTCGTCCTCGCGAAACGCGAGCTTCTCGCGCACCGCGACCTTCGCCGTTCGCCAGCTCATCCCGACGACGAAGAGCTCGCTCATCGGTTACTCGACGATCCGACGAACGAGATAGATCACCAGCACGGCGACCGCCGCGGCAAAGCCGGTGAGTGCGAGCCTCGCGGCGCGCCGGCCTCGCCAGCCGTAGATCTGCCGCGCGACGAGCAGCGTCGCGAATGCGAACCACGTGATCACCGCGAGCAGGTTCTCGATCCGCGCCGGCGACTGGCCGAGCTTCGCGGTCCATACCGCACCGAGCACGAGCGCGATCGTGAAGATCGGAAACCCGACCCACACCAACCGATGCGCGAGCCGATCGAGCGACTCGAGCGGTGCGCCACGATCCTTGAACGTCGCGCCCTCGAACTTCTTGCGCTTGAGTGCGCGATCCTCGACGAGGTAGATCGCAGACAGCGCGCTCGCGAGTGCGAACACGCCGACGCCGAGCGTCGCGAGCGAGATGTGAATCCGCCCGAGCGTCGACAGATCTTCGGTCTTGTCTCCCACCGGGGTGAGCCGGCCGAGCACCAGCAGGATCAGCGACACCGGCATCACGACGACGCCGCCGAGCGTCAGCCGGTAGCGCGTGCTCGCGAGCAAGTAGCCACCGGTGATGATGAACGCGAGAAACCCGAGGGCCTCGCGCACCGACTCGGCGGGATGTACGCCCTGTACGCCGCGCCACCCGATGTCGGTGCCGTGCGCGAGCCAGGCGCACAACACGAACAGCACCGCGATCGGTCGCAGGTTCGACTTGCCGGCGAGCACCACGAACAGCAGCACCGCCGCGACGGCGTACATCGCCACGGCCACCCAGAACGCAGGGGATGGGGCGACCGAGAGCGCTCGAGCCTGCTCGATCAAGACCGCACCCCGCCCGGCCATGCCCGGCTCGCGATCACGGCGGCAGCGGCTCTCCGATGAACCCGTCGATCACGTCGTACGCGGTATCGCCGTAGATCACCGAGCTGGAGAGCTGCTCGGCGCCCATGGCTTCGAGCTGGGGCTTGGACTTGACGCGCCCCACCAGGTCGTTCGGATCGTCCGCCTGGCCGTTGGTGGAGACGAAACACACCGCCGGCACCATCGCGAACGCGCGATTGAGCTCCGTGAGCGTCATCCGGTCGCCATCGAGTGAGGCGCGGCCCTCCGCTGTCCAGGCATCGAGGCGATCGACCGAAATGAAGAGGCGTGACATTCCCGAGGAACTCATTGTACCAGCCTCTCGACCGGCTTGCGGTACCTGCTCCCTAGGGTTAGATAAGAGACCCGAGGTACCTGTTTTATGGCCAGCCAGAACGTCAAAGAGCTCACGGACGCCAATTTCGAGGCTGAGGTCCTGAAGTCGGACAAGCCGACCCTCGTCGATTTCTGGGCGGTCTGGTGCGGCCCCTGCAAGCAGATCGCCCCCACCGTGGACGCGCTCGCCGACGAGTACGCCGGCAAGCTGAACGTCGCGAAGATGGACGTCGACCATCATCAGATCGTCCCGCAGCAATATGGCGTGCGGTCGATCCCCACCCTGCTCATCTTCAAGGGTGGCAAGGTCGTGGGGCAGCTCGTCGGCGCGATGCCGCGGGCGAAGCTCGAAGCCGAGATCCAGAAGCACCTGTAGTGCGCTGGCGCTGGCGCTGGCTCGGGCTCGCCTGCTGGTCTCTGGGACTGGCCGCGTGTCAGCGCGATCGTGCTCCGCAAGGGTCTGGTTCCGGCGCGAATTGCGCCGTCGTCGTGCAGCGCGTGCAGCAAGCCGTGCAAAACCAGATCGACTCCGTCGGCAGCGATGCCAAGTCGATGATCGCGAAGATGATGCCTGCGATGCAGGCCGCGTGCGTCGAGGATCGATGGCCGCCGGCGCTCACCCAGTGCATCGTCGCGGCGAAGCCGGGCGATCTCGCCGCGCTCCAAGCCTGCAATTCGCTGATGCCGAAGGATCTGCAGGACAAGCTGCAGAAGCGGATGATGATGGCGAATCCGCTCGCGAAGCCGTGATCGTCGCGTTGGATGTCGACTACCGCGCAGCGGCGGTGGTCACCGCGTGCGTCGGCTTCGTCGAATGGACCGATGCGCTCGCCGCACGCGAGCATGTCGTGCGTTCGGCCTCGGCCGCCGCTGCGTACGAGCCCGGGCGCTTCTTCGAGCGCGAGCTGCCTTATCTGCGCGCCGCCCTCGCCTCGTTCGGCGATCCGATCGAGCTCGCGATCGTCGACGGCTACGTCTGGCTCGCCGATGGCGTGCCCGGGCTCGGCGCGCACCTCCACGCTGCGCTCGACGTGCCCGTCGTCGGAGTCGCGAAGACCGCCTACGCCGGCAGCAACGCGATCGCGATCGTGCGCGGCGAGAGTGCATCTCCGCTGTTCGTCACCGCGGTCGGCCTCGACGCCCAGCTCGCCGCCGCGCGCGTCGTCGCGATGCACGGCCCGTTTCGGATCCCGACCCTGTTGAAGCGCGCCGACTCGCTCGCGCGCAGCTAGCGCGGCGCGAACCCGCTCGCATCGCAACGCTCAACGATTCGGGACGGCAGCGCGCCCCGCGTTCGCCTGAGCTGAGGGAGATGTTTCGGAAAACGAGAGTGCGCCTCGGCAGGGCCGAGGGAACTTGCGCGGTAGCTCGCGGGCGAGGATCCCCTGCCTGTGGTGCACGGGGTCTGCTTCGAGCGAACGCCCTCGGGCTCGCCGCAACGGCTGCGCACGAGGGCCGGTAACGCGCGACGCGGCGCCACGAGTGCAGGCTGCTGTCGGACGGAGAGCTAGGGTCTTCGGAGGAGGGACGGGATCCGAGACTGCTTCTGCCGTCCGGATCTTTCAAACTCTGCCTTCGGCAACCACGACCTACGCTCGTGGCGCCGGTGTGCGCGTTCACCGGCCCTCGTGCGCAGCCGCTGCGGCGAGCCCGAGGGCGACCGCTCGAAGCAAACGCCGGGACTCTCAGGTGTGGGATCTTCGACTCAATGGTCGGCAGCGACCGTGATTCGACCTCGTCGTTCGTTTCGAACCGCGAGCTCGAGGGCGGCGTAGAGCTCCGGCGGCGTTCCAGACCCCCGATCAACATCTCGGTCCGTGTGCAGATCTGACGTGATTCGGGCGATTTCGTTCCGATGTATCATAAATTCGGCGAAATCAATTGACGCCGAAAATTCCTGTTGTAGCGTGCCGATATGGCTCGGCCTTCCCGCAGACAGATCGAGATCAAGCTCGACAAGAACGGCCAGCGCCGCGGCGGCAAGCGGAAGGGCGCAGGTCGCCCGAAGCGCGGCGCGCGAGCCAGTGAACGTCACAAGAAGCGGCCGAAGCTATCGGCCTACGAACCGGTGCATGTCGTGCTTCGCGCGCGGACCGCGATCGGCTCGCTCCGCACCCACGCGATCTTCAACGCGATCAAAGAGGCGACATTCACCGCGTTCGCACACGACGAGCGCGCGCTCGGCAAGACCGACGCGAGTGCGGTCACCACGAGGACCGGTCGCGCATTCCACATCGTTCACCTCAGCATCCAGCGCACGCACATCCACCTGATCGTCGAGGCCAGCGATCGGCTCGGACTCGCGCGCGGCATGCAGGCTTTCGGGATCTCGGCGGCGAGGCACATCAATGGGGCGCTCGAGCGCAGCGGCAACGTGTTCAGCGATCGTTACTTCCCACGGCCGCTCAAGACGCCGACCCAGGTTCGAAATTGTCTCGCCTATGTGATCAATAACTGGAAGCACCACGGCGAGACTGTCGCGTCACTGAAGAGGGCGTGGCCGATCGATCCGTACTCGTCCGCCTCGATGTTCGATGGATGGAAAGAGCTCGATGGTCGACGCATCGTGACGCCCAGCGGCTACGACGGTCCGATGGTGTGGTGGCCCAAGACGTGGCTGCTCAACGAGGGCTGGCGAACGCGTGGGCTCATCAGCATGCACTTCGTCCCCGGCGGCGACGAGTAGGGTCCGCGCATCCTCAATCGCCGCGCGCAGGATCGACGTAGCTCGCGCGTCCTGCGACGAGCTACGCCGTCGGCTGTTTCAACGTCGCCGCTAGCTCGTTCGCGCGCGCGATCTGCTCCGGCGCGAGGCGACGCTCGACGGCCGCACGTAATCGGACCGTGTCCGCATCATCGCGCTGGCCGAGCGAGACCGTGAGCCACGCGTGCGCGGCGATCTCGTCCTTGTCGATTCCCTCTCCCGTCGCCAGGCGCTTGGCGAGATTGAACTGGGCATCCGCGTGGCCGAGCTCGGCCGCACGCGTGAACCAGAACAACGCTCGCGCCGGATCGTGCTCGGCCCCTACCCCTTCGTTGAACGAGCAACCGACGTTGTACGCCGCGGCGACGTGGCCGGCCTTGGCCGCGCACTCCCACCATGCGTTCGCCTCGGCGTGGCGGCGCTGTCGATCGAGCAGCCCCGCCAGCGAGACCTCGGCCGGCACATAGCCTTTCTCGGCCGCGCACGTGAGCAGCTCTTCGGCCTGACCCTCATCGTGGATCACGCCGAGCCCCTGGATGTACATCTCGCCGAGCACGTACAGCGCCTTCTCGTCATCCTGCGCCGCCGCCATCGCGTACCAAGCAGCTGCCACGGGGTAGTTCTGCGGCAGGAGGTTGCCCTCGATGTACATCGCGCCGAGCCCACGCTGCGCTACGACATCGCCGGCCTTGGCTCCGGCGCGGACCCGCTGGAGGAGCTCGGACTCGCGAGGCTTGAGCAGTCGACCAAAGAGACCCATGCCCCGCGTTTAGCAAAGGTCCGACCATTCAAGCAACTGAAATCAGCCGAACGCCTCGGCGAACGCCCGGTGGTTCGCGCTCGACTCGCGGGTGCCGATCACGGCAAACACCACGCGCTCGAACCCGCCCGCAAACTCGCCGGCGAGCAGCTGCTTGAAGATCCGCGCGACCATCACCGGATCGTTCTTGAACACGCCCGCGCCCCACGCACCGAGCACGAGCGTGTCGACCGCGTGATGGCGCGCGATCGCGAGCACGAACCGGCCGCGACGGCGCAGCGTGTCCGCGAGCTCGTCGACCGTGGTGCCCCGGTTGAGCGCACCGGCGTCACCGAAGCGAGCACGGGCGCGGACAGCCACGCACCGTCGTCGTCGCGGAAAAACGGCACGAGCGGCGACCACAGCGCGAGGTCGAGATAGAGCAGCGACTTCTGGTGACGGTTGCGCTGGTAGTGATCCTCGTGCGTGAGCTGACACGGATAGAGCGCGCTCGCTCGCGCGAGCGACTCCTCTTGGGCCTGCGCACCACCGAGGAAGCCACCACCGGGGTTTCGCGCCGACGCGAAGTTGAGGCACGCGAGATGGCCGTGGTGCGGCGCGAGGCGGAGCATCGCCTCGATCGTCGATTCACCGGTGACCTCGATCGCCGTGGTCGCGTGCGGCAGCGGGTGGTGTCCTAGTTTGAAATTGTCATCGCGTCACAACTCGGCCGATCCGAGGGTGAGCGATTCTCACCGAGCGAAAGATCTGGCGTCGCAACCCCAAACCCAGCCGAAACAGCTCGGCAATCGGCTCGGTCCTGCTGAGCGCGAGAACGTTCGTCGAACCGCGGTGTATCTCGCCGGACGTTACGTAAATGTCGAGGCGGCAAGCGTTGCGCTTGGACTCACGATCGACGCCCTGAAGAAGGCGCAGTCGCGACGACGCGCGCAGACCTATCAGCTCGCGTGCATTCTGGCGCGCCAGGCACAGCTCACCAGCTGAGCCTGAACTCGCCCGACGGTCCATCGTAGGCAAATCGAAAGTGTTGAAGGAAGTCGAGCCCGAGGAGTCCTTCGTGACGAAGCGTAATACCTGGCGAGACCGTCACTGTCACGGGTGGGCTAGCGATGATCGTCAGTGGAACGCTTTGAACGTGTTGTTCTCCGTACTCGTCCTCGAACTCTAGTCCGACCGCGATTCGGTAGGCTGGCCGAGTCTCGACAGTCTGCATGGACGTTCGCACATCGGTCTCGCCGATCGAGACGACGCCCAGTTGCGCAAGAATCGTGTCCGTCACGAGCGAGAATCGCGCGCCGGTATCGATCATCATTGGGACTCGGCAGCGATCTCTTACGGCACCGGGCAGCGCTGCCTCTTTCGGATATGGCGCGACCGTCGCCGAAACGATGAGCATCTCCAGCGGCGCCCGAACGCTTCTGAGCGTTGGCACCGCTACAGACCGAACGCGATGGCAGCGCTTAGCAGAACCGGTTCCGGCTCACGAACGACTGCCACAACGTGACCGCCGCCGGGGCCAAATCGCTGAAGTCCCGCAACGTATGCGGATTCCTCGTCCGGGTGAACGCTAACGACGGCACCATCGCGGAACACGACCCACTTCCCACCATGCTGGGCAAGGAGCTGAGGGATTGCGGCGCGGAAGCGAGCAGACTCCCTCGCAACGCGCGCGAGAATCGCATCGCGATCCAGAATCGTGGACCGATCCGTGTCCATGACGAGCAATCTATACCGGACCGCTCTCGGGCGAGCAGTTTCCGGCGTTCGTGTCCGGATCTCCTCGGCCACTTTGCTGGCACGCAACGTGCGGTGCTCGGTTTCCCGCCGCTACTTAGGGCCGCGAACGATCTGCGAGCGCTTCCCGGTGCCACCGCAGTGCGGACAGCGATCGCCAGGCCACAGGCCGTTGAGGATTTTCTCGACCGGCGTCGTCGCAACTCGATGCAATCGATACCCGCGCTGCGGAGGCACGGGAAGCGGTCACAGATCGTGCGCAGCGCGAAGTAGCGCATCTCGCGCCCAATCAGAGACGCGAACTCCGGCCGCGATAGCCGCACGATCGATCGCGGCGCGCTCCTCTGGTTTGAGTCGCACGGTGAACATCGCCGCTTTCGTCGATCCGTCCGGCATCGGCGGACGCCCGCGCCTCGGCTTCTTCACGAGCGTGCCTCGACGGCATCTAGGAGGTCGCCCATTGACCACTGCGTCGTCTCGACGTTCGCCGCCATCGCTGGTGTCACACGAAGCGTGCGGTGCGTACGCACAAGTTGTAGTGCGCGACGTGAAGCGAGATCGCTGCGACGTGATTCTCTAGCTTCTTCGAGAAGTCGTTGGTGAGACGCGTGAAGCGACGAATGTTCGTGCGCATCGTCAGGTTCTGACGCTCGACGTAGCTTGTGCTCACGAGTTCATCGACAGGCGCGCCGAACACCGGGATCTTTTCCGTCTCAGAGACGCGCGGCGGCGAATACCTACCGGGTCCCACGGCTTCGACCAGCGTAGGCGCGCGTTGCCGTCGGATGGCCGATAAGGAAATAGACCTGCACTTCGCCGTCCCACACCGTCGCGCCGTTGTGCGTCTCAATCACCGGCACCGACTCGACCCATTTCGAGTCGCAGCCGTGCATGTGTTTGATCGCGTCGCGTAACGCTTGGGGGCCCGCAGGATCCACGGCCACAACGTAGCACCGCATCACTTCGTACCAGAGCGGCACGAGTCAAATCAGGACACCACCCGGCAGCGACGCCTCGAGCGCGGCGTCGAGCTCGTACAGCACGGTGCCCGACGTGGCCGCCGCGACCGCCGCCGCGAGCTCGACGCGCGTACCGGCCGCGTTGGTGTAGAAGCCCGCGTCGCACGCCGCGAGCGTGGACTTCGCGATCTTCACCTTGGTGCTCCGCGAGCCGTTGCCGCTCGCGTGCGGATTTTCCTTCTCGGGAAAATCGATGAACTCGACCGGCACGTGATCGGTCAGCCACACGCCGTTCTGCGACACGTAGAACGTGCGGCCGGCGGCGACCATGTCGGCCGCGCGCACGACGAGGATCACGTAGCGGCCGCGACGACCGCCGACCTTCTGCGCGGTCTCGAGGTCGGCCGACAGATGGACGTGATGACGCTCACCCTCGATCAGGCCCTGCGCGCGGATCGAGTCCACAAACCGATCGACGGTGCCGTGATAGAGGACCGTCGGTGGCGTCGCCACTGCGAGCTCGAGCTCGACCTCGACCGAGTGGCCCTGGTTCGCGCGGATCCGCGTGCCGTCCTCGGACAAGGCGAAGCGCTGCTTGTCGCTGGTCGCGACGATCTGCTCGAGCTCGGCGCGCGTGATCGGCGTGCCGTGCGCAGCCGCGGCGGCGAGCAGCGCGGCCACGTCGGTCCAGCCGGCGCTATCGAGCGCAATGCCGATGCGCTGCGGCTCGTGACGGAGGACCAGGGAGAGGAACTTGGAGAGATGCTTCGACATGACACTTATTGGTGTTACTTGTACACTATCACAACGCGGCTCGCAAGCCCGACGTCGTGAGCGCCTCATCGACTCGGTGACACGATGCCGAAATCGGCCAGGCACATCTCGTCGGTCGTGTTGAGCCCGAGCTGCACGTCGTACGGCGCGACCGCGTTCGCGTCGTGAAGTAGGCGTGGCAGGTTCGGGTTCGAGAACGTGTTGTTCCAGTGACAGCTGACCATCACGGTGCTCGCCGCGTCGAACAACGGGAGGTCCTCGATGGCCGCATCGTAGGCGTACGTGCGCTGCCAGTCGAAGCTCCAGCCGCTATCGACGAGGCACTCGGTGTCCCCCGCGGGATGCGTCAACGTCGCGCGTTCGTGCGTCCCGAGCATGTGCATGTGCGGTGTCACGCTGACGATTCGAAGCTCGCGCGACAGGTTCGCAGGGTTCTGGAGCTCCATCGTCTCGACGTGGTCTTCCTTGTTCGCGGGGACCTCGAACACCGGTCCGCCCGACGGATCGTCGGGGTCGGGCAACAAGTGCGGCGCTCCTGACGCATTGCCGTAGACGCCGAGCTCGTAGCTCCAGGGCGGCACGACATCGGTCAACCGCAAGTCCACCGACGTCGCATCGGTGCCGCTCCCACCATTCGGGTGGTAGTGGACTTGGATCGAGATCAGCGTGCCCGCCGGCACCGGAACTCCAACGCCATCGCGAAGCAGCAGCGCCGGATTCCCCGGTAGCCAGCTCTGGATCGACGTGCCCGGTGGCGTACCGCAGTTCGGGCTCGGGACGCCGATACCACCGAGTGCTGCGATGGCGGCGGCAGCATCCCCAGGCGCGACGAGCTGGACATTCGCGTGGTGCACCATCTCCGGCACCGTCGGGGTCACCTGGACTCCCGTCAGCCACGACGCCGTCGTCAGCTTCGGATCGAGGAGGAAACAGACGAACTCATCGCGATCGCCGCTGGCGGTGAATGGCGTCGTCGGTCGCACCGTGACGGTGGCGTCGGAGAGCGTCGTCGTCGGCGGCTCGGGCAGCACACCGACCGGACCCGCTGGGCCACCCTGATGAACCCACGCGTGAATCGCCGCGCGTTCGACGCCGGTCAACCGCGGGTCGTCGCGCCAGCCATGGCGCGGTACGCAGTCGGGTGCGTAGTCTGCGGAGAACGGCGGCATGAGGCCCAGGTCGATGGCGCTGACCATCTCCCCCATCTCGTCGCGCGCGTCGTCGACGTCGTAGAGCGAGAACGGCGCGATGCCACCGGGCCGATGACAGCCCGCGCACTTCGTGCGGACGATCGGCCCGACCTGGCCGTACCAGGAAACCGGATCTTCGGGATACGACGATGGGTAGTCGACCCCACATGCCCCGAGCGCAACGAGCGCGACGAGGAGCGCGACGGGGAGGACGCTCTTCACGACCCGAGGCTATCACCGGCGACGGTGAATCAATATCCGTGTTTACGCAGCGACACGTTCGCGACCAGCCCCATCGCCAGGAAGAACGTCACCAGCGAGCTCCCGCCGTAGGAGATGAACGGCAGCGTCACACCGACCACGGGCGCGAGCCCGAGCACCATCGCGACGTTGACCGCGACGTGCCAGAATGTCATCGCCGCGACGCCGATGCAGATCACCGCGCCGATCCGATCGCGCGCGGACAGGCCGACGTTGAGGATCCACACGGTGAGGAACGCGAACACCGCGAGCAGGAACACCGAGCCGACGAAGCCCCACTCCTCGCCCCACACGGAGTACGGGAAGTCGGTCCAGTGCTCGGGCACGAAGTTGAACATGTTCTGGGTGCCCTCGAGGAAGCCCTTGCCCCAGACCTTGCCCGAGCCGACCGCGTAGATCGATTGCTGGGTGTGCCAGCAGTTGTTGAGGACGAAGTGATCGATGTGGCCCGGCACCGAGTTGCAGTCGATGAAGCCGAGGATTCGATCCTTCTGATAATCGTGGAGCTTCTCCCACAGGATCGGCACGGCGAGCAGCGCCGCGGTGGTCATGTAGACCATCGGCCAGACACTCGGCATCGCGAGGAAGCCGACGGTGAGCACGATCAGGAACAGCAGCACCGCGGTGCCGAGGTCGGGCTGCATCGCGATCAGCATCATCGGCAGGACGAGCGCGACGAGCCGCATCCCGAGCATGCGCGGCGTGTAGTGGGTCTGCTCGCCATGCGCGAAGATCCGCGCGAGGACGAGGATCACCATCAGCTTGACGAGCTCGCTCGGCTGGATCCCCATGCCGCCGATGTTGAGCCAGCGATAGGTGACGCCGTGGGCGTCGCTGCTCGCGGGCCGACCGGTGAGCCGCGCGACCACGAGCGCGAGGAACGCGACGCCGAGGCCGATCCACGCGAGCCGTACGATCGCGCGGTAGTCGATCACGGTGACGACCAAGAAGCCGATCGCGCCGATGATCATCCACTGGACTTGGGTGTCGAACTTCGCGTGGTGGCGAACGCCGCGCGTCGCCGAGTAGAGGTTGAGCAGGCCGATCGCGCACAGCGCGAGCATCGTCGCGATCAACGGCCAGTCGACCGCGGCGCGGAACCGCCGCCAGCGCGACATGCCGACGGTGGCGCGCGGTAACTCGAAGCCGAGGGCCTTCATTGTCCCGCGTCTCCTTTCGGGAGGCGCTTGACCGCGGGCATGTCCTTGGGCGGCGGCGACAGCGGATGGATCTTCGTGAAGTAGCCCTCGATGATCTGCTTCGCGATCGGCCACGCGACCTGACCGCCGGCGCCGCCGTGCTCGGCGAGCACGACGATCGCGATCTCGGGATCCTCGGCGGGCGCGAAGCCGGCGAACCACGCGTGCGCCGCGTTCGGGTTCCAGCGATCGAGGTCCTTTTCGTCGGACTGCTTGTGGTGCTTCTTGACCTCGGCGGTGCCGGTCTTGCCGGCGACCGTGAGGTTCTCGATGTGGCCGTGCTCGTACGCGGTGCCGCCGAGCCGGTTCGTGACGAGGAACATGCCCTTCTTCCAGGTCTCGACCGCGTCGGCCGGCGTCTTCACCATGTGCGCGACCTTGGGGTCGTAGCCGACGATCAACCGGCCGTCGTTGGACTCGACGCGCTCGACGATCTGCGGGACGTACAACGTGCCGTTGTTCGCGATCGCGGCGAACGCCATCGCCATCTGGAGCACGGTGACCTCGACGTCGCCTTGACCGATCGCGGCGTTCGTCGCATAGCCGACCTTGTAGTGACCGGCGGTCGCCTCGTACCAGGCCTTCGTCGGGATCCGGCCGGGCGAATCCCCGTTGACGCCGATGTTGGTCGGCACGCCGAAGCCGTACTCGCGCGCGACGTCACCGATCCGATCGATGCCGACCCGCTCCGCGAGCGTCCAGAAGTAGGTGTCGCACGAGTGCTGGATCGCCTGGAGCAGGTTGATCTTGCCGTGGGTGCCGTGACAGCTGAAGTGCGTGCCGGACAGCTCGTACTCGCCGTTGCAGAAGATGTTCTCGTCCTCGGCGCCCTGCCCGTCCTCGAGCGCGGCGAACGCGGTCGCGAACTTGAAGATCGAGCCCGGCGGATAGGTCGCGCGCACGGCCTTGTCGATGAACGGCTTGCGCGGATCGTTCATCAGCAACGTGTACTCGGCCTTCGTGAGGTGGCCGGTCATGGTGTTCGGATCGAACGACGGCTTCGAGACGATCGCGCGGATCTTGCCGGTCTTCGTCTCGACGACGACGACCGCCGCCGCCGCGGTGTGCGCGACCGCCTTCTCGGCGAGCTTCTGCAAATCCGCGTCGAGCGTGAGCACGAGGTTCGCGCCGGGCACCGGATCGATCACACGCTCGCCCTGGATCAGCGAAGCGGCGGTCTTGTCGTCGAGACGTTGGCCACGCGCGTCGACCGCGAACCGCTCGATGCCTTTCTTGCCGCGCAGGTAGTTCTCCCATGCGGACTCGAGGCCATAGCGACCGACGAGCTCGCTCGGGTCGTACGCCTGCATGCCGTTCTTGTCGGCCTCTTCGGCCGTCATCTGCGTCATGTACCCGATCAGCGACGCCGCGAGCTCGCCCTGCGGATAGTAGCGATACGGCTCGTGCCGAACCTCGACCCCTGGCAACCGAGCGCGCTGTTGCTCGACGAGCGCCGCGCGATCGCGACCCTGATCTTCGAGCACGAGGATCGCGCTCTTGGCGTCGCGCTTGCGGCCGACCGCGAGCCGCGCCTCGATCGTCTCGACCTCGTCCTGGCCAAGGCCGAGCATGCGCGTGAGCTCGGCCATCGTCGCCGGCGTCAGCGTCGAGGGCGTCGCGTAGAGGTTGAACGCCGGGCGATTCGCCGCGAGTGGCGTGCCCTTGCGATCGAGGATCTGCCCGCGCACCGACGGCAGGTAGCGCTCCTTGACCACGTTCGAGACGGTGCGCTCGTAGTAGCTCTCGCCGCGCATCACCTGGAGTTGCCACAGCCGGCCGACCAGCAACGCGAACACGGCGATGCCGACGAGCGCGACCCAGCGCAACCGGCGATGGAGCTCCGGCAGCGCGGGCCCGTACGACGAGCTCGACGTCACCGAATTTCGAATCGGCGTGCCGCGGATCATCATGGCCGGTCTGCGCTCCCCGCACTCATGGCGCGAGGCCTTCGAGCGCGGCGTCACGCTCGCGATGCGTGCGCGCGTACGCGGCGTCGATCCGCCGGAAGATCCGCCACACGATCGGGCCGATCACCCCGGTGGCCGCGACGACGACGGCGAGGTTGCGAAGCTCGAGCGCGATCGCCGCGCTCGGCACGTGATAGATGCCGCGCACGAGCATCGCGACGATGCCGGCGACCAGCGCGACGAACGCGGAGAACGCGATCGTCATCGTCGCACCGCGGACGTAGATCCGTTGCTGCACCGCGCGTGCGATCACGCAGGTCAACCCGAGCACGAGCGCGATCAGTCCCGGCGGCGCACCGGAGATCAGGTCGACCAGGTAGCCGAGCATCACCGAGCCACCGACGGCGGGCGCGATGTTGCGGCGCGCGGTCAACCCGAGATACGCGGCGGTCAGCGCGCCGAGATCGGGGACCGCGTCGTGGATCCACGGGAGCAACCGCCACACCGATCCGAGGATCACGCACGAGAAGTACGCGACGAGCACGATCGTCGCCGTTCTCACAGCGGCCTCCCGCCGAACGCCGGCTCGCTGCGCTTCTTGGTCTTCGCGTCGGGATCGGGCGGTGGCGGCGGCGCCAACAACACCTCGACCGCGCGCACGCGCGACACGTCGACCGACGGCTCGACCTCGACGCGCTGGAACATGCCGTCGTCGCGCGAGACCTTGGAGATCTTCCCGACGACCAGGCCCGGCGGGAAGCTCGCACCGAGTCCACTCGTCACGATCTCGTCGCCGACCTCGACCTTCGCGGTCGGATTGGTCTGCTTCTCGAGCCAGCCGATCGTGCACGCGTACGAATCGGGGCGACCGAGCCCCGTCAACATGCCGCGCCCACCGGTCCGCGGGATCAGCACTTCGATCGACGAGCTCGGATCGCTCATCAGCGTGACATCGGCGTAATCGCCGTAGACCTTGTCGACGCGACCGACCGGCCCGGTGCCGCTGATCACCGGCATCCCCGGCGCGACATCGCGATCGCCGCGATCGATCCGGATCCGCAACACGCGGAACTGCGGCGACAGCGGCGCACCGATCACGCGCGCACCGAGCGTGTCGGCCGGCGTGCGGCGCTTGACGACCGCGAGATCCTCGAGCGCTTCGACATCGAACGCCTTGCGCGTGGTCGCGGCGAGCTGCTTGCGCAGCTTGTCGTTGTCGTCGCGGAGCTCGCGATTCTCCGACTCGACACCGACGAGCGAGACGTAGCGATTCCACAGGCCGCCGATGCCTTCGACGACCCACGACACGCCCACCTCGAGCGGCGCGGTGATCCGCAACAGCGCGGTGTCGAGTCCCGACGGCGTGCCGCGCGCGAGGCTCGCCTTCAAGACGAGCGCCGGCAAAAGGACCAGGAGCCCGGCGAAACACCAATCGACGAGGCGCCGGCGCAGCGTCATGATCTACCGCAGCGCGATCTCGCGAAGCAGCGACAGCTCGTCGAGCACCTTGCCCGTGCCGAGCACGACCGCGAGTTGCGGGTTCTCGCACACCATCACCGGCAAGCCGGTCTCTTCGCGCAGCAGCACGTCGAGGTTCTTCAACTGCGCGCCTCCGCCGGACAGCACGATGCCGCGGTCGACGATATCGGCCGACAGCTCGGGCGGCGTCCGCTCGAGCACCGAGCGCACCGCGTCGACGATCGCGTTGACCGGCTCCTGCAGTGCTTCACGGATCTCGTCGGAGTTCACCATCAGCGTCTTCGGCACGCCCGCGACGAGGTCGCGACCCTTGACCTCGACGGTGAGCGGCTCTTCGAGCGGAAACGCCGAGCCGATCTCTTTCTTGATGATCTCGGCGGTGCGCTCGCCGATCAGCAAGTTGTATTTGCGTTTGATGTACTGGACGATCGCTTCGTCCATCTTGTCGCCGGCGACGCGGATCGACTTCGAGAGCACCACGCCCGCGAGCGCGATCACCGCGACCTCGGTCGTGCCGCCGCCGATATCGACGATCATGTTGCCGGTCGGTTCGGTGATCGGAAGCCCACCACCGATCGCGGCCGCCATCGGCTCCTCGATCAAGTAGACCTCGCGCGCCGCCGCTGCGAGGGCCGAGTCGCGCACCGCGCGCTTCTCGACTTCGGTAATTCCCGACGGCACGCTGACGATCACGCGCGGTCGCACGAGCGTGCGTCGCGAATGCGCTTTCTGAATGAAGTAGCGAAGCATGGCTTCGGTCACTTCGAAGTCCGCGATCACACCGTCCTTCATCGGTCGAATAGCGACGATGTTGCCCGGCGTTCGGCCGAGCATCTCCTTCGCCTCTTTGCCCACTGCAAGGACCTTCTTGGGTCCGCCCTGGGAAGACGCTTGCACCGCGACCACACTCGGCTCGTTCGCGACAATGCCGCGACCCTTGACGAATGTGAGTGTGGTGGCCGTCCCGAGATCGATGGCCAGGTCATTGGAAAACATTCCGTAGACCCAATCGAAGAGCATGATGATTCCTGTTACTTCGCGACGTAGGAAGTCGAAAAGCCGAGCGGGGTTATCACGCGGATTCGATCACACGCAAGACATCTTTCGCCATGCCAGAAGCCCGTTCAGTCCCCCTCGGGACCGGGGCGCTCCCGCTTGTGAATCGGGACCATGCGGTCTAGAACCTCAGCCGCATGCTCGAACAAATGCGCAAGCAGGGTGCATCGATCTTCGTGTACCTGATCTTCTGCCTGCTAATCGCGATCTTCGTCATCAACTTCCGGCCCGGTCAGAGCCGTGAAGATGACAACGGGTGCAGTGGCACGAGCAACGTCGTGCTCTCCGTCGATGGCGACGAGGCAACGCAGACCGCCTTCAAGATGGCGTACTCGAGCCCCTACAACTGGGGCACGTCGAAGTCGAAGGTCCACATCGCCCTCGAGACGCTGATCCGGCGCGAGCTGCTGGCGACCGAGGCTGACAAGCGCGGGTTGATCGTGACCGAGGCGCTGCTGATGGAAGAGATCAAGAAGGGTCGGTTCTACTCGGCGACCCCGCCTCCTCCCGGCCAGTCCGAGGACGTCGAGGCGGTCTACCGTCCGATTCGCAAGGTGATCCAGGGCGTGTTCGACCAGGACGGCCTGTGGAGCATCAAGGCGTTCAAGGGCTGGGTCGCGGGCCTCAACATCTCGCAGAACGCGTACATCGAGGAGCAGCGGCGCAGCATGCTGGCGTCGATGATGGCCGACATCCTGACCGAGTCGGTCGAGGTGTCCAAGGAGGAGGCGCTCGCCCAGTGGCGCTTCGAGAACGACACCGCGACCTACGACGTCGTCGAGTTCAAGCCCGAGACCTATCGCAGCGCGCTGCGGATGACCGAGGCGGATGTCGACCGGTATCTGAAGGATCACGGCGACGACGTCAGCGCCCGCTACAAGGCGGACGAGCGCACCTACAAGGGGACCAAGCCGGCGTTGAAGCTGCGCCAGATCTTCATCGCGACGGCGAAGGCCGACAAGAAGCCCGACGACAAGAAGCCCGACGACAAGAAGCCCGGCGACAAGACGGCCGACAAGTCGGCCGACGAAGCCAAGGCCAAGCTCGAGGCGGTCCGCACCGCGGGCGCGAAGAAGTTCGCCGACGCCGCGAAGCAGCTCAACACCGACGACAACGCGAAGTCGGTCTCGGGCGACATTGGCTGGCACTCGGTCGAGAACGCCGCGCTCGGCGACAAGGCCGTGAACGACGCGGTCAAGGCGCTGAAGCCGGGCGAGATGACCGCGGTGATCGCGACCGACAAGGGCGTGTACTTGATCCTCGCCGAGGACAAGCGCGAGGGTGACCTCAGCTTCGACCAGGTCAAGCGCGAGATCGCCTGGGAGATGTCGAAGGATACCTACAGCAAGGAAGCGGCGAAGCGCGCGGCGCTGACCGCCCTCGCCGAGGCGCAGGGCAAGACGCTCGAGAAGCTGTACGACAAAGAAGCTCCGGCGCCCGCCGGCATGGACCTCGAGCAACTGCTCGACGATCCGAACATCCCCGAGGATCAGAAGGCGAAGCTGCGCCAGATCATCCAGCAGCAGCAAAAGCAGCACGGCTCGCTCGAAGTGAAGCCGGACCGCGACATCCCGGCCGGTTGGTTCGAGACCCAGCAGCAGGCCGGCTCGGCCGCCGTGGGCTCTGCCGCGCCGGCGGCTGGTTCCGGCGCTGGCTCGGCTGCGCCGACCACGCCGGTCACGCCGCCCGCTCCAGCGGAGCTCGTGCCGTCGATGGACCAACTGCCCGCGATCGGCGACGTCGCGAAGCCGCATATCAACCGGTTCGGCCCGCGTGCTCGCGCGACGCAGATGCCCGGCCTCGGCCAATCCAAGGACGCGATCGAAGCCGTCTACGGCGGTGACCTCCATCCCGGCGACCTCGCCAAGAAGGTCTACGAGGCGGACGGGTCGTACGTCGTGATCCAGCTCGTCGACCGCAAGACGCCGAACGTCAAAGACTTCGACAAGGAAGCCGATCGCCTCACCGCCGCGCTCCGCACCACGCGCGCGAACGCCTTCCTCGACGACTGGATGCGGGACAAGTGCGAAGGACTCGCGAAGGACGGCAAGATCAAGCCGAACCCCGAGCTGCTGATCGAGCGCGACGATGCCGGCAAGGTCTTGCCGGTGACGTACAAGCCCTGCATGTCGTTCCACTGAGCCAGCATCTGTAGTGATTCATTGGTAGTCTCAGCACCGTGACTGTCGTCGGTGCGCCGGCAGGCCCGGGCCGGCTGCCGTTCACGTTTCACGCCCTGGGTGGCGTGGGCCGGCTCGCGCTCGTCGACCTCCACGCCGGCCCACTCCACATCGAGCGGCTCGAGCTCGATGTCACCGACCTCGGGACCAACCCGGGTTCGAGCCAGGCCGAGAAGTATCAGCGCCGGCGCACGCGGTTGCGGATGCTCGCGGTCCGCGCGCCGGCGTCGGCCCTCGATGCCGGCGTCGAGGCCGCGCGTCGCCATCTCGCGGGGCTCGGGATCACGCAGGTCACAGCGCGGTTGTGCGATGGCTTCGTCGCGGTGCGCGCACGCGCGGCGGATGGACTCGCCGCCGCCGATCTCACGTTCCGGATCCAGGTCGCGAACACCGGCACGCATCTGCGCGCGCTCGCGAGCCACATCCGGGTGCACGGCCACCTGCCGACGCCCGGGCCGGCGATCGCGGATCGGATCCTCACGGCGCTGCTGGGCGCGACCGATGCGGTCGGCGTCGTCGAGCGGCCGCACGTGCGCGGGCTGTGCGATGTCGAGATCGATCTCGTCGGCGCGCTGCTCTGGCACTTGATGCCGCCGGCCGGCTGGCGGTTGCCGGCGGTGTCCGAGGTCGAGCTCCTGTCGGTGCGGATCGGCCGCGCCGCGATCGAGATCGCGTTCGGGCCACCGGGCAGTCGCAACGGCGAGCTCGGCGTCCGCGTGATGCCGATCCAGCTCGCGGCGGCGCACGACCTGATGCACTCGGCGGACGATCAACTCCGCGAGGGTCACGTCGAAGAAGCGATGCGCGGCTATCGCGCGCTGCTCGCGGCCGGTGGCCCCGATCAGCCGCACCTGCTCGAGCGGATCCTCGCGCTCGCGGCGGCGCGACCGGCGTGGTTCTTCGACGGACTCGAGCTCGCGCGCCAGGCGCTCGGTCGGTGGCCGCAGTTTCCGGCGGCGCACGCCGCGCTCGCCTCGATCACGCTCGCGCAAGGCGATGCGCGCGAGGCCGCGAGTCACCTGACGCAGGTCGCGAACCTCGCGAGCGCCGAGGGCGATGACGATCAGGCGGCGCTCGCCGCGCTCGCCGGTGCGCGGCTGTTGCGCGTGCTCGAACCGCGCGCCGCGACCGAGCTCTACGAGCTCGCGCTCGAGCACGATCCAGCGTCGGCGGAAGCGGCCGATGCGCTCGCCGATCGGCTGGTCGACGAGCAGCGCTGGGCCGAGCTCGTGCGCCTGTTGCGATCGCGCGCGCTGCAAGCGCAGCACACCGATCATCTGCGCGCCGTCCAACTCCACCTTCGGCTCGCCGACGTGTTCGCACACCAACTGCGCGATCCTGGCAACGCGCACCTCGAGCTCTCGGCCGCGCGCGCGCTCGCACCGGATGATCCGGCGGTCCACGAGATGACCGCGACGATCCTGGCGGCGAGTGATCCGCGCGCGGCGCTCGACGCGTGGCGCGAGGTCGCGCGACTCGCCGAGGAGCGCAACGATGCGCCCACAGCCTCGCGCGCCCACGCGGTCATCGGCGACGCGCTCGCGAAGCAGGACGACGTCGCCGGCGCAGAAGTCGCCTGGCGCCGCGCGCTCGAACACGACGCGTTGCAAGGCGATGCGATCGCCGGGCTCGCAGGACTGGCCGCCGCACGCGGCGATCACGCGGCGGCCGCGGAGCTCTACGAGCGGTTGCGCGGCCTCGGCCTCGGCCAAGCGCAGATGACACGTCACGAGCTCGCGCTCGCGCGATCGCTCGTCGTGCTCGAGCGGATCGACGACGCGCGCGGCTCGCTGCGCCGGGCCACGCTCGCCGGCGGTGAGACCGCCGCGGAGGCCCACGCGGTGCTCGCCGAGATCGCCGAAGCCGCGGCCGATTCGCAACACGCCGCTGCGGAGCTCGAGACGGCGATCGCGTCGTTCGTCGATCTCGGCACCGACGACGACGTGAACGAAGATCGGATGTACATCCGCGCCGCCGAGCTCGCGGTCGCGCGCGCGACGCTGTTCGATCGCACCGGCGATGCGATGCAGGCCGGCGTCGATTGGGAACGCGCCCACGGGCTCGCCGCCCTCCACGCGCCTGCGATCGCGCGCGATGCCGCGCGCACGATGCTCGCTCGCGCCGCCGAGCCGATCGACGAGCGCCGTTGGATCGACGCGGTGCTCGCGACGCGGCCGCCTCCCGCCGAGCGTGCGGAGCTGTTGATCAGCCGCGCCGACGTGCGGCGCCGAGAGACCACGCCGGACCTCGCGGCGGCGCTCGCGGATCTGCACGAGGCGCTCGCGCTGACCGAGGAAGAAGACGCGAGCCCGGTGACGCGGCGTCGCGCGTACGCCCTCGAGGCCGAGCTGCTCTCGCACAGCGGCGATGCCCGTGCGCGCGCCCAGGCGCTCGCCGCACTCGCGAAGATGGCCGAGCGTGGCAACCGCGTCGCGACCGAGCACGCCGCGGCCGCCGCGTGGCTCGAGGCCGACGAGCCGGCGTCGGCCCTGCCCCACGGGGCGCGCGCGCACGCCGAGCTCGACCACAACGTGCCCTCGCATCTGCGCCGCGAGGTGCTCGCCACCCTCGGCGAAGCCGCGTGGCGGCAACGCGCGTGGCCCGACGTGATCCGCGCCTACACCGGCTTGATCGACGACCCGCAGGCCGACCTCGAGAAGCTCGGCGCATTTCGCTACCGGCTCGCGGTGGCCGCCGATCGCAGCGGCAATGCCGCGCTCGCGGTCGCGACGTTGCGGCCGTTGACCGAGGATCTCGACAACGCCGACATGTGGCGCGCGACGACGCCCGAGCTGCGCGGTCAGGCCCTGCGGCTGTTCGCCGACCTCGCGGAGCGCGCCGGCGATCTCGCCGGTGCCGCGACCGCGCTCGAAGGGTTCGCGCAGCTCGCGGCCGATTCGTCGCCGAGCGCACGCGCCGATGCGATGTATCGGGCGGGCGAGTTGTTTCGGCGCGCCGACCGCGTCGACGATGCGGTCCGCTGCCTCGAAGCGGCGCTGCGGATTCACGAGACCCACCTGCCGGCGCTCGACGCCCTCGAGGCGCAGTGGCGCGAGCGCGGCGATCTCGAGCGCGTCAGCGTGATCCTCGGGCGCAAGGTCGCCGCGACCGCGCGTCACCCGGCGCGCCAGAAACCGCTGCTGTCGCGACTCGGCGATCTGCAGGATCAGCTTGGCCGTCCCGACGTCGCGCTCGCGACGCATCAGCGCGCGCTCGAGATCGATCCGTCGTGGCGGTTGTCGCTGCACTACGTCACCACGCGGCTCGCCGCCGATCACGCCGTGGTCGCCGCCGCCGGGGGCTTCGCGCAGCTCGCGGGCGAGCTCGCCGGCGACAACGCCCTCGATCTCGCGGTCGTGTTGCGCGATCGCCAGGCCGCCGTGCGCGCACTCGCCGAGTTGATCGGCGGCCTCGGCGACGGTCAGGTCGATGCGGTGCGCACCGTCGCGCTGCCGCTGATCGAACGCGCGACGATCGATCCGGGGATGCGCGGCGAGCTGCCGCTCGAGGTCGCGTTCGCCGCGCTCGCCCGGTTGCGCGGAGAGGCCGCGCCGCGCGCGAGCGATGCGCCGAGCACCGAGGAAGACACGATGAGCGGCCGGATGCGAGAAGCGCGCGCGGGTGCGCTGTCGCTGCGCGACGGTGCGCAACGGGCGCGTGCGGCCGGCAAGATCGGCGATGCGTTCGCGGCGCTCGAGGCCGCGAATCACGTCGCGCCGGGCGATCCGGAGCTCCTGCACGAGCTCGGCGAGCTCGCGATCGAGCTCGGCGACTATCCGGCGGCGGTCCGCCATCTCACGGCGCGGACCGAGCTGCTCACCGGCACCAAGAAAGGCGACGCGCTGCAAGAGCTCGCCGACCTCTACTACGATCGAGTCGATGATGCCCCGAAGGCGCGCGCGGCGATGCGCGAAGCCGCCGAGTCGTTCGGTGGATCGCGCCACGATTCGACGCTGCGCATGCTCGCGAGTGAAGCCGCGACGCACCTCGCCTGGGAGGTCGCGGTCGAAGCCCTGTCGGCGATTCCGGCGGAGCGCCGTGCGGCCGCGGATCTCGTCAGCCTCGCGACCGCGTTCGTGCGCTCGGGCAAGAATGCCGAAGCGGTCGCACTGATCGATACCGCGACCAGCGCCGCGCAACTCGACGACGGCGGCAAGCTGCTCGCCGAGCTCCACGGTGAGGTCACGCGCAAAGCGCAGCTCGCGCGCACGTACGAGGGGCGGGCCCAGGACGCGAAGTCCGACGACTCCGAATCGTTGCGCGCCGACGCCGCTGCGCTGCTGCGCGCGATCGGTGGCAGCGACGACGTGCCGCCGATCCACGTCCTCGAGATCACCGAGTCCATGCCACCCGACGACGACGAACCGCCATCGGTCACGGTCAGTGGCACACGCGAAGAGATCTCCGGCGCCGTGCGCGCCGCCGCCGCGTTCGCCGATCGCGATCGCCTGCTCGCCGCACACCGCGACGCGCCCGACGATCCGGGCATCCTGCTCGCGCTGCTCGCGCACCTGCACGCGAGCCCCGATGGCGCCGACCTGCGGCGCGGCGTGCTCGATCGGGTCTCGCTCGAAGGCATCGGGCGCGCGCAGGCGATCGCGCTGCACGAGCTCGCGTTGATCGCGCGCGGCGAGGCTCGCGATCCGATCCGCGCGACCGCGCTGTGGAACAAGGCGTACCGGGTCGACCCGAGCTACGCACCGGTGTGGATGCCGTTTGCCGACGCGCTCGCCGGTGCCGACGAGATCGAGCTCGCGCGCGACCTCTACGAACAGATCGCCGAGTCCGCCGACTACGACGGCGTGCGGCGCGCGTTCGCCGCCGAGCGCGCCGAGCTCCTCGGCCGCGACGATTCGGTGGTCTCCGGCGAGATCGGCGGACCGCCGGTGGCGCCGCCCGCGATCGCGCAGCGTGGCGTCGAGCTCGTCGAAGCGCACGAGCTCGCCGACGACGAAAACCATCCCGCGGCGATCGTCGCGGCCGAACGTGCCGCGGACGCGCACCCCGAAGATCGCGAGCCACTCGAGCTGCTCGAACGCCTCTACGGCGAGACCGGCGACATCACCGCCGCATCCGAGGCGATCGGTCGCCAACTGATGATGACCGAGGATGCGACGGCGCGCTCCGTGCTGTGGCGGCGGCGCGCGAAGCTCTACCGCGGCGCGCTCGGCCGCGATGCCGAGGCGTATCGCTGCCTCAAGGAAGCCCACGCATGCGCGCCCGCCGATCCGGAGATCGCGTACCAGTTGCGCACCGCCGCGATGGTGCGCGGCGAGTGGGCGCTCGTCGCGTCGCTGCTGTACCGCGAGATCGCGGCGTCGCACAATCCGCGCGATCGTGGTGCGCTCCACATGGAGCTCGCGCTGATCTTCCAGGAGCGCCTCGACGATCCCGACCAGGGCCAGGTCAACCTCGAGCAAGCGCTCGCGTTCGATCCGACCATCCCGGCGGTGCGCGCGCCGCTCGCGAAGCGCTACGAGTCGGTCGGTCGTCGCGCCGAAGCCGCGCGGCTCTACGAGGAAGCGGCGACCACCGCGCGCGCGTCCGATCGCGCAGAGTTGCTCGCCTCCGCTGCCCGCTGTCGCGCGAACATCGAGGTCCCCGCCGACGAGCGCGCCTCGCTCGCCAACCGGCTCGAACAAGCCGAAGCCGCCGGCGATCTCGAGGGAGCCGAAGGGCTCGCGCACCAGTTGTGGCGCCTCGATCCGGGCCACGGTGCGGCGTTTCGCGCGCTCGCGAGCACGCATCGGTTGTCGGGCGATCTCCCGGCGCTCACCGAGCTGACCACGCTGCGCGCCGCGAAGACCCAGGTCGCCGAGGAGCGCGCCGCCGCGTGGCTCGAGGTCGCGCACCTCGCTGAAGAGCTCGGTCGCTACGGCGAGTCCGCGCGCGCGTACGATCTCGCGCTGATCGAAGCCCCCGGTCACACCGACGCGCTCGACGCGCGCGGTGCCCTCGCGTTCAAGCTCGGTGATTGGCCGACCGCTGACCTCATCTATCGCGACCTCGGTCCCGGCGAGAGCGTCCTCGGCGATGAAGAGCTCGCGCTGCGCCGCTCGATCATCTCCGAGCATCTCGGTCGCGACTCCGAGGCCCTCGATCTCGCGCGTGCCGCGGCCGCCGCCGCGCCCGGTCGCCGCGACATCCTGATGCGGATCCAGGAGCTCGCGACGCGCCTCGGCGAGACCGCGCTCGCGCTCGCCGCAGCGCGTGCGGTGCTCGATCTCGTCCCGCTCGACGACGACGAGGCGCTGCTCGCCACCCACTTCGCGCTCGTCGATCTCTATCGACAGCTCGGCGATCTCGCGTCCGCGGTCAACCAGCTCGAGCGCATCGTGCGCGCGCACCCGCATCACGCGCATGCGATCGAACAACTGGTCGAGGTCCACGTCGCGCGTAACGACTGGCAGACCGCCACGCGCTACCTCTACCAACTCGTGCCGCTCGCGCCCTCGCCGGCCGAGCGCGCCGACCGTCTCTACCGGCTCGGCGATGCGATCCTCGTCCATCTCGGTGATCTCGATCGCGCCGACGACGTGTTCCTGCGCGCCTCCGATCTCGATCCATCGCACGTGCCGACGCTGCGCCGGTTGCTCGACGTCTACTGGCGCGCCGACGATCCGGCCGCGCTCGTCGAGGTCTCGACCCAGCTCGCCGCCTCCGGTTCGCTCACGCCCGGCCCGATCGGCAAGCCCGCGCTCGGACAAGCGGTGATCGCCGCCGCGCTGCTCGGCGACGCCAACCTCGCGATCAAGCTCGTCCACGCCCTCGGTGACGACGCCCCCGAACGGGTCACCGACGCCCTGCTCGACCTCGTCGATCGGCCGAAGCCCTCGAACGGCCGCCACTTCGAGCTCAAGAGCGCAGCGACCGCGATCGCCGAGCTCGCGCGCCGCGGCATGCTCGATCTGCAACGGTTACGCGCAGCTACGGCCAACACGGCGATCGCCGACGCGTTCGTCTGAATCGCGTGTTGTGCCGCCGGTTCGCATGAATCGTCATGTGGGCCGCCCCATCGGTTCGTCGAAGTGACGAATCTTCATCAAGCAACTAGCTGATTTCGCGTCCGAAAAATCAGGTGTCACAACCGGGTGTGAGCAGCACGCAACCCTCCACATGAGCGCCTCGTTCACGTCGCTCACCGGGCGACAGCTCCGGTTCGATCGCAGCGGTCGCCAGCTCATGGTCGTGGAGCCGGCGGCGGTCGCGATCGTCGATGTGATCGGCGGGGCCGTCGTGCGCGTGCCCGAGATCGCGCGCGTGGCGTGCATCACAGGCGACCAGCTATGGATCGCCACACGCGACGAACGCCTCGTCCGCTATGACCTCGGCGGTCGCATGATCGGCGAGCCGGTCGCGCTTCCACCGGTCGTGACTCCCCACCTCGAACCGGCACCATGTGGCTCGCCGGGCGCGCTGTATGGCGGACTGAGTCTCGTCGATGACTTCGGGACGCTCGTCCGTGTCGAGGTGACCGAAGAGCTCGCGATCCCGTTCACGGGTCGTCGCCATCTGATCGCGCGCGGACCACGAGTCACGCTGCCGTCCGGAACCACCACGACGCTCGCGCCCAATACGTCGGTGCTCGGCGGCGCGGTCATGCAGGACGGTAAGATGTTCGTGCTTGCGGTCGCGCAAGGCAGCGGCCGGCAGCTGCTGTTGGGCTCGCTGTCGAGCGGCCAGATCGTTCAGCGCAGCGTGGTGCCGACGACGAACATCCAAGTCGCGACACGTCGCGGCCAAGCGATCGTCCAGATCTCTCCGCGGACACTATGGTGTCTCGAGTTGCGCTCCGGCCGACAGCTCGGAACGATCGAGCTCGCGTACGACATCGTCGATTTCGCGATCGATCCGGCCGCGGGCCGACTCGTCGTCAAGTCGGCGCGCGGCGACCTCGAAGTCCACGACGTCGCCGAGCACCTCGCGCGGACCGCCCCGATGACGGACGGCATCAAGGTCATCGAGCCCTCGGCCGAGCAGGACGCGCCTCTGATCGCGCCGGTGCTTCCCGTCGTCGTGGCAGCGGCTCCTGCGCCGCGCATGATGCCGGTGCTGCATGCGCTGCAACCGCGCCCGCGCCGGCCCGAGGTCGATCGTGGTCGCGCGCGACTGGCTCTCGATCGCGAGCTCCGCGGCATCGCATTGCTCGCGCTCCGGGCGATCGCGTCCGCGTGGGACACGCGCAGCCTCGGCTACGGCAACGAGGGTCGGCATCCGTACGAGCTCGAGGTGTCCGCGATCCTCGGCCTCGGCGGCGGGTTCGCATCCGACCATGTGGCCGCCGCAGCCGAAGAGCTAGCAGCGCACGAGCACACGATCGCCGCCGATCCGGACTGGCGAGCGCCAACGACACCGATCGGCGCACTCGTCACCGAGCTCGGGCTCAGCCCGCGAGCGGTCGACATCCTACTCGTGATCGCCGCAGCGTCGCTCCAGGGTGAAATCGCAAGGCTGTTCGGCATTCTCTCGAACGACGCCGGACGCCCGATCGTCGACGAGCTCCTCGTCCAGCAGTTGCTCGCGGGGCGTCACGACCGCTACGACGTCGCAGCCGAGCTCGATCCGAAGGCACCGCTCGTTCGGCTCGGTATCGTCCAGCTCGCAGGTAAGCGCGCGCGCCCGTTCGCCGAGCTGACGATCGATGCCGTCGTCCTCGATCGGCTGCGTGCCGAACCGCCAGAGCTCGGCGCCGGCACCGGCGTCCGCGCAGCGGACTGCGCGTTGAGCGCGCTCGACATTCCGCATGCCGTCCTCGATCGGGCCTACGACGCGCTCTCGCCCCCGAGTACGACGCCGCTCCGCATTGCCGTTCGTGGCGTTGCCGGCAGCGGTCGCCGCGCACTGCTGGCTGCGCTCGCGGCCGAGGCCGGGCTCGATCTCGCGATCATCTCGGCGAGCGCGCTGCCTCGCAGCGTCGATCAGTTCGTGCCCGCGCTGCGGCACGCGTTGCGCGGTGCGCAGCTCGCCGGTCTGTTCCCGTGCGTCGTCGAGCTCGATCAGGTCGCGTTCGAGGAGCGCGCTGGTCGCGACGTCGCGAGCGAAGTCCTGCGCGCCCATCCCGGCCCGCTCGCGCTCGTCACGCACGCCGACGCGCCCATTCCATTTGCGGCCGGCCATGTCGTGATCGACGTCCCGATCTTGCCGGAGACCGAGCGGCGCGAAGTCTGGGCACGCACGCTCGCGGGCGCGAACATCGTCGGGGATCCCGACGGTCTCGCCGCGCGCTATCGCGTCGGTCCCGGCGTGATCCGGCGGGCGGTGGCCGCCGCGGTCGAGACTGGCGGTGACAGTGCCGCGGCGAGCATCGAGTCGTTCATCCGCCAGACCCGCGACGCTCGGCTCGGCCAGTTCGCGCGGCGCGTCGATCGGCTCGCCGCGTGGGCCGATGTCGTGCTGCCGCCCGACATCCTCGATTCGCTACGCGAGCTCGTCGCGCGCGTTCGTCATCGCCGCACCGTGTTCGAGGATTGGGGCATGGGCCGCACGATGGCAACGTCACGCGGGCTCACCGCGCTGTTCCAGGGCCAACCCGGCACCGGCAAGACCCTCGTCGCCGGTGTCGTCGCGCGCGAGCTCGGTCTCGAACTCTATCAGGTCGACCTCTCGAAGGTGATGTCGAAGTGGATCGGCGAGACCGAGCGCAACCTCGCGACGATCTTCGACGCCGCGGAAGATGGTCAGGTGATCCTGTTGTTCGACGAGGCCGACTCGCTGTTCGCGAAGCGAACGGAGGTCCGCTCGAGCAACGATCGCTACGCGAACCTCGAGGTCAACTACCTCCTCCAGCGCCTCGACTCGTTCGAAGGTATCGCGATGCTGACGACCAACACCGGCGGATCGATCGATCCGGCGTTCAAGCGCCGGCTGTCGTTTCGTCTGTCGTTTCCGTTTCCGGATGAGGATACGCGCGAGCAACTGTGGCGCGCGCACCTGCCACCGGAGCTGCCGACCGCCGGCACGTTCGCGCTCGATGCGCTCGCGCGCAAGTACCAGCTCTCCGGTGGCTACATCCGCAATGCATGCCTGCGCGCCGCATTCCTCGCAGCGCAAGAAGAGTCCGTCCTTCACCAACACCACCTGGAGCGCGCGGTGGCGCTCGAGTTTGCCGAGCTCGGCAAGCTCTCCAGCGGTGGTGCGATCGATTAAGGAGCCTGATGACCGAACGTGAACACACCCACTCGTCCGCCCAATCGCAGTCGTCCTCGAACGACACCGAGCTCGCGCCAGGTCGCGGGAGCCTATCGGCCAAGCTCGACGCGCCGAAGCACCCGTTGGTCTCGGGGCTGATCCAACGCAAGGCCGAGCGCGATAGCAACGGCGTCGCCGAGGGCGCCGATCATGCGGTCGCGACCGCGTCATCGAGCAGCGGCATGTCGTTGCCATCGCCGATCATGCGGAAGTTCGAGTCGTCGCTTGGCACGGACTTGTCGAGCGTCCGCGTTCACACCGGCGCGGAGTCCGCAACCGCGGCTTCCGCCGTCGGTGCGAAGGCCTACACGACGGGTCAGAACATTCACTTCGGTGCTGGGCAGTTCGATCCGAGCAGCGGCTCGGGTCAGCATCTGCTCGCGCACGAGGTCGCGCACACCGTGCAACAGCGCGGCGGAACGCCGACCCGGCAGAACAAGCTCGAGGTCTCGGGCCCGGCCGACGCGGCGGAGCACGAGGCCGATCACGCGGCGAACGCGATGGTGAGCGGTGGTGCTGCGAAGATCAGCGGCTTCTCGCCCACAATCGCGCGCATCGCGACAGCGTACTCTGACGACAAGGATCTAAAAGAGCTACCCGCTCCGCCGAAGTATGCGGCGGCCGACGGATCGTTCGCCGCGATGGCCGCATCGCTCGCGAGCTCGATGCAAGGCAACGGCGGCAGCTTGGTCGCACCGCAGACCGGGCTCGCCGGATCGAACCAGAACCTGATCGCCTGTCGCGAGAATGCCGAATCGGCGAACGTTTACTACTCGACCCACCTGCCGAGCAAATGGAACCCGTTCGCTTCGGGCAAGTTGAACGGGGTCTACGCGCAGAACGCACAGGCGGATGCGGCGTGGTCAATCTCGATGCTGGCGGATGTGCGGGTTGCTGGCGATGCCACCTCGTCGTGGATCTCGCTCGCGAATACGAGCAACTCGACGTGGGCGGACCTCGTCAAGCGCGCGCAAGCGATGTCGATCGAGGTCACACAGAAGCAGGACCCGAACAACCTCGCGGGCCTCGCGGACGGGCAGAAACACACCAAGCCAGGTGATCAGACGATCAACGCCACGGAGCTCAGTGGCAGCGGCAACCAACTTGGCAGTATGGCGCGTCAGATGGGAATCAAGGCACCGGACACCGGCGCGTATAAGACCGCGATGACGGACTATACGCAGGCACGCAACGAGATCGCACCGCAGCAATATTCGATCATCACGCAGTTGATCCCCACTGCGATCGACTCGATCAAAGCGAAGCAATCGAAAGCGACCGAAGAGAAAGAGAAGTGGGAGACCATCGCGCAAGCGACGGAGACCTTCGAGAAGGGACTGACCGTCGCGTTCTCCGGCGCGGAGTTTGTCGAGGGCGAGACCGGTGCGATCGGCACTCAAGAGGTCAAGGATCCCTCGGCCAAGGAAGGCGAGGACGGCCTCATTCACGCCAAGACCGACGTCGCGGGTGTGACGGAGAAAGCCGGTGGCGTGCTCGCGAGCGTGATCGAGATCCGGATCAAAGCGATTCAAGCTCAGATCGCGGCCTATGACTCCAACCTCAAGACCTATGCCGCCGAGGCCGAGGCAGCGCAACTCAAGGCGCACGTCCTCGCGTATCAGAACGGACTCGTGAATCTTCGCACCAAGGCGAAGCGCGTCGAAGACGAGCAGGCAAAGATGGCGCAAGCCTTCTCGGAGTTCGGCAAGAGCATCGACAAGGCGATGATCAAGCAAGGCAAGGCGCCGGCCGGGTCGACCGAGGCGTCGCAAGCCAGTGGCTTGTTTGGCGCAGTCCGTTCCGCATCGGTCGCGACGCAAGGCGCGCTCGATGGGCTGACCAGCGGTGGTGCCGCGGATCTACCCGGTCTCTATGGTCGACTCGCAGTTGAAGCCAACAGCCGCAAGGCGGACCAGACCGGTGGCGATGGTCGCTCGGATCCTCGGTCGGCCGTGTTCGCGATCGAAGGCGCGCGATGGTCGACCGCCGCCGCGTCGATCAACGGTGCGCGCGAGCAATTGTATCGACGCAATGCGCAGATTCAGGGCCTCGAGACGCAGTTCATGCAGCAATTCGCCGGCGCTTCGCAGGGCACCGACTCGATCAAGTAGTCAGTCCTCGAGCCGCTTCGCGGCACTCGCGCGCAGGTGCTCCTTGATCCGCTCGAACTGCTTGCGCAGCGTCGCGGCCTTGCGCTTGACGGCATCGCCATCCGCGTCCTGACCGAGCAGCACGATCGCGATGTCGTGCCAGGGCAGCCCGCGATCGACGCGCAGGACGAGCAGCGCTTGGTCTTCGTCGTCGAGCTCGCGACGAAGCTGCGCGTAGACGTCCTCGGCGCGGCGCGCACCGACAAGTGTCGTGCTCCAGACTTCCTGCGCGGCTTGCACGACCGAGGGGATCTCGGACACCAGGATCTCCTGTTGCTGGCGCGGCGTGCGAACGCGCGACGCCGCGTGGCGCGCGAGCATGTAGCACCACGTGCGCACCGAGCAGCGACCGTCGAAGTTGCGCAGACTGCGCCACAGCTCCTCGGATAACCACGAGAACGCGTCGTAGGCGTCGGCCTCGCTCGGGACCATCGAGCACAGCCAGCCGACGAGCTCGGGACCGTACGCGCGGATCGCCCGCTCGGTCGCGCGGTCGATGTGGCCAGCGAAGACGAGCTCGCGCAGCTCGACATCGCGTGGGTCGACGGGAACGGGCGTGTTTACTTCGGACATGGCTCGTGATGCTGCAGGCGCTGCTCGAGGGCGAAACTTGTCGGGTCGGCGATCTCGACGCCGTAGAAATCCTTGCGCCACTCGGCCTCGCGACCATCGCCGTACTTGTACTCGCCCTCGATGAGGATACGATCGTCGCCGCGCACGAAGTGAAGCTCGAGTGTACCCGCGTCGTCGGGAGGCTTGCGACTCGGAAGCTGGCACCACCAACCGCTCCAGTGACCATCCTTGAACGCGCCGGTCTGGATCCCGTCCTGGTGATCGAACACGCCGTAGGCGGTGCCGTCCGCATCGATATGCATGCGCAGCTCGCCGAAGTTGACGTGCCATGTATGACCATTGATCTCGGCAGCGGTCACCGGTGCGGGTGCATGGACGCGCCGCGCGAGCACGACCGTCCACACTCCGATCGCGACGGCCACGGCCGCGATCACGATCGTCGAGCGCCACGACAGCTTGCGATGGACGCGGGCCGGCGCCGTCGCGTGTGCGAGCTGGGTGCGGAGCTCGCGCGCCGTCGCCGGGCGTTGGTCCGGATCGGTCGCGAGTGCCCGCTCGAGGACGGTGCGCACCTGTCGCGGGACCGCGAGTTCGGCGATCACGCTCGTCGACTCTGCCTCTTGCGGACGCCGACCCAACAGACACTCGAGCACGAGCTGCGCCGCGGCCCACACATCGGTGCGAACGTCCTGTGCACCGCCGTCGCGATGCTCGGGTGCCATGTAACCCGGCGTGCCGGCAAACCGCGTGATCGGTCCCGGATTTGTATCGAGCGTGAGCGCGACGCCGAAGTCGAGCACCTTGACGCGCTCGTCGACCGTGACGAACACGTTGTTGGGTTTGAGATCGCGATGCAGCACGCCACGCTCGTGGGCAAACGCGAGCGCCGCGAGCACACCGTCGGCGATCGCCGCGGCCTCGGCGATCGCGAGCGCGCCTCGCCGCGCGAGCCGAGTGGACAGCGTCTCGCCGACGAGGAGCTCGAGTACGAGATACGGCTGGCCGTCCTGCTCGCCGACGTGATGGAGCGTGACGATGTTTGGATGCAGCAGCTGCGCGGTCGCGCGCGCCTCGCGCTCGAACAACGCGCGCACGTGATCCTCAGCGCCCGATGCGCGCAACACCTTGACCGCGACATCGCGGCCGAGTCGGCGATCGCGCGCACGAAACACGACGCCCATCCCACCGCCGCCGAGTCGCTCGAGCAGCTCGTAGGTCTCGCCGAGCGTCTGGCCCGAGACGAGCACCGGCTGCGAGTCCACGCGCGCGATCTTCGCGATGACGCCGTCGAACGTCGTTGGTTGCTCGGACGTCACCTCGTCCGCGGCCGTTGCCACCCGGCAAGTGTAACTGCGCACGGAGCCGTTTCACGACACCGATGCATCGATCGACGCATTCGCCGGAGGGAACGCGCTACATGCCCCAAACGACTGTGCGAAGCTCGAAAGGTGATTGACGACTCTGTAAGCATGGTTACGTTCGGGCCGAGATGAAGATCGACGAACTGACCGTCAAAGCTCGCGAAGCCCTGGCGGCTTCTCGCGACGTTGCGATGTCCAAACATCACGCCGAGGTCGGCGCCGAGCACCTCCTGCTCGCGCTGCTCGACCAGGACGGCGGCGTCGTCCCGCGCATCCTGTCGAAGCTCGGTGCCGATCCAGAGATCGTGCACGCCGATGTCGACAAGTCGCTCGAGAAGAAACCCCGCGTCACCGGCTCCGCGCTGGACGTGGACTTCGGACGCTCGCTGAAGGACACCTGGGAAGCCGCGGCCAAGCAGGCGAGCGAGATGAAGGACGAGTACATCTCGACCGAGCATTTTCTGATCGCGCTCGCCGACGGCAAGACTCCCGCCGGTGAGGCCCTGCGCAACGCCGGGGCGACCCGCGAAGCGATCCTCGAGGCGCTGATCTCGGTGCGCGGCAATCAGCGCGTCACCGATCAGGATCCCGAAGCGAAGTACGAAGCGCTCGATCGCTACACCCGCGATCTCACGCGGCTGGCGAATCAGGGCAAGCTCGATCCGGTCATCGGGCGCGATGAAGAGATCCGCCGCACGATCCAGATCCTGTCGCGGCGCACCAAGAACAACCCCGTGCTCGTCGGTGAAGCCGGCGTCGGCAAGACCGCGGTCGTCGAGGGCATCGCCCAGCGCATCGCGCGCGGCGACGTTCCGGAATCGCTGCGCGACAAGAAGCTGCTGTCGCTCGACCTCGGCGCGCTGATCGCCGGCGCGAAGTTTCGCGGCGAGTTCGAAGAGCGCCTCAAGGCGGTCTTGAAAGAGGTCGAGGCGTCGCACGGCGCGGTCATCATGTTCATCGACGAGCTCCACACGCTCGTCGGTGCCGGCGCGGCCGAAGGCGGCAACGACGCCGCGAACCTCCTGAAGCCGGCGTTGGCGCGCGGCGAGATGCGCTGCATCGGCGCGACCACGCTCGACGAGTACCGCAAGCACATCGAGAAGGACAAAGCGCTCGAGCGCCGGTTCCAACCGGTGATGATCGAAGAGCCGTCGGTCGAGGACACGATCGCGATCCTTCGCGGCATCAAGGAGAAGTACGAAGTTCACCACGGCATTCGGATCCGCGATGCCGCGCTGGTCGCCGCGGCGAAGCTGTCCGCGCGCTACATCCCGGCGCGCCAGTTGCCCGACAAGGCGATCGATCTCGTCGACGAAGCCGCCTCGCGGCTGAAGATGGAGATCGAGTCGACGCCGACGCCGATCGATGACCTCGATCGCCAACTCATGATCCTCGAGGTCGAACGCGCCGCGCTCGAGCGCGAGAACGATCGTCACTCGAAGAAGCGGCTGCCCGAGATCGGGCGCGAGATCGCCGCGCTCAAGGAACAGTCCGACGCGATGAAGGCGCAGTGGCAGCGCGAGCGAAGCCTGATCAAGACCCTGCGCACGGTCAAGGAGCGGCTCGAGCAGGCGAAGGCCGACGTCGAGGTCGCGCAGCGCCAGGGCGACTTCGCGAGGGCCTCGGAGCTGCGGTTCGGCACGTTGCCGCAGCTCGAGAAGCAACTCGCCGACGACGGCGCGAAGGTCGACGCGATCCGCGCGAAGGGCGGCTTCTTGCGCGAAGAGGTCACCGAAGAGGACATCGCCGTCGTGGTCTCGAAGTGGACCGGCATCCCGGTCGACAAGATGATCGAGGGCGAGTCCGAGCGCTTGATCAAGATGGAGGACCGCCTGCAATCGCGCGTGGTCGGCCAAGCCGAGGCGGTCACCGCCGTCGCCGCCGCCGTGCGCCGCGCGCGCGCAGGTCTCAAGGATCCGAATCGCCCGATCGGCAGCTTCTTGTTCTTGGGGCCGACCGGCGTCGGCAAGACCGAGCTCGCCCGCGCGCTCGCCGAGTTCTTGTTCGACGACGAATCCAACATCATCCGGATCGACATGTCGGAGTACCAGGAGAAGCACACGGTGTCGCGGCTCGTCGGCGCGCCGCCCGGCTACGTCGGCTACGACCAGGGCGGGCAGTTGACCGAAGCGGTCCGCCGCCGGCCGTACAGCGTCGTGTTGCTCGACGAGATGGAGAAGGCGCACCCCGATGTGTGGAGCGTGCTGCTGCAAGTCCTCGACGACGGCCGGCTGACCGACGGTCAGGGCCGCACGGTCGACTTCAAGAACACGGTGATCGTGATGACCAGCAACGCGGCCAGCCATCACCTGCTGAAGCTGACCAAGGCGAACCGCGTCGAGGTCGAAGCCGCCGCGATGCGCGAGCTCCAGACGATCTTCCGCCCGGAGCTGCTCAACCGGATCGACGAGATCATCTTCTTCGAGCCGCTCCACGAGGCCGAGCTCGCGAAGATCGTGCGGATCCAGATCGCGCGGTTCGAGAAGCTGCTCGCGGAGCGTCAGCTAGGCCTGCGCCTGACCGACCGGGCAGTCGCCAGAGTGGCCGAGGTTGGTTACGATCCGGTCTACGGGGCGCGTCCGTTGAAGCGCTCGCTACAGAGACTCGTGATCGATCCCCTCGCCAACCGCCTGCTGTCCGGTGACTTCCAGCCCGGCGATATCATCGATGGCGACCTGGTCGATGGCACCATCGGGTTTCGCCGCAGCGAGAGCGAGCGCTACGAGCCGGCACCGCGCGAGAAGGTTGTATAGATGGCGCAGCAGATCGACTTCGACCCCAACCTCGATTTCTACAAGTCGCTCGGCGTGCCGGCGACCGCGACCGGCGACGAGATCAAGAAGCAGTACCGCAAGCTCGCGAAGCAGTACCACCCGGATTCCACCGGCGGCGACAAAGCCAAAGAGCACCGGTTCAAAGAGATCTCGAACGCGTACGACGTCCTCGGCGATACGAAGAAGAAGCAGCTCTACGACGACATTCGTTCGGGCGCGGTCCGGCAGTCGCGACAAGGCCCGGCGACCTACACCTACGAGACCAGCGGCGGCCCCGGCGTGTTCGATCTGGGCGACCTGTTCGGACAGTTTTTTCAGGGCCAACAAGGTCAGCCGCAGGCGCGCGGCAAACCGCGCCGTCCCGCGCCGGTCGACCCGGCCGACTTCGAAGAAGTGTTTCGTCAACAGGCACGCCAGCAGCGCGCGCCCGTCGACGATGCGGAGTTCACCAGCAAGGTCCAGGCGAGCGATGGCTCGTGGCTCGAGGTCAAAGGTACGGACGTGTACTCCGATATCCGGATCCCGTTCGATCGCGCGATCCTCGGCACGGTCGCGACCGTGCCGACCGTCGACGGCAAAGCCGAAGTGAAGGTGCCGCCCGGCACCGCGAGCGGCAAGAAGCTCCGGTTGCGCGGTAAGGGCGTTTCGGATCGGTCCGGCGCGGTCGGCAACCACTACGTGACCGTGCAGATCGACGTCCCCGGCGACCTCGATGACGACGAAAAAAAACTACTCGTACAGCTCGTTCAGCGGCTCCGCAAGCGAGGGCAGAACGCCTGATCTGTCGTATGGTACCCGAGAGGCGCGATGTCCAAGCACACCGAAACCGCTGGCCAATATCCCGTAATCCCACTGCGCACCGAGGTGCAGTTGCCCGGTCATGTCGGGCCGCTCGAGATCGGGCGGGAAGCATCCGTTCGCGCCATCGAAGCGGCGACTCGCGATGACAATCTGATCGTCATCATCCCGCAGAAGAACCCCGCGGTTCGTGACCCCGGCCAGCGCGACCTCCACGAGGTCGGCGTGCGCGCGGAGATCGTGCAAGTCGTCAAGCACTCGCCGGGTCGCTTCACGTGCGTGATGCGGTTCCTCGAGCGCGTGCATATCGACGCCTTGGTCGCGGCCGAGCCGTTCTTGGTCGCCTCGGTGTCGCCACTGCAGCCGACCGCCACCGCATCGGCCGATGCGCTGATCGCGATGACCACCAAGGTCCGCGACTACCTCACCGCCGTCGTCACCGACGCGCAGGCGAAAGAGTCGCGCGGCGACAAAGACAAAGAAGCCGCGCCCAAGGGCGAGCTGACGCGCGCGCAGGTCCAGGCGATCGTCGATCCCGACAAGCTCGTCGATGCGGCGGTGCCGTACCTCGAGCTCGAGCGCGATGATCTGACCACGCTGTTGGTCGAGACCGACACGATGAAGCGCCTCGAGCGGATCATCCCGTCGCTCGAGCGCCAGGCGACCGTGCTGCGGCTCAAGGCCGACATCGGTGCCGAGCTCGAGGGCCAATCGAGCCGCACGCACCGCGAGCGCGTACTGCGCGATCGCCTGCGCCAGATCCAAGAGGAGCTCGGCGAACAGGACGACAACGCCGAGATCGACGACCTGCGCAAGAAGATCGAAGACAGCAAGATGTCGGACGAGGTCCGCGCGGTCGCGAAGAAGCAGCTCTCGCGGATGAGCCAGATGGCGTCGAGCTCGCCCGAGTACAACATCGCGCGCACCTACGTCGAGAACCTGCTCGAGATCCCGTGGAACGTCGTCACCGAGGACCGCCTCGACGTGTCGGCCGCGCGCGCGATCCTCGAGGCCGAGCACTCCGGCCTCGAGAAGGTCAAGCGCCGCATCCTCGAGTTCCTCGCGGTCCGCAAGCTCGCGCCGAACCGGCACGGCCCGATCCTGTTGCTCGTCGGTCCGCCAGGCGTCGGCAAGACCTCGCTCGGCAAGTCGATCGCGAGCGCGCTCGGACGCAAGTACGTCCGGATCTCGCTCGGTGGCGTGCGCGACGAAGCCGAGATTCGCGGCCACCGTCGCACGTACATCGGCGCCCTCCCCGGTCGCATCGTCGCGGGCCTCAAGAAGGCCGGCTCGATGAACCCGGTGTTCGTGCTCGACGAGATCGACAAGCTCGCTGCGGACATGCGGGGCGACCCGGCCGCGGCCATGCTCGAGGTCCTCGATCCCGAGCAGAACAAAGACTTCATCGATCACTACGTCGAAGTGCCGGTCGATCTGTCGCGCGTGATGTTCATCTGCACGGCGAACCAGCTCGATACGATCAGCCAACCGCTCCTCGATCGTATGGAGATGGTCGAGCTGACCGGCTACACGATGATCGAGAAGATCGCGATCGCGAAGAACCACCTGTTGCCGAAGCAGCTCGCCGAGCACGGCATCACCAGCGAGCAGATGATCCTCGACGAGGACGCGCTCGCCGAGATCGTCGGCAGCTACACGCGTGAGGCCGGCGTGCGCAACCTCGAGCGCGAGCTCGCGGCGGTGTGCCGGGGCGTGGCGGTGAAGGTCGCCGAAGGTACCGAGTCGATTCACGTCACCAAAGCAGCGCTGGCCGACCTGCTCGGGCCGGTCCGCCATGTCTCCGACGTCGCCGAGCGTGCACCCCAGGTCGGGGTGGTCACCGGTCTCGCGTGGACACCGGTCGGCGGCGACATCCTGATGATCGAAGCGCGTGCGTATCCCGGCAAGGGCGACGTCCGGCTGACCGGTCAGATGGGCGATGTGATGAAGGAGAGCGCGACCGCGGCGTACTCGTGGGTGCGCGCGAACTCGGCACGTCTCGGGATCGACCACGACAAGATGATGGCGAGCGACCTCCACATCCACTTGCCGCAGGGTGCGATCAAGAAGGACGGACCGTCGGCGGGTGTCGCGCTCGCGACCGTGATCACGTCGGTGTACTCGAAGCGCCCCATCCGCAACGATGTCGCGATCACCGGCGAGGTCGACCTCCGCGGTCACGCGCTGCCGGTCGGTGGCATCAAAGAGAAGCTCATCGCGGCGCACCGCGCGGGCATCAAGATCGTGTTCCTGCCGGAGCGCAACGCGAAGGACATCCTCGAGATCCCCGAGGAGATCCGTAACGAGCTCGACATCCGGTTCATGCACAAAGTCGACGACGCCCTGGGCGTCGCACTCGGCGAAGCGCCACCGCAGACCGAGCCCGAGCCGGCGATGCCGCCTCCGAGCGCGCCCGGCCGTGGCACGGTCGGCGAACGCCTGCCGTCGTAGGCCGACGTCGCAGCGAACGCGCGGCTAGTGCGGTGCGAGCTCGAAGATGTCGCCTAGCAGCGAGACGATGTAGACCTCGCCATCACCGTCGACCCCGAACGAGCTGATCTGCGCGGGCTCGAGCTTCGAGGCTTTGACCAGCGCCTCGCGCCAATCCCAGTGTTCGTGCACGGCACCGTCGAACCAGCGAAAGCTCCGGATCAGGCCGGTGCAGAAATCGGCGTAGAAGTACCGGCCGTCGAGCGCGGGCAACGCCTTGCCGCGATACGTGACGCCGCCGGTGACCGAGCAGCCTTGGTCGTGCCCGTAGTCGACGGCCGGCGGCGTGAAGCCGGTCTTGTCGCAGTGACTCGCACCCGCGCCGCTGTCGGCATCGAAGCAGTGATTGCCCTCGACGACGTTCCACCCCATGTTGTGGACCACGCCGTCGTTCGGGACGACGTACACGTTCTCCCACAGGTTCTGGCCGACATCGCCAATGTACAGGTCGTGCGTGATCGCATCGAACCAGAACCGCCACGGATTGCGCACGCCGAGGTCCACGATCTCCGGTTGCGCCGCGCCGTCGACATCGAAGCGCAGGATCTTCGCGAGCAGCGCTTTGGGGTTCTGTCCGTTGCGATGCGGATCGTTCGCGGCCCCGCCGTCGCCCATGCCGGTGTAGAGCTTGCCGTCCGGACCGAACACGAGGTCGCCGCCGTTGTGGTTCGAGTATGGCTGCGCGATCCGGATGATCTCGCGCGCGGTCGCGGCGTCGACCACATCCGGATCGCTCGCCGACACCCGGTATTCGACGATGTGCGTCGCCATGTCGGCAGACGTGTAATCGACGTAGAGCTTGCCGTTGGTCGCGAACTTCGGATGAAACGCGAGGCCGAGCAGGCCCTCTTCGTTGCCGTCCGACAGCCCGCTGATCGTGAAGAACTTCTTCGCGCGGAGCTCGCCGTTTTCGATCACGCGGATCGCGCCGCGTTGCTCGATCACGAACAACCGCTTGCGCGGATCGCTCGGTGCGGTCGTCAGCAACACCGGTCGATCGAGCCCGTGTGCGACCCGGCGCAGCGTCACCTTCGCCGCGATCTCGGCCGGCACGGCGAACAGCTCGGTCGAGGCTACGACGGTCGGACCGGCCAGCGCGCTCGGCGCGGTCGGCGGTGGGGCACGTTCGACCGAGTGCTTGCACGCCACGACCGCCAACAACCACCAGAGAGCGCGCATCTCGTTTGAAGAGATGACACGACCCCAACGTGTTAGCGAGCCCACTGGCTAGACAAGGTTCCCCTGCAACTGGGCTTGCTGGCCAGGCCACTAGCCGCGAGCCGCACACCGCAGCCTAACCACGTGATCCGCCGGGCGATCGGCGACCCGCTGACAGCGCGCTGACTGGCATACGCGGTGCTTTACGGGTGATCAGCCATGCGCGCTGCGACCCACACCATCCACCGCCAACCCACCGCCACGTCCCGCGACCTCGCCAGCTACTTCGAGTATTCGCAGAGCGGCGTCCACGTCCTCGAGGACGGGTTGAAGGAGATCGCGTTCGGCGAGTATCTGGTCGAGGAGCAGGTGCTCGACCGGTTCCAGCTGTTCCGCGCGCTGCAGATGCAAGACCGGCTGCCCGGCGTTCGGCTCGGCGAGTGCGCCGCCGCCCTCGGCTACGCACCGATCAACGCGATCGAGAAGATCTACACGCGGTTCGTCCAGCTCCAGACCGTCGCCGTCTAGTAAGACGCGGCAACCATCGGCGCGGCCGGTGAGGCCATCGCGAGATGTTCCCCACGCGGCCCCGCGATGGGCGATCGTGATGGGGATGATCAAACACGCTTGCGTGATGCTCCTCGTCGTCGGATGTGGTGGTGGCTCGGACCACGGCACGGTCGCGCTGGCCGACCTCGGCACCGAGCTCGGGACGAGCTACTGCATGAAGGAGTTCTCCTGCTGTACCGACGCGGAGATCATGATGGACTTCGGCGCCTTCAAGGTCGGTGGCCAACCCGTCACGACCGAGCCGCTGTGCGAGATGTTCTACACGGGGTTGTTCGGTGCGCTGGTCAGCGGCCAGTACATGGCCTCGATCGCGGATGGCCGCGCGACCTACGACGGCGACGCGGCGGCCGCGTGCCTCGACCTGGTCGACTCGATGAGCTGTAGCGATTTCGGGGCCCAGGCGATGATCGCCAACGACTCCGGCTGCAAGCAGTTCATCATTCCGCAGGTCGTCGACGGCGCGGCGTGCGCGCAGAGCTACGAGTGCACGTCGAACAACTGCGTCGGCGCCACGACCCAGCCGGTGCAAGACGGCACCTGCATGCCCGTCCCGACGTCGGGACAGATGTGCGACTTCACGTGCGCCGACGGGACGTTCTGCGACTTCACGACGGGGACCTGCCAGCCGGCGAAGGCGAACGGCGCCTCGTGTACGTCGAACGACGCCTGCGCGAGCGCCTTCTGCAACGGTGCCGGCTCGGGCAGCGGGACCTGCGCCGACAAGCTCGCGCGCTGCGATGGTCGCTAGCGCATCGACCCGATGACAGAGATCACGGCGTCGGTGAACGTCTGGGTGTTGGCTCGGCCGCCGAGGTCGCCGGTCCGGGTCTCCGCATTGCCGAGCGCGGCATAGACGCCGGTGCGCAGGCGAGTCGCTGCATCGCGCTGGTCGACGTGGTCGAGCATCATCGCGGCCGAGAGCATCAGCGCGGTCGGGTTCGCGATGCCCTTGCCGGCGATATCCGGCGCCGTGCCGTGCACCGCTTCGAACATCGCGTAGTCCTCGTAGCCGATGTTCGAGGCCGGCGCGACGCCGAGCCCGCCGATCAACCCGGCGGTGAGATCCGACAGGATGTCGCCGAACAGGTTCATCGTGACGATCACGTCGAACGTCTCGGGCCGCGTGACCAGCTTCATCGCGGTCGCGTCGACGATCATGTCGTCGAACTGGATGTCGGAGTACTGCTTCGCGATGTCCTTGCCGGTATCGAGGAACAGGCCGTTCGACATCTTCAAGATGTTCGCCTTGTGGACCAGCGTGACCCGCTTGCGCCCATTCGCGCGCGCGTACTCGAACGCGTACTTGATCACGCGCTCGCTGCCGAACCGCGTGATGATCGCGATCGACTCGGCGGCCGAGCGCCGCGGATCGACGTAGTGCTCGACCCCGGCGTAGAGGTCTTCGGTGTTCTCGCGGACGATCACGAGATCGACGTCGGTGTAGCGCGACGGCACACCGGGAATCGTCTTCGCGGGCCGCACGTTCGCGTACAGATCGAACTGCTGGCGCAGCGTCACGTTGACCGAGCGATAGCCGCCACCGCTCGGCGTCGCGAGCGGCCCCTTGAGCGCGAGCCGGTTCTTCTTGATCGAATCGATCGTCGCCTGCGGCAACGGATCGCCGTGCTTCGCCACCGCCCCGGCGCCGGCATCCGCGCGCTCCCACAGGAACGTGCCACCGGCGGCCTCGATCGCCCGCACCGTCGCGGCTGCGATCTCCGGTCCGATGCCATCTCCCTCGATCAGTGTGACGGTCTGCATTGGCTATCCTTGTACTTCGATCTCGATCTGATCGCCGGTCACGCGGAGCGCGTAGCGAACCAGACATATGTTAGATGCCGTATCGAGGCATCCGGTTGTCGTCGAGAACCGCCAGCCGTGATGCGGGCACACGAGGTGGCCGCGCGCGACGATGCCGTTCGCGAGATCGCCGCCCTGATGCAGGCACGCGCGCTGCACCGCGAACAGGCGCTCGCCATCGCGACCGAGCGCGATCTCGACGTTGCCGGCGGTCACCGCGATCACGTCACCGGCGCGAACTTCGTCGAGCTTCGCGACGGGGAACCACGGCACGGCTCACTATACGTCACGCGCCGCAGCGTGAAACGACGCCGGCCCTGATCATCGACTAATCGGCGGTGTCGGTGCCGTCGCCGCCGAGGCCGTGGGTCTTCATCTTGGTGTAGATGCTCGCGCGCGAGATGCCGAGTCGCCTCGCCGCGGCCGCGGGATTCTTCTCGCTGCGCAGCGCCGCCGCGAGCGCCGCGCGTTCGACCGCGCGCACTGCACGCTCGGTGAGCTCCTTGAGGCCTTCGCCATCGCCGAGCCGCGAGAGATCGATCGACGGCATCTCGACGCGCTCGTCCTCGGCGGGCGACCGGGTCGGCGTCCCGGCATCGAGGCCGAGCATCGCGAGATCGTGCGAGCGGATGGTCTCGCCATCACACAGGATCGCCGCCCGCGACAGCACGTTCTCGAGCTCGCGAATGTTGCCGGGCCAGCGATAGGTCTGCAGGCTCGACAGCGCCTTCGCGGTCATCTGTGTCGGGTACGGCGCCTCGTTGCCGGCGAAGCTCTTCGCCGCGCCGCGCCGCTTCGCGAGGATGTGCGCCGCGAGCAGCGGAATGTCTTCCTTGCGCTCGCGCAGCGGCGGGACCTGGATCGGCACCACCGCGAGTCGCCAGTAGAGGTCCTCGCGAAATTGGCCGCGCCCGACGAGCGACTTGAGATCCTTGTTGGTCGCCGCGACCACGCGCACGTCGATCTGCACGGGACGGTCGGCGCCGACCGGTTTGATCTCGCGCTCCTGGAGCACGCGCAGCAGCTTGTTCTGGACGCTCGCGTCGATGTCGCCGATCTCGTCGAGGAAGATCGTGCCGCCGTTCGCCTCGCGAAACAGACCGCGGCGCGCGCGATTCGCGCCGGTGAACGCACCCTTCTCGTGACCGAACAACTCGGCCTCGATCAGGCTCGGCGCGAGCGCGGAGCAATCGAACGCGACGAACGGCCCCTCTGCGCGCGGCCCGACGCGATGGATCGTGCGCGCGAGCAACTCCTTGCCCGTGCCACTCTCGCCGACGATCAACACGGTCGCATCCGAGGTCGCGACGCGCTCGATGACCTGGAGCAACTGGCGCATCAGCGCCGACTCGCCGATCACCTCCCCCAAGCCACGCGCGCGTTCGACCTCGCCGCGCAACCGGCGGACCTCGCGGGCGAGCGCACCGTGTTGGATCGCCCGATCGACGACCGAGCGGATCGTCGCGATCTCGGCATGCTTGTCGAGCACGTCGAGCGCGCCCGAACGCATGACGCGAACCGTGAACTCCACGGTCGGCCGTTCGCTCCAGATCACCACGACCGTATCGGGAGCGACGGTGCGCAGCCGGTGGAGTAACGCGAGCGCGCCGTCTTCGTCATCGCCGAGCACCGGATCGAGCAGCACGAGATCGAACGGCGACGTGGTCGCGCGCTCGAGCATCGCCGGCATCGTGGCGACCGATTCGACATCGACGCCCGGCAACGCCTGGCGCGCGGCGGTGACTCCGTCGGTCGTTCCGTCGGCGACCAGGACATGGCGAACGACCTCGGTCATCTGTCCAGGAGTCTAGACATGGTCCATGAGTTTGGACACTCGGCGGTGCATTTGCATAGATAACCTATTGAATTCGTGTGTCCTCAAGGTTGGACGGACCTGGCGTCGCAGTTGCGTATATGTCGCAGCGGGAGGGCCAGATGATGAACCAGACGGACCCGGTAGAGATTCGAGCGTACGTGAAGTCGATCGCGATGAAGTACGTGCGCAACGAGACCGACGCCGAAGACGTCACGCAGGACGCGCTCCTGCTCGCTCACCGCTATCGCGCATCGTTCCGCGGCGACTCGCGCTACTCGACGTGGCTGTACCGCGTGACCGCGACCGCGGCGTTGATGTTCCTGCGTCGCCAGCGCCGGCTCGCGCGCGAAGTGGCTACCAGCGGCGACGAGGAGACGGCATCGTTGATCGAGCAGCAACCGTCGAACGCCGATCTGCGAGGCGACGTGATCGCGCGGGCCGAGCTCGGCCACGTCCAGGAAGCGGTCGCCGCGCTCGGCGCGAAGTACCCGGCCGTGTTCTGGAAGCGCTATGGCGAGGGCCGCACCGAGACCGAAATCTCGCGCGAGCTCGGGATCTCCGTCGCGGCGGTCAAGACCCGAGCGTTCCGCGGCCGCCAGGCTGCGCTCCGTGCAGTCGCTCGCTAGACCTCGATCAGACCTCGCTAGACCCATTCGATCGCGAGGCTCGGGTCCGCGCGGCCACGACCGCTTCGCCACGTAGCCGCCAAGTAGCCGGCAAGTAGCCGATCGGATTGCGTGCGGCGGTGGCCCTCAAGCTGCACTACGCCGCCGCCATGAAGGCAACCAAGTTCATCGTTCTCGTCGGCGGCATCCTCGGGATCCTGTCGTTCTTCCTCCCGCTGGTCTCGGTCCACCGCGACGACATGACGGGCAAGGTCTCGGCCTTTCAGATCATGAAGGGGCTCGACACCGTGTCGGTCGCGGTCGACAGCGCGACCACCCACTCGGTGCAAGAGGTCGAGACCCGCGCCGAAGCGAAGAACGACGTCGGTGCGCTGAAGGGCATCGTGATGGCGATCTTCGCGCCGGCGTTGCTGCTCACGCTGATCGGTGGGCTCGGCGTCGCCCGCAAGCGGTTCGGGCGCGGCGCCGCGGCGTTCTCGCTGATCTTCGGCCTGATCGGCCTGGGCATCGGCGCCATCTTGAAGAGCGCGGCCGAGGGCGATGCTGGCATCGGCATGACGTTCCTGTTGCTCACCGGTGTCGCCGGCGTCGTCGGTGGTCTGATCGGCCTCGTCAAGCCCGAGCGGTTCGTCGCGGCGACGAATCCCGGCTACCAAGCCGTCGCCGCGTAGTCACAAACCAACCCGTGACCCGGCGGATTTGGCATTTTCGGTCATACTGCGCGCTTGTCGAAGCAGGTCGATCCACGGACGGACCCTGATGTGCCGCAAGGCATGTCGATCGCGTTGCTCAAGGACCTCCACTTGCTCACGCGCGAGGGCCAGCTCAACGCGGATGCGCGTCGCAAGCTCAAGCAGATCCGCCACCTCCTCGGGTTGCTCAAGCCCGCGCTCGACGACGCGCTCGCTCGTCACACCGCACCGTCGATCGTCGATTGCGGTGCCGGCAAGAGCTACCTCGGCGCGCTGGTGTACGAGCTGGTCTTGGGCCCCGCGGGTCGCGGCACGCTGACCGCGATCGAAGCGCGGCCGGAGCTCTCGGCGCAGGCCGCCGCGCGCGCCGAGCGGTTCGGGCAGGAGCGCTTCAAGGTCGCGACCGGCTACATCGCGACCGCCGCCGCCGAGGAGCCCACCAAGGAGCCCGCCGAGCGGCCGAACGTCGTCACGGCGCTGCACGCGTGCGACACCGCGACCGACGACGCCCTCGTGCTCGCGATCGCGAGCGGCGCCGACCACGTCGCGGTCGTGCCGTGCTGCCAGGCGGAGGTCGCGCGGCAACTCGAGGCGTCGCGGCCGAGCGATCCGTCGGTCGCCGCATTGTTCGCGCATCCGCTGCATCGCCGCGAGCTCGGCTCGCACCTCACGAACGTGGTGCGCTCGCTCGCGCTCGAGGCGCACGGCTACAAGGTCACCGTCACCGAGCTCGTCGGGTGGGAACACTCCGCGAAGAACGAGCTGATCTTGGGACGGCGAGTCAATCGGTTCAACGCCGACGCGCGAGCGACGCTGCGCGCCCTGCTCGAGAAATTCTCGATCGAGCCCGCCGTCGTGCGCGAGCTGACGGTGCGTGGCTTGGATCCGCGCGCCGCGGTTCACTGATCGTACCCACCTGGTAAGGTCGGGCGTGATGTCGAGGCGTCTGGTGGTCTCGCCGAGGTCGGAGCTTCGCATGCGCGAAGTGACGGCGTGGCTGGCCGCGCGTCCGGCGGGCCGCGAGGTCTTGGTGCTCGGTGGGTCGAGCGACGCCGCCGGCGAGCACATCCGGGCGGTCGCACTCCGGTGTGGATCCGCGTTCGGCATGCACCGCTTCACGCTGGGGCGGCTCGCGGCGGAGCTCGCGAAGCTGGCGCTGGTCGAGCGCGATCTCGCGACGGTCGGCGGGCTGCCGATCGAGGCGCTGTGCGCGCGGGTCGTGCAGCGGATGCGGCGCGAAGGCACGTTGGGGCGGTTGGAGATCGTGTCGACCCAACCGGGGTTGCCGCGCGCGTTGGCGAGGACGCTGTTGGAATTGCGGATGGCCGGCGCGACCGCCGAGGCGGCGCTGGCGAGCGAGCTCGCGGCGGCGCTGCGGGCGCTCGAGGTCGAGCTCGCCGCGGCCAAGCTCGCGGATCGCGCGCTGGTCTACGAGCTCGCGGCCGAAGTGGCCGCACGGGGTACCGGCCTGTTGTGCGGGCTCGATCTCGTCGTGATCGACACGCCGGTGCATACGCTCGCCGAGCACCGGTTGATCGCCGCGCTGGTCGGGCGAGCATCGATCGCGCTCGCGACGGTGCCGGTCGGCGACCTCCGATCGGTGACGCAGTTGTCGGCGGCTTTCGGCGTCGCGGCCGAGCTCGTCGTCGGACCGTCGAGCAGCTCGCTCGCGCGCGTGCAGAACGATCTCTTCGCACCGCTGCGCGAGCGCGCCGTGCTCGACGATACGATCGAGATCTTCTCGGCGCCGGGCGAGAGCCGCGAGTGCGTCGAGATCGCGCGGCGGGTGTTGCACGCGGCGGAGCGCGGGATTCCGTTCGACCGCATGGCGGTGTTGCTGCGCTCGCCCGAGGCGTATCGGGTGCACCTCGAGGAGGCGCTGTCGCGGGCGAGGATTCCGGCCCACTTCGATCAAGGCACGCGCTTGCCGGATCCGACCGGGCGGGCGTTCTTGGCACTGCTCGCCTGTGCGACCGAGGATCTGTCGGCGAAACGGTTCGCCGAATACATCTCGCTCGGCGAGGTGCCGCTCGTCGACGTGCCACCGGCGGCGGCGCCGAGCGGTGACCGCTGGGTACCGCCGGAGGAAGAATTGCTGCCCGTCGCGTTTTCCGACGACGACGACGACGACGACGAGCTCGGCGAGGTCAGGGTCGTGCGCGCCAGCGAGGTCGCGCCGAAGCCCGGCGAACCGCCGCTGCTCGGCGGCGTGTTCGCGCCGTGGCGCTGGGAGCAATTGCTGGTCGACGCCACCGTGATCGGTGGGCTCGAGCGCTGGCAGCGGCGGCTCGCCGGCCTCGAGGCGCAGCTCCGACTCGACGACCGCGACACCGGTAGCGAGCGGCGCGCGCGGATGCTCGTGGACCTCGAGCAGTTGCGGCGGTTCGCGCTGCCGCTCGTCGCGGATCTGGCGGCGCTCCCGGCGATGGCGACGTGGGGCGAGTGGATCGACCGGTTGTCGGCGCTCGCCAGTCGCGCGCTGCGCAAACCGGAGCGCGTGCTCGCCGTGCTGTCGGCGCTCGGACCGATGTCGGAGGTCGGACCGATCGAATTGCGCGAGGCGCAACTCGTGCTCGCCGCGCGGCTCGCCGATCTGGTCGTGCGACCGACCGGCGCGCGCTACGGCAAGCTGCTCGTCGCGCCGATCGACGCCGCTCGCGGTCGCTCGTTCGACCTCGTCTTCGTGCCCGGGCTCGCCGAGCGGATGTTTCCGCAGAAGCTCGTCGAGGATCCGCTGCTGCTCGACGAGGCGCGCGCGGCCGTGCTCGGCCTCGAGCGGCGCGACGATCGCCTCGCCGAGGAGCGCCTCGCGTTGCGACTCGCGCTCGGCGCTGCCACCGAGCGCGTCGTGCTGTCGTATCCGCGCCTCGATCTCGAACAGGGTCGACCGCGGGTTCCGTCGTTCTATGGGCTCGAGGTCCTCGAGGCGGGTGAAGGTGCCCTGCCCGGCTTCGACGAGCTCGGTCGCCGCGCGAACGTGACCGGCGCGGCGCGGATCGGCTGGCCGGCGCCGGTCGATCCGCTCGACGCGATCGACGAAGCCGAGCACGACCTCGCGCTGCTCGACGAGCTCGTGCGGTCGCCGGTGACGGTGCCGATGGGCTCGGCGCACTACCTGCTCGGCGCGAACCCGCACCTCGCGCGCGCGCTGCGAACTCGCTCGCGACGCTGGGACGTCAAGAGCTGGAAGCCGGCCGACGGCTTCATCACGTCGACGCCGGAGGGTCGCGCCGCGCTGGCCGCGCACGCGCCCGATGCGCGCTCGTTCTCGCCGACCGCGCTCGAGCAATTCGCCGCGTGTCCGTATCGCTTCGTGCTGCGCACGATCGTTCGGCTCGAACCGCGCAGCGCGCCCGAGCCGATCGAGTCGCTCCGCCCGCTCGAGCGTGGCTCGCTGATCCACGAGGTCCAGTTCGAGCTCCTCGGCGAGCTCCGCGGCGCGAGCCTGTTGCCGGTGCGCGAAGCGACGCTCGGTGCCGCGCGCGATCGGCTCGACACCGCGCTCGATCGGGTCGCGGCGCGCTATCACGACGAGCTGTATCCCGCGATCGAGCGCGTGTGGAACGACGGGATCACGTCGATCCGCGCCGATCTCCGCGAGTGGCTGCGGCGCATGGCCGACGAGCCGACCTGGGTCCCGAGCCGGTTCGAGCTCGCGTTCGGCCTCGATAGCCAAGACGGTCGCGACCCCGCGAGTGTCGACGAGCCCGTACGCACGAGCATCGGGCTCGCGCTGCGCGGGTCGATCGATCTCGTCGAGGCGAGTGGTGACGGTCGCGTGCGCGCCACCGACCACAAGACCGGCAAGGCGAAGGTCGAACCCGGATCGATCATCTCGGGCGGCACCAGCCTGCAGGCCGTGTTGTACGCGCTCGTCCTCGAGCACCTGCTCGCCGGCTCCGACGTCGAGGGCGGGCGGCTGTACTACTGCACCACGCGCGGCGATTTCCGAGACGTCTCGGTGCCGCTCGACGATGCCGCGCGCGCGGCTGGGCATGCGCTCGCCGACACGTTGACGCACCACTTCAAGGACGGGTTCTTTCCGGCAGCGCCGAACAAGGGCGAGTGCACGTGGTGCGACTACAAGACGGTGTGCGGACCGTACGAGGAGCAGCGCGCGCGGCGGAAGCAGACCGATCGGCTGGTCCAGTTGAAGAAGTTGAGGGCGCGGCCGTGAGGAAGTGGTTCGAGGCGAGTCTCCACGTGAGGAATCCGGCCGGCACGGCGGCGAGCGATGTCCGGAATCCAGCCGAGAGATCGGCCAGTCTCCACGTGAGGAACCTGTCCGGCCCTGGGGCGAGTCTCCACGTGAGGAATTCGTCAGAGCGGGTCGGCGCGAGTCTCCACGTGAGGAATTCTGCGCGAGTGGCTGATGAGGTCTCAGGTCAGCCGCGTTCGATCTCCCTGCCGGGGGCGTCAGCTCCCGAACGCGTGACGTCCCGCCGGTTCCGAGAGGTGACCGCTTCGAACCTCGATCGGTGCCTCGCGGGGAAGCGCAGCGAGGATCCGCGTCCGGGCATGACGGCGAGGGCACGGTCGTGACGACGCCGCTGGCAGATGCGGCCGCTCGGCGCGCGATTCGCGAGGACCTCGCCGCGACGCTCGTCGTCGAGGCGGCGGCCGGCACCGGCAAGACGACCGAGATGATCGCGCGGATCATCGCGGTGATCCGCACGGGTGCGAGCCGGCTCGAGCAGATCGTGGCGGTGACGTTCACCGAGAAGGCCGCGGGCGAGATGAAGCTGCGACTGCGCACCGAGCTCGAACGCGCGCGCCAGGCGGCGGCCGGAGACGAACGCGGTCGGTTGCAGCGCGCGCTCAGCGAGCTCGAGGTCACGCGGATCGGTTCGATCCACTCGTTCTGCGCGGACCTGTTGCGCGAGCGGCCGATCGAGGCGCGGATCGATCCGCTGTTCGAGGTCGCGGCCGAGGGCGAAGCCGAACGGATCTACAACGAGGCCTTCGATCGGTGGCTGCAGGCGACGCTCGGTGCGCCGACCGATGGCGTGCGGCGCATGCTGCGGCGCAAGGAGCCGACCGAAGCGCTGCGCCGTGCCGGTTGGGCGCTCGTCGATCGGCGCGACTTCACGGGCGCGTGGCGTCGCGATCCGTTCGATCGCGATAGCGCGATCGATCTATTGCTTCGCGACCTCGCGGCGTTCGCTGCGCTCGCCGAGCGTGTGGAGGATCCGCGCGACAAGCTCGGCGCGCTGTGCACGAAGCTCGATCGCTGGATCGCCGAGCTCGGTCGCCGCGAGAGCGTGCGCCCGCGCGACTACGATGGGCTCGAGGCCGAGCTCACCG
>JBDTJY010000270.1:0-32348 GCA_039935615.1 Kofleriaceae bacterium
GCGCGCAGCTTGAGCTTGAGCGTGTAGCCGTCGCCGTCCTTCTCGACCTTGCCCCACACGACGCCGTCGACCTTGACCTTCTTCGCTACCTTCTTGACGTTCTCGGTGTTGAACCTCTTCGCGTCGGCGTCCTCGGCGGCGCCGGTCCACTTCTCGGTGTTGGCGACCTTCGAGTCCTTCTCGATCAACTTCACGATCTCGTCGCGAAACTTGTCCGCGTCGGGGCCCTTGAACTCGAGGACGACGATCTTCTTCTTTCCCTCGGCAAACGCGACCGTGCTCGACCCCATGAGGCCCATCAGGCCCATCACGAGGGCGAGGAGGATCACGAAGCTACTTTTCGAAGTGTTCGATTTCGAAGTCGTCATTGGTTGGTGCTGCTCCCTTCTCGGACGGAGTCCACGCGCGTTCGGCGCTACCCGATACACCGCGGAACAACAGAGCGAAGTCGGACGGGCTCGTCGAGTGTTTGACGGCTTCGTCGTAGGTCACGAGGCGTTGCTTGACGAGCGCCGCGAGGCTCTGGTCGAACGAGGTCATGCCGTACGGATGGAGGCCCTCGGCGATCGCGTCTTTGATCTCGCGCGTGCGGACCGGATCCTCGATCATCTCGCGCACGCGATCGGTGTTCACCATGATCTCGAGCGCCGGCACCATGCCCTTGCCATCGGCGCGCGGCAGCAGGCGCTGCGAGACCACGCCGCGCAACACGCTCGCGATCGTGAGACGGGCTTGCTGTTGTTGGTGGGTCGGAAACATCGAGATCAGGCGCGAGATGGTTTCGGTTGCGTCGACCGTGTGCAGGGTCGACAGGACCAGGTGGCCGGTCTCGGCCGCAGTCATCGCAATTTGTGCAGTCTCGAAGTCGCGCGTCTCGCCGACGAGGATGACGTCGGGGTCCTGGCGAAGTGCTGCACGCAGCGCGCGCGCAAATGACATCGTGTCGAAGCCGATCTCGCGCTGATTGATCACCGAGCGCTTGTCGCGGAACGTGTACTCGATCGGGTCCTCGATCGTGACGATGTGATAGGCCTCCTGGGTGTTGACGTAGTCGATCATCGCCGCGAGCGTGGTCGACTTGCCGGAGCCGGTGGCGCCGGTGATCAACACGACGCCGCGATTGTTCTTCATCAGATCGAGCACGCTCTGCGGGAGGTTCAGCCGATCGAACGGCGGAACCTCGGGGGGGATCAAACGCATGACCATGCCGATCGATCCGCGCTGCTGGAACAGATTGACGCGATAGCGAACGCCGTCCGGCGTGCCGTACGCGAGGTCGATGTCGAGGTTGGTCTCGAACTCCTCGCGCTGCCGGTCGTTCATCATGTGGACGGCAAACTGCGCGATGCTTTCACGCGTCAGCGCCGGGACGTCGCGCACGGTTCGGAGGTCGCCCTTGATCCGGAAGATCGGCGGAAGCCCAGCCTTTAGATGGACATCGGAGGCCCCGAGCTGACGGGCCGCCGTCAACACCCGATCGAGGATCTGACTCATCGCCGTCGCATAGGTTAACACACCGGGTTGTCGGGATCCGGTGACCAGATAGGCGCGTCCTCATCAACCTTGAGTTACGCTGGAGTCGGGATGCGTTGCCCGACGTGCGGCACCGAGAACGTGCCGGATTCCCGGTTCTGCGGGGCATGTGGCGCGAAGCTCACCCCCGCCGAGAATCGGGTCGCCCCGACGGCGAAGATCTCCGACGACGCGCCGTTTCCGGCACATTACGGGTCGCAGTCGCCGCAGAGCTACGCGCCCGCGAGCAACTACAGCACCAATCCTGCGAGTATCCCGCCCGCGAGTAACTATCCGAGCGGCCCGGCGAGCATCCCGCCGAGCACGTTCCAAGCGCAGAACTATCAAAGCGGCCCGGCGAGCATTCCGCCGAACACCTATCAGGCGCCGGCGAGCATTCCGCCGACGAACCTCGGCGTCGGCGGCAAGCCGGCGAGCGTTCCACCGCAGCTCTATGGTCGCGCACAGAGCGTCCCGGCGCACGAGCCGTCGATGTCGATACCGGTGGTCGCGCGACCACGCTGGGGGCTGATCCTCCTCGTGCTGCTGCTCGATGTCGGACTCGCGGCGGCCGGTGCCGTGATGCTGCAGAAGGGACTCGCGAAACCGGATGCGGTCGAGACGCCCGCCATGCCGATCGGATCGGCCGCACCGATCGCACCGAAAGCCGCCGTCGCCCCGACCGGCTCGGCGACCCCGATCGCACCGAAGGCTGCCGTCGCGCCGACAGGCTCGGCGCCCCCGAAGACCACGGCATCGCCGGCCGTGGCGGCGAGCATCGCCGCGGTCGCCCAACAAAAGGCAGACCCGAGCTCTGCGAACGCCGACACCTCCGGCTCGGCGAAGCCCGAGGCCGACGCGCGCGGCTCGGGGAAGGCCGACAAGAAGTCGGCGAGCAAGTCCAAGGCCGGCCCGTCGCCGCAGGACCCCTACGAGGCCGGGAACAACCTCCGCACCGAGATCGAGCTCGCCGTCGCGCGGTCGCGGGACGACATCGATCAGTGCCGCGCCGACGCCGGGCCCGACCTCCGCGGCCGGATCGACATCGGGTTTCGCGTCCAGCTCGACGGCCGCGTCGACACGCTCAAGATCATCGAGAACACCACCCACCAGGCGCCGCTCGCCACCTGCCTGCAAACCGTCATTTCGCACTGGGCGTTCGCGAGTCATCCGGCACAGCCGTCCGACTTCGTGCGACCGTTCATCTACTGAGACCAGAATGACCATCGATACCGGACCGCACCGCACCGTTCACTCCGGGGTTCACTCCGGCGCCCACACCTCGCTGGTGGGCGTCGAGGTGCTCGTGCTCGACGCCGACAAGGGCGTCCACGACGGCATCGCGCAGTTGCTCTCCGAAGCGAGCTTGCACGTCACGTGTGTCACGAACGCAGAGCGCGCGCTCGCGTTGGTGGCGCGCCAATTCTTTTCGGTCGCGCTCGTCGATATCGACACCACGACACCGCGCGATGGGATCTCGACGATCAGCGCGATCAAGGCCGCGTCGCCGACGACGATGGTGATCGCGATGACGCCGCGCCGCTCGTACGACGATGCGGTCGATGCGGTGCGTGCCGGTGCGGTCGATCTGATCCTGAAGGCGCCGGACTCGGTCGCGTACTTGAAGGATCGCGTGCTCGCGGCCGCGTTTCGCTCGGTCGGCAAGCGCGAGGTCGACGGCGTGCTCGACGAGATCAAGAGCGTCCACGAGGAGTTTCTCCAGCGCTTCATGGAGACCGAGCGCCGCGCGGTCGACCTCGCCGATCAGGTCGCGGGGCGCGATCCATCACGCGCGACCAACATGGAGGATCTGCGCGTGCTCGTGATCGACGAGGTCGATGACTTCGTGACCTCGATCGAAGAGGCGAAGCCGAAAGGCTTCACGTTCACGCACGCGACGTCCGGCGGTGAAGGCTTGGACCGGGTCTCGGGCGGTGGCTATCACTACGCGATGATCGCGGAGGACGTCAGCGACCTGCCGGCGATGACGATCGCGCGCACGATCCGCAACCAGCATCCGGATACGGTCGTGCTGACGTTCTTGGGACCGGCGGAGAACGGGCACGTCGACCTGGTCGAGACCCACGGCAAGCGGTCGATCGTGAAGCCGTTCACCGAGGCGAACGGCCTGCTATCGCGGCTCGACGAGCTCGCCGAGGCGTGGCGGGCCAAGGCGAGGGAGCGCCGCTACACGCAGGCGTTCCGTGAACGGCATTATGATTTTCTCAGACGTTACGTCGAGCTGAAGACCAAGATCGAGCACGCGATGACCGAGGGACCCGGCTAGTCAGACGCGGCCGGTATAGTTTGGTCGTCATGGGCTCGCCGCGCACGGTCGTCGTCGTCAATCCGAACTCGCAAGGCGGCCGGCTCGGCAAGCGCTGGGCCGAGCTCGCGGACACGCTCGGTCGCGCGTTCCCGTTCGACGACGTGCATACGAAAGGTCCGGGCGATGCCGTGGGCCTCACGCGCGACGCGCTGCGCGGCGGCGCGGAGCGGATCGTCGCGATCGGTGGCGATGGAACGATCAATGAAGTGATCAACGGGTTCTTCGAGGAGGGCAAACCCATCGCGCCGGACGCGAGCTTCGCGTTGATCCCGTTCGGCACCGGCGGAGATTTTCGGCGCACGCTGGAGATTCCGCTCGAGACCAAGGCCGCCGCCGCCGTGATCGCGGCGAACCACACGCGCGCGATCGACGTCGGGAAGTTGGAGTTCGTCGCGACCGATGGCACGAACGCGACGCGGATGTTCGCGAACATCGCGTCGTTCGGCGTCTCCGGTGTCGTCGATCGAATGGTCAACGAGAGCGGCAAGAAGCTCGGGCGGTTGTCGTTCGCACTGGCCACGGCGCGCGCCACGTGGGCCTACAAGAACCAGCGCGTGCAGCTGATCTTCGACGGCGACATGCAGAGCCGCGTCGAGGCGACGATCAACACGGTCGCGGTCGCGAACGGCAAGTACTTCGGCGGCGCGATGATGGTCGCGCCGAACGCCGAGATCGACGACGGCCAGTTCGACGTGATCGCGATGGGCGACTTCGGCTTCGGCGATCTGTTGAAGAGCGGCCGCCGGCTGTACAAGGGCACCCACCTCGGGATGGACAAGGTCACCACGCGGCGCGCACGCGTCGTCGAGGCCGAGCCGATCGATCCGAGTGCGGTGGTCGAGCTCGATGTCGACGGCGAGCCGCTCGGTCGGCTGCCGGCGCGGTTCACGATCGTGGCGGGTGCGGTGAAGATGGTCGTTCCAGGGACGTGATGCTGCGCGCGGTCCACGGAAACCGCGTCGAGGCACTGCTCGAGGCGTTGCTCGCTGCGCTGCCGCCGTCGGATCCGTTCGTGCCGGCGACGATCGTCACCGGCAGCCACCTGGTCGCGCGCTGGCTGAAGCAGCAGATCGCCCTGCGCCGCGGGATCGCCGCCGGGTTGGACCTGATCACGTTCGACGCGTTCGTCGAGCGGACGTGGAACGAAGGTGCGCGCGCCGATGGCGAACGCGGCGCGGTGATCAGCTCCGTGCGCGGTGCGCGTGGCCGATCGCGCGGCGTGGTCGGGATCGATCGCACGCAGTTCGCGGCGGCGATCGCGTCGGTGCTCGCGGACGCGCGCGTGGTCGGCGAGCTCGCGCCGGTCGCTGCGTATCTGCGGGCCGCACCGGCGCAGGGCGATCGCGCAGGGCCGCGCCGCGTGCAACTCGCGGAGCACCTCGCGACGCTGGTCTGGCAGTACACGCTGACGCGTCCCGACTGGATGGCGGCGTTCAGCGTCGGCCGGCCGCCGCCGGATCTCGCCGATGATGGCACCGCGCGGTGGCAAGCCGCGCTCGTCGGCGAAGCGCTGCGGCGGCTGGATCGGGATGGCGAGCGCTGCGTGCCGATTCCGATGTTGCCATGGGCGCGGCGGCGAGCCGGGTTGCCCTCGCCGACGCTGCCGGCGCCGATCGCGGTGTTCGGGATCTCGTATCTCGTGCGCGCGCAGCTCGAGGCGTTGACGGACCTCGGGCAGCACAGCGACGTCACGGTGTACTTGCTCGATCCGTGCGCGGAGCTGTGGGACGACGTCTCCGGGCGAAGCCGAGCGACGGCGGCGGAGGATCCGCTGTTGCTGTCGCTGTGGGGCCGCGCGGTCCGCGACACGCTCGGGGCGTTGGTCGAGCGCACCGGGGGCGATGTCGAGGACGCGTTCGTCGACGAGCCGGCGCGGACCGCGTTGCACGCGATGTTGGAGGATGTGCGGAATCGGGTGCCGGCATCGGCATCGGCATCGGCATCGGCATCGGCGTCGGAGTCGGCATCCGGCTCGGGCTCGGGCTCGGGCTCGGGCTCGGGCTCGGGCTCGGGCTCGGGCTCGGATTCGAGGGCCGGAGTCAGTGTGCTCGCGTGTGCGAGTGAGCGCCGCGAGCTGGAGTCGATCGCGGCGAGGGTGCGCGCGCACCTCGATCGCGATCCGACGCTGCGCGCGCATGACATCGCGGTGTGGATCGCCGGGGACCCGGAACGATATCTGGCGCAGGCCACCTCGGCGTTCGAAGCGGTCGGCGTGCCGTGTCACCTGATCGATGCGCCGCTCGACGATCGCGGGCGGATCGGCGAGGCCGTGCTCGCGTTGCTCGAGCTGCCGACCTGCGCGATGACGCGGAGCGATCTCTTGCGCGTGATGACGCATCCGGCGCTGCTCGCCGGTCATCCGCACGTCGACATCGTCGATTGGGTGCGGTGGACCGAGCGGCTCGGCATCGTCCACGGTGCCGATGCGCGCGCGCACGCCGGCACCTACCTCGAGCACCATCGCGACAAGTTCCACTGGGATCAGGGCGTGCGCCGGTTGGCGCTCGGCGCGTACATGGTCGGCGCGAATCGCGGGCCCGCGACGATCGGCGACATCGCGGTCGCGCCCGAAGAGGTTCGGCCGGATCAGCTCGCGAGTGCGGCGACGTACGCCCTGCTCGTGCGATCGCTGTGCGCCGATGCGGCGTGGTTGGCGACCCACGAGGCCACGCTCGCCCAGTGGGCGGAGCTGTTCGTCGGGCTGGTCGACGCGTACCTCGATCGCGGCGCGAAGGGCGCGACCAAGGCCAACGCGAGCGCCGGTGCCCGCCGGCCCGAGGAGACCTCGCGCGATATCGAGCGCGTACGCGCGATGCTCGCGGGGATCGCGCGCGTCGATCTCGATGGCCGGCGCGTCGGGTTTCGCGAGGCGCGCGAGCACGCGGTGCGCCGGCTCGTCGGCGCGCGCTCCGATCGCGGTGAACCGCTGGCGGCCGGCGTGATGATCGCGCCGCTGCGCGCGCATCGCGCGGTGGCGTTCCGGATCACGTGCGTGGTCGGGCTCGCCGAAGGCGCCTTCCCGGCGCGCGATCAGCCGAGCCCGCTCGATCTCCGTCGCGAGCCCCGCGCGGGAGACGTCTCGCCGCGCGAGCGCGATCGCCACGCATTCTTCGAGGTGCTGCTCGGCACGCGCGAGCACCTGTATGCGTCGTACGTCGCCGCCGAGCCCAAGAGTGGTCAGCCGCTCGGGCCGTCCTCGGTGGTGCTCGAGCTCGGCGACGCGCTGGCGCCGTACCTCGGCGCAGCGTCGAGTCGCGCCGCGCTCGACGCGTTGACGGTGCGCGAGCCGCTGCACCGTTGGGGGGCCACCGCCGGCACCGGCGCCGGTCTCGAGGTCGTCCAGGCGTCGCCGGCGATCGCGCGCGAGCGCTGGGCGATCCGCGTGCGCGACGCCGTGCGCGCTCATCTGCGTGCGAGCGGTCATCCGATACCCGATGCCGACGGCATGCTCGCGCTCCTCGCGCATCCGGCGCTCGCCGGGTTGCGCGAAGAGCTCGGCGTGATCGATACGCTGCCGGCGCCGCCATCCCCACCCGCGCGCCGCCAGCTCTCGATCGCCAATCTGCGCTCGTTCCTCGAATCGCCGATCCAGGCGTGGGCGCAGGCCGTGCTCGATCTCGACGAGCTCCCCGACGACGCGGTGATCGATCACAGCGACGAGCCGTTCCACGTCGAGAAACCCGCGCGCGCGGTGTTGCTGCGCGAGGTGCTCGCCGCGCACCTCCGCGAGCCCGAGGGCGACCTCGCGAAGCGCTACGACGCGGTCGTCGCCGAGCTCGAGCTGCGCGGCCAATTTCCGGTCGGCGTCTTCGGCGAGGCCGCGCGGGTCGTCGATCTGCGCACGCTCGCGCGCTGGCGCGACGAGCTCGGCGCGGTCGCGGTCGGTGCCGCGACGCGGATCGGCTTCGGGCGCTCGATGTCGGAGGCCGCCGAGCTCCGTCCCGCCGTCGAGCTCGAGCTCGAGCCCGGTCGCACCGTGCGGCTGGTCGGCTCGACCGAGATCCTGATCCGCCAGGGCGATCGCGCGACCTCGGTGATCGCGATGGTCGGCGCGGCGACCAACACCTCGCGCCACCATCTGCGCGGCGCGCTCGATCATGTCGTGCTCGCGGCGGCCGGACTCGCGCGCAACGGCCACGAGCACGTGCTGCTCCACCCGGCCGGCCCGGCGCGGCGCGTCGCGCACGATCCATGGACCGAGGCCGAGGCGCGCGCCTACTTGATCGAGCTCGTGCGCGACCTGCTCGATCGCGCGCATGGCTACCTGCTGCCGTTCGACGTGCTGCGCCGCTCGCTCGAGAGCCGCCCGCCGTGGGGCCGCTCGCCGCAGACCCGCGACCCCACGCTCGGCCTCGGCTACGGCCCGATCGACAAACCGTACGGCCTCGAGCTCCCCGACGCCCTGGTCGCCATGGCGAAGAGCCGGCTCGGCCCGCTCGCGGCGCGCATGCACGGCAACATCAAGCTCGGCGGCGACGGAGGCGACGAGTGACGCGCGTCGCGCGCCCCGCGTCGTTGCCGGCGACGACCGATCGGTTCGTCGTGTGCGAAGCCTCGGCGGGCACCGGCAAGACGTTCTTCCTCGAGCATCGCGTCGTCGATCTCGTGCTCGGCGGCGCCGACCTCGGCCAGATCCTGTTGGTCACGTTCACCGACAAGGCGGTCGCGGAGCTCCGGTTGCGGATTCGCGACCTGCTCGATCGCCTGGCGCGCACGACCGAGAGCACGACCGAGAGCACGACCGAGAGCACGACCGAGACCACGACCAGCGGGGGCGGCGCGGGCGGCGCGTGGGAGCTCGACGATGCGTCCCGCAAGCGGCTGCGCGACTCGGTCACCGCGTTCGATCACGCACCGATCTTCACGATCCACGGGTTTTGCTATCGCATCCTCGTCGAGGATGCGTTCGCGGCGCAGCGCCTGTTCGAGCAGACCCAGGTCGCCGACCAGGTCGCGTTCGATGCCGCGTTCCTGGCGCTGCTGCGCGAGCGGTTCGCGAACAGCGAGCCCGACCGCGGCCTGTTGTCGGCCTACCTGTCGCGCGGCGACACCGTCGACAAGCTGCGCACGCTGCTGCTCGCGTGCGCTCGCAAGGATGCACCGTCGCGCCTGGTCTACGCGCCCGACGCGGCGCTCGAGCTCGGCGAAGCACTGCGCATGGTGTTCGGCTCGAGTGTCGCGCGCGAGGCGCTGCTCGATCGGCTCGCGTTCAAGGGCCACGACAAACGCTTCGGACCGGCGTGGATCACGCACATCGGCAACGCCGTCGACGACTGGGATGGCTCGGCCGCCGGCGTGTTCGCGCTGTGCGATGCGGTTCGTCGCAACGGCAAGGCCGAGCCTGGCGCGAAGTTGCTCGCGCGCGTGGCGAAGCTTCCGCAGCTCGCCGCGATCGGCGAGGTCCTGCGCCGCGCGCTCGCGATGACGTCGCTCGACGAAGCGGTCGCGGCCGTGATGCTGCCGCAGGTGATCGCGCGGATCGGCACCGACAAGGCCGAGAACGGCATGTTCGACTACAACGACATGCTCCAGCTCGTGCGCGACGCACTGCACGGCCCGCGCGGCGCCGAGCTCGCGACGCGCCTGCGCACGCGCACGCCGTGGGTGATGATCGACGAGTTCCAGGACACCGATCCGGTGCAATGGAACATCTTCCGCACGGTGTGGATGGACCCGGCGGCGAACGGCCTGACGATCGTCGGCGATCCGAAGCAAGCGATCTACGGCTTTCGCGGTGCGGATGTCGCGACGTACATGGACGCGCGCGACGAGCTGCTGCGCAACGGCGCGACCCGCGTCGACCTCGACGTCAATCGGCGCTCGACGGAGAGCATGGTCGAGGCGGTCAACAAGATCCTGATCGCCGACGGCATCTCGCCGCTGCTCGATCAAGACATCCGCTACGACCATCCGGTCCAGGCGAGCGGTGACGTCGAGGTCGCGGGCGCGCGGCCACCGATCACGGTGTTCCAACTGACCGGCGAGGGCCGCCGCGAGGACAGCCGGCAGGCGCTCGCGGGCGCGATCGGTGCCGAGATCGAAGCGCTCGCCGCGGCGCCGCCGGTGTGGACGAGCCGCGGGACGCAACCGGCGTTCTCGCTCGGTCACTGCATGGTGCTGACGCGCACGAACGGCGACAGCGACGGCGTCGCGCAGGCGTTGCGGGCGCGCGGCATCGCGTGCGCGCTCGTCGAGGGTGACCGGTTGTTCGAGACCCGCGAAGCGCACGAGCTCGCCGACGTGCTCGCGGCCGCGGCGGCGCCGCGCGATCGATCAGCGCGGATGCGCGCGTTGCGCACGCGCTTCTTCGACGTGGCGTGGGGCGATCTGATGCGGGTCGTCGATGCGCCCGACCACCATCCGCTGATCGCGCGGCTGTTCGATTGGGCAGCGCTCGCGAGCCGGCGCGCGTACGAGTCGCTGTTCCGGCGGCTCGTCGAAGACAGCCGGTTCGCCGAGCGCGCGCTCGTGCTCGGCGGCGGCGAGCGCGCGATCATCAACACGTGGCACCTGATCGAGCTGATGCTCGAGGAGGTCGCGCGGTCGCGCTGCGATCTGCACGAGCTGGTCACGCAGCTGCGGCGGTGGATCACCGACGGCAGCGAGCTGCCCGACGATCGCGATGTCCAGCGCGCCGAGACCGACACCGATGCGGTGCGGATCCTCACCGTGCACAAGGCGAAGGGGCTCGAGGCACCGTACGTGTTCCTCTACGGTGCGGCGAGCCCGCCGCGCGCGTCGGCGGTGCACACGCTGCGCGATGGCGCGGGGCGCGCGCTGGTCGTCGGGCCACAGGACGAAGCGGTGTCGAAGCAGCTCGTCGTCGAGGCGGATGCCGAGAACCAACGGCTCGCGTACGTCGCGTTGACCCGCGCGAAGGTCCGGATGTATCTGCCGCGCTATCCCGACAATGTCATCGACCCGAAGTCGATGTACTGGTCGATCCAGCGCTGCCTCGCGCCCCTCGCGATGCGCCAGGATCCGCAGTTCGAGCTGCACGATGTCTCGATGACCGCGCCGCTCGCACCGCCGGCACCTGCGATGGCGCTCGCGGGGTTCGAACCGCCACCGCCGCCGCGCACGCACGAGCTCGTCGCGATCGACGGTGCGCGCGCCGGGCTCGCGATGCTGTCGTACCCGCGGCTCGGTCGCGAGCTCCAGTCCGCGGCGATCGAGCCGGGCGAGCTGCCGGTCGCGATCGATCCGGCCGAGTTCGATGCCGAACCGGCGAGCACCGTCGTCGTCGGGCCCGACGAGCTGCCCCCCGGCATCGATAGCGGCCTGTTGTTGCACGACCTGCTCGAGAACGCCGACCTCGAGCTCGCGCGGCGCACGCCCGACGTCGTGGCGTGGGCGACCGATCCGAGCGTGACGGCGATGATCGTCGACCACGCACGCGAGCGTGGCATCGCGCCGATGTTCCACGCGCACGCGGCGCGGCTGGTCCACCGCGCGCTCGTCGAGCCGATGCAGGTGAGCGGGCGCGATCCGTTGCCGCCGCTGATCGCCGCGACCGCGTTCGCCCGCGAGGTCGAGTTCGCGTTCCCGATCCCCAGCGCCCGCGACGAGCGTCCCCGCGGCCTCGTCAAGGGCTACATCGACGCGCTGGTCGCGTACGACGACGAGCTCTGGGTGCTCGACTACAAGAGCGACGTGCTCGCCGGCGACCCGGCGCACACCGCCGAGCATCACGCGCGCGGTCACTACGCGATCCAGCAGCGGCTGTACGCGCTGGCCGCCGATCGCATGCGCGGCGAGCGCCGGCTCGCCGGGATGCTGTTCGCGTTCGTGCGCTACGGCATCGTCGTCGCGCTCCCGATCGACGACGACAAGCTCGCCGAGTGGAGCCACTGGCTCGCGAATCTCCGGACCGAGGCCGCATGAGCACACCCCTGCATCCCCGCGGCACGCTGCGCGCTCGCTTCGAAGGCACCGAACAAGACGCCGTGTTTCGCCGGCTCGGCCTCGGCGCACGCGCGTGCGACCTCGGCGACGAGGGCCTGTATCTCGCCGAAGAGATCGTCGCCGCCGACAAGTGGATCGGCGGATCGGATCCCGAGGCGCTCGGCATCCTCGTGCTCGCGCTGATGATCGCACAGCGCCAGGGCTCGAGCCGGTTGCCGCTCGATGCGACGCCGCGCGGCCAGCTCGCGCAGCTCGTCAAGGAGATCCTTCACATCGCCGGTCACGACGGCAACGCGACGCAGATCTTGAAGCGGATCGCTTCGCTGACCTCGGCGCCGAGCTTCAACTCGGTGATCGGCACCGGTGAGGCGCGGCTGCCGCTGATCGTCGACGACAAGTGTCTGTACACCGAGCGCGCCCGTTACCTCGAGTGCCGGGTCGCGGTCCGGCTCGCCGACCGGTTGGCGCCGCGTGCACCGGCGCGTCTCGCCGTCGAGTCGGCGCCGGAGCCGGAGCCCCCGCGCGAGAAGTCGAACGTGATCCAGTTCGCGCGGTTCCTCGCCGCGGCGATCGGCAAGCCGCCCGAGCCCGAGCCCGAGCCCGAGATGATCGCGCCGATCGCGATCACGGCCGCGCTCGAGCCCAAGCTCACCGAGGAGCAGCGCCGCGCGGTCGAGCTCGCCCTGTCGGGCAAGCTCACGGTCGTCACGGGCGGTCCGGGCACCGGCAAGACGTTGGTCGCGGCCGCGATCGTGCGCGGGTTCCAGCGTATGGGGATCACCGAGATCGCCCTCGCCGCGCCGACCGGCAAGGCCGCGAACCGGCTGACCGAGGTGATCGCGAAGGAGCTCGCGGAGCACGCGGCATCCGCGCCAGGTGATTCGCAGAGTGGCGCTCCGGTCGCGCAGACGCTCCACCGCTTGCTCGGCTATCGCGGTCACGGCTTCGTCCATCACGCGCGCAGCCCGTTGCCGGCCGGCGCGCTGATCGTCGACGAGGCCTCGATGATCGATCTCGCGCTCGTCGACGCGCTGCTCGATGCTCTGCCCGCGTCGGCACCGCTGGTGTTGATCGGCGATGCGCATCAACTGCCAGCCGTCGATGCCGGGCGGATCCTCGCCGACCTCGCGGATCCCGACGGCGCGGCGAACGCGCGGGTCGCGGTGCTTCAGCACAGCCATCGCATGGACGCCTCCGATCCGCGCGGCAAGCAAGTGCTCGAGGCCGCGCAGGCGGTCCATCGCGGCGACGCGGCGGCGCTGTTCACGGCCAAGGCGCCGCTCGCGACCGCGCGGACCCCGGGCACGCTCGCATTCTCGGGCGTCGAATGGGTCGACGCGGCGAAGGGTGCCGAGATCGCGCGCCAGGTCACGGCGACCGTGTGGCACCACTTCGGCGGTCCGAAGGCGCAGGCGATCGCGAACGACACCGTGTTCCGGTTCGACGACGGCGTGATCGTCGCCGAGCAAGCGCAAGCGCTCGAGGACCTGTGGCACCGGATCGGCCGCGCGCGGATCCTGACCGCGACCCGCGGCCTGCCGACCGGCGCGCGCGCCCTCAACGCGCACCTTCACGAGCTCGCCCTCGATAACATGACGATCACCGGCAAGCCCGAGCTCGTCCCCGGCGAGCCCGTGATGATCACGGCGAACGACTACCAGCGTGGGCTCTACAACGGCGATCAAGGCATCATCGTGCGCGCCGACGAAGGCACCGGTCATCATCGCTACCGCGCGGTGTTCCGGGTCGGCACGCGGCTCGTCCCGTTCGCGATCGAGGCGCTGCGTGATCGCCTCGAGCTCGCGTGGGCGCTCACGATCCACAAGAGCCAGGGCAGCGAGCTCGAGGCCGTGGCGCTCGTGCTCCCCGAGGACGATCTGCCGCTGATCACGCGCGAGCTGATCTACACCGGGATCACGCGCGCGCGCTATTCGGTCGTGTTGTGCGGCTCGCGCGTCGCGATCACGAAGGGTGCATCGCGCGTCGCGCTCCGCCACAGTGGCCTCGCCGATCGCATGCGCGCCCAGCTCGCGACCCGCACCTGAGCGCGCTAGGCTGGCGGCGTGAGCGATGCGTGCAACCACCCCGAGCGCCGCGAGGGCGTCTGCACGACGTGCGGCGATTGCGCGCACGAGGTCATCCTGAACGGCGCGTGCTTTCTGTGCGGCACGACCGAGCTCGATCCGATCGCGATGTCGCCGAAGAAACCACCGGCGCTGATTGCGGCCGACGCGCTGGCCCGCAAGAAGGCGACCTAGCCTAGAACTGCTTGCGCAGCCGGTCGGTCACGAGCTGACTCGGGTCGAACCCGGTCTTGGTCTTGATCAGATCGATCATGTCCTGCATGCCCGCGGGCTGGCCGCGATGGGCGGCGTAGAAATCGTGGAGCACGCCGTCGAGCGCATCGGCGCCGATCCTCGCGGCGACGTCTTTGTAGAAGTACGCGCCCTCCATGTACGGGATGTTCGTGAACAGCTTGTCCTTCAGGATGTCGATCTTGTTGCAGCCGGTCGGCCACGCCGGCGCGCCACCGTCGTGGATCGCGCTCTCGAGCTCGCCGCGATACTCGTTCCACACGTTCGCTTCGGCATCTGCGCCGGCGACCTTGCCGAGCACGTGCGCGGCGAGATAGCTGACCGTGCCCTCCGACAGGACGAAGTCCTCCCAGCAGCGCAGCCGGATGCCGTCGCCGAACCAACCGTGCGCCGCCTCGTGGACGTGGGTCTCCTCGTCGTTCATCGCATCGCTCGCGACGTGCCAGTAGGGATGGTGCTCCATCCCGCCGTACATGCCCTCGCCCCACACGACCGAGACACTCGCGACGTCGTTGCCGAACGAGTACGGACCGAGGTGCTGCTCGTACCAATCGAACGCCTTCACGAGGTGCGCGGTGCCGGCGAGCGCGGCGGTCTTGCCGTTCGGCAACCAGTAGACGCTGACCTTGGTGCCGGCCGTCGTCGTGCCGAGCGCTCGCGACGTGTACTTGCCCACCGCCCACGCGAGCATGTACGGCGGTGCGTCGGAGGTGATCGCCGGCGGATACACCGCGGTCGAGCCCGTCGCGATGCCGTCGAGCGCCAGCGAGAATTGTTCGCCATCGGCCGGCTGCGAATGACACGGGAACAAGTTGCCGCAGAAGTACGGCCAGATCACCGTCGAGCCGCCGGCGAGCAGACCGTCGGCGTTGTCCTGGACCGCGAAGCTGTAGTCGACGACGAGCGGACCGCGCACGTTCGCGACGCGCAGCTTGCCCGCGGTGGTCGTGTAGTGGCGATTGCCGCGGTCATCGTGGACATGCGCGATCGTCAGGCCGCCGACCTCGAGCTCGACGTTGCCGTTCTTTTCGAGATCGATCGTCGCGACCGCCGTGTGATCGGCGAGGTGGACCTCGAGGTGGGTCGCCGCGATGTTGACGGCGCTCGCTCCGTCGGCCTTGCCGTCGAGCCAGGTCCCGTCGTCGGGGTCGTCGACGAAGTCATCCGCGGCGCACGCGCCCAACGCCAACAGGATCAGCCAGCTGCCACGCATACGCGCGCATTCAGCAAGCGCCGGGCCGAGCTCGGGCTCAACGATCTCGATGGATTGGCAGCCGGGTGGCTGAACGGGTCGCCGGCCAGTCCGGACGGCCGCTAGCTGAAGTTCGCGGCCATGATCGGGGCGAGCACCGGAACCTCGCCGACCGCGATGGCGATCTGGTGGAGCTTCGGTGCGTTCGCTTCGAACCACGCGAGGCGAGGTCGCCAATTGGCCATCACGGCGATGTAGAGGTCGAGTGCCGAGAACCGCTCGCCGAGGAACCACGGGCCCTTCGCGATGCCCTCGATGTGGCGCCACAGCCGCTCGCGATGCGCGTTGGTCGACGAGCGCAGATCCTCGCCGACGTTCCACTTCGCGTATTCGTCGCCGTAGGTGAACGTCGGGTAGACCGCCGCGACGAGGAACGTCATCCAGCGCAGCGCTTGCGGGCGCAGCGGATCGCCGGCGGTCGGGAGCAGCGCGGCGGTCGGCACGAGGTCATCGAGCATCAAGACGATCGCGAGCGTCTCGGTCATGACCTCGCCATCGGGGAGGATCACGGTCGGGACCTGCGCGAGTGGGTTGTACGGTTCGAGCGCCGCGCGACCTTCGGGCGTCCCGTAGTCGTGCTCCTCGCGATCGTACGGAACCTGCGCGAGCGCCAGCGCGAGCTCGACGATCGCCGAGCCACAGCCTTTGCATGCGAGCAGGCGCCAGGTCTCGGTCATGCTCGTCTCCTGGGCTTCACCGCCGCATGATGCGCCAACGTGCGCTCGACGGTGATCAAGAACGACCGGATCGACTTGTCGAGCGCCGGCTTCGGCGTGTCCTCGATCCGGGTGTGTGACACGCCCGGGCTCGACATCGCGAACACCATCGCGGTCGGCACGATCGCCGCCATCTCCGCCGCATCGTGCAACGGGCCACTCGGCAGCTCCGGTGCGCTGCCGGTGACCTGCTTGATCGCATCGCGGACGAAGCCCATCAGCGTCTCGTCGAACGGGCGCGGCGTGATGCTGATCAGCGGGCTCCACGTCACGCGAACGAGGTGGTGCTTCGCCGCGACGGCCGCCGCCTGCTTCGCATCGGCGAGCATCTTGTTCAAGACCTTGCCGTCGAGCGCGCGCAGATCGATCGAGATCTCCGTCGAGCCGGGCACCGCCGTGACGAAGTTGGGCTCGACCTTGACGACGCCGCAGGTCGCGACCACGCGCGTGCGCGGCGTCTTGCCGGAGTACTTGATGCTGATCTCGCGGCACGCGAGCGCGAACTCGGCGGCGGCGAGGAACGCATCCTTGCGCAGGTGGATCGGCGCCGCACCGGAGTGCGCGGCTTGACCGAGGAACTTCAAGGTGTAGCGCTCGACACCCATCGTCCCGAGCACGACGCCGACCGGCTTGTTGATCTCCTGCAACACCGGGCCTTGCTCGATGTGGAGCTCGAGATACGCGACCGCGTCGAGCTGATCGAAGTACGCGCGCGCCGTCGCCATCCCGTCGAGCGTGATGCCGTTCTCGGCGAGCGCATCGGGCAACTTCACGCCGGCCCGATCGGTGAGATGCGCGAGCTCCTTGTGCGGATCGAGCGCGCCGGCCGAAGCGGCCGAACCGGTGAGGCTACGCCCGAACCGCGCGCCCTCTTCATCCGCCCAATCGACGAGGTGGATCGTCAGCGCGGGTGTGGTGTTCGCGTGCAGCCGCAGCACCTCCAACCCGGCGAGCACGCCGAGACAACCGTCGAGCCAGCCACCACCTGGCACCGAATCGAGGTGGCTCCCGATCACCAGACTCTTCGACGAGGTTCCGCGCAGCGTCGCCCACAGATTGCCCGCACCGTCGCGCTCCGGCGTGATGCCGAGCTCCGCCAGCTTCGCGGTGAACCACTCGCGGGTCTTGCGCCAGGTCGGTCCCCACGCCACGCGTTGCGCACCGCGCTCGTCGGAGGTGAGGGTCGCGAGCTCTTGGAGATCAGCGATGACGCGAGCGGAGGATGGATTCATGCGGTGCCGTAGGTGGAGCGGAGGTAGCGCACGATCTCGCGCGACTCGAACATCTTGGTGCCGGTGTTCGGATCTTCGAGGTACGGCACCTGGACCTTGCCGGCGCGAGTGCGCAGGTCGTCGCGTTTCGGCGAGCCCTTCCCGACGTTGTGCAGCACGTAGCTCAGCTCGAGCTCGCACAACACTTCGCGCGCGCGCCGGGCGTACGGCGATCCCTCGAACGACCACAGCTCGAGCGGTTGCGCCGGCGCGGTGCTCGGTCGTGCCCGGCCGCCGCTGCCGGCGCGCATCGCCGACGCGAGCCCCGACATCACGTCGCCGACCACGCCCATCCGCAGGCCGAGCGGCGGCTTGCCCGCACCGTAGTGCGCGAACAGATGCGCGACGATGTCGTCGCTCTCGTAGAGCTTGACGTCGAAGTTGGGATCGACGAGCAGCGGGAACTGGGCCTTGCCACCGAGCGCGATCGCCTCGGGACGAAACCGCGTGCCACCGTGCGGCGCGGGACGCACGAGCACGTCGAGATCGAGGATCGTCAACGCCTCGCGGACCTTGCGGCAGAACGGGCAGGCCTCGAACTCGTAGAGCACGAGCTGCTGCTGCGGCCGTGGGCCGAGCACGCCGGCGCGCATACCGAGGGGAAACCGAACTGCACTCGCGATCGTGGAGGGAACGATGAACATGTGGCTCTTTACCAACGCTACCGCAAACCGCCAGTGACCGCGCGCGACAACCGGGTGACCGCTAGGCCTTGAGCGCGCCTTCTTTGTCGACCGCGATGCCCATCGCGTGGATGCCCTTGTCGACGAACACGCACGCGCCGGTGATGCCGCTCGCGAGCGGGCTGCACAGGAACGCCGCGGTGGTGCCGACCTCGCGCGCCGTGATCGGCTCGGTCAGCGGCGCGTTGCGACGCGCGTAGTCGACCATCTGATCGATGAAGCCGATCGCGCTCGCCGCGCGCGAGGCATAGGCACCCGCCGAGATCACGTTGACGCGATGGCCCCACTTGCGCCCCGCTTCGTACGCGAGCGTGCGGGTATCGCTCTCGAGCGCGGCCTTCGCCGACGACATCCCACCGCCGTAGCCCGGAATCACCCGCTCGCTCGCCATGTACGTCAGCGACACGAATGCGCCACCGGGCCGCATGATCGCGCCGAAGTGCTGGACCATCGAGACCATCGAGTACGCCGAGGCCGACACCGCCGAGAGGTAGCCCTTGCGCGAGGTCTCGAGCATCGGCTTCTTGACCTCGCTGCCGTTCGCGAGCGAGTGCACGACGATATCGAGCGGGCCGGTCTCCGCGACCTGCTTCGCGACGCCGCTGATCGAGAAGTCGCCGTGGTCCTTGTAGCGGCGGCTCTCGCGCAGCTCGGCCGGGGCGTCCTCGAGCTTGTCGAACTCGGCATCGAGCGCGTAGATCTTCGCGAACTCGAGGTTGCCGCCGCTCGCGAGCTTCAGCGACTCGTTGAACTTGCCGAGCGCGAGCGACTTCGTGAAGATGCCGAGCGCGGGAGGCCAACCGGCGACCGAAACCTTGGCACCGGCTTCGGCGAGCGCCTTCGCGATCGCGAACCCGAGGCCGATGTCATCGGCGACGCCCGCGACGAGCGCGTGTTTGCCGGTCAGATCGATGCTCAACATGGGCGCGGTCATCTCGCGAAATCGCCGGCTTCGCAACCCTCGCCGGCCGGCTGTTGCGCGCGTACCATCGCCGTGTGCGGCAACGATTGATGCGCGCGGCGGTCCGCGGCGCGATGGCGACTCCATGGTTCGTGCGCTTCGCGGGTCGCAAGCGCCACACCGGCGATGATACCGAGCTCGATCGTCAGGTCGCCGCGGCGCTCGAGTTCGAGCGGATCGCGCGCTTGCCCGCGCTCGACTCGATGGAGGTCTCCGCGGCGCGGCGCTACGCCGAGGAGGGGATGTCACCGCTCGATCTCGATCCGGCGCCGATGGCCGAGGTGATCGACACGACGATCGGGACGATTCCGGTCCGGATCTTCGTGCCCCACGACGCGGGGCCGGATTGGCTGGTCTACTTCCACGGCGGTGGTGGCGTGATCGGCTCGATCAAAGCCTCGGAGCCGGTGACGCGCTACCTCGCGCAGCAGACGCGGTGCACGGTCGCGTCGGTCGAGTATCGGCTCGGGCCCGAGGACAAACATCCGGCGGCGATCGAAGACGCGTGTGCCGCGTACGCGGGCCTGCTCGAGCGCGTGCCCGGGGGGGTCGCGGTCGGCGGCGACAGCTTCGGCGGGTTTCTCGCCGCCCACGTCGACCATTGGGCGCGCACCACCAACCAGCGCTCGCCGGATGTCCAACTGTTGATCTACCCGCTGGTCGACCTCACGCTCGCGTCCCCGTCGATCGAGCGGCTCGGTGAGGGCTACCTGCTGACCAAGAAGATGGTCTATTGGTTCCGCGGCAACTACCTCCACGCCGACGACGACCAGGAGGCCGGGTCGCCCTGGTTCTGGACCGACCTCGAGGGCTCCGCGCCGGCGATCATCGCGACCGCCGGCTACGACCCGCTCGTCGACGAAGGCGACGCCTGGGCCGACCGGCTGCGCCAGGCCGGGACCGAGGTCCGCCACCACCGGTTCGCCGGCTTGATCCACGGCTTCCTCTCGCTCGCCGGTGCGGTCGAGGCCGCGCGCGCCGCGACCGACGAGCTCTGCCGCGATCTCGTCGAAATGTTATCATCCAGATAGTGCACGTCCTGATCGCGGTTGGTGACGTCGGGTCGGGGGTGCAGCTCGAGGAGGCGCTCAACCGCGCCGGCTTCGAGGCGCGCTGGGATGCCGGCGAGGTCGACGGTCCGCGCGCCGGACATGCGTGCGAGTGCGTGGTGATCGACGCCGACCACCTCGCGGCCCGGCTCGCCGACGTGACGCTCGCGTGGCGCGATCAGCCCTCGGTGCCGGGTGTGGTCGCGATCGGCAATTCGCCCGCGGCGCGCGAGCTCGCGCCGGCCGCGCGCGTGACGCTGCTGTCGACCGCGGCGAAGATCGCGACGCTCGGCGCGGCGATCCACGAGGCCGCGAAGCTGCGCCTCGCGACCGGGATGCGGTGGTCGATCATGCGCGCCGCGCTGAAGCTGCCGCCGATCGAGAACACGATCGAGCAATGGCCGGCGACGCTGTTGCACTCGCGCAACGTCGACATCGAGGTCGCGCGGTCGGCGCTGCGCTGGCACGTCCAGCACTACGTGACGGCGACGCCGCTGCTCCAGCAACTGCGCGACGAGCGGATCCTCGTCGTGCCTGAGCTCGAGACGATCGCGCACGCCGACGGCACGAAGACCGTGCAGACGCTCGTCAAGGCCGGCCCGCTCGATCCGCTGAAGACCGCGCGCCTGTTGTGGGCGCTGGCCTCGCTCGGCGCGATCACGCTGACCCCCGAGGTCCGCGATCCGGCGACGGCAGGGCAGCGTTCGCTCGACGAGATTCGCAAGCACCTGCGCGCGCGCGTGCGGCGGCTCGAACGCTCGACGTACTTCGACGTCCTCGAGATCACGCCGCTCGCCGACTATCCCGAGATCGAGGCGTCGTATCAGTTGCTCGGCTCGCGCTACTCGCCGGGCGCGTTGCAGCGCTACGACCTCGCCGAGCTCGTCACGCACATCAAGCCGACGTGGGAGCTGATCGAGAAGGCGCGGACCGTGCTCGTCGACGACGCGCATCGCGGTCGCTACACCGACTACCTGCGCCAGAACCTCGCGGCGACGAAGACCCAGTGGGCGATCGATACCAAGGACTCGCAGCTCGCGAGCGAGGCGTTCACGCGCGGCCAGGCGGCGCTCGGCGAAGGCGATGCGCACAAGGCGATGAGCCACTTCGCGAAGGCCGCGCGCCATCATCCGGGCCATCCCGACTACGAGGCGACGCTCGCGTGGGTGCGCTATCGCGTCCAGGTCGCCTCGGGGCGCGACCAGGTCGAGCACGCGCGGATCGAGCGCGCCGCCGTCGAGGGCTACCTCGTCGGCTGCCGGCCGTGGCCGCGGGCGTTGGTCGCCCTCGCGCTGTTGTGCGCGGCCGGTGGCGACGCGGATTCGGCACGTTGGCACCTCGCGATCGCGCTGTCGATCGATCCGAACGTCCCCGCTGCCGCCCAGCTCGCGCAGAGGCTAGGATTGCGGAGATGATCGCGAGAGAATCCCGGTACGGGATGAGATGGTTGTTCGTGATCGCGCTCGCGGCCTGTCAGAGCAGCAGCTCGAAGCTCGACCCGCCTCCCGGCAAGCTCGAGCTCGTGGACGCGCCGAAAACCGATGACGTCGCGCCGCTGATCGCGAAGGAAGTCGCGCGAGCGACCATCGATCACAAGAAGTTGATCATCTATCTCGGCGCGCCGTGGTGCGAGCCGTGCGTGAAGTTCCACGCGGCGGCCGCGCGCGGCGAGCTCGACCGTGATTTCGGCGATCTGCGAATGCTCGTGTTCGACGCCGATCGCGACAACGAGGCGCTCCAGCGTGCCGGCTACAAGTACGAGCTCGTCCCGATGTTCGCGCTGCCGGGGCCCGACGGCCGATCGCTCGACAAACAGATCGAGGGCTCGATCAAAGGCTCGCGCTACGTCGAGCAAATCTCGCCGCGCCTGCGCGCCCTGCTCGACAACTCCACACTGCCATCCGGCAGTACTGTCTCGCCGGGGCAGGCCCGGCTCGACGCCGGCTCGACGTGAAAGCCGTCGCCGATCGGCTGCACGCGGCGAAGCCCGGGACGATCGAAGCCGAGCTCGTCGCGATCGCGCTCGAGCAGACCGGCACCGAGCACGGCGCGCTGTTCGTGTGGGACAAAGACGCCGGCGGCCTCGCGCTCGTGCACCACGTCGTCGGTGGGTTGACGGTGACGCTGCCGCGCGTCGTGAAGAAGGATGGCCGGAGAGGAGAAAATGCCGGGATCGCGCTCCACGTCTACGAGACCGACGAGCCGTACGAGGTCGTCGATACCTCGCGCGATCCGCTGTACACGCGCTACCTGATCGATGTCGGCAGCATCGCCGCTGCGCCGATCCGCTACCAGAAGCGCGCGATCGGCGTGCTCACCGTGTCGTCACGCGAGCCGAAAGGACTACCGCCGGCCGCGCTCGCGACGATCATCAAGATCGCCGACGTCGCGGCGCCGCTGCTGCGCCGCGCGCAGATCGACAAGCTGTCGCGCGCCGCGACCGGGCGGCCGCTGATGATCAAGGGCCTGTCGCCGGCGTGGCACGAGGTCGAGCGCAAGATCGAGCTCGCCGCGCCGACCAACGCGCCGATCCTGATCCGCGGCGAGTCCGGCACCGGCAAGGATCTCGTCGCGCGTGCGATCCATTGGAACAGCCGGCGCGCCGAGAAGCCGTACGTCACCGTCAACTGCGCCGCGATCCCCGAGACGCTGCTCGAATCGATCCTGTTCGGTCACGTCAAGGGCGCGTTCACCGGCGCGTCGTTCCACAAGGTCGGCGAGTTCCAGAAAGCCAACGGCGGCACGCTGTTCCTCGACGAGGTCGGCGAGCTCCCCGTGATGCTCCAGGCGAAGGTGCTGCGCGCGGTCGAGCAGGGCGAAGTCCAGCCGCTCGGTTCGAACGACCCGCCCGATCGCGTCGACGTCCGGCTGATCTGCGCGACCAACCGCGATCTCGAAGCGATGGCGAAGACCGGCGCGTTCCGCGACGACCTGTTCTATCGCCTGAGCGTGATGACGCTCGACCTCCCGCCGCTGCGCTCCTACAAGGACAACCTCGAGATCATCGCGAACATCTTCGTCGAGACCTCGGCCACCGCGCACGGCAAGCGCGCTCCTCGGATCGGCCCCGACGTCCTCGCCCGGCTCGCGGCCTATGACTTCCCCGGCAACGTCCGCGAGCTCAAGAACACGATCGAGCACGCGGTGATCCTCAACACCGGCGACGAGCTCCGTGTCGAGGACCTCCCTCGCCCGCTGCTCGATCCCAGCTCGCGGCGCAGCGCCGCGAACCTCCGCCCCGCCGAGGTCACGCTCGACGAAGCGCGCGAGAAGTGGCTCGATCCGCTCGAGCGCCAGTACCTGACCGAGCTGCTCGCGAAGCACGGCGGCAACGTCGAGGTCGCGGCGAAGGCCGCGGGCGTCAACAAGGTCACACTCTACCGCCTGCTCAAGCGCCGCGGCCTGCACCTCGGGCGCACGGTGAAGCCGAATTGAACGAGATCCGTGATAAGGCCGCGAGGTGGACTTCGTGCGCCGGCACCGCATCAAGCTGATCGCGTCCGTCGTGATCACGATCGGCGTGGTGTGGACCGCGGAGCACGGCGGCCTCAAGCTCGTGCCCGACGGCGGCGACTTTTCGGGCGTGAGGTGGTGGGCGCTCGCCGCGTACGTCCCGACGGTACTCGCGCTGCAGTGGTTCCGCAGCGTGCGCTGGCGGTTCCTCCTGCGCTCCCTCGTCGAGGTCCGCAAGGTCCGGCTGTTCGCGGTGTCGAGCGTCGGGATGGGCGCGGTGATGCTGCTGCCGTTCCGGCTCGGCGAGCTCGTGCGGCCGTACCTGCTGCGGACGCCGCCGGATCGCCGCGCCCACGGCGAGAGCACGCTGACGATGACCGCGGCGACCACGTCGATCGTCGCGGAGCGGATCTTCGACGGCCTCTACCTGTCGTCGGTGCTCGCGATCGTGCTCGTCGCGACCCCGACGATCGTGCCGATGCCCGACCACGTCGTCGGCTTACCGATCTCGGTCGCGCAGGTCCGCGGCGCCGGGTTCGCGATGCTCGGCCTGTTCGGCGTCGGCTTTGCCACGATCGCGGTGTTCTACTTCGCGCGCGGCTGGGCGCACCGCGCGACCCACCTCGTGGTCGGCCGGTTCTCGCCGAAGCTCGCCGACAAGCTCGCCGGCTTCGCCGAAAAGCTCGCCGACGGCCTGCACGTGTTCTCGCGCGGCCGCGACGCGCTCGGCTTCTTCGTCGAGACCTCGTTGTACTGGGGCCTCAACGCGTTCGGCATGTGGATCCTCGCGATCGGCTGCGGCATCACGCACGGCGACGGCAGCTACATCACGTTCCCCGAGACCTGCGCCTGCCTCGGCCTCCTCGGTTGTGCAGTCATGGTGCCCGGCCCGCCCGGCATGCTCGGCTTGTTCCAGGTCGGCCTCTACGCCGCGATGACGATGTACTTCCCGACGTCGATCGTGATCGGTCCGGGCGCCGCGTACGTGTTCCTGCTGTACATCACGCAGTTCTCGCTGCAGCTGGTGCTCGGCGCGTGGGGCCTCTGGTACGAGGGCGGCGCTCAACGGCTGCGGTCGCCCTTCACACTCGACGAGAATCCTGTCTCGTGAGGTCCGCGAACCGGTTCTGGTGGCACGTCGGCGTTGCCACGGCCGTGATCATGCTCGGGTGCTGGCTGTGCTCGGGCACGATGGCTCCGTACGGCACCCACACCCTCGGCGATTGTCATTACCGGGTGAATGGCGACCACGAACAGTTCTCCGGCGTGTTCGCGATGCTCGACGGCCAACCTGCGGTCGAGTGGCGCGATAGCGTCGTCCTGCGCCGCATCCTCCATCCTCTGCTCGCCTACCCGCTGATGAAGATCTTCGGGTTCTGGGCCGGTGGCCTGATGTTCAACCTCCTGCTCCATGGCGGCGCGATGCTCGCGCTCGCCCTGGCGCTCCGTCGCTTCTACGACGCGCGTGCGGCGGTGCTGGCGTGCTGGTTGTTCGCGGCGTATCCGGGGTACGCGTACTGGGCGGGCCTGCCCTACTCGTACGCGCTGATCGTCCCGGGCAGCATCGCGTGCACGATCGGCCTCTTGTGGTGGCACGAGCGACCCTCGCTCGCGCGCGTTGCGATCGCGGCGACCATCATCGGCGTCGTCGGCTGCGGCTACGACATCATGCCGTTCTTCGGTGGCGCGCTGCTGTTGCTGACCGCACATCGCCGGCGCTGGCGCGACCTCGGGGTGTCGGTCGTCGTGCTCGGCGTGTGGGCGGTGTTCGTCGCGCGAGGGCTCCCGGCGATCTTCGGGTTCCCGGCGACGAACAGCAATACGCAGACCTATGGCAACGTGATCGGCGCGTGGCTGCACTTCTGGCAGCGCACCGACGGCTGGGGCGCGGTGCTCGCCGAGGCGCCGCACGTGCTGGTCTCGAACTTCTTGTTCAGCGGCATGATCTTCTTTCCGATCCTGTTCCTGCTGGTGGTCGCTCATCACCTGAAGTTTCGCGTGCGCCCGATCCTCGGTCCGGTCGCGCTCGCGATCCTGCTCTCGACGTTCGCGGTGTTCCTGTTCCTCAACCTCGCGCCGCCGTACGGCGGCGCCTGGCAGTTGCGCGGGACGTGGCTCGCGCGCCTCTATCAACCCTGGTTCGTCGTCGTCCTCCTCGTGGTCGCCGCGGCCTCGGTCGCGCTGCGCGACACGCGCCGGCACAAGGTGCTGGTCGCGGCGGTGATCGCGTGCTGCCTGATCGACGGAGTCGCGATCGCCGGGCCGTACATCCACGTCTACGGCGTGTACATGACGGTGAACGAGAACTTCTATCAGCACCCCAGCCTCAAGAAGAACTGGAGCTGGTTACACCACCTCGGCGTCAGACCGTACGGGATCTGCAAATGACCGCACTACGAGCCGGAATTCAGCGCGCCCTCCTCACCGCCTACGAAACGGCGAATCGGCGCGGCTGGCTCGACTCGCGCCTCGCCGAGGTCGTGTTCCAGCGCGGTTACTTCGCGTACAAGCGCCTCGTCGAGGATCCGTTCGCCAAGCTCTGTGCCGCGCGGCCCGAGCTGTTCCGCGGCGGCGAGGTGATCGATGTCGGCGCGAACATCGGCTACACCGCGTGCCTGTTCGCGCGTGCGCTCGAGGCGCCGCACCGCGTGCACGCGTTCGAGCCCGAGGACCGCAACTTCCGCTGGCTCGAGCGCGCGATCGAGCGCGCCGGCATGACGAGCCGCGTGGACGCGCACCGCGCCGCGGTCGGCGCGCACGAGGGCACGATCGAGCTCTGGCACAACGCCTCGCACCACGGCGATCACCGGATCGCGACCGACGCGTTGCGCGCGGTGCGCGACGAACCGACGCAGAGCGTGCGGCTCACGAGCGTCGACGCCTACGTCGCGGGCCTCGGTGCACCGCCGATCGCGTTCATCAAGATCGACGTCCAGGGCTACGAGCCCGAGGTGCTGCGCGGCATGCGCGCGACGCTCGCCGCGAACCCGCGCGTTCACGTCGCGGTCGAGATGATGCCGTCCGCGCTCGCAGAGCTCGGCTTCGACCCCGACGACTTCCTGCACGAGCTCGCCGACGCGCTGCCGCAGCTCGCGATCCTCGAGCGCGACGGCCGACTGCGCGACGCCGACCTCGCGTCGATCACGCGCGCCTGCCAGGACAGCGGCCTCGGCTACGTCGATCTGGTGTGCGCTAATACGCGCTCTTGAACCGGCGGAACGCGAGCCACGTCATGCGACCGAGGATCGTGCCCTCGCGGAACCGGCTGATCTTGGTCTCGCCATACGTGCGGGCACGGTAGCGGACCGGCAGCTCGACGATCTTGAGGTTCTGCTTGGCGGCGCCGAACAGGAGATCGAAGTCGCCGAACGGATCGAAGTCGCCGAAGAACCCGCGCGCCGCGGCGATCTTCTCGTAGTCGCTACGGAACAGCACCTTCGTCCCGCACAGGGTGTCCTTCAGGCGCTGCTCGAGCACCGCCGACAGCGCGAGGCCGAAGAACTTGTTGCCGAGCGAGTTGAGGAAGCGCATCGCCTCGCCCTCCATCGCGTAGACCAGACGCGAGCCGTTGACGAACTCGGCGCGGCCCTCGGAGATCGCGGCGTAGAACTTCGGCAGCTCCTCGGGCGGGACCGTGAGGTCGGCGTCGAGGATGAACAGCACGTCGCCGGTGGCCGCGGCGAAGCCCTTGCGGACGGCGTCGCCCTTACCTTTGCCGTCGCCCTGCAGGATCAGCTTCAGGTTCGGGCGGGTCTTCGCATTGATGTGCTTCTGGATCGCCTCGACCGTGCCGTCGTCGGAGTTGCCGTCGACGAAGATCAGCTCGGTGCCTTTGCCGAGCTCGGGCGTGCGCGCGACGATATCGTCGACGTTGCCACGCTCGTTCTTGGTCGGGACGATCACGCTGCACGTGTAGTCGCGCTCCGGAATGGGACCGCCGCCGGCCGCGAGCCGGCACACGAAGAACTGCGTGAGCGCGACATGACGCAGACCGGGCGCCTGCGCGAGGTAGCGGTTCGCCAGCGACGACAGGACCGGGACGTCGACCGGCGCGAGCTGCGCGGTGCCCGAGCGGATGATCTCGAGGTGGTTGAGCTGCAACAGATTTTCGATGTCCTGCCGGCCGAGCCAGTTCTGCTGCGGGATGGGCATCTTGCGGCCGAGGCGCTCGCCGAGCTTGAGCAGCGGCTCCCACACGAAGTTGTAGTAGGTGATGAGGATGCGCGTCTTCGGATGACAGACGCGACGCACGGCGCGGAGCGCGTTCCACACGTCGTAGACCGAGCCCACGACGTCGGCCATGACGACGTAGTCGAACGTGCGGCCGGCGAGCTCGGGCGCGTCGAGCGTCTCGGCGTCGGCGACGGCGAAGTCGAGGTGCGGGTGTTTGGTCCGCGCGATCGCGACGAGGCTCGGCGAGACGTCGATGCCGAGGCCATGCTCGGGCTCGAGCGACGCGAGCAGGTCGCCGGTCCCCGATCCGACCTCGAGCACGTTCGCGCCCTTGGGCACGACGAACTGCACGAGCTTCTGGATGTTCCGGTAGTACGCGCCATTCTTCGCGCGCCAACGGTCGCGCTCCTCCGCGAACCGGTCGTACTCCGCGATCCTGCGCTCGCGCATCGACTGCTCGCGCACCTGGAACTCCGACTGGGTTGCCTGGCTCGTCACGGCGCGGACCATAGCTCAGAAGCGCGGAGCGCAACCCTGAAACGAAAAAGCCCGAGTCACTTTGTGGGTGACTCGGGCCAGAGCTAAGAAGCGAGCGAGGTTTAGAGGATGTCGAGCTTCGCGAGCGTCGCCGTCACCGACTTGACGCCGGCCTGCGCCGACGCCTGCGTGGTGTACATCTGGCTGACGCCGACGACCTGACCGTTGTCCGCCGTGAGCGTGAAGTAGAAGCGGCCATCGCTCGCCGTGAGGATCGCGAAGTTCGAGGCCGTCACCGCCGCGTCTTGGACCGCGAACGCGCCGTTCCAGGCCGCCGCTTCGGTGGTGTACGACTCGGACGACAGCACGACCTGGCCGTTCGACGAGAAGATGTTGAAGCGGAACTGGTTCGTCGCGCCGGCATCGACCTGCGCGCGCGCGCCGGTGGTGTTGGCTTCTGCCTTGTCGAGGTAGGTCGTGACGGCCTTGACGCACGAGGTGACCGCGCGGGTCGCGTTCGACTTGCTCGAGTAGACCTGCGAGAACGAGATGATCTCGTTGTTGCCGGCGACGAGGTGGATCAGGTAGCCGCCGCTCTTGCCCTGGACCACCTTGTACTGCGCGTTGTCGACGCCGTTGGTCTCGACCGAGAGGATGCCGTTGATCGCACCGGTGCGCGACGTGTACGCCTCCGACGTCAGCAGCGTGGCGCCGTTGCCGGCCGCCAGGTGGAAGTGCCAACCGTCGGTCGACTGCCACATGTCGAACTTGCCGGCCGCGGTCGAGTTCGAATCGGCGTCCGAGGTGTCGTCGGTGTCGCTGGTGGCGCAGCCGACGAGGGTGACCGTGGAGAGCACGAGAGCGGCGATAAGCGAGTTGATGCGCATGTGGATGCATCGCCCTATTACAAGCGGCGGACCAATGTAGGACAAAGTAACCTGCTGAGATCATAGGGGTGGAGATCTCGACTAGTTGCTTTGTCGCAACTTTCGTTGATTTTCTACAACCCAAATTGCTTAGTCGTAGCGCAGACCTTCGACCGGCGTGAGCGCGGCCGCGCCTTGCGACGGAAACAACGTCGCGACCAAGCTGATCACCAGCGTGATCCCGGCGACCAGCAGCACCTCGGGGAGCCGCACGTCGATCGGGAGTCGATCGATCAAGTAGACCTTCGGATCGAGGTGATAGCCGTACGAGCTGACCGCGTAACAGGTCGCGAGCCCGATGCCGACGCCGAGGATCGTGCCGACGCCGCCGATCGCGAGCCCGAGCACCAAGAAGATCCGCGCGACTCCCGCCGAGGTCGAGCCCATCGACTTGAGGATCGCGATCTCGCGGGTCTTGTCGGTCACCATCATCGTCAGCGCCGAGACCATGTTGACAGTCGCGACGATGATGATCAGGGTCAGGATGATCACGAGCGCGAGCTTCTGGAAGTTGAGCGCGGTGAACAGGTTGTGGTTGAGCTCGTACCAGTCTTGGACCTGATACGGCGGGCCGCCGAGCGCCTTCTCGAGCTTGGTCGCGATCTCTTGGGCGCGGTCGACGTCCTTGACCTTCATCTCGACGCCCATCACCTGATCGCCGCGACCGACGAGCTCCTGGGTATCGCGGAGCGCGACGTACATCAGGCGGCGGTCGTACTCGTCGAAGCCGCTGTAGAAGATGCCGGTGACCCGGAACTTGCGCGTGTGAGGTGCGCTCGACTTCGCACGCCACGTATCGAAGTCGATGTTCGACAGCGGCACCACGACGGTGACGTCGTCGCCGACCTTCGCCTTGAGCTTGTGCGCGAGCTCCTTGCCCATGATGATCGGCGGCAGCTCGCCTTCTTTGGGCAGGACGCCGAGCGAATCGACCGAGCCCTCGATCATGTGGCTCTCGAGATCGAGGACGCTCTTCACGAGCTTCGGATCGACGCCCTTGATCGCGACGCCGGACAGCTCGCCCTTGCCGCGCGTGACCAGCATCTCGGCGAAGATGAACGGCTGCACCGCGATCACGTCCGGATCGATGTGCATCGCGGTGTCCATCACGTCGCGGTACTCGGCGAACGTGGCCTGTGACTTCATCACGATCACGTGCGCGTTGACGCCGAGGACCTTGTCGCGAAATTGCTGCTGGAACCCGGTGGTGACGGCGAGGACGATCGTCAGCGCCGCGACGCCGAGCACCACGCCGAGCACCGACACGCTGGTGAACACGGTGAACACCGCGAGCAGCGTGAACACCGCCGCCGAGATCATGCCGAGCACGAGCATCAGCACGCCGAACGGTGTCGAGCCGTGCGACGCCAGCATGATGACGAGGCCGGCGACGCCGACCAGCGCCGAGATGCCGGCGTACATCAGCATCGAGCGGTCTTTCTGGCCGCCGTAGAGGTAGCGCCAGCCGATGCGGAGCTCGTACGGCGCTTTGCGGATGTAGCTCGCGACGAACACGACGAGCGCGATCACGGCGGCGGCGATCAGTAAGGTGGCCCAAAGTGGCATCGGCGCCTCAGCTTGCCTTGCCGGGGGTCACGATGCCAGCTCGCCGGCGCTCCCAGATCCAGATTCCCGCGACGACGATCACGGTCGATACGATGGCGGCGACCTCCGCGCGAGAGAGCAGCCCGGTGAGGCGCGCGATCAAGCGCAACACGGAGCTGGCGACACCGAACCAGTCGACCTGGTTGCGCTCGGTCGCCGCTCGAGCTTCGGTCCCTCCAATAGATACAAACAGTCTTGACTGACTGTTTTCAGGGAGGTACAGATCCACGTGATGCCAGAGGCGGTCCGTGCTCCTCGAACGCAGCAGCAGCGACGTGACGGAACTCGTCGCGCGCTCCTCGACGCCACCGTCGAGAGCTTGATCGAGGTCGGGTTCGCGCGCACGACCACGCTCGAGGTCCAGCGTCGTGCCGATGCCTCGCGCGGTGCCCTGCTCCACCACTTTCCATCGAAGACCGAGCTGTTGGTCGCCGCCGTCGATCACCTCGCCGAGATGCGCGCCGCGGAGCTCAAGGTGCTCGCCGCCGGGCTGCCCGATGGTCGCTCGCGGACCGACGCGGTGCTCGATCTGCTCTGGCAGTGCTTCTCCGGAACGTTCTTCCAGGTCGCGATGGAGCTCCGCACCGCGGCGCGCACCGACCCCGAGCTGCGCACGGTGCTGGTCGCCGCCGAGCGGTCGCTGCGCGATCGGATCGTCGCGCAAGCTCGCAAGCTGTTCGGCAAGGACGTCAGCGATCATCCGGGGCTCGAGCGCGCGATCGACTTCACGCTCCAGTTCATGATCGGCGCCGCGATGACGTCGGTGCTCCACGAGGATGCGCGCCTCGACCTCTTGATCGAAGACTTCAAGATCTTGTTTCCGACCGTTCTGAACAACGCAGTGACTGGTCCCAAGCCCAAGAAAACGCCGAAGGTGGCCCCCAAATGAGTGATCTACGGTTCGACGGAAAAGTAGCGATCGTGACCGGCGCGGGTGGAGGCCTCGGCCGCTCCCACGCCCTCCTGCTCGCCTCGCGCGGTGCCAAGGTGGTCGTCAACGACCTCGGCGGCAGCTTCACCGGCGAAGGTAAGTCCGGCACCGCGGCCGACAAGGTCGTCGCGGAGATCAAGGAGCAGGGTGGCGAGGCCGTCGCCAACTACAACTCGGTCGAGGATGGCGATCAGATCGTCAAGACCGCGATCGACACGTGGGGCAAGATCGAGATCGTCGTCAACAACGCCGGCATCCTCCGCGATGTCTCGTTCGCGAAGATGACCCAGGCCGATTGGGACCTCGTCTACAAGGTCCACGTCCTCGGCACGTTCAAGGTCACCCACGCGGCGTGGCCGTACATGCGCGATGCCGGCTACGGCCGCATCATCAACACGTCGTCGGCCGCCGGCATCTACGGCAACTTCGGCCAGGCCAACTACTCGATGGCCAAGCTCGGCATCCACGGCTTCACGCAGACGCTCGCGGCCGAGGGCAGGAAGCGCAACATCGTGGTGAACACGATCGCGCCGATCGCCGGCTCGCGCATGACCGAGACCGTGCTGCCGAAGGAATTGCTCGACGCGTTGAAGCCGGAGTACGTCTCGGCGCTCGTCGCGAAGCTCGCGCACGAGGGCACCGAGGACAGCGGCGGCCTCTACGAGGTCGGCGGCGGGTTCTACGCGAAGCTGCGCTGGGAGCGCGCCGCGGGTAAGACGTTCCGGCTCGGCCGCAACATCACGCCCGACGACGTCAACGCCGCGTGGAAGGACATCACGAGCTTCGACAA
>JBDTJY010000271.1:0-4790 GCA_039935615.1 Kofleriaceae bacterium
ACGTCTTGACCGCGGGTGCGCACTTCGCGGGTTTGAAACGTCGCTTGTTGGAGCGCTTCCCGGGCGCTGGCCTCTATGGCGTGTTCTACGCACGTCGGGCTGTACAACAAGACCCGTCGGAATGACGTGCGTTATCTCGTGCGGTCGTAGGCAAGGCGCCGGGTCGCGCGTGGTTAGATCACCGAGACTGAGAGCTTCAAGCCGTGGCACTCCGTGCTCGACGCGCACGACGAGGTTGTCGGCCTACGGCAGCTTCCACACGCGCTGCACGCCGGCGGCACCTTCCGAGGAGACCCAGCCGTCGCCGGGTGATACGACGATGCGTACGATCGTCGCGAAGGGTAGCCGCTTGACCGTCGTCGTGGTCGCCGATCAACACGCGCTTGCCTGCGTGATCGAATGCGATCGCGCCCGACGCATGCGCTGCGAGCGTGCAGGCCGCCGCTAGTTGCACGTCGTCGAGCCAGGGAGCTGGCACGTGTTCGCGACGCATCGTGCCGGGAATTCGCAGAACGGACCGTTGACCGCGTCGCACGCAGCGCCATCGGTGGCCGCCGCGACGCACGTGCTCGAGGTGGGAGTGGCGATGCACGATGCGCCGCCAAGACACCCGGTGACGGTCGTCCCGATCAGGCCGCAGGGTTGACCCGCGGCGACGAGTGGTTCCGCGACGCACGTCTTCGTGGAGGTATCGCACGTGAGACCATCGGCGGCATTGCACCCGGCGGCTGTCATGCGTCGCGGGTCGCAGGTCGCACCGGCGGTCGCACCCTCGGCCATGCACGTGCCGCTGATCGTCATCGTCGAGCCGACGCACGAGAGCCCGGCTCCACACGGCATCGTCTTCGAGCACGCGCCCTGGGCGGCGACGGGCGCTACGCACACCATGTCGGTGCTGCAAACGAGGGTCGGGCCACAGCCCTGTGCGGCGCACGACGTGCCAGCGGCCGGGGTGGTCGCGCACACACCGCACAACGCGGTCGAGGTGATCGCACAGAACGTCGACGCGCACTGCGCTGCGAACGAACAGGCGGCCGCGTTGGCCGCGGATCCAGCCTGCGGCAAACATGCGGTCGGTGAATCGACACCTGACAGCGACGCATCACACGCCTGGGTCGCGAGTGCACTCGAGCACGCGTCGACCGTCGACGGCGATGCGGCGGAGGCCGGGACCGCGAGGCCATCGGTGCAGGCGAGCTTCTCCCGGGTTTCGCAGGTCGCAACATCGGCCCATCGCTTTTGCAGATCGGTCGCCGAGCACGTCATCAGCTGCGTACATCGCGTGGTCGCGAGGTCGCTACAGGCCTTGTCGGCCGTGAGGTCAGTCCCGCACGCACCTACGATGAACAACACGATCGGGAATAGGCGAAGCATCGCCTCTTCGACTCCACGACAGATCGATGGTTAAGCACGGGATCGGAGGCGTTATGACCGAGGTGTCGACCAGCGTGCTGCGACTACTACCGTGGTCGGGCCTTCGGCACCGTCAATCTCGGGAGCGCGCCGTGGAGGTAGAACTGCGCGTAGGGGCCGGGCGCGCTGTCGTCGGGGTCCCATTTGCTGGCCACTCGGTACGTTGGCGCTGATCGGCGGCGGCGGCGATGACGATCGATGCGTAGATTCGCATCGTTCATTGTCCCACCGGTCGCCGTGGCAAGCGCCGGCAAAGGCGTTAAGGTCCGCAACCATGAACGTGTGCGTGCAGGGTTTGTGGCACCTCGGTGCGGTCACCGCCGCGTGTCTCGCCGAGGCGGGCCACCACGTGATCGGTCTCGACCACGATCCGTCGACGATCGAAGGGCTGCGCGCCGGCAAAGCGCCGATCAGCGAGCCCGGGCTCGACGCGATGATCGCGCGCAACAAGATCGAGTTCACGACCGACATCGCGGCCGCTGCGCGCGCGGATGTCCTGTGGGTCACATACGACACGCCGGTCGATGCCGATGATGTCGCCGATGTCGAATTCGTCGTCGCGAAAGTCCAGGCCGTCCTCCCGCACCTGCGCGATGGTGCGGTCGTGATCGTATCTTCGCAGTTGCCGGTCGGTTCGGTCGCGCGGCTCGAGACCCCGCGGTTGATGTTTGCGTGCTCGCCGGAGAACCTGCGGCTCGGCAAGGCGCTCGAGGTATTTCAACAACCCGATCGCGTCGTCGTCGGCGTGCGCAGCGCCGCCGCAAAAGCTCTGATCACCGAGCTGCTCGCACCGATCACGTCGAAGATCGAGTGGATGTCGGTCGAGTCGGCCGAGATGACCAAGCACGCGATCAACGCGTTTCTGGCGCTCTCGGTCACGTTCGCGAACGAGCTCGCGACGACCTGCGAGCAGGTCGGAGCCGACGCGAAGGAAGTCGAGCGCGGGCTCAAGACCGAATCGCGGATCGGTCCGCGCGCCTATCTCGGACCAGGTGGTGCGTTCGCCGGCGGCACGCTCGCGCGCGACATCGCCTTCTTGAGCGAGCTCGCAGCGCAGCATCATCTGACGCAGCCGTTGATCGCCGCGGTACGACCGAGCAACGAGGCGCACAAGAAGTGGGCACTGCGTCGGCTCGGCGATGTCGCCAGTAAGACGATCGCGATCTGGGGCCTCACCTACAAGCCCGGCACCGACACGCTGCGCCGCTCGTCGTCGGTCGAGCTCGCGCTCGCGCTGGTCGCCGCTGGCGCCACGGTCCAGGCTTGGGACCCTGCGGTGCGCGGCGCGGATCTGCCGATCACGTTCGCGACGGATGCCTACGCCGCCACGCGCGGTGCGTCCGGTCTCGTGATCGCCACCGAGTGGCCCGAGCTTCGACAGCTCGATCTCGCCGCGGCGTTCGCATCCATGCAGCGCCGGTTCGTCGTCGACGCCAACCGCTTCCTCGCCAAACAAGTCGCGGGGCTCGATGTCGAGTACTACGCGGTGGGAGTGCCGAACCATGGGTGAGCTCGACGGACGCGCAGCGTTGATCACCGGCGCGAGCCAAGGTCTCGGCCGCGAGATCGCCGCTGCCTACGTGCGCGAGGGTGCGAGCATCGTGATCGCAGCGCGCGACGCGGCGATGCTCGAGACCGTACGCGCCGAGCTCGGCGGCAACGTGATCGTGCACGCGTGTGACATTTCCAAGCCGGAGCAAGTCGAAGCGCTGGTCGCTGCCGGGGTCTCCGCGTTTCCGCACCTCGACATCGTCGTCAACAGCGCGGGCGTCTACGGCCCCAAGGGACTGATCGAGGACAACGATTGGACCGAGTGGATCCGCGCGATCGAGATCGATCTGTTCGGCGCCGTGCTGCTCTGTCGCGCCGTGGTGCCGCACCTCAAGCGTCGCGGCTACGGCAAGATCATCCAGCTCTCCGGTGGCGGCGCCACCACGCCGATGCCACGGCTCACCGCGTACGCGACCGCGAAGGCCGCGGTCGTCCGATTCGCCGAATCGATCGCGCTCGAGCTCGCGCCCCACAAGATCGATGTCAACTGCATCGCTCCCGGTGCGCTCAACACGCGCATGCTCGACGAGATCCTCGAGGCCGGTCCCGACGTCGTCGGCCAGGACTTCTACGCTCGCTCGCTGAAGCAGAAGGAATCAGGTGGTGCGGGCCTGGCAAAGGGTGCCGCGCTCGCGGTCCATCTCGGCTCGCACGCCAGCGATGGCACCACAGGCCGCTTGCTCAGCGCGATCTGGGATCCATGGCAGGACCTGCCCAACCTCGATGGTAGCGATATCTACACGCTGCGCCGGATCACGCCCAAGGATCGCGGTACGGACTGGGGATGAGAGTCGGCATCGTCGGTTGCGGTCTGATCGGCAAGAAGCGCGCGGAGTCCCTCGGTGTGGCCACGCTCGTGGCGTGCGCCGACTCCAACCTCGAACGCGCGACCGCACTCGCCGCGCGTGCCGGCGCCCGCGCCTCGGTCAACTGGCGCGACGTCACCGATGCGCCCGATATCGACATCGTGATCATCGCGACCCCGCACGACTCGCTCGCCGAGATCACGATGGCCGCGGTCCAAGGCGGCAAGCACGTCCTCGTCGAGAAACCCGCCGCTCGCAGTGCCGCCGAGCTCGAGCCCGTGATCGCCGAGGCCGACCGTCGCAACTCCTTCGTCTGCGTTGGCTTCAACCATCGTTATCACCGCGCGTTCCGCAAAGCACGCGAGCTCGTGGACACCGGCTCGCTTGGCGAGCTCATGTTCATCCGCGCTCGCTACGGCCATGGCGGCCGTGTCGGCTACGAAAAGGAGTGGCGCGCGACGCCGGAGATCTCCGGCGGCGGTGAGTTGATCGATCAAGGTGTGCACCTGATCGATCTCTCTCGCTGGTTCCTCGGCGACTTCGTCGATGTCATGGGGACGGCGCGGACGTACTTCTGGGACATGCCGGTCGACGACAACGCGTTCATGACGCTGCGCACGAAAGCCGGACAGATCGCGTTCCTTCACTGCAGCTCGTCCGAGTGGAAGAACACGTTCTCGATGGAGATCTACGGCAAGATCGGCAAGCTCCACGTCGAGGGGCTGGGTGGCAGCTACGGGATGGAGAAGCTGACCTGGTACAAGATGCTGCCGCAGATGGGCCCGCCCGAGACGATCGCGTGGGAGTACCCGATGGAAGACGATTCGTGGAGAGTCGAGTTCGCGGATTTCATGGATGAGATCCGGTCGAAGCGACCGCCGAGTCGGAGCCTGCGCGATGCGCTAGCAGCGTTGCGCGTGGTCAAACAGATCTACGACGAGTCGGGGCATCCGCAGCATCGCTAGTTAGTTAGTTAGTTAGTTAGTGAGTTAGTTAGTGCGCCGAGCTCGCCGTGCCAGG
>JBDTJY010000272.1:0-18420 GCA_039935615.1 Kofleriaceae bacterium
AGATCTACACGCCGGGTGACGCGCCCGACGTGCTCGTGTGCATGAACCCGGCGGCGCTGAAGACGAACCTCAAGGACTTGATCGACGGCGGCACGCTGATCATCAACGCCGGTGCGTTCAACGAAGCGAACCTCAAGAAAGCTGGCTACGCGAAGAACCCCCTCGAAGACGGGTCGCTCGACAAGTGGAAGGTCCACGCCGTCGACATCAGCCAGCTCACGATGACAGCGCTCGACGGCAGCGAGCTGTCCAACAAGGACAAGGGCCGTGCGAAGAACTTCTTCGCGCTCGGGCTGGTGTTCTGGATGTACGGCCGCGAGACCGAAGCCGAGGTCCGCCGGATCCACGAGCAGTTCGCGAAGAAGCCGGGCTTTGGCGAAGCGAACGTGAAGGTGTTCAAGGCCGGCTACCACTACGGCGAGACCGCCGAGGTGTTCCAGACGGTCTACAAGGTTCCGCCCGCGGCGTTCAAGCCGGGCATGTACCGCAACATCACCGGCAACGAAGCGATCGCGCTCGGCCTCGTCGTCGGCGCGGAGCTCGCCGGCAAGAAGTTGTTCTACTCGGGGTATCCGATCACGCCGGCGTCGTCGATCCTCCACTCGCTCGCGAAGTACAAGAACTTCGGCGTCATCACGTTCCAAGCCGAGGACGAGATCGCGGCGATCGGTGCGGCGCTCGGCGGCGCGTACGGCGGCGCGGTCGCGGTGACCGCGTCGAGCGGCCCGGGCATCGCGCTCAAGGGCGAAGCGATCGGCCTCGGCGTGATGACCGAGCTGCCGCTCGTGATCATCAACGTGCAGCGTGGCGGGCCGTCGACCGGCTTGCCGACGAAGACCGAGCAGAGCGACCTCTACCAGGCGATCTACGGCCGCAACGGCGAGTCGCCGATTCCGGTGCTCGCGGCGAAGTCGCCGGGCGACACGTTCTACTGCGCCATCGAGGCCGTGAAGATCGCGACCCGCTACATGGTGCCCGTGATGCTGCTCAGCGACGGCTACCTCGCGAACGGCTCGGAGCCATGGCTGTTGCCGAACCTCACGATGCTGCCGCGGTTCGACGTCCATCATCGCACCGATCCGAACAACTACTTCGTCTACGAGCGCGATCCGAAGACGCTCGCGCGCCAGTGGGTCATCCCCGGCACGCCCGGCCTCGAGCACCGCATCGGCGGCATCGAGAAGGACGCGCTCACCGGCAACATCAGCTACGCGCCGGACAATCACGAGAAGCAGACCCACGTGCGCGCCGACAAGGTCGCGCGGATCGCGCAGGACATCGGCGAGCTCGATCTCGCGGGTCCGGAATCGGGTGACGTGCTCGTCATCGGTTGGGGCGGCACCTACGGCTCGCTCCGCCAGGCGCAGCAAGCGATCTCCGGCCTGGGCCGCAAGGTCAGCCACGCGCACCTGCGCTGGTTGTCGCCGCTCGAGCCTGGCCTCGCGAAGATCATCCGCAACTTCAAACACGTGCTCGTCGCCGAGCTCAACATGGGGCAGCTCCGCACCATCCTGCGCGCGGAGTTCTTGATCGACTGCGTCGGCCTCAACAAGATCCAAGGCCAGCCGCTCAAGGTCCGCGAAGTGATCGCGGCGATCGAAGACCTCCTCGGTGGAACTACCGCCGAGACCACCACTGCCATTCGTCAAGCCGAGGCGTTCTAACCATGTCCGACGCAGTCAAGCTGAAGCTCTCGAAGAAAGACCTCGAGACCGATCAGGACGTTCGCTGGTGCCCGGGCTGCGGTGACTACGCGATCCTCGCGACCGTGCAACGCACGCTCGCGAACCTAGGCGTCAAGCGCGAGAACACGGTGTTCATCTCGGGCATCGGCTGCTCGAGCCGGTTCCCGTACTACATGAACACGTACGGCTTCCACACCATCCACGGCCGCGCGCCGACGATCGCCTCGGGCCTCAAGATCACGCGCCCCGACCTCGACGTGTGGGTGATCACCGGCGACGGCGACGGCCTGTCGATCGGCGGCAACCACATGGTCCACGTGCTGCGCCGGAACATGGATCTCAAGATCATCCTGTTCAACAACCAGATCTACGGCCTCACGAAGGGCCAGTACTCGCCGACCTCGACGCTCGGAACGCGCGCGCCGTCGACGCCGGCCGGCTCGATCGATCACCCGCTCAACCCGATCTCGCTCGCGCTCGGCGTCGGCGCGACGTTCGTGGCCCGTGCCACCGACACCGACGCGAAGCTGATGGGCAAGATCCTCGAGGAGGCCTACCGCCACAAGGGCGCGGTGTTCATCGAGATGCTGCAGAACTGTCCGGTGTTCAACGACGGCGTGTGGGACGGCGTGAAGGACGATCCGGCGAATCACCAGATCATCCTCAGCGAGGGCAAGCCGCTCGTGTTCGCCGGCGGCACCAAGGGCATCAAGCTCGGCGCAGGCCTGGTTCCCGAGATCGTCGAGGTCATCGACGGCGACACCAGCCAGTTGCTCGTGCACACCGAGCAAGGCTCGCCGCTCTACGCGAACCTCCTCGCGCAGCTCGTGCAGCCGGACTTCCCGATGCCGATGGGCGTGCTCTATCGCCACACCAAGACCACCTATGACTCGCTCGCGCAGCAGCAAGTCACCGACGCGATCACCAAGCAGGGCGCGGGCGACCTGGCGAAGTTGATGTACTCGGGGATGGTCTGGGAAGTCGGCGCCGACGGCACGCGTCACTGAGCGCGCTTGATCTTCGTTAACCTCCGCGGGTCGACGAAACGGCGTTAGGCTTTGCTCATGAAGACGCTCCTTGCCACGGCGTGCGTGTTGGCTGGTTGTTCGGTCGGCGCGCTTCCCGGATTTTCGAGTGGCGACTCGTGGACCGCGCCGATGATCGGTCCGGTCGAGGATGGCTTGATCCTCGTCCCGGTGTTCATCAACGGCAAAGGGCCGTACACGTTCGCGGTCGATACCGACTCGAACTACACGGTGCTGACCCAACACATCGTCAACGAGACCGGCATGCGCTTGGACAAGGGTCCGAAGCTGGACGACGAGGCCGACAAGCAACGCGATCGGTTCTACGCCGAGGTGCTCGGGCTCGAGGTCGGCACGCTCACCATCGAGCGGGTCCCGTACGCCGAGGTGCTCGCCGATCACGCGTTCGACGTCGATGGTCGGTCGATCGATGGCCTGCTCGGGCGCGACGTGATCGCGGACTCGCTCGCCTTCGAGTTCGATCGCGATCGCGGAATGATCACGATCATGACCCAGGCGGGCGTCAAGCACGCCGTGACCGCGTTCTCGACACCACCGATCAAGTACCAGAAGTTGACCGCGCAGATCCTCGCGGCCACGCAACCGGTGCCGCGCAAGCTCGTGACCGCTCAGATCGACGGGCAGACGTTCGCCATGCACGTCGATTTCGGCGCGACGAACAGCATGCTGCGCGATCAGTCGTGGCAGAAGGCGGCGCTGGTGACCCGGCCACAGCTCGGCGGCGTGATCGACGAGGTCGGCACACCGCGCACGTTCGATCACATGGGCGAAGCGGCGAGCGTGACGCTCGCCGGCATCACGACACCGCACGTCGAGTTCGTGCCGTACATCGACAAGCGGTTCCACGACGAGGACCTCGACGGATCACTCGGCCTCGGCTTCTTTCACGACCAGACCGTGCTCGTGAACTGGGACCAGAGCTCGATCTTCACGAAGCCGCGCGGCGACCTGGTCGCGACGACCGCCGCCCGGATCGCGCGCTGGCGAGGGACGCTGATGCCGAAGTGTTCGCAACTCGGCTGCGTGACCCTCCACCTGGTCGATCCCCTCGCCGGCAAGCCGCCGGAGCAGCGCCCGGCGCAGCACCCGGGCGTGATCGTCTCGGCCGTGCGCGATCCGGCGGCGGCGCACGTCGCGCTCGAGGTGTTGGTGGAGGTGCAGACCCCCGACCCCGCGGCCCACCCGCAATGGTTGGTCGTCAACCTCCCGGCCGACATCGATCGCGCGATGACGCATCTCTCGGCGGCCTACGTCGGCGCGCAGCTCACCGTCGTCGATGCGAGCCCGTTCCCGCGCTCGTGCGCGGATCAGGGCGGTTGTATCGACACGATTCGTCCGCCGGGTGACGTTGCGGAGGCGCCAGCTCCGGCGCCCGCCGAGCCCGCGCCCGCGCCCTGATACGGTAGGATGTCCGCCGCATCATGAGCCACGTCGTCACGACCGATCACGTCGAGCAGACCATCGCCGCGTTTACCCGCCTCGATCAAAAGGGCGACAAGAAGGCGATGAACAAGCTCGCGCAGCGACTGCAGAAGGAACAGCCGTTCTTGCTCCAGCACGCGGCCGCCGTTCGCACCGAGCACGGCGATGCCGTCGGCGAAGCCGCCGTGTTCTACGCGACCCTCGTCTGGGCGATGTTCGATCGCGGCGACGAAGGGACGCTGCCGCGGCTGACCCAGCAGAACCTCAACGACGCCGATCAGATCGTGGCGACCGCGCTCGGCAAGATCGAGGGCCTCGTCGACAAGGCGCCGCAGGACCGGGTCTCGCCCGAGCTCGTCGCGACCCAACCGCACATCTACGCGAAGCTCGCCGAGCTGCTCGCCGAGGACGTCAAGGAAGCGGCGATGACGGCCGAGACCGCCTCGACGATCATCAAGCCGACCGAGGTCGTGATCGAAGCGTTCGACGCCGCCGTGTCAGGTCGCCGCAAGGGTCAGCAGCAGGGCACGATCGTGACGTCCGACAAGGTCGGCCGCAACGAGCCGTGCCCGTGCGGCAGCGGCAAGAAGTACAAGAAGTGTCACGGCGAAGCGGCGTAGCTCAGGTCAGACCTTCGACGCGAATCCACGGGCCTGCCGTGTACGGGAACGACTGGTCGAAGTGGACGTGCGCGACGTACCACAGCGAGATGTCCTCGCCGTCGAGCGCTTCGTCGCCGACGTAGCCGGCCGGGAACGGCTGGCTGCCGGCCGCCGAGCGCGGCGAGAACGGTGCCCACTCGCCATCGTGGTAGCGAATCGCGAACACCTCGGCATCATCCCAGCTGTGGGGACGAATGTTGATCGAGGCGCGCGATCCGAAATCGATCTGACGCCACACGTTGCCTTGCTCGTCGGCTTCGCCGGAGTACGGGAACCAACCCTCGCGATCGACGCGCTGCCAGCGCCCTTCCTCGAACCGCTCGAACGCGTCGTCACCCGCGCCGTCGAGATCGAAGTCGAACCGGAAGTGCGGATGATACGTGTGCTGATCGTGGACGCCGGGTCCGAGGATGGTCAGCCACGGGCACAGCCGGCCGTCGTCGTGAAATCGCCACAACTGGGTATACTGATACGGCCCGGCGACGAAGTTCGCCGACAGCTCGACCCCACCGCGGAACGATTGCACGCGGACCGGGCCCGACAGCGTGCGCGTGCCGAGCGGAATCCACCACGGACCGTGCGGCTCGTTCGCGTCGTGCTCGATGTCGACGTCCTGGCGCTGGTGATCGATCGTGACGTAGGGCAGCGAGCCCTCCCACAACACGCGCCGGCCCTTGAAGTCGGCGAGGTAGATCATGATCCCGGCCGACTCGGTGAGCCGCCAGTGAAACTTCCAGTTCGCTTCCGTGATCACGTTGCTCATGGCTACCATTGCTCCGCGGGGACGACCTGCGTGACGGTTTGATCGACGAGATCGACGACCGCGATCAGCGACGCGTGACCGTCGCTGCGCCCGAACGTGACGGCGGCCGAGCGCCGCGCGAACGCGATGTCGGTCGTGTTGCGACCCCAGTAGTGCAACACCGCCTGCGGCATGTCGCCCATCGCGAGCTTGCTGCGGACGCGTTCGTCGATCGTCGCGATCGACACCGCCATCGCCTCTTCATCGCGCGACAGCATCGGCTGACTCTTGTCGACCTCGAGATGCGCGACCACGCCGGCGTCGAGATCGATCGTCGCATCGACCGCGCGATCGGCGGCGTAGTCGTATGCGACCACGCGCGCGAGCCGGTGACCGGCCATCCAGTGCGGCGGCTTGACGACGAGCGGCTCGGTGCAGATCACGCGATAGCGACCGACCTTCGCCATCGAGGCGACGCGGCGATCCTCGGTGAGCGTGCGCAGCGCATCGGCGACCTCGCCCGGGGTCAGCGGATCGAACAGCGTCGGGTCGGCCTTCACGACATCCGGCGGGCCCTTGAGCACCGCCGGTTTTGGCTTCGATTTCACCACTTTGGAGGGTTTCTTCGATGCTTTTGCGGCCATCGCCGCGACTATACACATCTATTAGATCGCCGGGGCGTGCGACGCGTTTGAGAAGGGATGCGGACCTTCCTCGCAACTCTTCTCTTCGCGACCGCGTGTGGCTCGGCCTACGCCGATCAGGCGGCGCAATCCCGGACGATGATCGCGATCGACGTCGCGCCCGCGAAGCTGCGCGCGCCGTACGACGTGCAAGTCATTCGTGAAGACGGCGAGACGCTCCCGACCTACGCGGCCAGGGACCGGTTCTACGTCGAGGGCCTGGCCGGTCAGCGCTACACGATTCGGGTCTCGAACCCGAGTGGCCATCGCGTCGAAGCGGTGGTCTCGGTCGACGGCCTCGATGCGGTCGATGGCGAATCCGGCGATCTGCGCAAGCGCGGCTACATCGTCCCCGCCTATGGCACGGTCAACATCGAAGGCTTTCGCACGTCGCTGTCGGATGTCGCGACGTTTCGCTTCTCCTCGGTCGACGGCTCGTATGCCGGTCAGAAGGGCAAGGCCCGCAACGTCGGCGTGATCGCCGTCGCGCTGTTCGAAGAAGAGCATGCGCCCGACGTCCAGATGGCGACGCCGAACGGCGGCTACAACTACACCGACGATCTCGACGGTGACGAATCGTGGGGGCCGAGCGCGAAGGCGGAGAAGCGCGATCGTCCGACGCCGACGGCGACGCCGACGGCGACGCGCACGGCGACCGCCGACGACAAGCCGGCGAGCCGCGCGAAGAAGGCATCGCCGCCGCCGGCCGACTACGCACCGGCGCCGACCACGACGGGCGCCTCGAGTGGCACGGCCAGCCCGCGCTATGAAGAGCACATCGACGCCGACGACGACCGCGGTGGCGAGGCCGAGCTCCAGCACAACGCTGCGCCGACCTATCGCCCTGGCCTCGGCACCGAGTTCGGCGAGGCACGGTCGTCGTCCGCGAACTACACGCGGTTCACGCGCTCGACGACGCGGCCGATCGCGATCGCGGAGCTGCGCTACAACGACGCCGCCGGGCTGATGGCGCTAGGCATCGCGATCCAGGCGCCGCCCGACGAGAACGAGATCATGACGCGCGAGACCGCGGATCCGTTCCCCGGCGATCGCTTCGCACGGCCGGCTCGCTAAGGCACCGGGCTCGCCGGATCCTGCTCGCAGTCTTCGAGCGGATTCTTGAGCCCGTCGACGCAGAACTTCAGCCGCTGCGCGGTGCACATCACCGAGTCGCGCGAACCGTCGAACGTCACCGTGACCTTGCCCTTGTAGTGAGGCGCACGGCACTCGAGCTCGAGCCGCGTACCGAACGGCTCGTTCAAGCGGACGCCGCTCGGCCCGCGAAACGTGTGGTGATCGAACACGTTCGCTTCGGCGGGGCGCGTGAGCACCTCGATCGTGATCGTCTTGGGGTGACTCGGCAGCACCGAGCTCCCGCCGTCGCGCGCGAGTCGCGCACCGGCATCGGGGTTCGGCCCGATGATCAGCGTCTCGGCATCGTCGACGATGCCACCATCCTCGTCGAGCTCGGCGATCAACTTGGCATCGCCGAAGCGAACGCCGGCATCTTCGATCCCGGCGACGTGAGTGCGATCGTCGCGCATCGAGAAGTACAGCGCCGCACCACCACCACCGAGCAGCAACACGGCGAGCACCACGTACGGCCACCGCGTCACCGGCGCTTCTTCGTAGTCGTCGAACGTCGGCGGCGGCAGTGACATCGGCCCCTGCGCGAACGCCGGCTCGTGCATCGGCCGGGTCTCCTTGATCGGGCGACGCGGCGCGGTCGCCGGCGCATCGGTCGTGCGCACCGCGACATGCGGCGTCGGCGTCAGCAGCGGATCGGCTCCCGGCGGCAGCGGCGGCAACGACATCGTCGACGCTGCGTTCTTGATCTGCTGCGTGACCTCGTCGAGCGCGGCCGCGAATTCGCCCATCGTCTGATAGCGCTCTTCGCGCTTCTTCGCGAGCGCCTTCATGATCGAGAGCTCGAGCGGCTTCGGCACCGCGAGATCCGGGTCGACCTGACTCGGCGGCACGATCGGATCGAGCATCTGCATCGCGATCGTGCGCACCGTCGAGTCGCTGCGATGCGGCGTGCGGCCGACGGTCATCTCGTAGAGGATCGTGCCGAGCGCGTAGATATCGACGCGACCATCCGTATCGCTGCGACCGGCCGCTTGCTCCGGCGCCATGTACTCCGGCGTGCCGAACACCGAGCCCGCGCGGGTCAGCCGCGGCCCCTCGGACTTGCCCTCGATCGGCTGGACCTTCGCGATCCCGAAGTCGACGATCTTGACGAAGTCGTGGCGCTCCTCGCGCTCGATCAAGAACACGTTCTCGGGCTTGAGATCGCGATGGACGATGCCCTTGTCGTGCGCCGCACCGAGCGCGCGCGCGATCTGCTGCGCGATCTTGATCGAGCGCTCCGGCGGGAACGGCGCCCGCTCCTTGATCGCGCGCGACAGCGTGACCCCGTCGACGTACTCCATCACCGAGTACGTCATGCCATCCGGCGTCGTGCCGAAATCGGTGACATCGACGATGTTCGGATGGCCGATCCGCGACGCCGCCTTCGCCTCTTGCACGAACCGCTTGATCGTCGCGGTGTCGCGCATGACCTCGCGCTTCAACACCTTGATCGCGAGCGGCCGCTCGATCACCGCGTGACGCGCGGCGAACACCACGCCCATGCCGCCCTCACCGATCTTGCGCTGCACGTAGTACCGACCGTCGAGCGTCTCGCCGACGAGCCGGTCGTACTCGCTCGACCCGGGCTCGCGGCGATCGCGCCGCATCGTCTCGACCACACTCGTGCGCGAGCGCTGCGCCGACAGCGCGCGGATCTTGTTCGTCCCCTCGCCGACGCCCACCTCCGTCGGCGTGCCGCTGACCTGCGTATCGTGACGGTCGTCGACCTGCGCCGCCATCACCTCGCTGAGCACGGTCGGCTTTTGCGCGAGCGCGATCTCGGCGAGCTGTTTACCGTCGAAAGGACAGAAGCCCGGCTCGTCGAACGAGCGCTGACACGCCGGGCACTGGTACGACATTTACCGCTTCGCGTACAACGACGTCTGGTAGAAGCTGTACACGGTGTTGGAGGCCGCCACGACGACGATCGGCTTGCCGTTGTAGTTCGTCGTCGTGACCGCACGACCGAACACGTGGTTCGAATCGGCGCCCGGAATCGACAACGTCGCGTCCGCCGTCGTGCTGAGCGTGCCGGCCGCGACGTCGAGCTTGTGCAGATCGACCGCGCCTGCTGCCGTGGTGCCATCGACGATCCGGTTCGGATAGCCGAGCACGACGATGCCCTGAGCGTCGAACGTGTTGAACGCGGCGCTGCGCACGCCCGGCGCGGGCAGCGGACTCCCGACCGCGCTCATCGTCGTCAGGTCGATCACCGAGACCGACCCGGTCTGCGACGACGTCGAATCGTACGCGGTCACCACCGCGAACTTGCTGGCGACGATATCGATGTGGGCACCGTTGATCGCCGCACCGATGGTCGCCGCGCCGGTGTTCGGCACGAGCGCGAGACAATCGGCGGCATTGTCGAGCTTGACCAGGTCGTAGCCGAAGAACGCGCCGGTCTTCGAATACGCCCACAGCTTCGTGCCATCGATCGCGACCGCCGCCGGCGACAGCGGCATCGACGCGTTATCGATCAAGCCGCAGGTCACGACCGCCGTGCCCTTCACGCTGAACACGTTCGGCATGCCCGTAGCAGCGGTGACGCCGACGATGGCCTGACCATTGACGAACGCGGTCGCATCGGGATGCGCCGATGTCGGGACCTGTTGATCGACCGACAAGCCATCGATGCTGCCGGAGATCACGACGACCGTGCCGACGTTGCTGTTGTCGATCAGCGCGACCTGGTTCGTGCCGTCGAACAGCAGCGACGCCGCCGACGTGATCGAATCGATCGTGTGCTGGCCGAGCGTCTCGCTGTCGCCGACGCTCTGCGCTTTGCCACCGGTATCGAGCTCGAGCGTCGAGTAATTGCCCGGCCCCGACGACAGCACCGCGAGCTTGCCGCCAACGCTATCGCCCGGCATCGTCGCTCCGACGAGCGCGGTGCCGTAGTCCGAGGACTTGTTGCCGTCGGGTTTCTCCTGCGCACGGACCGGCGTCTGATCCGACAGATCGTCGAACGAGGTCCATGCGCAACCACTCGCCAACGCGAGAAGGATGATCGTCTTCACCAGTGCACCTCCATGCCGAGGCCCGCATAGTTGGAGTTGACCTCCGGGATCACGGTGACCGACTTCGCATCGATCAGCGCGGTCGACGGAGCGCCCTTGTCGCGGAACGTGTAGTAGATCGCCGTGCCGATCGTGATCGCCGAGATCGCGAACGCGGCATCGGCGCCGATCGCGTAGAGCTTGCCCTTCAAGAACCGCGAATCATTCGACGCCGGCGGCGGCCCGGTCATGATCGCCTTGTTCAGATCATCGTGGATGCTGTTCGCCTGCAGGCCGGCCCAGATGCCGACGCCACCGAACACCGCACCGACGACGTACGCCACGACCGCATCGCTGCGACTCGGCGTCGGCGCGAGCGAGACCTTCAACTGCGTCTCGGCCTTGGCCTCGATCGTGATCCGGCGCTCGTACGGCTTGTAGCCCTCGCGCGTGACGAGCACGACGTGGTCACCCTGCGGCACGCTGCGCAGACACGGACCGCGCTCGCACAGGATCTTCCCGTCGACGAAGATCTGCGAATCCTCGATGCCGAACCCGGTCACCGCGATCTTGCCGACCGGCGTGCCCTTGATCGTGCCCATCACCTGCTTGGTATCGCCCGGGGTGATGTCGATCGTCGTCGTGTACTCGTCGTAGCCCTCTTTCGAGATCCAGAACGTGTGCTTGCCCGGCTTGATCTGCTGCGACCACGGCGTGCTGCCGACCGCACCGACGGTCTTGTCATCGATGTAGACATCCGACTTCGGCACGTTCGACGCGATCGTCACCCACGCGAACGACGACTCCTGCGCCATCGACGACACGAACTGCACGAGCTTGGTCGGATCGGCCGAGATCGTCGACTCGACGATCCGGTAGCCCGGCTTCTCGATGATCAACTTGTGCTCGCCCTCGATCGAACCGCTCCACGGCGTCGTCGCGAACGGGCCCTTCTTCTTGTCGTCGAGGTAGATCGTCGCGTTCTGCGGCTCGGTCACGATCACGACCAGGCCACGGACCTTCACGTCACCGAGGTTCTGGACCTCCTGCGAAGGGCCCTGCGGCGCGGCCGCACTGCCCGAGCCGGTTCCGGCGGGGACGGCACCGAGCCGCGTGATCTCGGCCTCGAGGACGCCGATCGCTTTTTCGACCTTCGCCTTGTCGGTCGCCTGCGGCTCCTCGGCGAGGTAGCGCTTGTAGAACTCGACCGCCTTCGTGTACGCGGCGACATCCGACGTCTTCTTCCCCTTCATGTGGAAGCTGGCGCCGACGTTGTACAGAAACTGCGGGAACGGCCGCGCCGCGTAGGCCTCTTGAAAGCCCGCCGCGGCCTCGTCGAATTTACCCGCGAGATAGTCGCTCTGCGCGGTGTCGAAGGAGGACTGCGCCTTCTTCAGTGAATCGGCATTCTGAGCGAACGCCGAAGTGGTCGCGAGCACCCCGACTGCGATGCATAGCGCGAACAAAACCCGTGATTTCATCAAAGCCAAGCTCCCTCGCAAGGGGAGCTAGCCTACCACGAACATGACGTTGCTCTCGACGGGCTCGCGGCTGGTACGCGTGCGATTTGCGGGGACCGCATCGTCGGGATAGCCCAACGCGAGCCCGAACAGGATCACGTCATCGGCGCCGATCGGCAGCTCGCGGCGGAGCACGTCGGGATAGGCCGCCACCGACGCCATCGGGCAGGTCGCGATCCCGAGCGCCGCGGCGGCGGTGAGGACATACCCGAGCCAGACGCCGACATCGACGTAAACGTACGGACCGAGCCGTTTGTCACACGCCACGATCGCGACATGCGGCGCGTCGAAGAAGGCGTAGTTGCGCAGCCATGCGTCGTAACGACCCAGCTTGTCCTCGCGTGAGACGCCCATCTCGGTGTAGAGCGCCGCACCGCACGCGATCCGGTGCTGCTGGTACGGCGGCGGATAGTCGATCGGGAACGGGACCTCGGCGCGCGGCAGCCCGGACTTCGCCGCGGCCTGCATCTCGGCGGCGAGTGCCGCCGTCTTCGGCGGATCGGTGATCGCGACGCGCCACGGCTGCACGTTGCACCAGCTCGGTGCGCGCTGCGCCGCCGCGAACATCTCGACCAGCTGCTCTCGCGGCACCGGATCCGGCCGGAACCCGCGGATGCTCTTGCGCTCGCGCCACAGCCGCTCGAGCTCGCCGATCATTTGGCTCTCCGCAGCTCCCTGAACCGAAAGATGCCGGTCGTGTGGCCGTCGGAGAAGTGGATGCCGACGCCGTAGTTGCCCATCAGATTCATGTCGACGACCGTGATGTCCTCGGGGATGGTCCGGGGGTCGAGCAGCCGCTCACCGGTCTGCTCGGACTGGCAATTCGCGCACGTGCACTTGATCCGCAGCGCGCGGGTCGGCCAGACATCTTCGTCGCCGCCGTCACCGTCTTCCCAGACAAATCGTACCTCGCGCTTGCCGAGGCCGATGATCTCGAGTGGCATGGGCATGCCGCGCGTATAGCACTGATGTACGTTGCGTGTGTGCCGCCGCCGCGCCAGCGCCGTTCGCTCTCGATGTCCAAGACACCGGGCAAGATCTTTCGCGATGGAGATTCCGAGATCGCGAGGATCTGCGTCGAGGCGCTGACCGCCGCGCAGACCGACCGCGAGACCGCGGAGACGTTCACGCATCCGTTTCACACGTATCCGGCGCGGCTGCATCCGGCGACCGCGCGCGTGCTGGTGGAACTGGTCGCGGACGGGGCGAAGCGCGATCAGCCGATCGTCGATCCGTTCTGCGGATCGGGGACCGCGTTGGTCGAGGCGCGCGCGAATGGGTTTCGGACGATCGGGTCGGATCTGAATCCGTTGGCGGCGCTGGTCGCGCGGGCGAAGCTGTGGACCGCGCCGCCGCGGCGACGGACGCAGTTGCGCGAGGCCGGGCACCTGATCGCCGGGGCTGCGTTGGCGGCGGGGAAGGACGCGCGCCGGGCATCGGCGGAGAAGGCGCCGTTGCGCAAGCCGAAGGGGTTCGACCCGAACGCGCGTGATCGCAGACTGGCGTCGTGGTTCCAGCCGCACGTGCGGCGCGAGCTCGAGGACATCGCGACGCGGATCGAAGAGCTGGCCGAGGACGAGGACGAGATCGCGACCGTGTTGTTCGCGTGTCTGTCGGCGGTGCTCTACAAGGTGTCGTCGCGGACCTCGGATACCGATCCGACGTGGACCGGCGAGCGCCGGGTTGGCCGTGGGCAGGCGGCGCGGTTGTTCGCGCAGCGCGTGGATTTCTTGGTCGCCGGGCTGACCGATCTATCGAAGGTCCACGCCGTGATGCCGGAGATCCACGAGCTGGATATCCGGAAGTTGGAGACGATCGTGAAGAACGGGACCGCGGCGGGGGTGATCACGTCGCCGCCGTACGCCGGGACGTATGACTACGCGGAGCACCAGCGGCTGCGGTTCGATTTCTTGGGGTTGCGGCATCGCGACTTCGAGGACGGCGAGCTCGGAGCGCGCCGGTCGTTCGAGAAGGACCCGCCGGTGGCTCGCGAGGCGTGGAAGAAGGCGCTGAACGGGTTCGTCGCGAAGATCACGGCGACGCTGATCGTCGGGCGGAGAGCCGCGTTCGTGATCGGTGATTCGGTGGCGGCGAATCGCGCGGTGTTCGCGCTCGACGATCTGCGGGATGCGTTGACGTCGGATCTGGTGATCGAGGGGTGGGCGTCGCAGGAACGGCCGCAATTGGGGGCGATCGAGCGGCGGGCGTTCGGGGAGATGTTGAAGCGCGAGCACGTGGTCGTGCTCAAGCGGGTTTAGCTGCCGGTAACCAACAGATCGAGGGCGGCGAGGAGCGTGGAGCGTTGCGGCGCAAGCGATGCGACGAGCGCGCCCAGCGCAGACTTCGGCACTGCAGCGATGAGTGGGAACAAGACCACGTACTCGTCGTCGCGGACCTTCACGGTGGGTGTCAGGCGTGTCGCGGGTAGGGCGTAGCGTGCACGACTGACCAGCGGTACCACCACGCGTGTCGCGAGCTTGGTGTGAAGATCGGCCTGAACGTCGATGACGAGCGGATAGATCGCCGAGCCTTTCGTGCGAAGCACGTCGAACTGAGCCATCAGAACTCTCGGAATTCCTCGCCGAAGAGTCCGTGCTTCTCGACGAAGGAGTTGTAGTAGTCGATCGCCTTCTCGTTTTCGGCGAGCCACCGAACTTGCTCGGCCTTGGTGATCGCATCTTCGAGCGTCGCCTCGACAACCTCGGACAGGTTCAGCCCCAACGACTTCGCGCGTTCGACGAGATCGATGCGCAGTGAGAGGTTCGTCGGCGCCTTGCGATCGGCTTTCGCGAGACGCTTCGTCTTGGGTACGACGGCTCTTCGAGTGGTGGAACTCATGCGCATAGTTTATGCGCATTGCCACACGAGTCAACGTGCGTTCAGCGAGTGCACGCCGTGATCTCGCCAGGTGTGCAAGAAACGGCCACACAGTCGCCGGGCACGCCGCCGACCGAACCGTCCGCATCGCAGTACGGAAAGTCAGGGTCGGTGCACGACCCGTTGTCGCAAGTCGCTGAAGGATTTGCCTTCGTGCAGCCGACGACGAAGAACAGGAACAAGCCACGCCGCCCTACATGCATGAGGAGAGAATACGTCACACGGGGATGGTTCATCGGGGTGCTATCGGCACATCGCACTCTTGGGTTGCGTGCTGAAGCGCACGTCACCAAGAAGTGATTGGAACTGCGGTTCAATTGGAGTACGAATGCGCTCCATGGGGAAGCTAAGCCTGATGCTCATCGTCGTCGGTACCGCTGCGTGCGGTAGCGACAACAACAACTCCGTCGATGCGCACGTGATCGTGCCGATCGACGCGAAGCCGATCGACGCGCCGAAGGTGTTCAACGATGCACCCCCGGTGACCTACGACTTCACGTGTTTCGGCGCGGCGGCACCCACGACGGCCACCAGTCCAGTCACCATCGCAGGAACAGCCGGTGAGCTCGGACAGTCCGGGCTCGCCCCGACCAATGACGTTTCGATCTCGTTCTTCAAGAACGGCGTTGCGACTGCATTGTCAACCACCATGAGCGCCGGCGGGACCGTCCAAGCACCTCTCGGATTGTTCACGTCGGCCGATATCATCACGAATGGAATGCCGGTCGAGTGGTACTTGACCGCGTCGCTGGCGGCGAACCGCACCACCTACCTCTATCCGCCGAATCTCCTGACCGCAGATCTCGCAAACGTACCCGTGCCCCTGGTCGCCAACAACCTGTTTGCGGCTCTCGAGGCAGGCGCTCAGGTCACGCAGGACGACACCATGAACGGCATGGTCCTCGCGATCGTGTCGGATTGCGCGCTCAAGCCGATCGAGGGTGCGACCCTCCACGTTCAACAAGGTGGCGTCGAGAAGGGAACGCAGTTCGATCTCGGCTTGCTCTCCGCAATGGCTGCGGGCACGTTCGCGGTGTTCAACGTTCCCGACGGCGCGACCGAGATTAGCGCCACGTACAACGCGATGACTTTCCCCGTGAAGACCGTGGCCGTGCACAAGCAGGCCAACGGTGCCGGTTCGATTACCTCGACCGCGATCGCTCCCGGTCCGTTCTGATCGCCGCGTGGTAGTTTCCGTCCGTCTTGGACGCGTATCTCAGAGCACCGGTGATCGCCACGCCCAGATCGTCGGCGGGCGCCACCGCCGTCGGTACGATCACCGTGAGCGCCGTCGTTCCCGGTTGGTTCTGATCGCCGCGTGGTAGTTTCCGTCCGTCTTGGACGCGTATCTCCAGAGCACCGGTGAGCGCCACGCCCAGATCGTCGGCGGGCTGACGGTCCTCGAACGCCGCGTCCGCGAGCTGGCGAAGGCCGGCGTGACCCGCGCGTTCATCGCGACGGCTCCGCTCGACCTGTCGCGGCCGATGCCGATTCCGATCCAGTTCGTGCCACCGGGCTCGCCGGTCCCCGACGGTGCGACGGTCGATCGCGCCGACATCGTCGCGGGCATCGAGATCGTCGACGAGGATTCGCGCAAGGCCGCCGAATGGAAGCTGATCCGCGGCATGAACAAGTCGTTCGAGGGCCCGGTCGACGCGCTGATCAACTGGCGGTTCTCGATGCGGATCACACGCGTGCTCGCGCGCCAGTCGATGAAGCTGACGCCGAACCACGTGACGATCGCCGCGATCGTGATCGGCCTCCTCGCCTCGCTGCTGGCCAGTCGCGGCACGTACGTCAGCGTCGCGATCGCCGGCGTGTTGCTCGAGCTCAACTCGATCCTCGATTCGTGCGACGGCGAGCTCGCGCGCCTGCGGTTTCAATATTCGAAGCTCGGCCAGTGGCTCGACAACCTGTCGGACGACATCGTCGACAACGTGTTCCTGATCGCGGTCGGTCATGGCCTCGGTGGGATCTGGCAGACGTTCGGGATCTGCGCGGCGCTCGGGCGCGTGCTGGTCTCGCTGGTGACGTACGTCAGCGTGTATCGCCGCACCGGGACCGGCGACGTGTTCGCGTTTCGCTGGTGGTTCGAGAGCGACAAGCAGACCGCCGACGACGTCTACGATCCCAAGGCGATCACGACGTGGCTGCGCTCGTTCGGCCGGCGCGACACGTTCGTGTTCATCTGGATGCTCGCGTGCGTGGTCGGCTTTCCGTACTGGGTCGTCGGTCACGGCCTCGTGATCGCGGCAGTGAACGTCGGATTGCTCGTGCTGCAGTTCACCGTCTACCGCAACAAGCGCGAAGTCTCCACGTGAGGAACGGCCTCACCGCGAGTACTTCAACGCGTCGCGGATGAGTTGTTCGAGCGTCGCCGGCGGAGGCTGACTCGCGAGCGCCCCATCGACGCACGTGGCCGCGACGGTCGGTCGAAACCCCAGTTGTCGCAAGGCCTGCGTGGCCTCGGCCCTCATCACCGCGACCGAGTAGGCGCTGCGCGCCGGCTCCTTCAGCTGCTTCGCCCCCGCCGGAGTCTCCACGTGAGGAATCGCGGCGCGGCCCGTGGTCGCCCCCGCCGGAGTCTCCACGTGAGGAATCGCAGCAGCCCTCACGTGGGTCGAGGGCTCCACGAACGTCGAAGCCGACGAAACCTCCACGTGAGCGGCGAGGTTCGGTTCGACGAGCTCGTCGAGAGTCGAAGTCGCCAACGTCTCCACGTGAGGAGCCGTCCGCGTCGCCAGGTTCGGCTCGATGTGTCTCGTCATCACATGGGTCGAACGCGGCGGAGTCTCTACGTCAGGATCATGAACGAACCGCACGGCGATGCTCGGTGCCGTCCCGGACAACACCAACTTCCCGTCGTGGAGATGCTTGTGGTGACCATCGCAGAGCGGAGTGAGGTTGGTCGCATCGTGACTGCCACCCTCGCTGCGCGGCACGATGTGATGGATCTCGATGAACCGCGCCGACCGGCATCGCGGCACGGTGCACTTGCCACCATCACGGTGCAGTACGTCTCGCCGCGTTTTCGGCGCGATGTCCTGAGTCGCATGTTGATCCGCACCGATGCGCTGCGCATCGCACTCGGCACGCGCGGTGTCGGCATCGTCGACCGCGATCTTGCGGCCACCACCCTCGAAGTAGGTTTGCAAACACAGGTCGCACGTCGTGACTCGCACTTGATGCTTCGCGCGGCTCGGATTCGAGTCTCGAGTCCCGCCCTCCAAGACGGCCGCCGCCATCGCCGCGAGGAATTCATCGTCCTCGATACATCGCCCCCGCTCGTCGGCCAGCGCCCGGCGTGCCTCGCGCAGCAACGCGTCGGTTGCGGTCGAGACTTCGAACATCAACCGGCGCGGCTTCAGATCCGGGTCGCCCGGGTCGGTCGGGAGATCTCCCTTGCGATGGGTGCGCACGAGGTCCTCGATCTGCCGAACACTCTTGCCACGCACGGCATCGAGCCATGCTTGTTGCGTATTCGGTGTCACCACGCGCGTCAGCTCGCGCAACGCCGAGTAACTCACGTCGCCCTTCGCGAGCGCTTCGCGCAGCTCCGGCAACGTCTCGATCGCGAGCGCGACGCGGACCCGCTCGTGCCCGACCTTCGGCCCGTACCCGAAGATCAGTTCGAGATACTCCAGCATCGTCGCGCA
>JBDTJY010000273.1:0-10507 GCA_039935615.1 Kofleriaceae bacterium
GATCACGAACGGGCTGATCCTGCGTGCGACGATTTGTGCCGTGATCGCGATCGCCGCGGTGATCGCGATCGACGTGATCACGCGCTAGAGTACCGACGTGGAGCGCCACATCACGAGTCTGCTCGGCGGCGGCCTTCGGCCGAACGACCCGCGGCGGTTCCTGATCGAAGCAATGATCGGCGCGATGACCGCGGACGGCGTGGTCGATCCGCGTGAAGCCGCCGCGATCCACCAGCAGATCGCCGAGCACCCGATGTTCAACGGGCTCGGCGCCACCGCCGCGAAGACGCTGATCGATCTGTCGACCGATGCGATCAAGTTCGCCGGCAGCGCGAACGCCCGCACGCCGTCGATCGCGAAGGGCCTGCCCGCGCGGATCCATCGCCTCGCCGCGTACGGCATGGCGGCCGAGGTCGCGCTCGCCGACGACCAGCTCGTCGAGGGCGAGCTAAACTACCTCGAGGCGCTGCGGATCGCGCTACGGATCGCGCCGCTCGAGGCCGAGAACATCCTGATCGCGGGGCGCGCGCACCAACTCGCGCCGTACCTCGACGATCGCTACCTCCGGGTCAAATCGATGATCGGCACCGCGTGCGAAGTCTTCGCGCTGCGCGCACTCGCGCGCGCGATGGCGAACGACGATCACCGGTTCCAGGTCCGCGATTTCTTCGCAGCGATTCCGGATCTCGCGCTGACCAAGGACGAGCTCGACGCCGAGCTCTATCGCGCGTTTCGTCGACCGCGCGCGCCGAACGCACAGGTGTTCGGCGAGCTCTCGCTCGTCGCACGAACGCTGCCGGATCCAGTCGACCGCTACTGGATGGTGGTGTACACGCTCGTCGCAGAACTTCCGGCGACCGTCGGGAGTTGGCGCGTGATCCCATTCATGGGCGTGATGCAAGCAGCATTTCAGATCGTCGACAACGACATGGAGCTCGCGGTCATCGATGCCTTGACATTTCCCGCTGCGATGCCCCGCCCCGGCTGAAAATTTTCGCGAATTTCCGACGCTGGCTTCTCTCGCGCGCCATGCATAATGGAGTCACTTGGTCATGACGTCTGGAACCATCGAGCTCGTCGAACGTATCCGTCACCGCCTCGGTCAACAGGAGTACCCGGTGAAGATCACGGGTCCCTCCACCGAGGCTGCGATCACGGCCGCCGAGCAAGCGCTCGACTGCACGTTCCCGCCGTCGTACCGCAACTTCCTGCTGACGTTCGGCGGCATCGCCCTGCCGACCCACCTCGGCATCGTGCACGACTTCGTCGGCGTCGCCGAAGGCGATGACGTCGTGGGGCGCACGCTCAAGGGCCGCGAGGAGCGCAAGCTCCCGGAGCACCTGGTCGTGGTCGGGCTCGGCGCACAGTCCCAGGAATGGTTCTGCCTCGACGTCAACCACCCGCAGGCCAACGGCGAGTACCCGGTCGTGATGTTCGACGCCCGCGACAACGCCCTCGACCAGCAGTTCTACGACGACTTCGGCCAGATGCTGGACGAGGTCATGGGCTTCGTCGCCGATAGCCTCGATCAGCCGCTGGATTAATCGGCAACCCGGCCCCGGACTTGCTATAGCTATCCGAGATGTCTCGGCCGACGTGGGCACGTTGGGTGACCAGGATCTCCCTGGTGGTCGGGCTCGTCGCTCTCGCGTGGACGATCCACACGACCGGCCTGCGGACGATCGGGACCTACTTCAAGCGGATCGGGTGGTGGTGGTTCGCGGTCGTCGCGCTCGAGGTGGTCATCACGTCACTCGACGCGATCGCGATCCGCGCCTTCATGTCACCCGAGCAGCACAAGGTGAAGTTTCGCTCCGCCGTGTTGTCGCAACTCGCCGGACGCTCCGTCAACGCCGTCACTCCGAGCGGAAATCTCGGCGAAGCGGTCAAGATCTCGGTGCTGACCGAGCACGTCACGCAATCGCGCGCCGTCGCGACGATCCTGCTCTACAACGTCGTCAGCTTCACGGTCGAGCTCGCGACCGTCGCGATCGCGGCCCCGTTCGCGGCCCTGCTGCTGCCGATGCCGACCAGCCTGCGCTGGGTGATGATCGGGGCCAGCATCGTCTGCGCGCTGTTGGCGATCGGTTGCTACGCGCTCGTGCGCGCGGGCGCGCTGTCGAACCTCGCGAGCATCGCCCGCGAGATCCCGCTCCCCGGACTCGCGTGGGCGCGCCGCAAGATCTTCAAGCTCAAGACCGCGTCGAGCTACCTGCTATCCCCCACGACGTTCGAGAAGGTCAAAGCGAGTCTGACCGCGGTCGATCGCAAGATGAAGGTGTCCGAAGGCGCGCGTACGCGGGATCGTGTCCTCGGGATCTGCGCGGTCAGCCTGTCGCGGCTGATCTCGATGTCACTGTCGTTACTAATCTTGCATGCCGTCGGCGAAAAAATCACGATCGCCTTCGTCGCCGGTTACACGGTTGGCGGCTTCATCGTCTACATGCTGTCGACGTTGGTGCCGATGGGGCTCGGCATCTCCGAGGGCGGCAACTACTGGCTGTGGCGCGCCCTCGGAGAGAACCCGGCGCGCGGCGTAACTCTCGTGATGGCAAGGCGTGTGACCCTCGTGCTCTATGCGGGGATCGGTCTGATCTTGCTCACGGTCAGCGAGACCGTCGCACGCGCTCGCGAGGGCCTACCCACGCCCGCGAGCGTCGCCGCCGGACCGCAACCTCTTGCGACGGCACTACCCGTGCCACAGGCCACGGCGCCGCTGCCCACCACACGCGGTCGCGTGATCGACCTCGCAGATTAACCGTGTCGCGGCGAGTGGCACCGAAATGAGGCGAAGTGGTGCGAAGGCCCGTGCTAGTTTCCGCGCCCATGCGTTGCGCCGCTTGCTCACTCGCCGTTCTCGCTCTGATCTTCGTCGCTGGCTGTGGAGATAATCGCCAAGCAACCACCATAGATGCACCGATGGCGGATGCGCCGCCGGCGAGCGTGGTGTGCGAGACCCTACCGCCGACCACGTCAGGTGGAACGTGCGATGTCGCCGCGGGCGGCACATCGATGCTGATCAAGGGCAACGTGCTGACGCCCGACACCGTGTACACGGGCGGGCAAGTTGCCATCGACGGCACCGGCCAGATCACGTGCGTCGGTTGTGATTGCGCAGCGGGTGGCGAGACCACGATCACCTGTCCGGACGGCGTCGTCTCTCCGGGCCTGATCAACACGCACGATCACATCACGTACACGCAGAACCTCCCGTACACCGATACCGGCGAGCGCTACGACGATCGTCAGCAGTGGCGCAAGGGTGGCAACGGCCACACCAAGATCACGTCGGCGGGCAGCGCGACCTCGGCACAGGTCTCGTGGGGCGAGCTCCGGTTCTTGATGGGTGGCGCGACGTCGATCGTCGGCTCGGGCGGCCAGAAGGGCCTGCTCCGCAACCTCGATCAAGCCGCGAACCTCGAAGGTCTGACGAAGAAGGCGGTCACGTTCGATACGTTCCCGCTCGACGACGGCAGTGGCACGCAGCGCACGACCGACTGCAACTACGGCGGCACGGCGACGACCGCCAGCTCGCTGATGTCGATCGACGCCTACGAGCCGCACACGTCGGAGGGCATCGACGTCTTCGCGCACAACGAGTTCTTGTGCGAGAGCAGCATGTCGTACGACACGACGGCCCCGGGGATCTCGCAGGATCTCACGATCTCGAAGACGACGATCATCCACGGCATCGGTCTGTTCGCGCAGGACTACTCGCTGATGTCCACGAACGGCGTCGGCCTGATCTGGTCACCGCGCTCGAACATCACGCTGTACGGCGACACCGCGCGCGTCTCGATGGCGTCGCGGCTCGGCATCAACATCGCGCTCGGCACCGACTGGATGCCGAGCGGCTCGATGAACTTGCTGCGCGAGCTCAAGTGCGCCGACAGCTTCAACGCGAAGTACATGGCCAGCTACTTCAGCGACAAGCAACTGTGGGCGATGGTCACGTCGAATGCGGCCGCGGTCGCGAAGATGGACGACGTGATCGGCGTGCTCGCGCCTGGTCACCTGGCCGACATCTCGATCTTCGCCGGTCACGGCGAGCAGTACCGCGCGATCATCAATGCGGCGCCCGCGGACGTCGCGCTCGTCATGCGCGGCGGCAAGGTGCTCTACGGCGACGACAACCTCGTCGGAGCGCTCGCGACGCAGTGCGATGCGATCGATGTCTGCAACTCGCCGAAGCAGGTCTGCCTCACCAGCGAGGTCGGCAAGACCTATCAGGCGCTGATGACCGCCGCCGGTGCGGTGTACCCGGCGTTCTCGTGTGACCCGACGCCGATGAACGAGCCGACCTGTACGCCCTCGCGACCGCTCTCGGTCGGTGGCTCGACGATCTACACCGGCGAGACCAGCGCGACCGACACCGACGGCGACGGCATCCCCGACACGATGGACAAGTGTCCGACCGTGTTCGATCCGATTCGCCCGATGGACAACGGCGCCGAGGCCGACGCCGATAACGACGGCGTGGGCGACGCGTGCGATCCGTGTCCGCTCGACGCGAACACCACGAACTGCATGACCGCCGATCCGAACGATCGCGACGGCGACGGGGTCGACAACTCGCTCGACAACTGCCCCGACGTCTCGAACACCGACCAGCTCGACTCCGATCACGATGGCAAGGGCGACGTCTGCGATGCGTGTCCGTTGGTCGCGAACCCGGGCGCCGCCGGCTGCCCGGCCTCGATCTACAAGATCAAGATGAGCATGGCGGGACCGAGCGGCACCGCGGTCGAGGTCCAGCACGCACTCGTCACGGGGACCGGCACGCAGGGCTTCTTCGTCCAGGTCAAGGAGACCGACGTCGGCTACATGGGCTCGGACTACTCCGGCTTGTTCGTGTTCGCCGGGACCGGCTCGCCGCTGCTCGCCGGCGCGACGGTCGGGGCGCGTGTCACGATCGATGGAGCGGTCGACGTGTTCGGCGGCGAGATCGAGCTCGATAACCTGACCGCCGTCACGGTCGAGGCCGTCGGTCCCGAGGCCGCGCCGGCGCCGATCACTCCGGTCGCGTACTCCGAGGTCATGACCGGTGGCACGCGCCAGGCCACGCTCGAGGGCGTGATCGTCCTGCTGCCGGCCTCGTCGGTCACCGCGGTCAACGCCGCGTTCGGCGAAGCCACGCTGACCGCCGCCGATTCGACGACGCTGATCATGGACGACACGATCTACGCGGCGAACGCGACGGTCGGCACGAACTACGCCTCGGTCACCGGCATCTTGTCGACCAAGTCGATCACCGGTGGCTCGGCCTCGAAGCTCCAGCCGCGCAATGCTGCGGACCTCGTGGCCGGTGCGCCGGGACTCGCGTCGCTCGGCCCGACGCTGTCGTACGCGAAGGTCGGCACGACGAACGGGATCGCGACGTATCCGACGCCGCTGATGATCACGCTGACCGGACCGGCGATGGGCGACACCGCCGTGACGGTGATGTCGGGGACCACGGGTGCGCTCACGGTGCCGGCGACGGTCACCGTGCCGAACGGCATGACCACCGCCGTCGTGCCGGTCACCGCCGTCGCGCAGAACGCCGACGTCACCGTGACCGCGATGCTCGGGACCAACATGCAGACCGCGCACGTGCGCGTGCTCGCCGCCGGTGAGATTCCGTCGACGGTGACGCTGTCGCCGACCGATGCGACCGTGGCGCTCGCCGGCACGCAGATCTTCACCGTCACGCTCGACGTGCCGGCTGATGTCGTCGAGACGATCAACCTCTCGAACGCACCGGTCTCGGGCACGTTCCCCGCGAGCGTGACGATCGGTGTCGACCAGGTCGCGACGACGTTCACGTATACCAACACGGCGACGAGCGGGAGCTCGACGGTCACGGCAGCGCTGGTCGGCACGGCGAGCACGTCGACCGCCAACGTCACGGTCTCGACCGGTGCGAACCATCTCGTGATCAACGAGGTCGATTACGACCAACTCGGCACCGATACCGCCGAGTACATCGAGCTCTTCAACCCGTCGGGGGCGACCGTGAGCCTGACCGGCAAGACGCTGTACCTGGTCAACGGCTCGAACAACGCGGTCTACGGCACGATCGATCTGTCGAGCGGGGTGTCGATGGCGCCGCTGACGTACCTGGTGATCGCCGGCGCCGGCGTCACCGTGCCGGCGGGCGTGACGAAGATCGACCCGGGTTGGACCCAAGACGCGATCCAGAACGGCCCGCCCGACGGGATCGCGCTCGTCGATACCGGTACGTTGACCGTGATCGACGCGCTGAGCTACGAGGGTGCGATCACGGCCGCGATGCTCCCGGGCTTCGCGACGCCGCCCAGCCTGGTCGAGGGCACCGTGCTCCCCATCGCCGTCGCCGATTCCAATACGGTAACGGGTTCGCTGTGCCGGCACCCGAACGGCCAGGACACCGATAACGCGAGCGCAGATTGGGCGTTCTGCGCCACGTTGTCCGTGGGCGTTGCCAACCCCTGATCTGCTATAACGCGCCATCAACATTTGATCTCTGGGAGCTCAACGATGGCGTTCTCACTCGATAAATCCGGTATCTCGGTCGGCGAAGTTCACCGCAACGCGACTCCCGCGTTCCTCTACGAGGCCGCGCTCAAGTTCGAAAAGGGCTCGGCGATCTCGTCGACCGGCGCACTGATCGCGTACTCCGGCAAGAAGACCGGGCGCAGCCCGACCGACAAGCGCGTCGTCGACGAGCCCGAGGTTCGCGACGACGTGTGGTGGGGCTCGGTCAACATCAAGCTCGACCCGCAGAGCTTCCTCATCAATCGCGAGCGCGCGATCGACTACTTGAATACGCGCGAGCGCTTGTTCGTGGTCGATGGCTTCGCCGGCTGGGATCCGAAGTTCCAGCTCAAGATCCGGATCGTGACGTCGCGCGCCTATCACGCGCTGTTCATGCACAACATGCTGATCCGGCCGACCCAGGACCAGCTCGACTCGTTCGGCGAGCCGGACTACGTGATCTACAACGCGGGCGGCTTCCCCGCGAACCGCCACACCGCGGGCATGACGTCGACGACGTCGATCGATCTATCGTTCCAGCGCCGCGAGTTCGTCATCCTCGGCTCGGACTACGCCGGCGAGATGAAGAAGGGCGTGTTCACGATCATGAACTACCTGATGCCGAAGCAAGGCGTGCTGTCGATGCACTGCTCGGCGACGCAGGCCCGCACCGGCACCGCCGGCGGCGAGCCCGACACGTCGATCCTGTTCGGCCTCTCCGGCACCGGCAAGACCACGCTGTCGGCCGATCCCAAGCGGTTTCTGATCGGCGACGACGAGCACTGCTGGAGCGACGACGGCGTCTTCAACATCGAAGGCGGCTGCTACGCGAAGGTGATCAAGCTGTCGAAGGAGCAGGAGCCCGAGATCTGGAGCTCGCTCCAGTTCGGCGCCGTCCTCGAGAACGTCAAGATGGACGAGTACAACCGGGTCGACTACGAAGACACGTCGATCACGGAGAACACACGCGGGAGCTACGTGCTCGACACGATCCCGAACGCGAAGCTGCCCGCGGTCAGCGGCCATCCGAAGAACGTGATCTTCCTGACCGCCGATGCGTTCGGCGTGCTGCCGCCGGTCTCGAAGCTGACGCCGGCGCAGGCCATGTATCACTACATCTCGGGCTACACGGCGAAGGTCGCCGGCACCGAGGTCGGCGTGAAGGATCCGGAGCCCACGTTCAGCGCGTGCTTCGGTGGTCCGTTCCTCGTGTGGCACCCGACCAAGTACGCCGAGCTGCTCGCCGAGAAGCTCAAGAAGCACGGCGCGCAGACCTGGCTGGTCAACACCGGTTGGTCCGGCGGTGGCTACGGCACGGGCTCGCGGATCAAGCTCAAGTACACGCGCGCGATCATCGACGCGATCCACTCGGGAGCGCTCGACAAGGTCGCGACCGTCGAGGATCCGAACTTCGGCGTCGCGGTCCCGACCACGTGTCCGGACGTCCCGTCGGAGCTCCTCACGCCGCGCAACACGTGGACCGACAAGGCCGCGTACGACGACAAGGCGAAGAAGCTCGCGAAGCTGTTCGCCGAGAACTTCAAGAAGTACGAGGCGCAGGCCTCGGCCGAAGTTCGCGCCGGCGGCCCGAAGCTCAGCTAGGGCCTCGGAGCCGGGCGCCTTACTTCGCCTTGGACTGGTCGCCCGCGTCGACGATCGTCAGCCGCTTCTGGTCGTAGTACTTCTTCGCGACGCGCTGGATGTCCGCCGGCGTCACCGCCGCGACCTTCGCGCGTAGCTCCTTGCTGAACTGCACGGTGCGGTTGCGATAGAGCTGGTTGACGAGCATCTCGGTCTGGGTGTTGTCGTCGCTCAGGCTGGTGTCCTGCTCCTTCAGCCACGTCTCCTTCGCCTTGCCGAGCTCGTCGGTCGGGACCTCGCTGGACGCCATCCTATTGAACTCCTCGAGCATCGACGCCTTCGCCTTCGCGAGGTTCTGCGGGGCGACGATCAAGTACGCACCGAAACCGCCGGCGTCGTCGAGCGAGCCCGCGAACGCGAACGACTGGACGCCGTACGTCAGGCCCTCCTTCTCGCGGATCCGCATCCACAGCCGGCTGCCGCTGTAGCCGCCGAGCACCTCCGACGCCATCAACCACGGCGCGTAGTCCGCGTCGCTGTCCTTCATCGGCACGTCGAACATCACGGCGAGCGTGGTCTGCTCCTTGTCCTTGATGTTGATCGACTTCTCCGAGCCGGCGACGCCCCACGGCTTGTTGTCGAGGCGCTTGTACGGCTTCTTGGTCTGCCAACCGGCGAACAGCTTCTCGACCTGCGTCCCGATCGCCGCGGGATCGAAGTCACCGACGACCGCGAGCTCGCCGTGGCCGGCGCCCGCGAAGTCCTTGTAGAACTGCTTGATCTCCGCGGCGGTGACCTTCTTCAGATCGTCGACGTGATCCGCGACGCTGTCGGGATAGCGCGGATCGGCCTTCGGCCACTTCGAGATCGAGTTCTGCAGCGTGTTGAACGCGACCGCGGTCGGGTTCTGCAGTTGCTGCTCGAACGCCGCGAGCTGCTCCTGGCGCACGAGGTCGAGCTCCTTGTCGGAGAACGCCGGCGCGGTCGCGATCTCGGCGGCGAGGTCGATCGCCGGCGCGAGATTCTCCTTGGTCGTCTCGATCTCGATCTGGAGGCCGGTCGGATCGCTGCCGAACGAGATGTGCGCCTTCAGCTTGTCCTCGAGATCCTTGATCTGCTGGTTGGACTTCGTCGTCGTGCCGCGCTCCATCAGCGAGCCCATGATCGAACCGGCGCGGCCCTTGTTCTGCAGGCCCTTCTCGTCGCCCCAGTGGAAGTGCAGCGCGAGGTGGACCTTGCCGCCGCGCGTCTTCTTCGGCAGGAACGCCGCCTTGATCCCGCCCTTGAGCTCACTGCGGGTGGTGCGCGCTTCGATGTTGTCGAGCGTCGCCGCGAACTGCTCGCCCTGCTCCTTCGTGGTGCCTTCCGTCACGCCCTTGACGAACTCGGCGATGTTGCCGGGCTCGGTCAGCGGTGCGCGATCGATCTCGCCGCTGATCGGCACGAACTTGCCGAGCGTGCGGTTCGACGCCTTGTAGTAGGCCTTCGCGACGCGCGCGACGTCGTCGACGGTCACCTTCTTGACGGCATCGCGATACGCGAACAGCACGCGCCAATCGCCCTGCGCGATGAACTCCGAGAGGAACACCGCCATGCCCTGGCTATCGGTCATCTGGAGGTCGATCTCCTTGAGGGTCGAGACTCGCCAGCGCTCGAGGTCCGCCGGATCGATCTTCGACCCGCCGAAGCCCTCGACCTCGCTCTCGAGGACCTGCGTCACCTTGTCGACGTTCTTCGGATCGCGAACCTGCACGACGAACTCGGCCATGCCCGGATCGTGGAGGCCTTGCGTTCCGCCGCTGACGCTCGCCGCGAGCTTCGACGCGACCAGCTTCTTGTAGAGCCGCCCCGAGGGATCGCGGGTCAGGATGTCGTTCACCGCATCGACCGCCGGCGCATCCGGCGAGGTGCCCGAAACCACGTGGTACGCGGTCTCGACGACCGAGACATCGCCCTTGCGGCGCAGCGTGACTTCGCGCTCGCCGTCTTGCACGGGCTCGATCGTGTACGCGCCCGTGAGCACGCGCGTCGGCTTCGCGACCATGCCGAACGTCTTCTCGATCGATGCGAGCGCGGCCTTGTCGTCGAACTTGCCCGAGACGATCAGGGTCGCGTTGTCGGGCTGGTAGTATTTCTCGTAGAACTTGCGCAGCGTCGGTGCCGGGACCTTCTCGATATCCGAGCGCGAGCCGATCGTCGATTTGCCGTAGTTGTGCCAGAGATACGCGGTCGACCACACGCGCTCGTGCAGGACGTTCGGCGGGCTGTTCTCGTTCTTCTCGAACTCGTTGCGCATGACCGAGAACTCGGTCTTGAGGTCGTCGGCCTTCACATGGCTGTTGACCAGCCGGTCGGCCTCCATGTTCACGGCGAACGCGAGGTTATCGTCCGAGGCGGGAAGGGTCTCGTAGTAGTTGGTGTGGTCGGAGTT
>JBDTJY010000274.1:0-28321 GCA_039935615.1 Kofleriaceae bacterium
TTGGGAGGGGTCGGCCCGATCGAGATCTGGTGAGCGGTACCAGAACATGAAGAGCTCGAAGCGACGACTGCCACGACCAAAGCCAAGCGCATGACCCGACTTATATCAGGCAACCATGCCCGGCCGCGCCCGGTCGTAGCGTCGTTGATCTCCCACCCGCCACGGGTGTATGTGGTGAAAGTCCTAATGATCTTCAGGCCTCTCGTTGTGATTCTGGCGCTCGCCCTCGGCGTGACCGCGGGCTGTGGTGCAAAGGCCGGTGGCGGCGCCGTCGACTATTCGGTCTCGGCGCAAAAGAACTACGAGAAGGGCCTCAAGGAGCTCGACGACAAGGACTGGATCGCGGCGTCGAAGTACTTCGCGTTCATCAAGAGCCGGTTCCCGTACTCGAAGTACGCCGTGCTCGCCGAGCTGCGGCTCGCCGATGCCGAGTTCGGCGCCGAGCAGTACCTCGAGGCGATCGACTCGTATCGCCTGTTCCTCAAGTTCCACCCGACCCACGAGATGGTCGCGAACGGCTACGTGTCGTTCAAGATCGGCGACGCGTACATGCTGCAGCTCTCGGGCGACTTCTGGTTGTTCCCGCCCTCGTACGAAAAGGACCAATCGTCGACGGAAGACGCGGCGAACGAGCTCAAGAGCTTCCTCGACAAGTATCCGGACTCGCCGTATCGCGACAAGGCCAAGGACATCGTGGTCAAGGTCGGCAAGCGGCTCGCCGATCACGAGTGGTATGTCGCTCACTACTACTGGGATCGCGGCAAGCCGATGGGCACCGTGCTCCGGCTGCGCCGCTTGCTCGAGCGCTATCGCGGCGTCGGGTACGACGTCGAGGCGCTGTGGCTGCTCGGCCGCGCGTACGTCGCCGTCGACATGCCCGATCGTGCGCGCCTGTCGTGGCAGGAGCTCGTCGCGAAGTATCCGACGAGCAATCGCGCCAGCGAGGCCAAGGATGCTCTCGCCTCGCTCGCCCCCGTCAAGCGCTAGGCTTTCGGAGCGCGTACCGGCGACGGCCAGGCTACCCGGCGAGTGTAGTACGATGGCGCTTGATGAGCAGCGATCGGATCGAGCAGCTGATCGCGCTCGGGCGCGAGCATTACAACGCGAACGAGTACGAGCGTGCCGAGCCGTTCCTCGCCGAGGCAGCCTCCGCTCGGCCGAGCTTCCCCGACCTCTACAACATGCTCGGCGTGATCTATCACGCACAGGGCCGGTTCTCGGATGCCGAGGAGGCGTTCGAAACCGCGCTGCGGCTCAACCCTCGCTACACCGAAGCCGCGCTCAACCTGTCGGTGACGTACAACGATCGCGGCAAGTACGAACGCGCGCGCGAGGTCTACACCAAGGCGGTCTCGGCCTCGGTCGGTCAGCCCAACGCGCTCGATCGGTTCGCGCGCGGCAAGCTCGCGAACATGCACGCCGACCTCGGCTCGGCGTACTCGGGGCTCGCGATGTTCGACGAATCGGTGCGCGAATATTCCAAGGCCCTCGACCTGTGCCCCGACTTCGCCGATCTGCGCGTGCGGCTCGGCAACGTGTATCGCGACATGGGCATGTTCCACGCCGCGGTCACCGAGTTCGAGCACGCGAAGAAGCTGCGCCCCGACTTCGTGCCCGCGCGGATCCACCTCGGCGTGACGCTGTTCTCGCTCGGGCGTCGCGATGCCGCGCTCGTCGAGTGGCAAGAAGTGCTGAAGTTCGATCCGAGCAACAAGAGCGCGCAGCTCTACATCCGGATGGCCACCGACGAGAACGGGCCGCAGCCGGGCTCCGCCCTGCCTCGCTAGCTACTCGGCTTTGTCGTCTTTGTCGTCTTTGTGCTCGGCCATCTGCTTCTTGACGTCCTCGGGTAGGTCCAGGACGACGAGAAAATCGGTGTTCGGCTTCGCGAGCTCCTCGGCGACGCCACCCTGACCGTCGTCGATCACGCTCCGCACCGACACGACGTCGGTGATGCCGCGCCGCTTCATGCGGCTGACGATTCCCGAGTCGTGACAATGGCCGCTGCCGGCGAGGATGACCACGTGGCCATCCTTGTTGGCGGCGAGCCATTTCGCGGCACCGTCGGCCATCGTCTCGTCCCAGATCACCTGGACGGCGTAGATGTGATCGGCGGTCGGCATCTCGGTCATCTCAGCCACCTCCGGCGTCGAGCCCGAGCCCGAGCCCGTTCCGGATCCGGGTTTGTCGTCGTGTGGCGCGCCGTGCGGGCTGTGCGCGTCGCCGCCGCCCATGTCTTCCATCAGCGCGTCGAACCACGCGCGATGCTTCTTGTCGGTGAGCAGGATCTCGACCGGCAGTTGCGCGCGCTCCTCGGGCGTCAGCGCCTCGAGGCCCTTCATCGCGACCTTGTGCGTGACCTCTTTGGCCGCGTTGAGCGCGAGCAGCGCCGCATGAGCCTCGACCGCGACCGCGATCGTCGGACCGTAGAAGCCGAAGTCGAAGCCCCAGCGATCGTCCCAACCGGAGCGCGAGCGCAGCGTGGTCTCGTCGATCTTCTTCGAGGCGAAGTCATCGAGCACGCCCTGGAACGGGCGCTGGAACATCTCCAACCCGAGCGCGAAGTGCGGCCACCGCTTCGCGAGGTGGCGCACGACCTCGAGCTCGACCCAGTGATGGTGCGGATTCTTGTGCTCTTCGCCGACGCACACCGCGCGCTCGCTCGCGAGCTTGTCCCAGAACGCGGAGGTCTCGACCTGATGGCCGGTCTTCGCGTCGAGCACGCTGAACGGCAGCGCCGCAGCTTCGATGCCGCGGTGGTTCGGACCCGGCGCTTGCGCGGCCGGGTAGCCGCTGCCGCACGCCGCGAGAACTGCGATCCACAACAGGCGCGCGCGCATCCGGCGATGCTACACCAGCTTCGCCGTGGACCTGCCGTACCTCACCGCCGACCTACCGGGCACCGGGGGCGTGCTGCGCACGACGCCCGAAGACTTCGTGGTCGATGAAGAGCCCGCGTATCTGCCGTCGGGCGAAGGCGAGCACGTGTTCGTCAAGATCGAAAAGCGTGGGCTGACCACGCAGATGGCGGTCGACGCGATCGCGAGAGCGCTCGCCGTCAAGCCGCGCGATATCGGCGTCGCCGGGATGAAGGATCGCCACGCGGTGACGCGCCAGTGGTTGTCGCTACCGCCGCCGACCCAGCCCGACGCGGTCCGCGCGCTCGTGCTCCCCGACATCTCGATCACCACCGCGCCGCCATTCGGCGGCGCTGCTTCGCCCGGCAAAGCCGGGCTCGCGATCATCGAGGTCGCGCGCCATCCGCACAAGCTGCGCACCGGTCACGTCCGCGCGAATCGCTTCCAGCTCCGCGTGCGCGGCTGCGGCGACGATCCGGTCGCGAAGGCGAAGACGATCCTCGACCGGCTCGCGGTGCCGCCGGGAGCGCCGAATTGGTACGGCGAGCAACGGTTCGGCCGCGACGGTGATAACGCCGCGCGCGGTCGCGCGATCGTCAACGGCGAAGGCTTTCCGCGCGACCGCAAGCTCGCGCGCCTGTTGGTGTCGGCGCTGCAGAGCGAGCTGTTCAACCAGTGGCTGATCGCGCGCATGGCCGACGGCCTGTACTCGACGGTGTTGACGGGCGATGTCTTGCACAAGGTCGGCGGCGGGATGTTCACGTGCGAGGACGCCGCGCTCGATACGTCGCGGCTCGTCGCGGGCGAGGTCGTATTGACCGGGCCGATGTTCGGCGACCAGATGCGGCGCGCGGCCGAGGGCTCGCCGGCGGGCGAGCGCGAGGACAAGATCCTCGGCGAGGCCGGCTTCGCGCGCGACTCGTTCGCCGCGGTCCGCGCGATCGCCGAGGGCACGCGGCGCGACGCGACGATCACCGTGGGCTCGCCGACTGTGATCGAATTGGACAACCCTGGCATCAACAGCGCGATCGAGGTGACGTTCACGTTGCCCGGTGGTGCGTACGCGACCGCCGTGATGCGAGAAGTCATGAAATGACGTAACGTCCGGCGAATGGATCTGTCCGGCCATTTCGTCGCCTTCGCGCAGCTCGGCGCCGGCTGGGTGCTGTGGCTGTTGATCGGCCTCTCGATCGTTTCGGTCGGCGTGATGATCGATCGCGCCCTGTGGTTTCGCCGGCGCGATACCGACACCGAACGATTCACGCGCGAGCTCCGCGGCGCGTTCGAACGCGGCGAGGTCGAGCGCCTCGAGACCAAATACAAGGACGATCCGGCGATCTCGGTGCAGGTCGCGCTGCGCGGTTTGGCCGAGCGCGACCACGGCGCCGAAGCGGTCGCCGAGGCGATGCACGGCGAGCGCGCCCGCTGGCGCACCGCGGCCGATCGCAACCTGATCATCCTCGGCACGCTCGGCAACAACGTCCCGTTCGTCGGCCTGTTCGGCACGGTGCTCGGCGTGATCAACGCGTTCGAGCACCTTCGCGAGAAGACCGCGATGGCCGAAGATCGCACGTTGGATCTGATCGCCGAAGCGCTCGCCGCGACCGCGTTCGGCCTGATGGTCGCGATCCCCGCCGTGATCGCGTTCAACTATTTCTCGCGCAAGCTGCGCGTGCTGCTCGGCGGCGCCGATCAAGCGGCCCACACCGTGCTCTCGCTCGTCCACGGTGCGGCGGCGAGCAAGCTCGAGCCGATGGCCGAGGGCGAGCCGAAGGGCTCCGTGTAGCGTGGCAGGCGCCAGCCTCTACGACGACGACGAGTCAGCACAGGGCATCACGGACATCAACGTGACGCCGTTCGTCGACGTCGTGCTCGTGCTGCTCGTCGTGTTCATGGTGACCGCGAAGTTGATCGTCGCGCGCGGCATCGATATCGACAAGCCGAAGGCCGCGACCGGTGGCGAGATCCAGAGCAACCTGCGGATCTCGGTCCAGGTCGACGGCACGCTCTACATCAATCGCGACAAGTTCGACGACGACGTCAAGGCGATCGCGCGGATCAAGGAGATCGCGGCGACCATGTCGAAGCCCAAGGCGATCATCGCCGGCGATCGCAAGGGTGCCTACAGCGGCGTGATGCACGCGATCGATCTCGCGCAGCAAGCCGGCGTCGGCATCGCGCTCGAGAACGAACGGCCGTAACGGTGGCGAAGCGGTGCCCGTGCGGCAGTGGCGCGGACGATGCGGAGTGCTGCGTGCCGCTGCTCGCCGGTGACCGCAGAGCGGCGACGCCCGAGCAGCTCATGCGCTCGCGCTACACCGCGTACGTGCGCGGCGCGATCGACTACTTGATCGCGACCCACGCGCCCGAACGCCGCCAGTCGGTCGACCGTGCCGAGATCACGAAGTGGACGCGCACCACGTTGTGGATGGGGCTCGAGATCGTGTCGACCAAGGCCGGCGGCGCGAGCGACGCCGAGGGCATCGTCGAGTTCATCGCGCGCGGCGTGACACGCGGCAAACCGTTTCGCCAGCACGAACGATCGCGGTTCCGCCGCGACGCCGACGGCGCGTGGCTCTACGTCGACGGCGTGCTGGAATAGCCGATTCACGCAACCTGTGCCAGCCGACGGCTGTCGCCTGGTCATGGAGCTGCGCGAGGATCAGGAGTTGTCGTGGTGGGGCCACCCGGCCGGCACGCTGCGGCCGGCGGTCCGAGCGGCGCTCGTGGTCGCGTGCCTCGCGACGGTGATCCTGCCGGTCGCCGGCTCGCGCGTGCTGTGGATGCAGGGCGGCGACGAGTGTGGCGTACCGCAGGCGCTGTTCGAGAACGGGCTCGCCGCGCTCGCGCTGCTCGGCGTGGTGGCCTTCGCGTGGCCGGCGTTCGGGTTGTCGCGCTACCTGCGGCTCGCCGTGATGTTGCCGATCGTGCACCTCGTGGTCATCGCGGTCGCGTGGCCGGCGTGGCTGATGATCGCGCCGAAGCTCGAGACCGTGCAGCGCTGGTATTACCTCGCGCACGACATCCCGCTGTCGGCGACCGTGATCGTCGAGCTCGTCGTCGTCGCGGCCGCGGCGTGGTGGATCGCCGGGCGCCGCCGCGACACCACGTGGGGTCACGCGTTCGTGATGATCTCGCTGGTCGAGCTGCTGTTCCTCGGCCTGTGGTTGCCGATCGTGGCGTGGGTGACGTGTCACGGATCGTGGAACGTCGAGCTCGATCCGAGCTTCGCGCTGGATCATCCGCTGCGCCTGACGCTGCTCGTGGTCGTGCCGCCGCTCGTCGCGGCGTTCGGCTACACGTGCTACGCGATCCGCTGGCCCGACAAGGCGCGCTCGCAACGCACCGAGCAGATCGGCGCGCTGATCATGCTGCTGATCATCGCGATCGGGCTGCGCGCGGATTCGCCGCCGGCGGCCCGTGTCGTGTACGCGAACTTCATCCATCTCCTGCTCGGCGCGCAGATCGTCGCGACCGCCGGGCCGCTGGTGCTCGGTCTTGGCCTGTGGTTGCGCGGCAAGGCGATCCGTCGCCGGCTCGCGACCGATGCGGGTGCGATCACCGGCGTCGTCGTGTCGGACGACCCCCTGCCGGTCGTCGCGTGCTTCGAGATCACGAGCTGGTTGCGGCCGCCGCGCCCGCTCGTCCGATCGTTCTCGGTCGCGACGCCCGGTGGGCAAGCTCCGATCCACGGTGCCCGCCTGGTCGCGCCGCTCGATCCCGCCACCACCGCGCTGGCGGTCGGCGAGTCGTACGCGGCGCTGCGCGCGGGTGATCGGATCACGATCTCGTCGACGCGCACCGACGATCGATCCGGGCTCAGCCCGTTCCGCACGACCGCGGCGCCGATCGTCGGTGCCGACCCGGTAGTGGCGCCGTTCGGCGTGCCCCAACTTACCTTCTCCGACCTCGCGCTCTCGCTGTGGCGGCCCGCGGTGGCGTATCTCGTGATCCTCGTCGCGGTCGCCCTCCCCGCGCTCGCCGCATTGCTCGCACCTCCCGGCTGACTCGCGGCGCGCTCCTGCTACGCCTGCTAGGCTCCGGGTTGCCGTGTCGGAGCCGTTATCGACCGACCCCGCGCGACCGTGGTGGGAGTCGCCCTTCGTGCTCGCCCTGATGGGCGCGATCGCGATCCACCTGATGATCGGCGTGGCCGGCGACGCGCTCGTCGTGTTGAATCCGCCGCGACCGGATCCGCCGGCGCCGCCGAAGGTCGAGCTCGTCGACATCGAAGTCCCCGCGCCGATCGTCAAGCCACCGCCACCGCCCGTGGTGCGCGAGCCACCGCAACGCGAGCCGGATCCGGTCACGCCCGCCGTCGCGCCGACGCGGATCGCGACGCACGCGCACTCCGAGCCGCCGCCGCCGGAGCCCCCACCCGAACAACCCTCGACCAACCCGGGGGGCGCGCCGGTGCTCTCGATGCCGGATGTCGCGCCGTCGGCGACCGGGGTCGCGGTCGCGAAGGGCCCGGTCAACAAGGGTCCGATCGGCCTCGGCGGTCACGGCACCGGCACCGGGCTCGGAATGGGGAGTGGAAGTGACCCACCGGCGCCGATGTCGGTCGCGACGATCAAGACCCGGGCGATGCCGAAGGGCGACTACTCGTACGAGGAGTCCAAGGACTACCCCGAGGAGGCCAAGCAGCTCTCGGTCGGCGGCAAGATCAAGATCAAGCTGATCATCGACGCTCAGGGCCACGTCAAATCCGCGGTGCTGCTCAACCGGTTGGGCCACGGGCTCGACGAGCTCGCGATGTCGCGGGCGAACAAGATCGTGTTCGAGCCGGCGAAGGATACCGACGACAAACCGGTCGCTTCGGTCGTGGTCTGGACGTTCGACCTGTCGCCGCCGAAGTAGCGGGCCGCTCCCGAAACGGCGTACACTCGTCTGGATGCGCTGGATCTCAGGGGTGCTGGCAACTGCCAGTGTGCTCGCCGTGTCGGCGATCGCGTCCGCGCAGGCGATGCCGCCCTCCGACAGCGCGATCGACGTGCAGATGTTCGACTATTCGATCGGCCCCAAGACGTTCTTGTCGGTCGACAACGGGTCGGTCGCCGACAAGCACCAGCTCGCGCTCGACGCGCTCGTCACGTTCATCTCGAATCCGTTCACGGTCTACAACACCACGCAGAACAGCAACGGCACGCAGATCGGCACGACCCGCGATCAGGTGGTGTCGTCGCTCACCGAGATGCAGTTGTCGGCCGCGTACGGCCTCACCGACAAGCTCCAGCTCGGCGCGAGCCTGCCGTTCATCTTCTCGCTCGCCGGCGACGGCCTCGATCCGACGACCGGCATGCACGCGTCGAATCAGATCCAGGTCACCGGGATCGGCGATCTGATCGTCGAGGGCAAGCTGCGGCTGTGGCAGAGCTCGTCGATGCGGCTCGCCGGCATCCTCGGCGTGTCGGTGCCGACCAGCTTCGGTAGCGATGGCTCGCAGTTCATCGGCGACAACCTGCCGACGGCGCGCGGCCGGCTCGCGTGGCAGTGGTCCTACAACCGGCTCTCGCTCGGTGCGAACGGCGGCTTCATCCTGCGCAAGCCGCGCACGATCTACTCGAGCACGATCGGTCAGCAATGGGTATGGGGTCTCGGCGCGGCCTACGCGGTGACCGATCACTTCAACCTGATCGCCGAGGGCTTCGGTCGCACCGGCATGACGTCGTTCGCCGTCGACGAGAGTCCGGTCGAGGTGCTCGGTGGGTTGCGCGTCAATGTCGCGCGCTCGGTGGCGGTGGTCGTCGCCGGCGGTGCCGGGCTCGATCGCGCGATCGGTTCGCCGAATGCGCGGTTCTTGGTCTCGGTCGGCTTTGCCCCCGACGTGCGCGACACCGACGGCGACGGCATCGAGAACGATCGCGACAAGTGCCCGCTGGTCCCCGAGGATCGCGACGGTTTCCAGGACGAAGACGGCTGCCCCGACGACGACAACGACGGCGATCAGCGCCCCGACGCCGAGGACAAGTGCCCGAACCAAGCCGAGGACATCGACGGCTTCGAGGACGACGACGGCTGTCCCGATCTCGACAACGACAAGGACGGGATTCCGGATCTCCAAGACAAGTGCCCCGACGATCCGGAAGACGGTAAGCCGCCGTTTCCGAAGGACGGTTGCCCGGCGAACAAGCACGACTCCGATGGCGACGGCATCCCCGACTCGATCGATCAATGCCCGCTCGAAGAGGAAGACAAGGACGGCTTCGAAGACGCCGATGGTTGCCCCGAGCTCGACAACGATGGCGACGGCATTCCCGACGACAAGGACAAGTGCCCGCTGTGTCCGGAGGACAAGGACGGCTTCCAAGACGAGGACGGCTGCCCCGAGCTCGACAACGATCACGACGGCATTCCCGACGACAAGGACCAATGCCCGAACGAGCCCGAGACCGTCAACGGCGTGAAGGATGACGACGGCTGCCCCGATACCGGCGGCGTCGAAGCGGTGAAGCTCGACGGCGATCGTCTGGAGGTCTCGATCATGCCGACCCTCGCCCACGGCAACCTGTCGCCGGCCGGCACGATCATCGTCGGCGAGATGGCGCTCGTGATGCTCGGCCACGGCGAGGTGACGAAGTGGCTGGTCGCGATCGCGCTGCCGAATCAGAACGACGCGCAGGCGCTCGCGAATGCGATCAAGGCGCGGCTGGTCCAGCGCGGGCTGACCGACGTCGACGTGTTCGCCGCGGCAGGCGCTGCGAAGATCGGGGCAGTCGTGCAAGAGCGCGTCGACGCCGATGCGGTGCCGGCGTGTCCGTTGGCGCTCCAGGTCGTGCCGCGCCCCGCGGCGTCGCTGCCGGCGAAACCGGCCGAGCCGAAACCGCCCGCGTCGAAGAATACCGATCCGGTCGACATCGACCTGGGCAACTAAGCTCTAATCGACGGGTGCGTTGCATCCTCCTGTTGATGGCACTCGCGGCTTGCTCGGCTGACGATGCCGGCGATGCGGATTGGATGGCGAGCCTGCCCGACAGCGCGAACCTCGCGGCGCTGACGATTCCGGGCACCCACGATTCGGGTGCGCAGCACGAGCCGGCGGCGGGCATCGCGCAGACCCAGCACCTCACGTTCGCCGAACAACTCGCCGCCGGCGTGCGCTACTTCGACGTGCGCTGTCGCAACTTCGACGATCAGTTCCTGATCTATCACGGCTCGATCGATCAGAGCCAAACCTACGACGACGTGCTCGCGGCGATGTACAGCTTCCTCGACGCGCATCCGCACGAGACGATCATCATCTCGGTCAAAGAAGAGCTCGATGCCCAGGGCGCGACGATGTCGTTCGAACAGGTGTTCGACAACTACGTCGCGCTCCACCCCGAGCGCTGGTACCTCGGCGCGACCGTGCCGGCGCTCGGCGACGTCCGCGGCAAGCTCGTGTTGCTGCGCCGGTTCGAAGCGGTGGCGGCGCCGCTCGGGATCGCGGCGGCGCCGACGGTGTGGACCGACAACGCGACGTTCGCGATCACCGACCCCGATGCGACGCTCCGGATCGAGGACAACTACATCGTCACCGACGACAGCGTGAAGTGGGCCGACATTACCTCCCTCTTCGGGGAGGCGCGCGCGACCACGGATCCTGCGACGCTGTATCTCGCGTATACGAGTGGCTACCAGACGATCATGAGCCTTCCGAACATCCCCAGCGTGAGCGACACGATCAACGCCATGCTCGACAGCTTCTTGGCCGACCCCGCGAATGCCCACGTGCATCTCGGCATCGCGGTGATGGACTTCGTCACCGCGGCGCGCGTGCACGCGGTGCTGTCGACGAACTGACGCCATGCCGTCCATCGTCAGTATCAAGGGCGTCGGCAAGACGTACGACAACGACTTCGTCGCGCTGAAGACCGTCGATCTCGAGATCGAGCGCGGCGAGATCTTCGCGCTGCTCGGCCCGAACGGCGCGGGCAAGACGACGCTGATCAGCATCCTCTGCGGCATCGTGAAGATGAGCCGAGGCACGATCGTCGCCGACGGCCACGACATCGTGAAGGACTTTCGTGCGGCGCGCTCGAAGATCGGGCTGGTGCCGCAGGAGCTCTCGACCGATGCGTTCGAGACCGTGTGGTCGACGGTGACGTTCTCGCGCGGCCTGTTCGGCAAGAAGCAGAACCCCGCGCACATCGAGAAGGTGCTGCGCGCGCTGTCGCTGTGGGACAAGAAGGACTCGAAGATCATGACGCTCTCGGGCGGCATGAAGCGGCGCGTGCTGATCGCGAAGGCGCTGTCGCACGAGCCGACGATCCTGTTCCTCGACGAGCCGACCGCGGGCGTCGACGTCGAGCTCCGCCACGAGATGTGGAAGATGGTCCGCGAGCTGCGCGAGAGCGGCGTCACGATCATCCTGACGACGCACTACATCGAGGAAGCCGAGCTGATGGCCGACCGGATCGGCGTGATCAACAAGGGCGAGCTGATCGTCGTCGAAGACAAGACCAAGCTGATGCGCCGGCTCGGCAAGCGTCAGCTCCAGCTCGTGCTGCAACACCCGCTCGAGAAGGTTCCCGAGCAGCTCGCCGACCGCGGCCTCGAGCTCTCGAACGACGGCACCGTGCTGACCTACTCGTTCGACGTCCAGAGCGCAGAGACCGGCATCGCGCCGCTGCTCAAGCAGTTGAGCGAACTCGGCATCGACTTCAAGGATCTGCACTCGAAGGAGTCCTCGCTCGAGGACATCTTCGTCAACCTCGTGCACGGAGCGAAGGCGTGAACGGCCACGCGATCCGCGCGATCTATCGATTCGAGATGGCGCGGGCGTTCCGCACGTGGATGCAGAGCATCCTGTCGCCGGTGCTATCGACGTCGCTGTACTTCGTCGTGTTCGGCTCGGCGATCGGCGGCAAGATCAAGTCGATCGATGGCATCCCGTACGGCGCGTTCATCATCCCCGGCCTCGTGATGCTGTCGCTGCTCGGCGAGAGCATCTCGAACGCCTCGTTCGGGATCTATCTGCCGAAATGGTCCGGCACGATCTACGAGTTATTGTCGTCGCCGGTCTCGGTCGCCGAGGTCGTGATCGGCTACATCGGCGCCGCTGCCTCGAAGTCACTGATGCTCGGCGCGCTGATCCTCGTGACGGCGCGCGCGTTCGTGCCGTATCAGATCCAGCACCCGGTGTGGATGGTCGCGTTCCTGATCCTCACCGCGGTCACGTTCTCGACGTTCGGCTTCATCATCGGCCTGTGGGCCGACAGCTTTCAGAAGCTGCAGACCATCCCGATCATGATCATCACGCCGCTGACGTTCCTCGGCGGTGCGTTCTACTCGATCGACATGCTGCCGAGCACCTGGCAGAAGATCGCGTTGCTCAATCCGGTGGTCTATCTGATCTCCGGGATGCGCTGGGCGTTCTATGGCCACGGCGATGTCGACGTGATGATCAGCTTCGGCGCGATCTGCGGCTTCCTCGTCGTCTGCATGGCGGCGATCGGCTGGATCTTCAAGACCGGCTACAAGCTCAAGAGCTAACGCGTCCCCTTCAGGATCTTCGGCGGGTCGCCGAGCTCGAGCACCTCGATCGGGCCGCCGTAGGCCTTCGACATCCCGGTATCGATCCGCCACAGCGCACCGTCGCACTGCGACGAGATGCCGTCGGGTTGCGGGGTATGCGCGACGACCATGCGCTTCGCGCCGAGCTTGTCCAGCACGCTGGCCAACGCGGCGCAGTCGACCCGCGGTCCGCCCCACACGCGCGTCCACACCGGGCTGTCGTCGGAGGTCAGCGCCTGCGTCGGGTTGTCGGCGCCGCCTTCTTGGCCATCGAGCCAGCAGCGGGCGTGCTCGTTGACCTCGTCGAGGTGGCTCACCCACTCCGCGGTGACGCCGGCGTGCGAGAGCACGGTGTCGCCCCCTGCCGTCGGGACGATCGCGATCACGTTGTGATGCGCGATCCGCTTGGCCCACGTGCCACCGGGGGCGAGCTCGTGTTGACGATCGCCATCGAAGTCCTTCGCGCCCCCGTCGGTGACGTAGCGAAAATCGTGCGCGGCGTTCATCAGCTCGTGGTTGCCGATCAGCTGGATCACGGCGCCGCCTTGCGCGCGAGCCTCGGTGTCGAGCCGCTCGAGGAGCTCCAAGATCTTCGATTCGCCCTCGCCGCGATCGAGGATGTCGCCGGTCTGGATGATCGTGAGGTCCTTGCCGATCCACGTGTCGTCGGCGTCGATCGCCCCCGCCGTGCGCAGCGCCGCGCGCGCCGCCTCGAGGTCGCCGTGCAGATCGCCGATCGCGACCGCGCGCCTCGGCATCGCGATCTTGAGGCCGATCGGTGCGAGCGAGCAGCTCGTCGCCGCGGCGACCGCCGGAAGTGGCGGCGGCGCCGGTGCGGGCGTCTCGTGGCGGCCGCGATCGCAGCCTTGGGCCAACACGGCAAAGGCCAACAGCGGAAGCACAGCGCGCACGGGCCGCTAGCCTACTCCCTAAGCGGAGGTCGCGTTGCGCGGACTGCAAATCCGCGCGGCGCTAGATCGCACCGGGGTGCGGGCGGCGGTCACCGGCGGCGCCACGTGAGAGCGGCGCGCCGAACGAGCTCGATGAGGTTGTCTTGCGCGAGCTCCATGTCGAGCGCGTGGGTGCCGGCGGGGGTGTTGAGCTCGGGCGCGGTCAGGTCGATCGGGCTGGTGCGCGCCGACGGGACCTGTTCGACCGCGAGCACGCGCGCGCGATCCGCGGTTCGCACACAGCGAGCGCGGTACAGCCCGAGGTAGCTCGCGAAGTTGTTGCCGTCGAGGAACACCGGAGTGAGCGCCGCGCTGGCACCGGCGTCGCGCAGGTTGCCGGGGTTGACGCACATCTGCTCGCGTCCGGGGGGATATCCGGGGTCCGGTTGCGCCACGAACGCACCGGAACGCATCGAGCGATAGGCGATCACGCAGCCGGTCTCGCCGGCGCTGGCGCACGTCGGGATCGAGGCGAACGTACCGCCCGTGCGCTGGCCGATGCCGACATCGAGGTTGCCTCCGATCACGAGCGCGATGACCAACCGAGCGCGCAACGCGGCATCGCGATCGAAGCGGTCGCGCAACAACCGGGTCACCATCTCTGCCCCCTGCGAATGGCCGATCAGCACGATCCCACGACCGGGGTGCGCGGCGAGGTAGACCTCGAACGCCGCCGCGACATCTGCGTACGCGGTCGCGAGACCTTCGTCGGTCCAGGCGTCGTCGCGCGCGTAGGTCCCCATCGTGATCTGGCGGTACAGCGGCACGAACAGGTCGCAGACCTGACGAAACGGGACGGCTTGCGTCGCGGTGACCTGGACGATCTGCGCGCGATCGGAGAAGTCCGTGTGATTGCCGGTGCGCGTGGAGTCGTCCACCGTCGGGTAGACGTAGAAACAGTCGATCCCGCCGGGGGCCGCCGCGTACCGCCGCGTGCCGCGGCTACCGTCGGGATGTACATCGGTCGTGGTGAAATCCCGAGCACAAGAGTCCACCCGTCCAGGTAGGCAAAGCCAGGTGCTGTCCTGGCGATATGGGATCGGCGACAGGGCTCCCGTGCAGCCCGCGATCACGGCGACGATTTGCAACCGCCTCACGGATCACATGATGACAGGAACTCGACCGATCGACACCGCAGATGCGGTAGCGGCTTGGTGAGCGCGCGGTTCCGACACCGCGACGCGTCGAACGGCTTCACGCATTCGAGACGAGGCCGACGACCACGGTGATGTTGTCGTCACCCCCACGGTCATTAGCCAACGCGATCAGCGTCTCGGGCAGCTTGCGATACCAGGTCATCGCGATGATCCGCTCGAGCTCGCCGTGCTCGATGTAGTTCGACATGCCGTCGCTGCACAGCAGGAAGCAGTCGCCCGGTGAGACCTGCACGGACTTGAGGTCGGCATCGGTGTCGCGCTCGAAGCCGATCGACTTGGTGATCACGTGCCGGAACTTCGACGCCTTCGCTTCTTCCATCGTGATCGAGCCGGCCTTGAGCTGCTCGGCGATCCACGAGTGGTCGTCGCTGATCTGCCGGAGCTGGCCATCGCGAAACATGTAGCAGCGCGAGTCACCGGCGTGGACGAGGTGCGCCTTGTCGCCGTGGATCAGGATCGCGGTGAGCGTGGTGCCCATGCCGCGGAGCTCGGGCTTGGCCCACGCGTGCTCGAAGATCGCGCCACTCGCGCGCCGCACGACGCCGCGCATCAGCTCGAGCGCGGGTGAAAAGATCGCCTGCGGACCCGCGTACTCGTCGGTCTGACTCTGGGAGTGCATGCTCGGGTCGTCGCCGGTCGGCTCTTCGAACGCGGCCATCTCCTCGGTGTGGCGCACGGCACCGAAGCGCTGCGCGGCGAGTGCAGCGTCGAAATCGCCACGCGCCTCGGCGAGCTCCTTCGCGAGTTGCTCGACCGCCATCCGCGACGCGGTCGCACCGCCCTGATGACCGCCCATGCCATCGGCCACCGCGAGCACGCCGGTCTCGGGGTCGACGAGGTAGCTATCCTCGTTGCGTTCGCGCTTTCGCCCGGGGTCTGACTGCCCCCACGCCCAGAGCTTCATGGGGGTTAGGCGTACTCCGCGCTGCGTTCGGAGATGTTGCCGTCCTCGCAACGCAGGAGCTTGCCCTTGCCCTCGATCTTCGTGAGCAGGCTCACCGGCCGGGTCCAGACCTTCGCGGCGTTGCGCAGCGTATCGCGCGCCTGATTGCCATCGAGGTCGGTGCCCTCGTGGACGTGGCGCAGGAGCAGCTCGCTGCGATTCTCGAAGTTGGCGTCCTCGACGACGATCACGGGTTGGCCGCGGTTGGTCAGCATCTTGAGGAGCTGATCCTTCACCTTCTTGAACTCGCGGCTCATGATCTCCCAGTTGCCCGAGCGTTCCTGGAAACCGAACGTGTAGAACTTCTGCTCGACGCAGAACTCGAGCGTGAAGAACTCGTCGAGGAACGTGATGTCGTTGTAGTGCTTGCGAATCTCGAAGATCTTCGCGCGGCCGAGGCCGGTGCGGCGATCCCAGTTGCGCTTCTGATCCATCGAGTCGCACTCGTCCCACTCTTTGCCGAACTGGCCCTTGTTCCAGCGGTCCTCGATGTTGCGCAGGAGCTCGACGCCGAGCTTGTACGGATTGAGCCGGCCCGGCGACGTCGCGAGCACGCCCGAGCACGCGTCGGCGTAGTCGATCACCTCGGACGCTTTGAGCGCCTTCTCGGTGAGGATCTTCGAGTGCCAGTACGTGGCCCAGCCCTCGTTCATGATCTTCGTCATCGCCTGCGGCGCGAAGTAGTACGCCTCGTCGCGGACGACCTCGAGGACATCGCGCTGCCAGTGCTCGAGCGGCGCGTTCTCGATCAAGAACTGGAGCACGTCGCGCGCGGGTTGCTCGGGGAACCGGTGGCGTTGCTTCTTCTGCTCGTCGTCTTTCTTCTTCTTCTGCGCCTCGAGGTACTCGGGCGGGTTGATGAAGGCGTCCATGTAGCCCTTCGATTTCAACCGGCCGACCTCGGGCTCGGCTTCATCTTCTTCGCGCGTGCGCGGTGGCCGCGTGCGCACGATGTACGCCGACATCGGGTCGATCAGATTCTCGAGCGACAGGCACGTGTCGATGAACTCCTCGACGACGTCCTGGCCCCACCGCGCCATGTGACGGCGCACGCGCGCGGCGTGGTTCGCCATGCCGTCGATCATCTTGCGGTTGGTCTTCGAGAAGTAATAGTTGTTCTTGAAGAAGTCGACGTGCGCGCAGACGTGCGCCATCACGAGCTTCTGATCCGTCGTCGAGTTGCCCTCGAGGAGGTACGCGTACGCCGGGTTGGTGTTGATCACCATCTCGTAGATCTTCGACAGGCCCCACTCGTAGCTCTTCGAGAGCTGCTCGTAGTCCATGCCGAACCGCCAGTGCGGATAGCGCGTGGGGAAGCCGCCGTACGCCGCGACCTCGTTCATCGTCTTGTAGTCGAGGACCTCGTACAGGATCGGGAAGAAGTCGAGGCCGTAGTTCTTCGCGTGGCCTTCGACCTCTTCCTGGATGTCGCGCAGGTACGCCGGGAATCGCTTGAGCGCGCTGACCATCGCTACTTGCCCTTCCCGAGGAACTCTTTGATCGAGTCCATGATCGCGTCCTTGCCCTTGATCTCGCTGGTGACGACGCGCTCGTCCTCGTCGAAGTGCTCGGTCAGGTCCTTGATGAACTGACCGGAGCCGTACGGCGACTCGACCTGGCCGTACGAGAACAGATTGACGAACGGCAGGACTTCCTTCTTCAACAGCTCGACGCACGTGTGGGTGTCGTCGACCGACCAGTTGTCACCGTCGGAGAAGTGGAACGGATAGATGTTCCACAGCTCCGAGGGGTACTCGTCCGCGATCATCTTCGCGCACAGCTTGTACGCCGAGCTGATCATCGTGCCGCCCGACTCGCGGGTGCGGAAGAACGTGTCGCGATCGACCTCTTTGGCCATCGCGTCGTGGATGATGAAGCGGCTCTCGATGCCGTGATACTGCGAGCGCAGCCACGTATCGATCCAGAAGCTCTCGATCCGAACGATCTCCTTCTGCTCGTCGCCCATCGAGCCGGAGACGTCCATCATGTAGATGATCACCGCGTTCGATTGCGGCAGCGGCACGCTACGCCACGAGCGATAGCGCTTGTCCTCCTTGATCGGGATGATCACGGGGTTCTTCGCGTCGTACGTGCCCATCGAGATCTGGCGGCGCATCGCCTGGCGATACGTGCGACGGAAGTGCCGCAGCGACTCCGGGCCGACCGTGCGGATGCCCGAGTACTTGTCTTTGTACGCGACGATCTTCTCGGTGCCCTTCGGCTGGATCCGCGGGAGCTCGAGCTCCTCGCCCATGATCTCGGCGAGCTCTTGCACGCTGAGCTCGATGTCGAGCAGGTGATCGCCGGGGCGATCGCCCGCCTCGTGACCGGAACCCGGTTGTTCTTCGCCCTGCCCGAGCGCGTCGCCGGGCTCGCCCTGGCCTTGGCCGACGCCGCCCTGCTGCTTGTCGCCGTGCTTGAACCGCGGGATGTCGACCGACGGAATCGGGATCGAGACCGTGTCCTTGCCCTTCTTCGCGATCATCTCGCCCTGCGAGATGTACTTGCGAAGGTTCTGTTTGATCTTGCCGCGAATGATCTGACGGAAGCGGCCGTGGTCGAGGTCGATCTTTTGAGACATTTTACTTGGCCTCCTCGCCGAGGCGCGCCCTGGCGCTCCGAACTCGCTCGTCGGCCATTAGAACACCACGTCCGCGGTCTCACCCCGCTCGTTGACGAACATGAGCCGCCCTCCCTGTCGCTTCGTGCGTTGCACCATCTCGAGCAGGCCCAACGCCCGTGACAACACGCCGGTGTAGTCCTCCGTCTCGAGCTCGATACACAGTTTGGCGAGTAGCTCTGCCAACGTGTTGTTGAGCTCGACCGAAACGGTGCCTACGCCCAGCGCGTCGCTCAAGACTTGACGTCTCCGCGCGCGAAGATCGACGCGACGAAGTTCAAGACATCGGTCGCCGACACTTCGTCGTAGCCGAAGTTCTTGATCAGGCGCTGCTTGACGACATCGATCTTCGCCTGCGTATCGCGGTCGACGACGCTCGACACCAGCGACGTCAGCTTGATCGAGTCCTTCTGATCCTCGAACAGCTTCGACTCGAGCGCCTTGTGCAGCCGCTCGTTGGTCTTGTAGTCGAACTGGCGGCCCTCGATCGCGAGCGCGCCGATGTAGTTCATGATCTCCCGGCGGAAATCATCCTTGCGGCTCTCCGGGATATCGATCTTCTCCTCGATCGACCGCATCATCCGCTCGTCGGGCTCTTCGTCCTGCCCGGTGTACGGGTTCTTGACCCGCTCCTTCTGGGTGAACGCCTTGATGTTGTCGATGTAGTTCGCGCACAGCTTCGCGATCATGTCCTCGTCGGCGCTGATCGCCCGCTGGACCTCGTTCTTGACGATGTCCTCGTACTCTTGCTTCACCACCGACAACATCTCGCCGTAGCGCTTGCGCTGCTCTTCGGACGAGATCAGCGAGTGACTGCGCAGCCCGCTCTCGAGCTCGTTCAACACCATGAACGGGTTGATCGCGCCGTCGGCCTTGTCGCTGACGAGCGCGTTCGCGATCTTGTCCTGGATGTAGCGCGGTGAGATGCCGTCGAGGCCCTCGCGCTGGGACTCCTTGCGGAGCTCCTTGATGTTGTCCTGCGTGAAGCCCGGCAGCGTCTTGCCGTCGTAGAGCTTCGACTTCTGCAGCAGCGACAACGAGTGCTTCTTCGGATCCTCGAGCCGCGTCAGCACGGCCCACAGCGACGCCACGTACAGCGTGTGCGGCGCGATGTGCTTGCCGACCTTCGCGAGCGTGAAGTCCTTCGCGTAGATCTTGACCTCCTCGGACACCTTGGTGATGTACGGGATGTCGACCTTCACGGTGCGATCGCGGAGCGCCTCCATGAACTCGTTGTTGAGGAGCTTCTTGTACTCGGCCTCGTTGGTGTGGCCGAGGATGACTTCATCGATGTCGGTCTGCGCGAACTTCTTCGGCTTGATCTTGCGCTCCTGGGTCGCGCCGAGCAGGTCGTAGAGGAACGCGACGTCGAGCTTCAGGATCTCGACGAACTCGAGGATGCCGCGGTTCGCGATGTTGAACTCGCCATCGAAGTTGAATGCGCGCGGATCGGAGTCCGAGCCGAACGTAGCGATCTTGCGATAGTTGATATCGCCGGTGAGCTCGGTCGAGTCCTGGTTCTTCTCGTCCTTGGGCTGGAACGTGCCGATGCCGATGCGGTCCTGCTCGGAGAGCACGAGCCGCTTGACCTTGACGTGGCTCATCACCTTCTCGAAGTTGCCGCCGTAGTGCTTCATCAACTCTTTGAAGATCAGGCGGCAGGCCGGGTTCACGTCGCCGTGGACCTTGACCTTGAAGTCGTCGTTGCCGAGCTTCAACTTGTCGATCGTCTCCTGGCGCCAGTCGTGCGGGATCAACCGCAGCGGCTCGTCGTGCATCGGCGACGGGAACACTTCGCTACCACCGGCGAGCTCCGACAGCGGGCCCGGCAGCGTCCAGTAGTACGTGTAGAGCGCGCCGTCGTGCGTGCGCGAGTAGTCCTCGATGCCCTTCTTCAACTGGCGCGCGATCGTCGACTTCGCCGATCCGACCGGGCCGTGAAGCAGGATGATCCGGCGCTCGGTGCCGTACCCCTGCGACGCGCTCTTCAGCACGTTCATCAGGCGCATCAGCGGAACGTCGAGGCCGAACACGGCATCGCGACCACCGTGTGCGTCGTCCTTGAAGAACTTGTAGCGGACGAGCTTCTTCTTGTTGTCGATGTACTCCTCGACGCCATGAGAGAGCACCATGTCGTAGAGGCGCTGATACGCGTTGCGCGTGATCTGCGGCGTCTTGCGGACCAGGTTCAGGTAGTCCTCGAACGACCCCTCCCACGACAGCTCTTTGTACGTCGCGTAGTTCTGCAACTCGGCGATCTGGCCCACCAGCGTCATGCTCCGAAACTACCACGGTTGCGCAGGGTGGCGACCGTCTCGTGTGCAAACGCTCGTCGAGAAACCTGCTCCAGTTGCTAACGGGCAACCCGCGTGATGCGTGCACTACGGTGACTGCGAGATCGAGGCGCTCGGGTCGTGATGGGAACGAAGCCCGAGGTGCTTCACTTCTGATACTTGTCGACGTTGCGTTTGTGCTCTTCGAACGTCTTCGCGAACACGTGATTGCGCGCGTCTTTCGCGACGAAGTAGAGGTAGTCCGAGCCGTCCGGCGCGAGCACCGCCTCGATCGAGCGCATGCTCGGATTCGAGATCGGCCCCGGCGGCAGGCCCTCGTGCTCGTAGGTGTTGTACGGGTTGTCCTTGTCGTGAAGCTGCGCGGAGTGCAGACGATCCTGAATGTTCCAACCCTGACACGCCGCGGACTTCTGGACCGGGACTTCGCAGCCGTAGCGAATCGTCGGATCGGTCTCGAGCCGGTGCGGTTTGAACTCCGGGAGCGTCAACCGGTTGATGAACACCTGCGCGATCCGCGGGCGCTCGGCGGGATCGACCGCCTCCTTCTCGACGATCGAGGCCATCGTCAGGATGTCGCGATCGCTCCACTTGAGCTTCGCCTTGAGCTTCGCGGCATCGCCGGGGTGCTTCGCGAGCAGGTCGTTCCACACCTCTTCATGGCGCTGGACGAGCCGGTCGAGCACGACCGCCGGCTTTTCGCCGACCCGAAACTCGTAGGAGTCGGGGAACAGATAGCCGTCGACCGAGTCGCCGGTGATCGCGTGCTTCGACAAGAAGTCCTTGTCGCGCGCCATCGCCTCGAGGTCCTTCGCACTCGCGACCTTCGCCTTCTCGAGCAGCGCGAAGTCCTCGAGCATGTTCTTGCCGGGGGGCAGCGTGACCTTGGTCGTGACCTCTTTGACTCCCGCGATCAAGATCGCGAGCACCTGCGCCGGCGTGAGGTTGTCCTTGATGAGGTACTTGCCGGTCTTGACGTTCGTCGTGTCGCCTTCCCACATCGCGTACATCCGAAACCAGGTCGGGCGATCGACCACGCCGTTCTGCGCCAGCATCGTCGCGATCTGCGGGAACGTCATGCCCGTCTTGATCTCGATCTCGACATCGCGCCCCACACCGCTGTGCTGGGCATCCGGGTAGGTAAACGCCCGATGGATGAAGAACCCGGCCAAGGCGAGCACGAGCCCGATCGAGGCGAGCACGACCACGAGCGCGACTCTGAACGAGCGCTTAGACATCCGAAGCTCGTTTATAGCTCGCGAGCCAACCCTGAAGGATCAGAGTCGCGGCTTGCTGATCGATCACTGCTTTGCGTTTGCCGCGTGACAAATCGGCATCGAGCAACACGCGTGTGGCCTCCGCGGTCGTGAAACGCTCGTCCTGCTCGTGAAATTTCAGTGAGGGAAAGTGGGTCTTCAGGATCGTCACGAGCTCCAGCACGCGGCGCGCGCGATGCCCGATCTTTCCCGACAGCTCGAACGGCATTCCGACCACGATATCGGTGATGTCGCGTTCGGCGACGACTGTCTGGATCGCCGACACGTCGTTGTCCGTTCCTGAACGCGCGATCACGCCGGCCGGATGCGCCGCGATGTTCGCGTCATCCGTGACCGCCAGACCGATCGTCTTCTGGCCGATGTCGAGCCCCAGCGCTTTCACCGCACAAATATGAGGCAGCCGACCCAAAAATAAAGGCCCTGCAAGGGGGATTGCAGGGCCTTGAGCGCAGATCGGACGAGATACTTGATGCCTCAGGTGGTGGGGGAGTTAGAGGGATGAGGGGAGGGAACCTCTAACATCCACCGAGTCGAAACGTTCTCTCGTTCGTCGCGCGTAGGATTCGTGTTGTCAGACCAGAAGGAGCGAGTCGCTTATTCCTGAGACGCTGTTCGCTGCTGCCTGGTTGCACGAATACATGAGCACGTTCGATGCCAGCGCGAGTTTCGAGATCGGCGACCAAGAAACGAGCGCTTAGCGACGAGGATTGCTCATGTGGCGACTACTTCTGTCACCGCGGGTTCTCAGACGTGGCCAGTCTGGTGGCCACCCGGTTGAATCCCGATCATCCGAAGCGTGGTCATGGTGCCGAAGTAGTAAATAATGTTGCGCAACATGTCCGACGAGCCGATTGCCCCGCCAAAGCTGCAGGTCCAAATCGACGACGATGTTTCGCAGGGTGTCTACGCGAACTTGGTGTTGCTCAATCACACCGAGAACGAGTTTGTGCTCGACTTCGCGTTCATCCAACCGTCGAACGGGCGCGCGAAGGTCCGTGCGCGCGTCATCAGCTCGCCGCGCCACACCAAGCGCTTGTTGAATGCGCTGCAGAAGAACCTCGAGCGCTACGAAGAGCGCTACGGCCGGATCGAGCTAGGACCCGACGAAGATCCGGCGTTTCACTAGCGGCGTCCATTGGGTCCGGCCCGGACTAGGCGACGGCCGGATCGAGGATCTCGAGCGTCCCGCGATCGAGATCGAGCACCGCGTTGCCACCGAACGGCACCGGTTCGTTACGATCGCCGTGACCGATCGGTGCGCCGAACGCGGCCGCGGTGCCGGCGGCGTGCAGGCGCTCGAGCACCGTCGCCAGGGCGGCATCCTCGGGATCGGTCCCGCCGGCCGGCGGTTTCGGATCGGCGCAGCGCACCAGATCGCCGACGATCACCGCGTGCGGTTTCGCGAGCTCGCCGGTCAGTGCGAGTTGCGTGAGATAGCGATCGAGCTCGTACGGCCGCTCGCCGACTTCTTCGAGTAACGCGATCGAGCCGCGCAGCGGCAGTGCCCACGGCGTCCCGACGAGCACGGACATCATCGTCAGATTTCCGGCGAACAACGGCCCGCGAACGACGCCGCGACCGCCGAGCGGAGACGCGGCGAGCGCCCACGGCCGCACACCGGGCGCGCGAGCCTCGCTCAGCATCGCGATCAAGTGTTCGATGTCGGTCGCCGGCAGGCGCTCCAGCTGGACGCCGAGCGGTCCATGAATGCCCCGCACGCCGGCGACGTGCGCCCACGCCAACAACGCCGTCGCGTCGCTGAACCCGACGATCGGTTTCGGATCGCGCCGCAGCGCATCCGGATCGAGCCGCGGCAAGATCCGCATCAGCCCGTAGCCACCCCGCGCGATCAGGATCGCGCGCACGTCGGGATCGGCGATCATCGCGTCGAGCTCGGCCGCCCGCGTCTCGTCGCTCGCGGCGAGGTAGCTCTGGAGCTCGGGCGCGCGTGCCGCGGTCAGCGACGGCGCGAGCTGAAGGCGAAACGCGTCGCCCAGCCGCGCGAGCCCCGCGCGCAGCCGATCGAGGTTTGCCGGCCCCGACGGCGCGGCGATCCCGAGCGTCTGCCCGGGCGTGATCCGCGGTGGAATGATCGCGCTCATCTATAGGATCAGATCACCGCAGCTCATCGCCGGCGGCGCTTCTTCTTACCGGCCGGACCCGACTTGGAGTCGCCGGGCTTGTCGTCGTCGTCATCGTCCTTGGCGAGCGGAATCTGCCCGCTGATCGACGCGTCCAACCCGAGCGCCGCGAGATCGACCGCGTCCATCGCGATCGTGCTGCGGCCGTCATCGACGATCGGGACGTCGAGCATCGGGATGACCTGGGTGTCTTTCTCTGGCTCTGGCTCGGAATCGGTATCCGCCCGCACGTCGAGCTTGGCCGGATCGACCGCGGCCTGCACCGCCGTGTTGCGGCCGTCATCGACGAGCTCGGGCACCGCTCCCGCATTCGACGAGCGCTTGCTGCGCACGATCCCGATCATGGGTGCGGCCTCCGGCTTCACCACATCGGGCAGCGCGACCTTCGCTCTCCACCACGCCGCCGCAGCGCCATCCAAGCGCGGCCGCACCGTCATCCCCGGCACGCCCTCGTGCCCGCTGACCTGCTCGAGCGCCTCGGTGACGAGCGCGTCGAACGTGGTGCCGTCCTCGCTCGCGATGCCGATCGCCGTGCCGACCGGCATGGGCGCGGGTAACTCGAGGTAACCGGTGCTCGGTCGGACCTGGGTCAGCTTCACCCGCTTGCCCAGCACGAGCCCACGATAGGTGAGGTCGACGAAGCTCTCGCTCATGACGGCATCTTATACTGCGCGTCGTGGGTTTGCTCGATCGCCTGAACCAGTTGCCGCTGTTGCGCCGGGCCGTCTCCGACGACGACATCGGGAGTCGCACGCAGGCGCTGGTCGTCCACGGCAACGAGTTCGGCTTCGATCCGTTCGGGATGTCGCGCGCTCACATCGGCGCCGCGATGCCGTTCGCGCGCTTCATCTATCGTCATTACTTTCGCGCGCAGACGTTCGGGATCGAGAACGTGCCGGGCGCGGGCCGCGTGGTGATCGTGGCGAACCACTCGGGGCAATTGCCGTTCGATGCCCTCGTGATCGCGTGCGCGTGTTTTCTCGAGCCACCGCAACCGCGGCTCGTGCGCGCCATGGTCGAGTTCTTCGTGCCGACCGTGCCGTTCGCTTCGTACTTGTTTGCACGTTGGGGCCAGATCACCGGCACGCCCGAGAATTGCCGGCGCCTGCTCGCCGCCGATGAAGCCGTGCTCGTGTTTCCGGAAGGCGCACGCGGGATCTCGAAGCCGTTCTCGAAGCGCTACCAGCTCGCGGATTTCGGCACCGGCTTCATGCGGCTTGCACTCGAAGCGCGCGCACCGATCTTGCCGGTTGCCGTGATCGGTGCCGAAGAACAAGCTCCCGCGATCAACCTCAAGCCGCTCGCGAAGCTGATGGGGATCCCGGCGCTGCCGATCGTGCCGTATCCGCCGTTCATCGCGGCGATGCCGCTGCCGGTCAAGTACCGGCTGCACGTCGGCGAGCTGATGCACTTCGACGGCGATCCCGACGACGATGACGAGGTGCTCGCCGAAAAAGTGAAGAGCGTGCGCCATCGCATCCAGTCGATGATCCACCTGGGCCTCGCGGGCCGAAAGCACATCTTCTGGTGAAGACCATCGTCATCACCGGCATCAGTGGACGGCTCGGCCGGATCGTCGCGCGCCGCCTCCATCACGAGCTCGGCTGGAAGATCGTCGGGCTCGATCGCCGGCCGATGCCAGGTCGTCCGAAGGACATCGATCTCCACCAGGTCGATCTGCGCAGCAAGAAAGCGCGCGACGTGTTTCGCGATGCCGATGCGCTGCTCCACCTCGGCGTGATGCACGATCCGCGGGCGCGGCCGTCCGAGCTGTACTCGTGGAACATCACGGGCACGACGAAGCTGCTCGAATATTGCCAGGCGCACGCGGTCCCCAAGGTCGTGCTGCTGTCGTCGGCGAACGTCTACGGCCCGCGCCCCGACAACGCGCAGTTCCTGACCGAGGACGCGCCACTCCTTGCCGCCCAGCGCTTTCCTGCGATGCGCGACCTCGTCGAGATCGATCACCTGGTGTCGACGTTCCTGTGGAAGGCGCGCGAGCTCGAGACCGTCGTGTTGCGTCCGGTCCACATCATCGGCCCCGTGCACAACGCGCCCTCGAACTATCTGCGGATCCCGCGCCCACCGGTGTTGCTCGGCTTCGATCCGATGGTCCAGCTCGTTCACGTGCTCGATGTCGCAGAGGCGATCGTGCAAGCGCTCGCGCCGGGTCGCCGCGGCATCTACAACATCGTGGGGCCGGGAGAGGTCCCGCTGTCCGCGATCCTGACCGAGCTCGGCCGCGAGGGCCGCTGGATCCCGCACCCGATCGCGAAGCCCCTGCTGCGGCTCGCGTTCGCGTTCGGCCTGTCGAGCTTCCCGGTCGCCGAGCTCGATTTCATCCGCTACGTCTGCATGGTCGATGGGAGGCGAGCCTCCGCCGAGCTGGGATTCCGGCCCCGGTTCGGGCTGCGCGAGACGATCCGCGCGGTAGACGAAGCGGCGTGATAACGGATGCGCAGAACGCCGCAACTAGTGACCGGCGTTGCGTTTTGCCGCTTCGTGACGCGTCTCGGCCGTATCTCTGGGCCACACCAACTGTAGCCGACCGTTCACAGTCAGATTTCCGAGACTTGCTCCCGATCCCCGCGATGAATCGGCCGGTTCCGGCAACCATCTAGCCGTACATCGCGTCAGATCGCGTGCATGCTCGAATTTCCAGGCATTTTTGTCAGACTTCGGTCGCCGGTTCCCCAAAACCCACCAGTACGTGTCGAACCTTTAATGGATTCTCAAGCAGTTCGATCCCTTCGACACAATGGCACACCGGCTGCTTATGTTCGGATCACCGCACGCCCACCCCTTCGAGGAACTCCCATGAACAAGCTGCTCAATTCGCTCTCCCTGATGGTCGCCGTTGGCTTCCTCAGCACTCTCGCCGGTTGTGACCTGTACTTTCACGATCAAGGTAACAACAACGACAACTGGACCTACTGCGGCTCCGATGGGCAGTACCAGTGCCAGGGCGACAACTGCGAATGGGTGAGCAGCACCTGCTCCGACGGTCAAGGTTCGGGTAGCAACACGGGCTCCGGCTCGAATGGCTCGGGCTACGAGTGCAGCTCGAACGCGCAATGCGCGGCGGGTTGCTACTGCACCGCGGGCGGCACGTGCGAAGAGGGTGGATTCTGCGCGACCGACTCCGACTGCGGCTCGGGCTACCACTGCGATACGCAGCGCTCGTCGTGTGAACCGAACCCGCCGAGCTGCACCGCGGATTCGTGCACCAACGGCCAGGTCTGTGACTCCGGCACCGGTCAGTGCACCTCGGGTAGCTGTGCGGTCGACACGACCATCACCTGCCAGACCGCCGCGCCGGTCTGCCCGTCGGGTCAAGTCCCGTCGGAGTTCAACGGTTGCTTCACCGGCTCGTGCCAGGACACCGCCGCGTGCGCCACGCCCGCGAGCTGTAACTTCATCAACGACGAAGACAACTGCTTGGCTCGCGCGACGGACTGCTCGGCGTCGTACACCGGCCTCAACTGCACCAACTCGGGCGGCACCGCGTGTCACTCCGGCGATGCAGGCTGCACGTGTGCGACCTTCCAGTTCGCGCAGTGCGAAAACCGCACCGCGAACTGAACCAGTAGGCGTACGGTGAAAGGCGGCGGGTCTTCGGACCGCGCCGCTTTTTCGTTTTCGGAGTAGGCTCGGCGAACGGCGATGGGGTTTGAATTCTCCGAAACGATGGCCGGCACGGTCGAGTGGAACAACGATCCGGGCAAGCGTCACCCGTTTCGCTTCGACATCACCGCGCACGCAGACTCGATGCGCCACCACCTCGCGACCGGGCTCGCGGACGTACGCGGCACCGTCTACGCGCCGCCCCATACGCGATCGGCGCCCGCAGCAGGCACGATCAAGATCCGTCTGATCGGCGAGAAGATCATCCGCTACACGCTCTCGTTTGCCGGCGACGATGGCCACACGTACGAGCTCCGCGGCCAAAAAGACCTGTCATATCTCCGTCCATTCGCCACGTTCACGACGCTCCCGGCGGACATCCTCGACGAGGCGACCCACGAAAAGGTCGGGACGTGCCTGACGCACTTCGATCTGCGACGGCACTGGTGGTCGTTCTTGCGCAGCTTTCGACCTGCCTGATTCTCCAGGTTCGGCGACGTGAATTCGTGAACACGTGGTAAGAACCGCAACAGCGTTCGTTTTTCGGTATTTAGCATGGGATTTATTCAAAAGATCTTCGGTAGCAAGAACCAGCGCGAGCTGAAAAAGATCGAACCGCTGGTCGATCAGATCGCGACGTTCGAACCTTCGATGAAGAAGAAGAGCGACGCCGAGCTGAAGGCGATCACGGCCGAGCTCAAAACGAAGCTCGACAATGGTGCGACGCTCGACGACATCCTGTGCGAGGCGTTCGCAGCGGTGCGCGAAGCCGGCGTCCGAACGCTCGGGATGCGCCACTACAACGTCCAGATGGTCGGCGGCATCGTGCTGCACCAGGGCCGGATCGCCGAGATGCGTACCGGCGAAGGCAAGACGTTGGTCGCGACCCTGCCCTGCTACTTGAACGCCCTGACCGGCAAGGGCGTCCACGTCGTCACGGTCAACGACTACCTCGCTCGGCGCGA
>JBDTJY010000275.1:0-9020 GCA_039935615.1 Kofleriaceae bacterium
GATTCGCGTAGCGATCGTTGCTCCCCTTCACGTCCGTCCGCGAACCAAATAGCGAGTCCGCCTCATCGAAGAGCAGGATGTAATTGCTGCTGCGCGCCTCGACGAAGAGGCGGTGCAAGTTCTTTTCAGTTTCGCCGATGTATTTGTCGACAAGGCTCGCGATATTGACGCGCCGGAGCGGCAGTCCCGCCTCGTGGGCGACGACTTCCGCGGCCATCGTCTTACCGGTTCCGGGTTCGCCGTCGAATAACGCGCTGATCCCGCGGCCGCGCGAAAGCCGTCGTCCGATCCCCCACTCGTCGAGCACCTCGGTGCGGGTCCGGATCGCACCGATGAGCTCGCGAATCTGGTCGCGCACGTCTTCGTTGACGACGAGATCTGCAAGACCGAGCTGCGTTCGTGCTGGTTGGAGGAGATCACCAGCATCGGACTGCGTCGCATGGATGGCTGCATCGAATGTGATGTCGAGCGCTTCGGAAAGCAATGCCGCGTGTCGGATCTGCCGCGGAGCCAGCTGCATCTCCTCAGCGAGCGCCACCACCGTGTTGCGCTCGGACACTGCTTGAAGCATGCGAGCTGCGAGATGACCATGCGCGCCACGCAGCGGCACTCTCAAGAGCGCCCTCGACGCGAGAGGAGGTGGAAGATCCTCCATCGAGTCCACGCACAGCAACAATGATGTGTTCGCGCGTTCGGCGGTTTCGACAATTCTCTCGGCGTCTCGAGCCGCGACGAGGTTACGTCGAACATTGTCGAGGACTACCGGACACGTTTCGAGTCCGGCGTCCTCGACGATCTCGGAAAGCTCAGCCGTCAACTCGGCTGCGCTCACGGCGGCAGCGCATGCGGCAACGTCGACGGCGAGAAAGCGCTTGTTCCAAGCGTTTGCAATGGCGATCGCGACTTCGGTTTTCCCAATTCCCGTGGGACCCGAGATGACAATCATTCCACCACGAGGAAGACTCTTCGCTGTCCTCTGGGGATCAATCTCGAAGGCGGCGAACGCAGTGGGCGCGCCCCAGCGGCACCACGACGGAAGTGTTGCGAGGGGACGCTGTCCGAGTACGGCGGCAATGGCGCGACGCGTTGGCACAACCTGCGCATCGATTCCTCCGCGCGTAGGCCGGCGCAACAACCCAAACGCCCACAGACGAGAGCGCTGTAGCTCCTGGCCCAAGTCGATGCGTGACTCGATGTTGCTCGCGAGCGCGGCCACCACCGAGCCAATCGTCAGACCGTCCTCGCGGATTGCGGGAAGGCACACATACAGGGTGTCGCGTACACGATAGTCAAGTTGCATCCCCGCGGCGAGCTCGATCACATCAAGCTCAAACGCGGAGAGCCCGAAGGAATCGACCAATGCGATCGATGCGATCGATGCCGGCGAGTCCTCGGTGCCGGCGAGCAAGCGCGCGCGGGCTTCGCGATTGGAGCTCAGTGCATCCTCATGCGCCGGATCTGGATTCGTACGCGCGTCAACCAGCAGACACAGTCGCTCCAGACGAAGCGCTAGGTATTGACGGCCGATACCGTCAGACGACGAATCCACGCTCCACGGTATCATGCCGATTCGTTCACGGTGGCCCGCGGGGAAACGCTGCGTGTCCTTACGGACGGACACGCTGAAGATGAACACGGTCGTCGAGGCCGCACGGCGCTCGCGGGGGATGCTCGCGGCGCGATGCGATCCTCGCGGGTGCGGTCGCCGACGAGGTCGTCGTGCTCTGCGGCGTGCATGAGACGCCGCTCGACCCGGCGACCCTGACCGATCAAACCTCCAGCCGGTCGCCCGGGCGCGAGATCCAGCGGTAGAGCACCGGCAACAGGAAGATCGACAGCGCGACGCGCGACAGCAGGCCGAACACGATCACCTGCGCGAACGGACGCTGGCTGTCCGAGCCGATGCCATGCGAGAACGCGGCCGGTAGCAGGCCCACGCACGCGACCAGGCCCGTGATCAAGATCGGTCGCAACCGCACCGCCGCCGCCTCGCGGCTCGCGTCGACCAGCGCGGCGCCGGCGCGCCGGAGCTTGTTCGCATGGCTGACGTAGATCACGCCGGTCTGTACCGAGATCCCGAACAGCGCGAGGAAGCCGAGGCCGGAGCTCACGCTGAGGTTCGTGTGGAATGCCCACAGCGCGAGCAGGCCGCCCTCGGGCATCGTCAAGAACACGCTGAGCGCGATCAGCGCGGGGTACTTGAGGTTGCCGTACAGCGCAAAGATGATGAAGAAGATCAGCAGCAGCGTGATCGGGATGATCACGAACATCTGCGTGCGCGCGGCGAGGAAGTCGCTGTACTCGCCGCCCCACTGGAGCTCGTAGCCCTGCGGGACCTTGACGTCGTGCGCGACCGCACGCCGGGCGTCGGCGACCGCCGAGCCCAGATCGCGCCCGGTGATCGAGTACTGCACGCCGATGTAGCGGGCGCCGCCCTCGCGGTAGATCATCGTCGCGCCCTGCCCCACGCTGAGCGTGGCGAACGTCGACAGCGGCAGACGCTGGCCACTCGGAGTGGTGACGAGCAGCCGGCCGATCGCGTCCGGGTTGTTGCGGTAGCGCTCGTCCATGCGCACCACGAGATCGAACTGGCGCTCGCCCTGGATCACCTGCGTCGCCGGCACGCCGCCGACCGCCGATTCGATCAGCGAGTCGATCGTCGCGACGTCGAGACCGTAGCGAGTGAGCTTCTGGCGATCGATCTTCACGTCGAGGCTGGGTTGGCCGAGCTCGCGCACGATCGTCAGGTTGCCGATGCCGGGCACCTTGCTGATCGTGGTCCGGATCTTCTCGGCGGTCGCCTCGAGCTGCTTGAGGTCCGGACCGAACACCTTGACCGCGAGCGAGCTCTTGAGCCCGGTCGAGGCCTCGTCGACCGCGTCCTCGGCGGGCTGCGTGAAGTTGAAGATGATGCCGGGGCTGAGCGCGGTCAGCTTCTGATTGATCGCCTCGATCAGGTCCGCCTTGCTCGCCATGTCCGACGGCCACTTCTCCGACGGCTCGAGCCCGACGTAGAACTCGCAGTTGTAGAATCCGGTCGGGCTGGTCCCGTCGTCGGGCCGGCCGAGCTCGTCGGCGACCGTCGTGACCTCGGGGAAGCTGCGCAGGATCTTCCGGACCTCGGGCGCGACCTTCTTGGCCTCGTCGAAGCTGATCGTGTAGGGCATCGTCGCGCGGACCCACAGCGCACCCTCGTCGAGCTTCGGCATGAACTCCGAGCCGATCGCGACCAGCGTGAGCGACGACACCCCGAGCGCGATCGCGCACACGGCGATCGTCGCCCGCGGGCGCGCGAGGCAGCGGTCGAGCAGGCGCAGGTACCAGCGCTTGAACGCGCGGAACCACCGGCCCTCGTCGTCGCGTACGCCCTTGTGCATCAGCATCGCGCACAGCACCGGCAACAGCGTCAGCGAGAACAGCAGCGTGCCGAGCAGCGCGTACACGACCGTGCTCGCCATCGGCGAGAACAGCCGCTCCGACGGCCCGGTGAGCACGTAGATCGGCAAGTACGCCGCGATGATCACCGCGGTCGAGTAGAAGATCGGTCGACCGACCTCCTTCGCGGCCTCGAGCACGACCTCGCCGATCGCTTGATGGTCGTGCCCGGTCTTCCGCTCGCCGAGCACGCGGAAGATGTTCTCGACCATGATCACGCCCGCATCGACGAGGATTCCGAAGTCGACCGCGCCGAGCGAGAGCAGATTTGCCGGCACGTGACGGGCGTGGAGCAGCAGGAACGCGGTGGCGAGCGCGAGTGGGATCGTCACCGCGACGATCAGGCCGGTGCGCACGCTGCGCAGGAACAGCACCAGGATCAGCGTCACGAGCAACACCCCGAGGATCAGGTTGTGCTCGACGGTGTGCGTCGTCAGATCGACGAGGTCGGTGCGGTCGTAGTAGGGATGGATCCGGACGTCGCGCGGCAGCACGTCGTCGTTGAGGTGCCGCGTCATCTCGTGGACCTTGTCGAGTGCTACCTGCGCCGCGTCGCCGGTGCGCAGGAACAGCACGCCCTCGACCGCGTCGTCGTTGTCCATGTAGCCGAACTGGCCGAGGCGCGGGGCTTCGCCGAGATCGACCTTGCCGAGGTTGCGGACGTGGATCGGCACGCCGTCGTGCGTCGCGACCACGACGGTGCCGATGTCGTCGAGATCGGTGAGCCGGCCGAGCCCGCGGACGTAATAGAACTGGCCGCCGAGCTGGTAGAACCCGCCGCCGGCGTTCTGGTTGTTGTTGCCGAGCGCCGTCACGACATCGGCGACGCTCACGTGATAGGTGTTCAGCGCGTTCGGATCGAGGATCACCTGGTACTGGCGCGTCGTGCCACCCAGGCTCGAGTCGTCGGCGAGCTCGGGAATCGCCTTGTAGCGCCGGTACAACACCCAGTCCTGGATCACCTTGAGCTCCTCCGCGGACCGGTCGGGGCTCTCGAGTACGTAGCGGTAGATCAGGCCCGACGGCGAGAACAGCGGCGCGAGCGACGGGGTCACGCCCGGCGGGAGCTGAGCGTCGGCCAGGCGCTGGAAGATCTGCTCGCGATCGAAGTACGGGTCCGACTTGTCGTCGAAGATCATGATGACGTCCGACAGGCCGTACATCGACATCGAGCGCATGATCCGGAACCCGGGCGCGCCGTTGAACGCGGTCTCGAGCGGAATGGTGATCAGGCGTTCGATCTCCTCGGACGCGTGCCCCTGCCACTGCGTGATGACCTCGACCTTGGGCGGCGACAGATCGGGGTAGGCGTCGACCGGCAGCGAGTGGAACGCCCACGCGCCGGCGACGAGCGTCGCCAGCGAGAGCGCGAGGATGACGAACTTCTGCCGGAGCGCGAAGCCGATGAGCTTGTGAATCATCTATTGCTCCAGCGAATCGGCGAACTGCACGAACAGTGCGCCGTCGGTGAGGATCTCCGCGCCGTCGTCGAGCCCCGACTCGATCGCGTACGTATCGCCGAGCTGCGCGGCGAGCTTGACGTGGCGCCGCGCGAACGTGGCCGGCTTGACCTGGAGATAGACAAACGGCAGGTTGTCGGCGTCGCGCAACACGGCGGCGGCCGGGACCACGATCGCCTGCTCCGACTTCGCCGGCAGGATCTCGACGTCGACGTACATGCCTTTCTTGAGCAGGCCGTTCGCGTTTTTTGCCGCGATCCGGACCGGGATGGTCAACGTGTCGGCGTCGATCGACGCGCCGATGTAGATCACCTTCCCCGCGAGCGGCGCGTCGAGCACCGGCGACCGGATCTGGGCCGTGTCGTCGAGCGCCACTCGCCGGAGATCCTCCTGGTAGAGCTGGGTGACCACCCAGATCGCACTCGGGTCGGTGATCGTGAAGCACGTCGTCGTCTCGGGCTGCACCGGGTCTCCGACGGAGACCTTGCGCGACACCACCGTGCCATCGATCGGCGACAGCAACATCGCCTCACCTGCGCTCGTCCCCGTCAGGGCGGCGTGGGACTGATCGTTGTAGACCGTGGTCTTCGCGGACTCGACATCGAGGCGCGCCTGCTGGAGCTCCTCGAGCGAGATCGCCTTGTGCGTGTAGAGGTCCTCGTCGCGCGCGAGGATCGTCTGCTTGCTGCGCAGCGCCGAGCTATCGCGTGACAGGTTCGCGGCGGTGTCGGAGGACTCGGGCGAGGCGATCGCGAGCAGCGGCTGGCCGACCTTGACGTGATCGCCGTCGCGGACGAACACCTTGGCCACCTTGCCGCTGACCAGCGGAGTGACCTCGCTCGTCTTGAGATCATCGAACGCGATCCGCGCCGGCGCGCGGACCGGCTGGACGACGAGCTGGCGGTGGACCTTCGCGATCTGGAGGTGCGCGCGCTGGTTCACGGGCACCTCGAACAGCGACGCGCTACCGCGCCCGCTCGAGACCTCCGCGTCGCCTTCGGTGTGCGAGCACGCGGCGAACGCGACGAGCGCGACGACAGTGATGCGAATCGGGATCATGGCAACTCCTCTCCTGCGACGAAGCGGACCTGCACGGCGGCGAGCATCGCCTGGCCGACCGCGGACCGGTACTCGCGCTCGACGTCGCGATAGCTCGACTCGGCATCGAGGTAATCGAGCAAGGTGCCGCGGCCCTGCTCGTAGGCGTGGCGCGTGATGTCGAGCGATTCCTTCGCCTCGGACAGCAGCTGCTGGTCGTAGACCTTGAGACGCGCGGCGCTGGTCTCGAGCGCTCGCACCGCCTTGGTCACATCGGCCCGGAGCTGGTTCTTCAGGCTCTCGATCGCGAGATGCGCCTTGCGTGCCGCCGCGTCGGCGGCCATCGTATTGCCGGCGTTGCGATCGAACAACGGGATCGTCGCACTGAGCTCGACGTCGAACGCGCCCGCCGTACCGGCGACGCGGTCGTAGTCGAGCAACACGCCGAGGTCGGGAATCGGCTGGCGTCGGCTCTGAGTCAGCGAGGACTGCGCGCTGCGCTCGCTCGCGAGCAGGGCCTTGTAGTCGGGGCGCTGCGCGAGCGCGCGGTCGAGCAGCGTCTCCGCGCTGAGCGCCGACAACGCGGGGGGCGCGAGCGTGCCCGCGAGCGAAAACTCGGGAGCCAGCGCGCCATCGCCGACCAGCCGAGCGAGCTCGGCACGATCGGTCGCGAGGGTGAGCTCGTCTTGGCGGACGGTGTCGTCGGTACCGCTCTCCTGGATCCGCAGCTTGAGGACGTCGCTGTAGGCGATCTTGCCGTCCTTGTAGCGGACCTCGTCGAGGTCGACCGCCTGGCGCAGACCCGCCTGATCCTGCTTCGCGAAGTCGAGCTGCGCTTGGTCGAGCAGCACGGCGATGAACGAGGTCTCGACGTCGAGCTCGAGCTGGCGGCGAGTCGCGATCCGGGTCGCGCCCGCCGCATCGAGGGCTGCACCGGCCGCCGAGATTCCAGCGCCGCGCTTGCCGCCGATCGGGATCGTCCAGGTGACGCCGAACTGGTTCGGCACGGGGGCGTCGATCGGCGACAGGTTCTTGCCGAGCGCGTAGACGAACAGCGCCGGGTTCGGAAGCGCGTGCGACTGCACGTACGCACCGCGCGCCGCGCGGACATCCTCGTCGGTGGTGAGGCTATCGGGGTTGTTCGCGAGGGCGAGGTGGATCGCGTCGGGGAGCGACAGCACCGCGATCGGCGCGGCCGCCGATGGAACGGCCGCCGGATCTGCCGCGGCGACGCCGGTCGCGAACGACCATGCAAGACAGGTGAAGACGAGGCGCATACGAGCACTCCTGAACGAGCGAGAGAGAGCGGATCGCGCGAACGCGGCTCGCACGCTCCGCTCCACGCGTCGCGAGGGCGATGCGGTACGAAACGATGCGGCAGGCGCGCAGGGAGACGCGGCGATTCAGCCCGGCGGCGACGTCTTGGGTGCGAGGCGAAAGCTCGTGCGTGGAGCGTGCTGACTCTCGATCGACACGCGCGCGACCACGACCGTGGCGACGGTCGCGACGACGGGTGGCGCGAGCGAGCTGAACGTACAGTGCGTCGTGCCGACGAGCGCACAGTGATCGTGATCGGCGCTCGCTCCACGCGCCGGACTGATGCGCGTCAGGCCCGGAGCAAGATCGCCGGCGCTCTCGGGCGCCACGCTCGTGACGTGGATGAGCTGACCGTGCTCCTGGCACCGCACGTGGGCGACGGCCGCCTCTTGGGTCTGGACGGCGACCGTGCAAACGACCAGGAGAATCGCCGTCGCGATCGCGCCCGCGCGGCGAACAAGCCGCGTCCAGGACTGAGGCCGAGGATGGTCGGGCCGCATCGCGCTGGACACACATTACCTCATCCGGAAGCCGATGAACCGTTCCGGCGATCGACACTCCTCGAACCAGGTTCCAGATGGTTAGCCTCGAATAGTCCAAGTGGCAACTAACTTAAATGATGGCAACTATGTTGTTTGTTGCTACCTTCATTTGTAGTGACAGCCGAGAGTTTCGATACCGCCGGGCGTTGGGAAAAAGAGCTCCATCGACGACTTGGTGCTGGTTGGTCGGCTAGCGAAAGGCCGCGAGACGATGGCGTCGACTTCGTGAATACCGACGGCCAATCCGTCATCGCAACCAAGCACTCGATCCACGGTATGCGCGACTTTCACGCCTCGCTGACCCAGCTTGCCGTCTACGTTCGCGAACACCCCGAAGTCCGCCGAGGAACATTCGTTGCGCGGCTACCTCGGATGAGCGCCGAGCGTGTCCGGCAGGAATGGGGAAAGCTGAAGGCGGTGTTGCGACCAGAGCTCAGCCGACGACTCGCGCTCGTTGCAGTGGCTCCTGGCGATGACGTGATGCTCCCCGACGACGCGGGCACGAGAAATATCGCGGAGCTGGTCCATCGCATGCTCGAGGGGAACACGTCTGAGCGCGCGCAGAGACGCGGAGCGTCGCGATGGTCGCGCAAGTCGTACGAGGTCTGGAAGGTGCTGCTCGGGGCTTGGCTGCGGCGAGAGGCTGCACTCCCTCTGCACGAGATCCAGAGACGATCCGGGGCGAGCTATCCGACCGTTTCGATGCTCCTCGATCGGCTCGAGCGCATCGACGAGCTAACGCGCACGAGCAACCGGAGTGCCGCGCTGACGGCTCTCCCGCGTCGCTCTCTCGCCGAGGTGCTTGCGCTCGGTGACGGCCTTCGCGAAACCCATCACTTCACGGATGGGTCTGGTCGTTCTCCCGATGCACATGATCTGGCTCGACGGATCAAAGCGAAGGGTCGGGATGTCGCGTTCGGCGGCGTCGAGGCGGCCCGGTATTACACGCCGGACTTCAATCTGAACGGGCTCCCCCGCATTGATGTCACCGTTGGAGCGGATGCAGACCTGTCATGGGTGAAGAGCACCGATCCTGCGCTCGTCGAGACCCCACAGACGTCCGGTGGGTCCGCGCTGCTTGTGGTGCACCGATTGCTTCGACCGGAACCCGCCTTCATTCGTGCCACGGGGGCTACGTTCGCCGATCCCGCTGAGGTGCTACTCGACCTTCACGAGCTTCGCCTCACGGAACAGGCCGATGAGTTCGTTCAGGGCGTTCGTGAAAAGG
>JBDTJY010000276.1:0-63071 GCA_039935615.1 Kofleriaceae bacterium
ACGAACGCGAGCAGCGCCTTCTTGAGATCGCCGTTGGTGACGCCTTCGACCTTGAGCTCGGCGCCGACCGGCGCGAGATCGAGATCGCCGGCGAAGAAGTACTCGGCGAGTGGCACGACCTCGTCGAGGCGCTTGATCCGCTCGCGCACCAGCGGCACGAGCTTGATCAAGAACTCGCGCGACAACCGCCAGTTCACGAGCGCATCCGCGAGCTGCTCGTCGCTGAGCTTGTGGAGGTATTGCTCGTTGAAGTACGTCAGCTTCGCGAGATCGAACACCGGGCCACCGAGCGAGATCCGGTCCCACGAGAACACCGCGATCATCTCGTCGAGCGTGAAGATCTCGCGATCGCCGCCGAACGACCACCCCATCGTGCCGAGGAAGTTGAGCAGCGCGTGCGGCAGGAAGCCGGAGTCTCGGTAGTAGTTGATCGAGACCGGATTCTTGCGCTTCGAGATCTTCGATCTGTCCGCGTTGCGGAGCAGCGGCATGTGATGGAACTTCGGCGGCTCCCAGCCGAACGCCTGGTAGAGCAGCACGTGCTTCGGCGTCGAGGACATCCACTCCTCGGCGCGGATCACGTTCGTGATCTCCATCAGGTGATCGTCGACGACGTTCGCGAGGTGATACGTCGGCAGCCCGTCGCTCTTGAGCAGCACCTGATCGTCGATGTCCTTGACGTCGCGCTGTTGCTCGCCGTCGCGGAGCTCGTCCTTCCACGTGATCGTGCCGTCGAGCGGCACGGCGAGCCGGACCACGAACGTCTCGCTCGCGGCGCGGGTGTCGCTGTCGGCCTTCGCGATGGCGCGGCAGTGCCGGTCGTAGCCGAGCGTGAGCTTCTCGGCCTGCTGCTGGACCCGCAGCTTCGCGAGCCGGTCCTCGGTGCAGAAGCAGCGATAGGCGCGGCCGTTCGCGAGCAGGAGCTGGGCGTGGTCTTGATAGATCTTCGCGCGCTCGCTCTGGCGATACGGCGCGTGCGGGCCCCCGACATCGGGGCCTTCGTCCCAGGACAAGCCGACCCAGTGAAGGGCGTCGTAGATCATCCGCTCCGAATCGCCACGCGCGCGACTCTGATCGGTGTCCTCGATCCGGAGGATGAATTTGCCGCCGGTGTGTTTCGCGAACGCGTAGTTGAACAGCGCGATGTACGCGGTTCCGACATGCGGATCGCCCGTCGGCGATGGTGCAATTCGCACACGTACTTGCGCCATGGTGCTGCCTTGTAACACGCCATGGTAACGTCGGGAAAATGGGTCCGATGACGGTTAGCGGCGACGTCGTCGAAATCCATAGCCGCTGGACCGCGGCCGGCGAACAGATCGTCACCGAGGCGACCATCGCGACGCCCAACGGCAAGGTCGTCGTCACCCAGCTCGGTGGCACGGCAGATGGCCTCGGGCAGATCGTCCTCGACGACGAACCGCAGTTGAAGCCCGGCATGACGGTCGATGTCGTCGCGCACGAGGATCGCGATCTCTCGGGCACGACGCACATCGTCGCCGACGGCGTCAAGCTGCGCTCGTGGGCGACCGGCTTCGTGCGCACCGGCCCGACCGACGCGGGCAATCCGCTGTACTGGGAATCGGGCTGCATCCACCTGACCGTCGATAGTGACGGCACCAAGGAGCTTCCCGGCGATCAAGAGTTCGCGATCGTCGACACCTGCATCGCGACCTGGAACGACGACACCGCGAGCTGCTCGTACCTGAAGGTCGTCGACGACGGGCGCAGGTCGATCGAGGTCAACGGCAAGGACTACACGAACGTCGTCAAGTTCCGCGACGCCTCGTGGTGCCGGCCGGCGACCAAAGATGCACCGGCGAAGTGTTACTCGGACTCGTCGGCGGGCATCACGACCGCGACGTTCGTCAACGACGGCGGCATGCGCGATGGCGCGATCGTCGATGCCGACATCGAGATCAACGGCGTGAACTTCTCGATCTCCGACAACGGCACGACGCTCGGCGTGGTCGGCTGCAACGCCGAGCTCGCGAACACGCTGACCCACGAGCTCGGTCACCTCCACGGCCTCGAGCACACGTGCCTCGCGGCGGGCGATCCGAACCGCACCGACGGCGACGGCAACCCGGTGCCGGAGTGCCAGGCGACCAGCGACCCCAAGATCACCGAAGCGACGATGTACCCGTTTCAGGACTGCGGCGAGACCAAGAAGGAGACGCTCGAAGCCGACGATATCGCGGCGATCTGCACGATCTACCCGACCGCAAATGACCCGCACTCCTGCGCGGCGGTGGATGTCGGTGGGGCGGGCTGCTGCAGCGTCGGGGGGGACCATCGAACGCCGGTCGGCCCGCTCGCGTTGACCGCGTTGGTCGGCTGGGTGGTTTTGCGCAAAACTCGACGCCCGCTGTAGCCCAGGTATCCTTATTTAGATGAGTGGTGCGGTGTGTCCCGCCTGCGGGGTAGCGGTGGTTCCGGGCTATGTCAAATGCCCGAAGTGCCATCGTCCATTGCCGCGCTTCGCCCGCAACTCGATCTCGCCGGTCGGCGGCACCGTCGTCACCGAGAAGACCAGGTCGTGGCCGATCATCGCGATCGTGATCGGCGTCGTCGTCGTGGTGTTCATCGGTTGGCAAGTCAAGAAGGCGTTCGAGGACTATCGGACGAACGTCCATCACGTGCGCGACGCCGGCGTGCTCACCGTCGAGCCGCCGACTGCGCCGGTGCCGGATTCGCTCAACGAGTCGCTCGCCGCCGGGCAGACGCAGACACCGGCGAGCGCCGCGCCGAAGCTCCACGCCGAGGACGTCGCGAAGACGCTCGAGCACAACCTCAAGAACCAGCGCCTGTGGTCGACCGTGACCGTCACCGGCGATCACGTCGACGTGCGGTCGGCGTCGTGCGCCGACGGTGCGATGAAGCCGGCGATCGAGATCGTCGCGGCGTCGTTCCATGCCGCCGGCTTGACCAAGTTGCGCTGCGTGGAGCAGAGTGGCGGCGTCGTGTTCAGCCGTGACCTCTGACGCTCCACCACCGCCCGACAAGCCGCACCGCTTGATCCTCCCGCTGGGGATGCGCGTGCTGGTGCAGCTCGTTCGCGATGACGACCGCACCGATGCCGGGCTGTACCTCCCGCAGGGCGCGAAAGAGCTGCAGGACGAGGCGCAGTACGGCAAGGTGATCGAGGTCGCGCGCGACCGACCGACCACCGACGAGGCGACCGAAAACGTCTCGGGCGTGCCGTACGGGGCGTTCGTGCTGTTCCGCAAGGATGCCGGCGTGCGCGTGCCGTGGGACGATCGGCTGCGCCTCATCGAGGTCAAAGATGTGCTCGCCACCGTCGAAGAAGTGATGGCGGGCGAGGCACACTGACGGCATGGAGTCCGCCCCGCCCCGCGCCGATCTTCCGGTGCTCACCGAGCTGCCGCTGGAGATCAAGGCCTCGAAGTTTCGCCTGCGCCCACTCGCGCTGACCGACATCGACGACCTGTGGCCGCACGTTTCGAACCCCGAGCTGCCCAAGCACATGAGCTGGCGGTCGCACGCCGAACGCGCCGAGACCGAGACGTTCGTGACGTCGCAGATCGAGGCGCTCGCCGCCGGCAAGACGATCAACTGGGCGATCGAGATCGCCGGCAAGGCCTCGGGCCTCGTCACGCTCGCGTCGATCACGTGGCAGTTCTCGACCGATTGGCGCGTCGATCGCGCGGAGCTCGGTTACTGGCTCGGCCCACCGCACTGGGGCAAGGGCATCATGAGCGAAGCCGCGCTGCACGCGACGAAGTTCGGGTTCGAGACGCTCGGCCTCCACAAGATCACGGTCGGCCACATGGACGGCAACGAGCCGTCGAAGCGGATCATCGAAGGCCTCGGGTTTCGCTACGTCGGGTTGCAGCTCGAGGACGCGTGGAAGAACGGCGCGTGGCAACACCACCATCGCTACGAGCTGACCTCCGGCGAGTGGGGCGACTCGGCGCGAACGCTGCGGTTCAGTAAACCTCGCCGGCCTTGATCCGGCCGATCATGTGATCGAGCCGCACGCGGCCGTCGTCGTCGAGCTCGACGATGCGCACGCCGAAACCGGCCGGATAGGTCGCGGCCTCGGTCGAGCCTTGATCGACGACGCGCACGACGACGACCTTGCACGTCACCGCTTCGTCGTAGTCGTAGAGCTCGAGCTGGAGCGTCGAGCCGACCTTGAACGGATAGATCCGCGCGACCTTCGTGTAGAGGAACAACCCGTGCTCGGAGAGGTCGCGCGTGCGGAACACGAGCTCCTGGCCATCGGCACCGTGGACCTTGACGAACGCGTCGACGCGGACGCGTTCGGCGCTGCGTTCCCGAACCTCATCGGACATGGTTCACGATACTGCGACTTTGACCGATCCCGCGAGATGCAGGGCTCGGATCGTGTGGTAGCGTTACGGCCTAACACCTGGAAACCAATGGACGTCCGCTGCGAGAAGTGCCAGACGGAGTACGAGCTCGACGAGAGTCGACTAAAGCCTGGTGGTGTCACCGTCAAGTGCACCAACTGCGGTCACATGTTCAAGATCCGCAAGCGCACGCCGACCAACGTCGGCTTGTCCGCGGTCACAGGTTCCGCCGCAGAAGCACCGCCTCGTCCGCGTCAAGACTCGGGCTCGTCGCGCGCGCTCGCACCCGATACTTCGCGCGATCAAACGCGGCGCGAGCCGATGCCGCAGCGCCAGACGCCGGTCAGCGGCCTCCAGCCGCAAGCGCGCGCCGACTCGGTGCTCGGCGCGATCACCGACGGTGGCTCGGGACCGACGCCGGTCGAGCGCCAGTGGCTCGTGCGGTTGGAGAACGGCGAGCAGAAGACGTGTCGCGAGCTCGCGACGCTGCAGCAGTGGATCGTCGCCGGCGTCGCGACGCGCGAGTCGCTGATCTCGCGCTCGGGCAAGACCTGGAAGCGGCTCGGCGATATCACCGAGCTCTCGCAGTACTTCACGATCGCCGACGAAGCGCGCAACCAGCGCGCGGCGAAGCCGACGCCGACCCCCAAGCCGCAAGCCGCGACGATGCTCGGCATCGGTGGCCGACCGGGTCCGACGGGCCCGACCGCGGCCGGCGGAACGATCCTCCCCGACGACCCGGACGAGCGCAAAACGACCGGCAGCTTTCGCTCGCACCGCACGACGCCGCCACCACCACCGCCGCAACGTGCTCCGGGCAGCGGCCCCTCCACGTTGCCGAAGCCGCCGGATGCGAGTCCGGTCGCGCTCCAGCAGACCGAGCTCTCGCAACCGGGACGCGCGACGGGCACGTGGGCGTCGAGCGAGATCAAGAGCAGCGCATCGATGGCGGAGATGCCGCAGGGCCCGCGCAGCGGCAAGCTCGCGATGGGCGACAGTCACGAGCCCGCGTTCTCGGGACGCGTGCGGTTGTCTCCCGGCGACGAATCGTCGTTCCAGACCGGCAAGGTCAGCCGGATCGGGATGACCTCGTCGACCGATGACGACGACGACGACGCGATGATGCAGCCGCAGCGCGGCTCGCGCGCGGGGACATGGATCGCGCTGCTCGCGCTCGTGGTGATCGCGGCCGGTGCCGGCGCGGTCTACATGCTCGTGTTCAACAAGAAGACCGAGCAAGCAGCGGTCAAACAGGATGCCGGTCAGGTCGCGGTGGTGGCCGATGCCTCGGCGCCGATCGTCTCGGCGATCATCGACGCGGCGCCGCCGGATCCGCTCGACAGCGCGCGTGCCGAGTTGCTCGCGGGAATCGAGCCGCGGATGAAGGGCGTGTTCGATGCGCTCGCGCTGAAGGACGATGGTCCCTCGCTCGCGATGCGGGCACGCCTCGCGTGTGGCATGGCGCAGAGCATGCTCGAGCGCGCCGGGTTGGTGTCGGATAAAGCCGAGGCCGACAAGTTGCGGAAGGACTCCAAGCAGCTCGTGATCGATGCGGCACCGCTCGCGCAACGCGCGCTGAAGGCGGCGGCGGATGATCCGAGCGCGAACCTCGCGATGGCTGACGTGCTGCGCTTGCAGGCCAAGCCGATCAAGGACGTCCAGCGCTATCTCGAAGCAGCGAAGGCGAAGGGCGCGGCCGACAAAGAGCTCGCGCGATCGATCGCGCTGTCGAATGCCCTGACGCTCGCGCGTGATGCCAAGCTCGACGACGCGCAGAGAGCCTTGGTCGCGCTCGACGGCAACGGCGACACCCGCGTGCAGCAAGAGCTCGCGCTGGTCGCGTACGCGCAGGGCAAGCCCGCCGATGCCAAGCCGTTCGTCGATCAGATCCTGGCGGCGTCGCCGGACCACGACGTCGCGCGCGCATTGCAGAAGCGGCTGGAGACCGCGGTGGCCAAGACCGATCCGATGCCGAACGAAGGCTCGGGCTCGGTGCATCACGATCCGACGCCGTCGCCGAACAGCGGCGGTGGCGACTACGACACGCTCGTCGCGAAGGCCGACAAGCTCGCGAGCTCGTCGTGCACGAACGCGATGCCGCTGTACTCGAAGGCACTCGAGCAGAAGCCGACCGGCGTCGAGGCGCTGACCGGCATGGGCTACTGCTACCTCGACAGCAAGCAGTTCGCGAGCGCGTTCTCGAAGTTCCGCTCGGCGCTCGCCGTGTCGTCGCGGTTCGAGCCGGCGCTCGCGGGCGTCGCCGAGACCTACCAGCAGCAGGGCAACAAGGACCAGGCGATCGAGGCGTGGAACCGCTACCTCGAGGCGAACCCGGGCTCGCCCAAGGCGACGAAGCAACTCCAGATCTTGGGTGCGGGCGCGAGCAACGGCAGCGCGACGCCACCGCCGACCGGCGCGGGCTCGAGTGAACCACCACCGACGCCGGTGCTCGCTCCCACTCCCACTCCCACTCCCACTCCCACTCCCGCGCCAGCACCCAGCGATGGCTCGGCGTCGTGAGATGCGCGCAGCTCTCGTCGCGCTGATCCTGACAGCGTGCAACTCGCACGCGTCGAAGCTCGACCAGAAGCTGCCGGCCGCCGCGTCGAACGACCCGTGGGCCGCGTCGCTCGACAAAGGCGACGACGACAAGGGCTTCGATTTTCGCGGCATGTTGACCAAGGTGACGGACAGCATCGAGAAGCCCGGCTTCTACGAGGCGCCAGAGCGATCCGCGGACTATCAAGCCGACAAGCCGCACTGGGGCGTGTTGAAGCTCGGCGGCGAGCTCGTCGAGCGCGAAGCGTTGTCGTGGACCGGCGGTCGTGGCACCGAGCTGCGCAAGGTGATCGAGCGGCTGCGCGAGCTCGCGAAGAACGACCAGCTCCAGGGCGTGATCCTGCGGGTCGGCAGCATCGCGGCGAGCGTTCCGGACATCATCGAGCTGCGCGCCGCGATGCACGATCTACGTGCCGCGAACAAGCAGCTCGTCTGTCACACCGAGAGCGCGAGCAACGGAACCTACCTCGTGCTGGCCGCGTGCGACAAGATCGCGCTCGCTCCACTCGGCGAGATCGCGATCACGGGCCCGACGGCGATGCCGATCCACGTCAAGGGCCTGCTCGACAAGCTCGGCGTGCAGGCCGACTTCGTGCACATCGGCGCGTACAAAGGCGCGGCCGATCCACTCACGCTCGACGCACCGTCGAAGGAATCGCAGGAGGTGCTCGACGCGATCCTCGATCAGCGGTACGCGACGATGGTCGACGTGATCGCGAAGGACCGGCACCTCGATCCGGCCGTCGTCAAGGGGCTGATCGACACCGGCTTGTTCCCGGCCGAGCAGGCGCAGCAGGCCAAGCTCGTCGATGAGGTCACGACGTTCGAGATGCTGCGCGACGAGCAGAAAGCGCCGTGGGTCAAGCTCGACCTCGAAGCGGAGCATCGCGATCAGCTCGCGTCGTATCTCAAGATCGCGCGGTTCATCGGCGCGATGCCGACCAACCGGCCGCTCGGCGATCACGTCGCCGTGGTGTACGCGGTCGGCAACATCATCGACGGCGACGGCGACGGCGTGCTGGGCGCGCGCAAGGAGATCGCGGCGCACACGATGGTCGCCGCGCTGCATGCCCTCGCGGCGGACCCGGCGGTCAAGGCGGTCGTGCTGCGGATCGATTCGGGCGGCGGCAGCGCCCAAGCCTCCGAGCTGATCTGGGCGGCGGTCGCGGATCTCAAGTCGAAGAAGCCGGTGATCGTCTCGATGAGCGATGTCGCCGCGAGCGGCGGCTATTACATCGCGAGCGGCGCGACGAAGATCTTCGCGCTCGACGATACGCTGACCGGATCGATCGGTGTGATCGGTGGGCGGATCGCGATCGCACCGGCGCTCGCGCGGCTCGGCGTCACCACGTTCCCGCAGGGCCGCGGCAAGCACGCGACGATGATGGCGAGCTTCCAGCCGTGGACGGCCGACGAGAAGCACGTGATCGAGGAGTCGATGCGCGCGGTGTACGGCACGTTCAAGAGCCGCGTCGCCGCGGGTCGCCACAAGACGCCCGAGCAGATCGAGCCGATCGCCCAGGGCCACGTGTGGACCGGCGCGAAGGCGAAGGAGCTCGGGCTGGTCGACGAGATCGGCGGACTCGACGCGGCGCTCGCCGAAGCGCAGAAGCTGGCGAAGCTCGACGCGGCGAGCGACGTCGAGGTCTATCCACCGGCGCCGACGCTGCGCGACTTCCTGCACGGCTTCGGCGGCGGCTCGTCGCCGTTCGGACTGCACGTCGCCGAGCTGATCGATCCGGCGCTCGCCGGCCAGGCCGAGAAGCTGCTCGAGCTCGCTCGCACATTTCAGACCACGCACATCCAGACCCTCGCGTTCTTACCGGAGCTGCCATGAAGACCTTCACGTTTGTCCTCGTCCTCGCCGCGTGCGGCAGCAGCAACTCGCCGGCGCCTGCACCTGGACCGGTCGCTCCGTCGGCGGGCCCCAGCGCCGCACCCTCGGGCGCGACCGGCAAGGTCGTCGAGCGCACGTTCCACTCGGACGCGCTCGGCGTCGACAAGCGCTACATCGTGTATCTGCCGGCGGGCTACGACGAGAAGACGACCACGAAGTGGCCGGTGTTCTACTACCTGCACGGGCTCGGCGGCAACGAGCAGAGCTGGGTCAAGGGCGGCCACATCGATCAGGCCGCCGACAAGCTCGGCACGCGGGCGCTGATCGTGATGCCCGACGGCGACGACGGCTTCTACGCGGATTCCGCGAAGACCGTCGACTACGACGCGTGCATGAAGAACGGCACCGGGCTGTTCATTCCGACGATGCAGGATCCGGCGGCGACGTGCGTGAAGCACTTCGCGTACGAGACCTACATCATCAAGGATCTGATCGCCGACGTCGATGCGCACTACCACACCAACGCGACGGGTCAGGGCCGCGGCATCGCCGGGATGTCGATGGGCGGGTTCGGCGCGTGGGAGCTCGCGCTGCGCCATCCCGATCTGTTCGCGGCGGCCGCCAGCCACTCGGGCTACATCGGCATGCTCTACAAGGGACCGCATCCCTACGAGAAGGGCAAGGTCACGCTCGCGACCGTCGACGGCATGGGCAAAGCTCCGAACCCGATGGTGCAATGGGTGGTCTCGATCTTCGGCACCGCTCCCGCGACCTGGAACGCCCACGATCCCGAGCAGCTGATCGCGAACATGACGCCCGGCAAGCCGGCGCTCTATCTCGACTGTGGCACCGAGGACGACTTCCACTTCCAAGATCCGGCGCAGTACATCCACGACCTGCTGACCGAGCGGCACATCGAGCACGCGTACTTCATCGGACCTGGCGGCCACAACTTTGGATTCTGGGGACCGCGCGAGATCGAGAGTTTGAAGTGGCTGCAGGAGCACGTTGCCAAGCCCTAAGGGACTCGCAGAAGGGCGGTTCGAGCTCCTCGAAAAACTCGGGGAAGGTGGGATGGGTGTGGTCTATAGCGCCCTCGATCGTGAGCGAGGTGTACAGGTCGCACTGAAGACCCTGCGCGGCGCCACGCCCGACAGCGTGCTGCGCTTCAAGACCGAGTTTCGATCGCTGCGCGATATTCGCCATCCGAATCTCGTCGAGCTCGGCGAGCTGTTCGAGACCGAAGGCCAGTGGTTCTTCACGATGGAGCTGATCCGCGGCGCGCCGCTGCTCGCGTGGGTGCGCGGGCTCGTCGAGACCAGCGGTCCGCCGTCGACCGACTCCGCGATCCTGCGGCTCGACGACGAGATGGCGACCGTGGTCACGGCCGGCGAAGAGCGCACGCTCGCGACGATGGCGGGCGAGAGCGAGAGAGAACCGCCGATCCGGCCGGGCCCCCGCGCGGACGAATCGCGGTTGCGCATGGCGCTCGCCGGGCTGACGAGTGGACTCGCCGCGCTGCACGCCGCGGGGAAGATCCATCGCGACGTCAAGCCGTCGAACGTGGTCGTCGACGAGGCCGGCCGCGCCGTGCTGCTCGATTTCGGCGTCGTCGCAGAGCGCCGAGCGACCACCGCCGATGACCAGTTGATCGTCGGCACGGTCAGCTACATGGCGCCGGAGCAAGCGCGCGGTGATTCGGTGGGGCCCGCCGCCGATTGGTACGCGCTGGGCGTCGTGCTGTTTCAAGCGCTGACCGGCCGGCTGCCGCTCGCGGCGACCAGCGAGGCGCTGCTCGTGCTGAAGCAGCACACGCCCTCACCCGACGTGTCGCGGTTCGTCGACGCGCCCGAGGATCTGGCGCGGCTGTGCATGCAGTTGCTCGAGCGCGATCCGAACGAGCGGCCGACCGAGGGCCAGATCTTCGACCTGCTCGGCATCGCGCGGACGGTGCATCAAGAGACGTCGTGGATGCCGGCGGCGACGGAGGGCCGGTTGTTCGTCGGGCGGCGCGTCGAGCTCGGCCTGCTCGAGGCAGCGCTCGCGGCGTCGCAGAACGCGGCGGTCGCGGTGGTCGTCGAGGGCGAATCGGGCGTCGGGAAGACCGCGCTGATCGATCACTTCTGCGAGGTCTCGCGCGCCACCCACAAAAAGGCGACGTTCCTGCGCGGCCGCTGCCATCAGCGCGAACGGCTCGCGTTCAACGCGTTCGACGGCATCGTCCACGAGCTCGCACGCTGGTTGATCTCGCGCCCCGATCCGAAGGTCGCGGCGATCGTCCCGGCGCGGGTCGCCGAGCTGGTCGCGGTGTTCCCGGATCTCCGCGCGGTGCCGGTGTTCGCCGCGGCGACGTCGCCGGACAGCGAGCGCACCGAGCGCTCGACCGGTCCACGCGATTCGATCGGCATCTTGCAGACGCCGGCCGATCAGCGCGACCGCGCGTTCACGGCCCTGCGCGAGTTGCTCGCGACGATGGCGCACCGCGGTCCGATCGTCCTCGTGATCGACGATCTGCAATGGGCCGATGCCGACAGCCTCGCCGCGCTCGCCGTGCTGCTCGAGGATCGCGCCGCGCCGCCGATCCTGGTGCTCGCGACGCTGCGCACCGGCGCGACCGCGCCCGTGCTCGCCCCTGATACGCGGAAGCTCTCGCTCACCGGACTCGCGCCGATCGACGCGGAGAAGCTGCTGCAGCGGCTCGTGTTCGCCGCCGGCATCGAGGGCACGGTCGCCGAGGCCAATCACCTGATCGAGGAGAGCCACGGTCATCCGCTCTTCCTCGCCGAGCTCGTTCACCATCGCACGCGCGCCGGCAGCGCTCCCCGGCTCGACGATGCGATCTGGTCGCGCGCGAGTGCGCTCGATCCGGATGCGCGCAAGGTGCTCGCGACGATCTCGATCGCCGGTGGCGCGTTGCCGCGCGAGCTCGCGTTGGAGTCCTCCGGGCTCTCGGCGATGGGCGCCGAGGCCGCGCTCGATCGGCTCGCGCGTGCCCAACTCGTCAAGATCCACGGCCCGCGCCGCACCGATGCGGTCGAGCCGTTTCACGATCGCGTGCGCGAGTCGGTGCTCGCGAACGAACCGGTCGAGGGGCTGAAGAGATTGCACCAGTCGCTCGGGCTCGCGCTCGAGGAACGCGGTGCGCCGGCCGACGTGTTGTGGGGTCACTTCGAGGCCGCGGGTGATCGACCGCGCGCGACCCGCTACGTGCTGGTTGCCGCCGAGCAAGCGGTCGCGAGCTTCGCGTTCGGTCGCGCGGTCGAGCTCTACCGCCACGTGCTGGCCGTGCTCAATCCGCACGCGCGACAACGCGCCGAGCTCCTCGCACAGCTCGCCGATGCGCTGTCGAATATCGGCCTGACCGCGGAAGCGGCGAAGCGCTACCTCGAGGCGAGCTCGCTCGTCGAGCCGAACTCGGATCGGCAATTGGATCTCCTGCGCCGCGCGTCGGAGCGGTTCCTGATGAGCGGCCACGTCGAGCCCGGACTCGAGACCGCGAAGCAGGTGCTCACCCGCGTCGGCATGTCGATGCCGAGCTCGAAGCTGCGCACGCTCGCCGGCATCGGCATCAGCCAGATCCAGACGCGACCGTCCGCGCTCGTCTGGAAGCATCGCGTCCACGTCGATCCGCGCTCGATGCGCGCCGACGTGTGCTGGTCGATCGCGGCAGGCCTCGCGATGGTCGACACGCTGCTCGGCGCGTACTACTCGGGGCGCGCGGCTGTGCTCGCGCTGAAGTACGGCACGCCGTTTCAGGTCTGCCGCGCGCTGTCGGCCGCCACCGTCGGTGCCGCGCTGATGGGCTCGCGCAAGCGCACCCAGAAGTGCCTCGAGGCCGCGCACCGCGCCGCGGCCGAGGATGGCTCGCCGATCGCCGCGTGGTACGCGCGCACCACCCACTGCACGACCGTGTTCCTGCTCGAGCACGATTTTCGTCGCTGCTACGAGCTCGCGAGAGGTCTCGAGCAAGACTGGTACGCGCTCGGCTATGGCGAGGGTTGGGAGACCGACGTGATCCGCCACTTCAACCTCGCCTCGCAGCAGATGCTCGGCATGATGAAGGAGCTCGCGGTGCGGGTCGAGACGCTGACCACCAACGCCGCGCGCACCGGCGACAAGTTCCAGGAAGTCTCGCTCCGTGTCCGCTTCGCGATTCGCCACCTGCTCGTCGATCGTGCCGAGCTCGCCCACACCGACATCACCGACGCGCTCGCCTCGTGGCAACCGAGTGCGGAAGCGTTCGGCAACCAGAGTGCGTGGGCGCTGTGGACCCGCACGCGCGTGCTGCTGTACCAGCGCGAGTTCGGCAAGCTCCACGAGGCGCTCGACGTCGACTGGCAGCGCATGCGGCGCGCGTTGATCGGTCGCGTCCCGGCGCTCAAGACCGAGTGGTTCCACGTCTACGGCACCTACTTCCTCGGCCGCGCGATCGATGCGCGCGATCACGGGCGCCACTCCGAGTCGGCGAGCATGTTGCGCACCGTCATGCGGCTCGTCCACAAGATCGACGCGATGGAGTTTCCGGGCGCACCCGCCGCTGCGCTGATGCTCGCAGCCGGTGCCGCGTGCGTGCGTGGTGGCGACGTCGTGACGCCGTTGCGGGTCGCCCTCGCTGCGGCGACGAAGGCCGACTTCATCGTCTACACGCCGTTCATCCGGCGCCGCCTCGGCGAGGCGATCGGTGGCGACGAAGGCGCCGCGCTGATCGCCGGTGGTGATGCCGAGGCGACGGCCCAGGGCTGGTTGATCCCCGACCGCGGCGCCGAGATGTGCATCCCGCGCGGCTGAGCGAAAGCGCCGGCGCTAGTGCTTCACGACCAGCGCCGTCAACACCTTGAGCGCGTCGCGCGCGCGCTCGACGTGCTCGGCCGCCTGGCTCACGGCGGAGGCGACCGCGACCACCGACTCGGTCTGATCCATCATCGCGGTCTCGTCGCTCGCGGCGCGCATGTTCGCGCGCAGCGAGTCGATCGACTCTTCGAGGGTGTTGAGGTGCGCCACGAACTCGATCGGCAGTGCGTTGCCGGTGTTGGTCGGCTCGTCCTCGTGCGCGCGCGCCTGCGCCTCGACGCGGGCGTTGGCCTCGGCGAGCTGGCGCTCGAGCTTCACGAGCTTCGCTTCGAGCTCGGTCGACCGGGCCACGAGCTGGGTGTAGCGCGCGTGTTGCGATGGCACCTCGTCCTGCGGGGGCGGGGCACGGCGATGGGTGGTCTCGCTGTCGTCGCGGAGGTCGCGCAACTGCGACTCCAGGCGATCGCGCTCGAGCGAGATCTGCGTGACCTTCGCCTTCTGATCGCGGAGCTCGCGCTCGAGCTGAGCGATCTCGCGCTCGGTATTCGCCGCGAACTGGCGGACGTTCTCGGCGGCGTCGACCTCGCGCTTGAGCTCGGTGATGCGCTGCTGCGCGGCGGCGAGTTGGCGCTCGAGGCCTGCGTTGCTGCCACCGGAGCTGCGCACTTCGTTGATCTGCGCCTCGGCCGCCGCGAGCATCTGGGTCATCTCGGCGAGCTGGTTCTGGCCGTCGCGTGCGCGGCGCTCCGCGTCGACGATGCGCTCGGCCGCGTCCTTCGCGCGTTGCTCGATGTCACGCGCGCGCGCATCGACTTCGGTCTGGCGCTGCTCGGAGGCGCGCAGCTTCGCTTCGAGCTCGCGGACCTGCGATTGCGCCACGTGGGTTTGCGATTCGAGCTCGTCGAACTGACCGTGGGCTTCCTGCGCCTCGGTCAACGCGTGCTGGGTCGCGACCATCTCTTGCTGGACGGAGGCGACCTGCGCCTCGAGCTCGGTCACGCGCCGCGCGCCCTCGCGCATCCGGTCGGCGTACTCGCGCGCGTGATCGTTCGCCTCGCGCATCTGCTGCTCGGCGTTGCGCGCGCGACTCTCGGCGGCCTCGAGCGCGGCGTCTTTGCCGGACTCGTTGCGCGCGTCCTGTTCGCGCTCCAACCACGACAGCTTCTGCAGGGATTCGTCGAGCTGGCGCTGCAACCCGCTCGCACGACCGATCGCGAGATCCGCGGCTTCGGCCCGCGCATGGAGGGGCTCGAGCTGCGCCTCCGCGGCCAGCGCTCGCTGCTCGGCGGCCGCGGCGATCGCCGACAGATCGCCCCGCGCGGCGAGCTCGGCGAGGGTGCGCTTGGCTTCGGCGAGCTCGGCCTCGACCGACGCGCGGATCGACTTCGCGCTCGCGAGCTCGGTCTCGGTCGCGTCGACGCGCTTCTCGAGACTCGCCGCGGTGCGCAGCGCGGTCTTCGCCGCCGCCTTCGCTTCGCCGAGTTGCTCCTCGAGCTTCTGGACCCGCACGCGCGATTCGTCGACGGTCGACTGCGAGGCGGTCTGCTCGACGGCGATGCCGCTCTCGAGATCCTGGATCCGCTCCTCGAGCGACTCGAGCTGGACCTCGTACTGCGCGGCCTTGGCCTCCGCAGCCTGCGCGCGCGTGTCGTTGCCGCTGGTGTTCGCGCGCAGCTCCTCGAGCTGGCGTTCGAGCTGGGTCGATCGCAAGACCAGCGACATCGCGGTCTGGCGCTCCGCCGCGAGCTCGCGCACCGCCGAGTCGAGCTTCGCGCGCAGCTCCTGCAACAGCTTGTCGGACTTCGCGGTCAGCTCTTTCTCGAGCTCGGCGAGTTGCGCGGCGACCGCGGCCTGGGCCTCGACCAACTTCTGCTCGGCCGCCGCGGCGCGCGCCTCGGTCTCGACGACGGCCTGCGCCTTCTGTTCGGCTTCGTCGGCCTTGCGGTGCGCGCCCGCGAGCTCGCGCGACACCGCTCGCGACTTCGTATCGGCATCGACCGCGCGGCGCAGCGCCTCGGCGACATCCTTCGCCATCGCCTTGGCCATGGTGTCGGCCGCACTCGCTCGCTTTTCCGCATCGTCGGCGCGCGCGGTCGCTTCGCGCAGCGCCTTCTCGGCGGCGTTGATCGTCGTCGCCGCGTCCTCGCGCGACTTGCGTGCCGCCGCGATCTCCGCCTCGGCCGAGCCGGCATCGCGCAGGCGATTCTCGAGCTCGATGATCCGCGCTTGCGCCGCCGCGAGCTCGGACTTCGCCTTGGTCTGCGCCTCGGCGAGCGTCGCCTGGATCCGCTTCTCCGCCTCGCTGCTCGCGCCCTTGGCTTCCTTCGCATCGGCGAGCGCGGTCTCGAGCTCGGCGACGCGCTGCTTGCGCTGCTCGGCGAGCGACGTGACTTCGGCGAGCTCCGCCGCGAGCTTGGTCGCGCGGGCCTCGGCCGATTCCAACTTCTGGCTGTACGGCGCGGCACTCGCGCGTGCTTCGAGCCCCTTGGCCTGTTCGCGCGCCGCGGCGAGCTCCGCTTCGAGCGCGCCCTTCGCGACACCGAGCTCCGAGAGCTTGTGCTCGAGCTCGCTCGACCGGGTCTCGGCCTTCGCCGCGCCCGTGCTCGCCGCCGACAGATTGCGCTCGGCGCCCTGCGCGCGAATCTGTGCGTTCGAGAGGTCCTTCTCGGCCTTCTCGGCCCGCAAGGTCGACGCGGCGAGCTGATCCGCGAGCACCTTCGACTGGCCGTCGTCCTTCGCGGTGGTCGCGGCGACCTTGAGCTGATCGACCTCGTGCTGCAGCCCCGAGATGATCATGTCGGATTCGGCGAGCCGCTCCGCGATGTTCATGCCCGCGGTGGTCTCCGCGATCATCTTGGCTTCGCGCGCCTTCGCGACATCGAGTCGCGCCGACTCGAGATCCGCGACGCTCTGGCGCTGGAGCTTGTCGAGCTCGCCGCGCAGCTCGGTGGCCTCGGCCTCGTGGGCCTCGTGCGCATCGCGCAGCGTCTTCATCTCGGCGAACAACTGGCCGACGCGCTCGACGAACGCGTCGCGCTCGTCCTCGACGGCAGACCGCGCCTTGCGCTCCATCTCGAGCCACTGCGCGAGCGTGCCGTGGAGCCCGACCGGCGGCGGCAACGTGCCGCTCGCGGGCAGCAGGCGAATCATCAAGCTGCCGACCAGCACGATCTCGCCGGTCGGAACCGGTGCGCGTTGGACCTTCTGCGGACCGACGTAGATGCCGTTCGAGCTGCCGAGGTCCTCGACCCACAACGCGCCGTGCTCGAGATAGAACCGCGCGTGCGTGCGCGAGACGCGCGGATCTTCGCTGCGGATCGCACACTCCGGCGAGCGCCCGACGAGGATCGGTTCCGCACCCAACGAAAACGAGCGATCGGTCCCGTCGACGTCGCTATAGACGAGGGTCGCCATAAGCTCGCGCCGCCGAAATTATCACGTAACGGGGCTAACTTACCGTCAGCGCCTGGATCAACTGCTCGGCTGTTTCCAACGCCCGGTCGGTGTCGTCATCGAGCAAGAGGACATGGCCCATCTTGCGACCCGGCGCGGGCGCCGCTTTGCCGTACAGGTGGAGGTGGGCGTCGGTGCGATCCAGGACCGCCCGCCACGGCGGTGGGCCCTTCGCCCACAGATCGCCGATCAGGTTGACCATCACCGAGCCCGAGAGCATCCGCGGATCCGCGAGCCGCAGCCCGCAGATCGCGCGGACGTGCTGCTCGAACTGCGAGGTCGCGCAGGCACCCCACGTGAAGTGGCCGCTGTTGTGCGTGCGCGGCGCGATCTCGTTGACGAGCAGCCGGCCGTCGGAGAGCTCGAACATCTCGACCGCGAGCACGCCGACATGGCCGAGCGCCTCCGCGATCGTCAGCGCGATGTCGTCGACCTGCTGCTTCGCGAACGGTGAGATCTGCGCCGGTGCGCGCGTGGTGTGCAGGATGTGCTTGCGATGCACGTTCTCGGCGACCGGGAACGAGCGAATCTCGCCGAGCACGCTGCGCGCGATGATCGCGGAGATCTCGCGCGCGAACGGCACGATCTCCTCGAGCACCGCATCCGCGCCACGCAGCCACGTCCACGCCGCCGACGCATCCGACAGCTTGTCGACCCGGAGCTGGCCTTTGCCGTCGTAGCCCGAGCGCCGGTGCTTGATGATGCCCTGCCCGTCGAACCGCTCGAGGCTCGCGCGCAGATCGAGCTCGCTCGTGATCGGCGCCCAGCCCGCCTGCGGCACGCCGAGGCGATCCAAGAACTGCTTCTGGACCTGACGATCCTGGATCGTCCGCAGCACGCTCGCGCCCGGCCGGACCGGCGCGTGACGCTCGAGCTCCTCGAGGATCGTCGCCGGGACGTGCTCCGTATCGAGCGTGATCACGTCGACCTGCTTCGCGAGCAGCACCGCTGCCTCGAGATCGTCGAGCGCACCGACGACCACGCCGTCCGAGACCTGCGCGGTCGGGCAGCGTGGATTCGGATCCAGCACGACGATCCGATAGCCCATCGCGCGCGCCGCGAGCGCCATCATCCGCCCGAGCTGACCGCCGCCGAGCACGCCGATCGTCTGACCCGGCAAGACCGCCGCCGCCGGGCTCATCGGGTTCCTGCGCTCTTCGCACTCATGATCGACTCACGGCAGCGTATCTCCGAGCACGCGCGTGGTCTGCCAGTCGCGATACGCGTCGAGCTTGCGCGCGAGCGTCGGATCGTTGAGCGCGAGGATCGCCGCGGCGAGCAACGCCGCATTCGCGGCACCCGCCTCGCCGATCGCGAGCGTACCGACCGGGATGCCTTTGGGCATCTGTACGATCGACAGCAGCGAATCGATGCCGTTCAACATCTTCGATTGCACCGGCACGCCGAGCACCGGAATCCGGGTCTTCGCCGCCGCCATGCCGGGCAAGTGCGCCGCGCCGCCGGCGCCGGCGATGATGACGTGAAGGCCGCGCTCGACGGCGCTCTCGGCATATTCGAACAACAGATCCGGCGTGCGATGCGCCGACACGATCTTCTTCTCGTACGGCACGCCGAGCTCGTCGAGCAGATCGGCCGCGGCCTTCATGGTCGCCCAGTCGCTGTGCGAGCCCATGATGATGCCGACTTTCGGCGTCACACCGGTGGAGCTGCGCTTCTTCGAGTGACCGCCGCGCGTGTCCGTCATTGTCCTCTTGGATCCTTGGGATCTTTGGGATCTCTCGGTCCGGCAGCCCGGCGGAGACGATCGCCCACAGCTTCCCCCAGCCCGACCGCCGGAGGCAACGCGGCGATCACCACATCGACGCCTCGCGCGTCGAGATCGCGCAAAGCCGCGTAGAGGTGACGCGCCATCCCGTCGAGCTCGTCGGGCAGCGGATACGCGAGCGCCGGCAAGTCACCCCACTCGAGGAACGCGCGCGCCGGTGCGAGCACCGCGACACTGCCGCGCGCGGCGGCGACCGCGGCCGGCACATCGCTCGGATCGACCGCGATGACCTCGGCGCGCGGCGCGTAATGGCTCGCGAGTGTGCCCGGCGCGGCGGGTGCTTCGGCATCGGCGACCGCCAGCGGTCCGGTGATCGCCTCGATCGCGGCGCGCGCCATCCCACCCGGTCGCAGCAGTACCGGCCGCCCGCGCGAGAAATCCACGATCGTCGATTCGACGCCGACCGCGCACGGTCCGCCGTCGAGCAGGTAGTCGACATCACCACCGAGATCCGCGACGACGTGATCCGCGGTGGTCGGACTGACGTGACCGAAGCGATTCGCGCTCGGCGCCGCGATGCCACCGCCGAACGCGCGCAACAGCTCTTGCGCGAGCGGATGCGCCGGCACGCGCAGGCCGATCGTGTCGGCGCCGCCGGTCGTCGCGAGGGCGACGCGCGGCCCGCGCTTCAGGATCACCGTGAGCGGGCCCGGCCACGCCGCCGCGACGAGCTGGTTCGCGAGCGCGGGAATCTCGCGCGCCCAGCCGTCGAGCCGCGGCGGACCACCGTCACCCGCGGCGAGGTGCACGATCAGCGGATGCGCGCGCGGCCGACCTTTGACCGCGAAGATCTTCGCCGCCGCGAGCTCGCTCGCTGCATCGCCGCCGAGACCGTAGACCGTCTCGGTCGGAAACGCGACGAGCCCACCTCTCGCGAGGATGCTGGCAGCCGCGGCGACATCGGTCCCTCGCACCTAGGCAGCTTACGTGCGCGGCCGCGTCGAGACCAGCGACGGACGATCCCGCCAGCGCGCCCGCACCGATTCGACGCCCGCGGCGCGCTCGATCGGATACGCCTTGCGAAATTCCATCCAATCGAGCCCGCAGATCAGCGACAGCTCCGCATAGCCGAACCCGCCGCTGAACGTGCCCTCGGCGACCTGGGTCGCGAGCCACGCGAAGATCGTCTCGGCGCGGTCGAGCTGGCGCTTCTCGAACACCGAGCCCTCGACCGCGACCCCGTCACGCCGCAGATAGAACAACTGGATCACCGAATCGATCGCGGCATCGATCGCGTTGACGAGGTTGGTCTCGTGCGCGCTGTGCGTTCCCCACGAGCCGTGGGTCGCGGTCAGCCACGCGTGGATCGCGCGTGAATCGAACAGCGGCGCGTCGTTGACGATCGCGACCGGCACCTTCCCGATCGGCGACACGCTGCGCAGCTCGGCCATCCCGGCTTCGCTCGCGGTCTCGACGCGCTCGATCGGCTCGCCGAGCTCCTCCGCCACCACCAACACGCGACGCACGAACGGGGACGTGGTCGTGCCGTAGATCTTCATGCGCGGATGATAGCTTCAGTGCCGGCAGGCTCGGGCGAGACGACGACGAATCGGCGGCGATCCACCTCCCACCGGTGCCCTCACCCGCGTCGACGGTCAAGCTGCGACGTGTGCGACAGCCGCCCGTACCTGGGTTACCTTTTGCGCGTGCCGTCCGATGTCTTCTTGATCCGTCACGCGGCCGCCGTCGGTGCGAGCCAGGACCTACGCGATGGTCACCGGCACCTCAGCATGCACGGCCGCGAGCAAGCGCGCGCGCTCGGCGATCGCTTGCGCTGGCACGACTGCGAACCGACGCACATCTGGACGAGCCCGCTCGTGCGCGCGGTGCAGACCGCCGAGCTCGTCGCGATCGGCCTCCACGCGACGTGTGCGATCGAGACCATGCCCGGGCTCGCGCCCGACGAATCGCCCCAGGCGATCCTCGCAGCGCTCGAGCAGTTGCCGCACGACGCGCTGATCATGGTGTTCGGTCATCAGCCGACGATCTCGAGGATCGGCGGCCTGCTCACGCGCAACGACAACTTCGCGGCGATCGGCAACGCCGAGGCCGTGCGGATCCACCGTGATCGCGTGCGCTGGCGGTTCGCGTGGGACGCCGAAGCGCCGACACCGAACGGCTAGGCGCCGCGTTGCTCCTCGACTCGTCCGACGATGCCCACTAGTATGGGCGCCATGGCCGTCGCTACGTATCCGCAAGCCGCTGCATATGGTGGCGGTGGCGGCGGCGGTGGTGGCGGCGGCGGCGGCGGCGGTGGCGGTGGTGGCGGTGGTGGCGGTGGTGGCGGTGGTGGTGGCAACCACCAGCAGATGAATCCACCGCCTCCGAAGTCGATCGAGTGGCGCGCGTACCTCGGCGTGTTTCGCTACACCAAGCGCGCGGTCCAGCTCGTGTGGTCGACCAATCGAGCGCTGACCATCGGGATGGCGATCGGCAGCCTGATCGGCGGCCTGCTGCCGGCGGGCGTCGCCTACGCCGGCAAGCGCCTCGTCGATTCGATCATCGCCGCACGCGCGAATTCGCTGGATCGCCGTGACGCGCTGATGTGGGTCGGCATCGAGCTCGCGCTCGTGGTGGCGGCGGCGCTCGTCCAGCGCACGCTCGGGATCTTTCGCCAACTGCTGCGCGAACAGCTCGGCAACCGCATCAACAGCGACATCCTCGAGAAGGCGCTGACCCTCGACCTCACGCAATTCGAGGACTCCGATATCTACGACAAGCTGACGCGCGCCCGCCGAGAGGCGTCGTCGCGACCGCTGTCGCTGATCACGGAGGCGTTCGAGCTCGGGCAAAACCTCATCACGCTGATCGGGCTCGGTGGGTTGCTCGCCGCATTCTCGCCGATCGCGCTCGCCGTGCTCGTCGTCGCCGCGATCCCGCCGTTTATCGTCGAGATGAAGTACGCCGGCGACGCGTACTGGCTCGCGCGCCGGCGCACGCCCGAGGTCCGCGAGCAGATGTACGTCGAGTACGTGCTCGCGAACGACACCCACGCCAAGGAGGTCAAGCTGTTCGGGCTCGGCGACCGCCTGTTGCGGCGCTACAAGGCGATCTTCAGCCTGCTCTACGCCAATGACCGCACGATCATCGTGCGGCGCGGGGTGTGGGCGCTCGTGCTCGGCACGCTCGGCCAAGGCGCGTTGTACGCGGTGTACTTGTGGATCGCGTACGCGACGATCGACCAGAAGATCACCGTCGGTGCGATGACGATGTACGTGCTCGTCTTCAAGCAGGCACAGTCGGCGCTATCGGATGCGCTCAAGGACGTCGGCGGCATGTACGAGGACAACCTGTACTTGTCGAATCTGTACGAGTTCCTCGACACCCCGACCCGCGTGAGCGGTGGCACCGAAACCGCGGGCACCCGACCCGGCGACGGCGTGCGCTTCGAGGCGGTGTCGTTCACGTATCCGGACGCGCGCGAGCCCGCGCTCGACGCGGTCGATCTCCACATCCCGCCGGGCAGCAAGCTCGCGATCGTCGGCGACAACGGCTCGGGCAAGACGACGCTGATCAAGCTGTTGACGCGCCTCTACGAGCCGACCTCCGGGCGGATCACGCTCGACGGTCGCGATCTGCGCGAATGGTCGCCGACCGCGCTCCACCGCCGGATCGGAGTGATCTTTCAAGACTTCGTGCGCTACCAACTGACCGTCGGCGACAACATCGGAGCGGGCGACGACGTCGCGTACGACGACCGGATGCGCTGGGACGACGCCGCCGAGCTCGGACTGGCCCGGCCGTTCATCCTCGATCTCCCCGATCAATACGACTCGCAACTCGGCCGTTGGTTTCGCCAGGGTCGCGAGCTGTCGGGCGGGCAATGGCAGAGGATCGCCCTCGCTCGCTCGTTCATGCGCCGCGACGCCGACATCCTCGTGCTCGACGAGCCGACCGCGGCGATGGACGCCGAGGCCGAGGTCCAGATCTTCGATCGGTTCCGCAAGCTGACCGCCGACAAGATCGCGATCGTGATCTCGCACCGGTTCTCGACCGTGCGCATGGCCGATCAGATCATCGTGCTCGATCATGGCCACGTGATCGAGCGCGGCAGCCACGACGAGCTCACCGCGCAGCACGGACGCTACGCGACGTTGTTCAACCTGCAAGCACAGAGCTATCGCTAGAACGAAGGTGTCGTTCACGGCTGACAGTGTCTTCGTGGACCGACACCGACCGAGAGTTGTCACTAATCTGTCGGCCCGATTGGAGAACGCGATACTGTATTAAAATGCAGAGAGCCTTTGTTGTCGCGCTCGCCTTGTCGGTCTCCGTCGCCGTCGCCTGCAGCAGCGGCAGTAATCCTCCGCCCGTCGACAGCGCGGGCTCGGGCTCGGGCTCGGGCTCGGGCTCGGCGAAGGCCGGCTTCGGCTCTGGCTGCGTCACGGTGAGCGACACGAGCACCGAGTGCACGAGTGGCGTGTGCACGAACACGTTCAACATGTTCCCGGCGCCGGTGTGCTCGCAGAAGTGCACGGTCCTCGGCGGGTCCGATGCGACGTGCCCGGTCGGCTCGATGGGCCAGAAGTGCAACCAGCAGGGTTACTGCAGGCCCTGAGCTAGCGCGGCGTGTTCGGCGGAGCGGGCGTCGCGTCGTCGTCGTTGGTGTGCATGTACTTCTTGCCACCGCGCTCGGGGTTCAGGGTCGTCTCGTCAGCGTAGTGGTCGACGTCGGGCAGCGAGTCGTCGTGCCAGTGCGCCTTCGCCACGGCGCCCAGCATGCAGTCCTCGAGCTCCTTGTCGTCGAGCCGCGACTCCTTGGTCTTGACGTCCGAGAACGTGACCTCGCCGTTCTTGATGTGGCCGACGAACGAGAACGTGATCCACTGGTCCATCGTGCGGCGATGCAAGCCACCGCGGTAGCAGCTCATCGCGGCGCGGCTCGCGACCTTCGGCTGACGCTCGACGAACCGATCGAAGAAGTCGTCGCTGTTGGCGTTGACCTTGGTGTCGCCGTCGCCGTCGGGCGTGGCTTCGACCTTCGCGGGTGCAACGGGTGCGCGCGTGATCGGCGCCGGTTGACTCGCGACCACCGCGGCGACCGGCGTGCTCGCGACCGGCGCGGCACTCACCTGGGCGTGGATCCCGTACAACACCACGACGAGCAGGGTGATCACCGCAAGCGCACCAGCGACGAGCAACTTCTGCATCGTTCAGCGCTCACCCACCCCACTGATCGGAGCCGTACAGATCGAATTCGGCGCTGCCGGTGATCGAGTTGTCGGCGTTGAGCTCCGGCGAGAGGGTCCACACCTTGGTGCCAGTGGTGTCGAACAGCGACATGCCGCCCGCACAGACGCCGGTGCCGCCTTCGGTGACCTTGATCGTCGTGTGGACGTTGGGATCGTTCGATTGCGGCGTGTACGTGAAGTGCTCCACGGGGTCGCCATTCGCGTCGAGCGTGGTGCTCCCGGTGAACTGGTACTTCGCGAGCGTCGTTGGCTCGTGGCCATTGGTGGAGCAGCTGTCGATGCCGCCACCGCTCGCCGGATCGGTGTTCGGTGCGAGCGTGAACGTCCATGCGCCGATCGGCCAGCACCCGGTGAAGTTCGCCGGTGGTGGATCGCCTGCGTTCGGGACGAACGTTCCCGTCGAGGCATAGAACGTCGAGCACGTGATGCCCAGCTGCGTCATCCCGGATTCAGACGGCGGACCAGGGCTCGCGTCTGCGACGCCCCCGCCCGGCGTCGAGCTACCGGTCGTACACGCCGCCACCGTCGAACCGAGAACAACGCTGATCCACGCTAGGCGCATGCGGGCTTGCGAGTGCAACAGCGATGCCTTGTCGACCATTCGTCATTTCACCACGGAGACACGCGTTTGCGGCGGGGAGATGTGCCTGCGTGGGGTCTCGAGTCTCCCACGTCTCCCGCCGGGACCTCCATAGCCGCGCCCGGAGCGGTTGCTTCTAGGAACGTCCGCTGCAGACAATACACCTCGATGAAGTTCCTTTTCAGCGCGTTCGTGATGATCGCGCTCGTTGGTTGCCGCGACCGCGAACACAAGCCAGCGTCCGCGCTAGCGCCGACACCGGCCGGGTCTGACGCCGCGATCGTCGTCGGAAACGGCAGCGGCAGCGGCAGCGGCAGCGCCGACGACGCCTACGTGGCCGGCGAGTTCAAATCCGGCATGCAGCGGTTCAAGGACGTCGCCGTCTACGTCGACGGCAAGCCCGTCGGGTTCCTCGCGTTCGGTGAATTACCGATCACGCTCAAACCGACGTGGGTGAAGCACAAGGTCAATATCGATAAGCCGCTCGACTGCAAGGAGTGCAAGATCTGGAAATGGGGTGAGCAGCGTTACTACCGTTTCAACGACTACCTACGTGCGATCGGGATCGATCCGAAGACCATCGTTCAGATCCATGTCCAAGGTCCGAAGGAAACGAACACGATCGTCGCGACGGGTCACGACCTGATGCAGCCGAACGCGGATGACTTCAGTTTCTTCTTTGGCCTCCACGTGCGAGGCAAGCCGATCCCACACGTGCCGCTCAATTTCGGCAACGGTCTCGATCCGGACAAGATCACGGCGGTGATGATCTACATCCACAAGACTCCACCGACGTTCGACGGAGGCGGTTACGTCGTCGACGGGCGTCCGATCGAGGGCGTCCCCTACTTCGGCGAACCGGTGCGCGGCGGCGTGCGGATCTACCTCGACGACAAGCTCGCCACGATCATCAAGCGTCAGGACCTCGACGCAAAACAAGCGGTCGCGAGCAGTGATGGCGAGCTGAGCTGGAGCTTGTGGGGCTTCCTCAAATCGCGCGGCGTCGACACGTCGAAGGTGGTCGAGGGTTGGGTGATTCGTGACGACACTCGACAAGAAAAATTCCCGACGTCAGCGCTCGCGTCGATGACGTTCGAGGCACCGTCGAAGTCTGGAAAGAGCCAATCAGGTGCGGTGTTGCTCGGCGAGCAGAAGGTGGTCGCCAACGTGATCGCGCTGCACACGCACGCGCTCAAGGCAGACGAGCTGCCGGCAATTCGCCCCGACGAGCAGGACTAATTCGCACTGGGATTCGCCCCCCAGACCTGGGGACCGAGTCCTCATGTTTACACTGTGGGAGGAGAACTCCCCAGGATCGGGAAGTCTCTCCTCCAGCCGCGCTTCCTCAACTTGCCGGCGATTCAGCCACTTAGGAGCCTTTGTGAGGGGCACGACAGTTGCTCTAGGGTTCTGGTGTCGCTCCGCAACGACATTGTCCGTCTGGAACGACACCCTCCCGCCCCAAGGACCCTCCCAAAATGACCAACACGAAGTTCGCCGTCACCCTGCTCCTCGGAGCAGGCCTATTTGGGTCGTCTGTCGCGATCGCCGATGTCGGCGGCGCGACCGTGCTCAAGGTCTTCGGTTCGAGCACCAAGGACGTTGCGACTCAAGTAACGACCGGCACCTCGACCACCGCCGCGCGGCTGCGTCACCACCAGAACAATCAGCCGGGTCACGAGCAACCGGCGATGGCGATGTTTGTCGGCCCCAACGGCGACAACAAGACCGGCCTCTACTTCGATCGCGCTTCGAACCTGTTCGTTCCGGGCTCGAGCGTTGCGACGCTCAAGCCCGTCGACAACGGCAACGGTACGAACGACGGCAACCCGGCGCAGGGCGCGATGGCGATGTTCCAGCTCGTCAACACCGGCTGTGCAGCCGGCGGCGGCGGCGGCGGCGGCGGCACGGGCGGCGGCACCGGTGGCGGCGCTGGCAGCCCGGTCTGCGCGTCTCTGGTCTCGACCTACACGCCTGCGTTCATCACGAGCCACGCCTCGCAGGACTATCGCGCATTCAACCAGCCGAACGCCTACACGATCAACGGCGGCTCGGCGATCGCCATCGAGTACAACTGGCGCCAGAACAACAACGGTGCGCGTACGACCCGTTGGCTCCAGGTCTTCAATGCTCAAGGCCAGCAGATCCTGTTCAACACCCAAACCAACAAGTTGGGTGAACAGCAGATCTACGCAAAGAACAACGACGACTGCAACATGAACATGGACGGCCATGCCGGTGTCGTCGCCGACTTCGGCCCTGCCGCTAACTTCTCCACCACCGCGACCACGGGGTTCACGAGCCACGTCGTGATGTGGCGCGGCTGTAACGGCAACGGAGCGGACAACGGTTGGATGGATGTCATGGACATCACGTGCAACGACGACAAGAACCCGACGCAGTGCAAGTGGGCGGACAAGTTCGACATCGCCCTCGACCAACAAGAAGAGCGTTCGCGCGGCTACTGCAGCGTCGACGCCGCCAACAAGAACACGGCGGTGTGCTCGTGGACCGCGGGCAACGACCAGCCCCAGACGAAGGGCGTCTGGCTCGCGGCCGCCGACATCACCCCCGGCAAGTACACCGGCACGGACAAGCAGAGCGCCGTCCTGTGGAGCAAGTTGATCGATGGACGCAAGCCGGCTGCGAACGGCATCCCCTCGACCTACGCCGAACGCGCCATGCACGAGCGCGTGATGGTCTACAACCCGACGACCAAAGCGCTCGAGCCGAGCTCGTACATCATCTGGCGTAGCGGCGACGCGTACGGCTCCAACAATAACAACAACAAGGGTGGCACGTACTACCGCAACAACATCGGTCTATTCCAAATCGATGCCGCCACGAATGCACTCAAGACGGTTGTTCCACTGACCGATATGAGCCAGAAGATGCTCGGACTCGACGGTACGCACCTCGGTGTCTCGTCGGTCGTGTTCGGCGGCACGGACACCCTCGCGGCGCAGAAGCCCGGTCTGATGTTGTTCACCGGCAGCCAGAACGGTGGTGGTACGCCCGCGCAGATCAACTTCCTCGCGCTCGACACCGCACCGGGTATGGCGTCCGCTCCGGCCGCACTCGGCGTCGCGGGTACGGCGAGCTCCGGCGGCGCTTCCTACGACCGCAGCATGTACTCGAACTACCTCGGTCAGAACCCGGGTAACCAGGGTCGTAACTTCTCGGCGTCGCTGTCGGTCATCAACCCGTTCTGCGCGGATGGCGGGGCGACCAAGTGCGACAAGCTCCTCACCATCATGGCGACCACGGGCAAAGACTCGGCCGAGGTCGCGAACGTCTCGGTGACGCCGGTGCAGGACACCTGCTACGCGTCCGACGACACGACCCACACGACCCCGTTCAAGTGCGCGCAGCTCAAGCTGTCGTCGTACATCACGGTGATTCCGGTCGCGCAGGCCAATGCAGCCGCGGGTATGGGCTCGGGCAGCGGTGATAGCGGTACCGGTACTACCGGCACCGGCACCGGCGACGGCGGCGGCACGGGTGGTGCGGGCTCGAACGAGCTCGGCGGCTGCTCGACGACGAGTGGTGCCGGCACGGCAAGCGCGTTCTTCCTGATTGGCTTCGCAGCCTTCATCCGCCGCCGCCGCGTCGAGGAGAACTAACCATGCGTACCGCAGTTGCACTCTCTCTCGGTCTCGTGTTTGGTCTCGCAGCGTGTGCCGGCGAGATCGGCGGCAGCGGCGGCGATGACAATCCGATCGGTACCGGTAGCGATACCGGACCGCCGGTGGGTGGTGGTGGTGGTGGTGGTAGCGCAACGGCTCGCGACTACTTCAACGCCAACGTCTATCCGATCGTCAGCGCGTCGTGTGGTAGCTCGGGTTGTCACAGCGCGACCACCCCGGGCGCGAACGCTCCTGGCTACGTCAGCCAGACCACCCCAACCCAGGACGGCTCGGCCGCCTGGACCGTGATCACGGGGATGGGAAGTGTCGTCGGTGCGTACACGGCGACCGCCCCGCTCGTCTCGATCCCCACGACGACCGCTCACTATGCGACCTTCACGGCCGACCAGGTCACGACGATCACCAACTGGCTCGCGCTCGAGGCGTCGTGGCGTAGTGCTAGTGGCGGAACGACGGCAGTCGACTACATGGCGCAGTGGTCGGGCTGCATGCAGTACACGGACTTCATGACCGCGAACGTCGCGACCGCATACGCGCAGCAGGTCAACACGAACGAGGGCTACTGCAAGCAGTGCCACGTCAACGGTCAGGCTCAGTCGTACTTCGTCGCGACCCCCGACGCGCAGAACATGTTCACGACGATCACGACCTACCGCGAGTACCTCTCGACGTTCTTCACGATCGACACGACCACCAACACCGTCATCGTGAACACGATCCCGTTCAAGCTCGCGGCACAGGGTGGAACGAACGGCGCGCACCCGAACCAGTGGAACGCCCTGACCAACAAGGGCATGACGGCGCTGACCAAGTTCGCGACGCTCACCACCGAGCACCTCAACGGCACGACCGCTCCGGCCTGTGGCGTGCCGACGCTGACCGACTAGCAGCAACGAGCCATTCAGGGTCGCCTTAGAAGGCGCCGCCGCACGGTGGCGCCTTTCGTTTTTTCGGCGCTATCCTTCCGCGAGGAGTCGAATGACCAAGCTCGTTGCCGACGACGGCCGTACGCACATCCAGTCGCAGTTGATGCGCGAGTCGTTGCAGAACCGCAAGGTGCTGTCGCAGACGGAGAGCGAACGCGACCTCAAGATCTTCCCCGATGTCTCGCTGGTCTCGATCGGCGGTCAGAGCATCTTCGATCGCGGCAAGAGCGCGATCCTGCCGCTGGTCGAGGAGCTCGCCGTCGTCAAGCGCCGCCACAAGATGGTGATCGGCGTCGGCGGCGGAACGCGCGTGCGCCACACGATGTCGGTCGCGATGGATTTCGGGCTACCCACCGGTGGCATCGCGCAGCTCGTCGGTGCGATGGAGGAGCTCAACGCGATCCTGCTCAACGCGCTGCTCGCGCCGCACGGATCGATGCCGATGCAGCGCGATCACTTCTGGGATCTGCCGCTGTACTTCGACGCCGGCATCACGCCGATCGCGATCAGCGTGCCGCCGTTCCACTTCTGGGAGCCACCGCCGATGGAGGGCGCCGTCCCGATGCACGGCTCCGATTTCGGTCTGTTCCAGCTCGCCGAGGTGCTCGGCATGAAGCAGTTGATCTTCGTCAAGGACGAGGACGGCCTCTACGACGGCGATCCCAAGCTGCATCCGAACGCCAAGCTGATCCCGAAGATCACGCTCGAAGAGCTGCTCGGCCGGATGCCGACGGAGAACATCCTCGACGAGGAGCTCTATCGGTCGTGGCACGCGGCGAAGAACCTCCGGCGGGTCGTGATCGTCAACGGCTTGAAGCCGGGCATGCTGACCCGCGCGCTCGACGGCGAAGACGTCGGCACCGTGATCGAGAAAGCGAGCGCTCTGTGATCGGCGAACGCAAGACGATCCCATCGGCACTCGCGAGCTCGACGCTGACGGGTTCGCAACCGAGCTCGATCGACTACCGGCCGGTCGCCGTGATGCCGGACGTGCGGATCGTCAAGATCGGTGGGCAGTCGATCATGGATCGCGGACGCGCCGCCCTGTTTCCGATCCTCGACGAGGTGATCGAGGCGCGCAAGCGTGGCATTCAGGTCGTCCTGCTCACCGGCGGTGGCACGCGCGCGCGTCACATCTACTCGATCGCGAGCGAGCTCGAGATGCCGACCGGCGTGGTGGCCACGCTCGGCAAATACATCCCGATGCAGAACGCGCGCATGGTGCAGATGCTGCTCGCGAAGCACGGCGGCTTGTTCATCCTGCCGGACGACTTCGAGAAGCTGCCGCTCTACCTGCAGCTCGGGTGCATCCCGGTGATGAGCGGCATGCCGCCGTTCGGCTACTGGGAGAAGCACGAGGCCGGCAGTCGGATCCCGCCCCACCGCACCGACGCCGGCGCGTTCCTGTCGTGCGAATTCCTCGGCGTCAAGCGCGCGATCTTCATCAAGGATGAAGACGGGCTCTACACCGACGATCCGAAGAAGAACCCGGGTGCGACGTTCGTCCCGCGGATCTCCGCGAAGCAGCTGATCGACGACGACCTCGCGGACCTGGTCGTGGAGCGCAAGGTGATCGAGTACCTCCCGCGCGCGCGATGGTGCAAGGAGCTGCAGATCGTCAATGGACTCAAGCCCGGACAAGTGCTCGCCGCGCTCGGTGGAGAAGATGTCGGTACGATCATCAGCGCGTAACCTGCTCGCGCTCGTAGGCGTCGCGTGCGGCGGCGCTTGTCATCATCCGCCGGAAGCGGATCCGGCCCAATTTCTCAAGATCGCCGATCGCATGGTGAACGACGTGCCGGCGCCGGCCGCGGTTCGCGCGTGCAAGCCCGAAGAGCTGGTCGGCGCACCCATGACGCGCCGCACGCTCCTGCTGATCGACCACCGCGAGCTCGAGAAGATCGCCGAGCTCTCGGATTGGATGAATCCGACCGAGCTCGACGCGCCGGCGACACAGGTGATGATCGATCCGGCGGCCGGCGAGACGGCGAAGCGCCGCGCGACCGCCGAGCTGCTCGCCGCACCCGCGTATTTGATCTATCGCCTCGACATGGTCGCCGCGCCGATGGCGCTCGGCGTCAAGGATCTCAAGATCGGGACGATCGGTGGCAGGCTGATCCGCTACGACAAGCGGGGCACCCCGGTGTGCGTCATGTTGTTCACGTTCCAGAACGACACCGCGAAGAGTGATGCGGCGATCGCACGCAGTCGCGCGGCCGCCGTCGTCGACCCCGCCGTTGCCAAGGCCATGCGCGACGACCTCCACGAGCAGTATCTGATCCACGCGCCACGCCCGGTGGTTGCGACGACCACCGACCGTTAGGGGCCGGCATCCCCATCGGATGAGGAGTCGGCCCCCGCTCGAGGCACTTGGACCGGATGCAACACCAATGATTTCAAGCATCCACGTCGCAGAGGGACGGCACAACCGTTGCTCTTTGATCGGACCATGATGAAGGCGCTCGCACTTATCTTGGCTCTGCCGCTCGTCGGGTGCGTCGTCGGAAGTGGGGGCATGCCCGCGCCCGGCGGTGGCGACGACACGATGGGTAGTGGCGGCAGCGGAACCACGATGAATGGGCTCAGCGGCCACATCACGACCAGCACCACCCTGACCGGTGCGCAAGCGATCACGGGCGCGCTGACGATCGATCCGGGTGTGACCGTGACGGTCATGGCCGGTGCGGCGATCACCGTCCTGCCGAGCGCCTCGATCACGGTCGCCGGCACCCTCGACATCGAAGGCGCGAGTGGCGCTGGAGTCACGATCGGCGCGAGCACGGGCACCTCGTTTGGAGGCATCGACGTCCCGAGCGGCGGTGTCCTCACGATGAAGTACACGACCGTCACGGGCACCGAGGTGTCGACCTCGACGTCCGGTACGACGACGATCTCCGACAGCCATCTCTCGAATTCGCCCGGCGACCTGATCATCATGGGCGGTGGCAGCGTCACGCTGATGTACTCGCAGCTCGGCGTCGAAGCACCCGCGTCGGACACCACCCACTGCAACATGCACTTCGGCGGTACGGGCAACGTGATCAAGGTGAGCCACACCAACATCACGAATACGCCGGCGACCAACCCGTCGGCACCGACGTTCGGCATCATGTTCTACGCGGGGCAAGCGGCGGACTTCACGTATGACAACTGGGTCTCGAACTCGACGAACGTCGAACCCGACCCGGGCGTCAGCGGCGACTTCAGCAACAGCTACTTCATGGGGACGGCACCGAGCGCCGCCGGGCTGACGGTGGGCACGCCGGCGGCGGCGCGGCTCGACGTCTGTAACGGCACGAACGACGCGGTGTGCGCCGGCGTGCATCCCTGATTCGATCCCGAGCGCCCCGAGCGACCCGAGTGATGGCGCTATTCGCGCTGCTCGTCGCATGTAGCAGCTATTCGCAAACCAGGGTCGATGGCGGCGCGACGAAGTGCGCCGGCAACGTCTACGATTCGTGCGGATCGAATGGCGACTGCATGTCGAACTTCTGCCACGACTACAACGGCGCCGGCCTCACGGTGTGCACGATAACGTGCACCCCCGGCGACAGTTCGATGTGCCCGCTCGACGCGACTGGATCGAACGGGTTTTGCAACACCATGGGCAATTGCAAGCCTGCCCAGGCCAACGTCTGCGGCCCGTGAGCGCGCGGCCCGTGAGCGCGCGAACGATCGCGATCACCGTCGTGGTGGTGGGCGCGCTGGTCGGCGGCATCGCGTCCGCGGACACCGGCTCGGGAGCCAACGTGGAGCCGTCCGCGCCGACCGGCCTGACCGAGGCCGAGCTCGAGCAGATCTCGAAGGGCGAGGCGATCGAGATCTTCGACGAGCGTCCGGACAAGCCATTCGATCGCGACACCGAAGTTCGCTTGACCGGCGAGCAGCTCGCCGCGCGCGGCGCGACCGACCTCGGGACCGCGCTCGCGCTGCTCCCCGACGTCACCGTGCGCGACGCCGGCCGCGGCGGCACGAACCTCGACGTCCGCGGTGCGCGCAAAGGCTCGGTGAGCATCTTCATCGACGGCGTGCTGGTCAGCGACCCCTACTACGGCACGTTCGACGTGTCGTCGATCCCGATCACCGACATCGTGCAGATTCGCGTCGCGACCGGGCCGCAATCGCCGATCGACGGTGGCGGCGGCAACGGCGCGATGATCGAGGTGCTGACCCGTGACGCGATCGGTCCGCAGCTCGTGATCGCGCGGTTCACCGGCGACACCCTGCCGAGTGCCGGCGTGACCGCAACGGCGCGGGTGGCGCTGTCGCCGCATTGGGGCCTGCGCGTCTCGGGATCCGGCAACGCGTCGTTTCACGCGTTCGCACTCCCCGACGCGCTGCCCGATCTCCCCGGGCAAGCGCACAACAGCACCGGCGCCGCCCGCCTGGAGTATCGCGATGGCGACACGCGAATCGCGATCGATGGCTTCCTCGACGAGCGCCACTACTTGTCACCGCCGTCCGACGACGAGACCGCGCAGCAGACCTTGCTCGTCGATCGCGAGGCGACCAAGCGCGCGAGCGTGAAGCTCGACACCCGAGCGGGCGCGTGGCAGTTGCAGGGCGAGAGCTGGCTCTATCATCTCTACCGCCGCTCGTTGTTCTTCAGCGACGACGACCTCTCGGTGCCATCCGAGACCTCGCTCGAGGCGCTGACCGCGTTTCGCACCGGGGCGATGGCCCTGGCCACGCGCCCACTCGGCAAGGAGTGGCGGATCGCGATGTCGAGCTGGATCGATTACAACCAATCCGACGTCAAGGATCTCGCAGGCGACGAGACCAAGGCTTCGACGACGCTCGTCGAGCTCGCCGCCGACGCGCAGTACGAGCACGAGACGATCCGGCTCGACGGCGCGGTCGGCGTCGCGGTGCCGTTCGTCTACATGGGCGCCGATCCGTGGCCCGAGGGCAAGCTGACCGCGAAGTGGCGGCCGAGCTACGGCTCGTTCGAGCTCGACGCGATCGTCGGGCGCAAGGGCCGGATCCCCAGCCTGCGCGAGCGCTTCGATCCGATGACCGGAAACCCGGGCCTCGGGCCCGAGATGATCGACGACTTCGAGCTGCGTGGGATCGAGCAACTGACCGACCGCCTCCGGATCGAAGTCGCGCCGTTCTACAAGCACCAGACCGGCACGGTACGGTCTTCGCCGGATCCCGCCGACAGCGGCCGCCTCGTCAACCTCGGCGTGCTGCAGCTCTACGGCGTGGATGTCATGGGCCGCGTCACCGTCGAGAAGCGCGTCGAGGTCGGTGGCGCGTGGAGCTACATCCGCGCGACCAGCGACGTCGATCCGACCGATCCTCTCGATCGGCTGCCGCACCACAAGCTCGAAGGTTGGGTCCAGGTCACGCCCGATCCGCATATCTCGCTGAACGGGCGCGTGAGGTACTTCGGCAACAGCATCGATCAGAATGTCGTGGTGCCGGGCCAGACGACCCTCGAGCTCACCGCGACCGCACCGATCAACAAGACGTGGCTCGCCGTCGTCAAATGCGCCGACGTGTTGAATGCGGCGCCGGAGAGCCGCGCCGGGTATCACACGGTCGGACGCGTGGTCTCGTTTGTCTTGCAGGGCACGTGGCAATGACGACCGTGATATTCTTCAGGCGGATGAGCACTCGGTGTCTGGTCCTCGTGCTGGCGCTCGCGTGCTGTCACAAAAACGACAACAACGCCCCGGTGCCGGCCCCGGCGCCGGCGCCGGCGGCGAAGCCGACGTTGGAGATCTTCGTCGACGATCAGTCGGTCGCGCGCGTCGACGCGGCACAGCTCGCGACCTGGCCGCGGCTCGATACGCTCGTGCCGGTCAAGGCGCGCCGGCTCGGCACCTGGCAAGACGTCTCGATCAAAGCGACCGCCGAGTCCACGCAGTTGCACAAACCGTCCGACGTCTATCGCGACCTCGTGCCCGTGGTCTACGTCGGAGACGACGGCACGCCCGCGTTCGGCATGTTCGATCCGGTCGAGCTCGCCAACCACGGCAAGCCCAAGGTCGGCGAGCACGGCGTCAGCGAGATCCGGATCACGCTCGCGCAGGGCGGCGGTCGCGGCGAGAACGAGAGCGGACAAGGCGGTGGCAGCGATCCGAAGCAGCTCAAGATCGCGATCAAGACCCCTTCCGGCGCATCGACGCTCGAGGGCACCAAGCTCCTCGCGATCGCCCGCCAGTCGATGCCCGGTGACGAGTCGAAGGAGCCGCGCGGCTGGACGCTCGCGACGATCCTCGACGCGGCGGGGATCAAGAAGTTCAAGAAGATCATGCTGAGCGATGTCTCGGGCCAGGCCCTGTCGCTCGAACAAGCCGACTTCGATCCGAACACGTCGGTCCCGTTCGTCAAGCTCAACCGAGCCGGCGCGCTGCGCGTGACGGTGTTCAAGAAGCAGGGCGAAGGTTGGCAACGCGCGGGCGACCTGCGCGGACTCGCGTCGATCGAGGTCTTGGAATAGGTGCGCATGCGATTGTCGATCTTGCTCGTCGTAGTCATCTGGCCGGCGCTCGCTCTCGCCAGGCCACGGGTCGCGGTCGCGCCGCTCGACGGTGATCGCGACGGCAAGATCGGCGTGATCGTCCACGACGCCGCCGCGTCGCAGGCCAAGGTGACGAGCTCGAAGGTCGTGGCCAAGGCGCTCAAGGAGCTGTCGATCTCGGAGCCCGACACCTCGCACGCGGCCAAGAAGCTGCGCAAACACCTCGAGGTCGACGCCGTGATCTACGGCAAGCTCGAGCGCGACGGCACGAAGAAGAAGCTCAAGCTCAGCGTCTATACGCGCGGCAAGAAGCCCGATCGATTCGAGATCGAATACAGCAAGTCGTCCTCGAAGGCGTTCCGCGAGCAACTGCGCGACGAGCTCGCGACCCGGCTCGCGCCCGAGGACAACAGCGCGGACGACGCCGACGAGACGGTGACCGCGCACAAACACGCGAACGACTCCACGGTCGAAACGGATCGCAACGGCGTCACGCAAGCCGCGGTGTTCGTGGACGCCGGCATCGGCGGTGTGCATCGCGCGCTGACCTACGTCGCCAGCACCGGCGGGACGACGCCTCCCCGCGTCGGCACCGGCGCGTTCGCGGTCCAGCTCGACGGCGAGGTCTATCCCGCCGCGTTCGACTCGCTGGAGGGGACCGCACCGGCGATCGGCGTGTACGGCTCGATCAACAAGGTCGTCGGGCTCACGATCGATATCCCCAGCACGCCACAGAGCGCGCCGATCAGCGAGACGAGCTACGCGCTCGGCGTGCGCTATCGCTTCATGTTCGGGCAGTCGTCGCTGGCGGCGGGGCTCGGTTACTGGAGCCAGTCGTTCATCGCCGATCGCAGCACGCTGACGAGCCCGACCCAGCTCAACATGGCGGACACCGTCTACAAGGCGATCGGCCCGGACGTGCTGCTGCGGCTCGCGGTGTCTCCGACCGTCGGCTTGACCGTGCAAGCGGACCTCCCGCTGATGTTCAGCAGCGGCCCGATCACCGAGGCAAACTACTTCGGCATCGCCTCGATCACCTCGTTCGCCGTCCAGGTCGGCGTCGATGTCGCGCTCGATCGGCACTACGGCCTGCACTTCGCCGGGTTTTTCAACCAGGAGAGCCTGGCGTTCCAAGCCGGCATGGTCAGCTCTGCGACCGATCGAACGATGGGCGTGAGCGGCGCGTTCGCCGTGATGTACTGACCCCCAGCTAGTGGGGGCGCTTCTCGCGCGGCGACGCGGGTCGCCACGTAACCTCGCCTAGTTGCGCGTCGAGGAACTGGCGTTGCTCGTGCAACACTACGCAGCGCCGATGGACCAAGCGGTGGCGTATTCCGCGCTCCTGGTGACCGTGAGCCTCGCGGTCATCCGGCCACGGTTCACGGCGTCCATCCGATTTACGCCGGGCACCGCTGCGCTCCTCGGCGTGCTGGTGCTGCTGACCGCTCGGCTGCTGACCCCTCACATGATGGTGCAGGCGTGGTCGATCCAGTGGCGGCCGCTCGTCACGTTGACGTCGATCATGATCCTCACGGGTGTGGTCCACGAGGTCGGCGCGTTCGAGCGGCTCGCGGCGCGGATCGAGGCGTTCGCCCGCACGCGCCGCGCGACCGCGACGTTCTCGCTCGTGTTCGTGCTCGCGCTCGTGACCCCGTCGCTGCTCAACAACGACGCCGCGATCTTGATCCTGACGCCGCTCGTCGTCGCGACGACGCGCCGGCTGTATCCGGGTCGTCCCGACGTGACCCTCGCGTTTGCGTTCGTGGTGTTTCTCGCGCCGGGGGTCGCGCCGTTCATCGTGTCGAACCCGATGAACATGATCGTCGCCGAGTATGCCGGCCTGAAGTTCAACACCTACGCCGCGGTGATGGTCCCGCTGTCGCTGGTCGGCGCCGGGTTGACGTATCTGGTGCTGCGCTTGATCTATCGGACCACGCTGCGCTCCGCGGTTGCCGCGACCGCGTCGCCGACGCGCATGCATCGCCACGCCGGCGAGCGTCCCGCGGTGATCCTCATGCTCGCCGTGTTCTTCGCGTATCCGATCGCGGCGGCACTCGACATCGACATCTGGATGGTCGCGGTCGCCGGAGCGTTGGCCTCGCTCGTGATCTGCCATGGCTACCGGATCGCCCCACTGCGCAAGGCGACGACCCACGTCTCCGTCGACATCTTGCTGTTCCTGTGGGGCATCTTCCTGGTCGTCCAAGGGCTGCGCTCGGTCGGTGTGGTCGATCAGCTGCACGCTCTCTACTCGACGGGGACCGGGGCTGCGCAGGTCGCGACGATCGGCGTCGCCTCCGCGGCGGGCTCGGCGCTGATCGACAACCACCCGATGTCGATCTTGAACATGCTCGCCATCGACGTGTCGCACGGACCGCGCCCGCTGCTCGCCGCGCTGGTCGGCGGGGATATCGGGCCCCGGCTGCTGCCGATCGGCTCGCTCGCAGGGCTGCTCTGGATCGATCTGCTGCGGCGCTCGGGACTCCACGTCGGCGTGACGCGCTTCGTGCGAGTCGGCACCCTCGTGCTGCTGCCGACGCTCGTGGTCTCCCTCGTGATGCTGTGGCTGATCGCCTGACCGCTGGTACGCACGTCGATCCACGTGTATGTTGCGTCACTATGACGGCTTGTTCTCGACGGTGGGAAATGCACATCGCGATCGTGGTGTTGGCCCTTGCGGCGTTCGGTTGCAAGAAGAAGGAGAGCGCGAGCTCGACCGGGACCGGCAGCGGTTCCGCGGTGAGCTCCAACCCTGCCAAGCCTCACCACGCCGGAAACTGTCCGAGCACCGTCGCGCGCTCTGCGACGTCGGTGGCGCTCGACGGTAGCAACGTGGCCGTCACGATCACCTCGGACGACCCGGACGCGATCGTGGCGGTGCAGAAGCGCACCGACGACCTCCTCGCGGTGCACCTGGAGCACCACACCGACACCGGGACGGAGCACCAGCGGAACGGAGAGCACGGCGGCGCGATCGGCATGTGTCCCGTCTACATTCCCGAGGGTGCGACCGCGACGGGGAAGCACCTGACGAACGGCGTCGTGGTCGCGATCGCGGCGAAGGACGCGGCCGCGCTCAAGACCGAGATCGACGCTCGCATTCAACGCGCTGCCGATTGGGCGAAGACCAACATCCCGGCCGGTGACAAGAACCAAGGCGGGGTCGGCGGCGGCAAGAACAACGAGGGCATGAATCACTCGGGCAAGGGCGACGGCAAAGGCCTGGAGCGCAAACACGGCGACGGCAGCGGTGGCGGTGCCGGCAGCGGTGGCGGCGGCGGGAAGGGCACGGGCGGCGGCAGCGGCGGCGGCGGCAGCGGCTCGGCCGCGACTCCGAAGTAGTGATGAAACACCTCGCGTTGCTCGTCGCACTCGCTGCGTGCAACAAGCACGCAGATCCGCCGGCGGCGTCTGCCGTCGGGTCGGCGCATCACGAGGATCGCCACGATCCCGCGATCGCCGCACCGGCGCTGGCGCTGGCCGTGACGATCGACGGCAGCGCTGCGACGTGGCCGCAAGCCGTCTTCGATCGTACGGCGCACTTCACGAGCGCGAATCACGACGGCGAGGCGCGCGACACGTGGTCGCTGCGCGAGCTCGTGCACGCGGTCGGCGTGACCGCGCGGGTCACCACGGTGATCGGCGAGACCCGGCAAACGATCGACGCGGCCGCGTGGGCGGATCCGAGCAAGACGCCGATCGTCCATCGCACGCGGCGCGGCGGCCTGAAGTTTCGCTGGGCCGACGCGACCGGCGCGTGGGGAGAGACGGCGGTCAAAGACGTGACCGGGCTCGAGATCACCTCGAAGTAGCTCAGGGTTGGTTCGTGATCTCGATCCGCTGAACGATGATGTGGGGCAACGGATCGCCGGGGCGTGCGAGCCGGCCGCCCTGACCGTGATAGTTCGGGAACGGGCTCGCGGGATCGACGAGCGTGAGCACGATCTGTCCGCGGCGGTTCAACAGCAGGACCGGAACGGCGTCCTTCGCTGGGACGTCGAGCGCGAGGCTGAGGCCGTTGTTCTGAAACGCGGCGATCCGCGCGTGGCCGGTCGGCATCTCCGCGTGAAACAGCGCATCGAGTCGCCAGGCGCTGCGCTCGGCGTCGGCGTAGTCGGGCTTGTTCGCCGCGAGGCGCGCGGCGTCGAGCGCGCTCGCCGGCTTGCCATCGACCGAGATCGGGAGCTGTAGGTCGCGCGGGATCTCGACGGAGGGCGGCGGTTGAAGCTTCGGGAGCCGGCGCTCCTCGTTGGGCTCGTCACCGCGGCACGCCATCACCAGCATCACGATCCAGATCCATCTCATGAGCGCACCTCCGGGAACACGACGATCGCCGACGACGGCACGTGCAGCTCCACACGCGCGCCGACCGCAACGCTCGCGGAGCCCAAGAATCGGTCACGCGCGGACAGATCGCAGTCGAGCTCGAGGCCCGCACTGCCCTCGAGCGCGATCCGCGCACGGCGATGATCGTGACGCTGGGTCACGCGTGTGATCGTCCCCGCGAAGCGGTTGGACACGACGTCTCGATCGTCGCGCGAGACCAGCATCACGTCACCTGCGGAGATCGCGATCCAACTCGAACCCGATCTCGCGGGCGCGGCGAGCTCGAACGCGAGGCCCGCGACGTGGGCGGTCGTGCCCTCGATCGAGGTCGCCGCGTGCACGTTGTCGAGCTGGAGAAAGCGCGCGATCCGCAGATCGCTCGGCGCGCGGAACAACGTCTCGGGCGTCGTGAGCTGCGCGATCGCGCCGTCGAGCATGACCGCGACGCGGTCGCCGACGAACGTCGCCTCGCCGAGACTGTGGGTCACGTAGATCGCCGTCAGGCCGCGGTCGCGCTGGACCTGACGAAACTGGAGCAGCAGTCGGCGCCGGATGTGCGCGTCGAGCGCCGAGAAGCTCTCGTCGAGGAACAGCACGCGCGGCCGGGTCACGAGCGCACGCGCGAGCGCCACGCGCTGGGCTTCGCCGCCCGACAGCGAGCGGATGTTCGTTCGCTCGAGCAGGTGCGCGATCTCGAGCGTCGTCGCGACCTCGGTGACCTCGGCTGCGAGACCTTCGAGCTGGCCGCGGACCCGGCGCCCGAACTCGATGTTCGCGCGGACCGACAGGTGTGGGAACAGCGCGACGTCCTGGGGCATGTACGCGACGAGGCGATCCTCGGGCTCGGTCGCGGTGACGTCGCGACCATCGATCGTGACGGCACCACCTTCGACCGTGCGCAAGCCGAGCAGCGCTTCGAGGAGGACGGTCTTTCCCGTCCCGGAGGGACCGAGCAGGACCACCAGCTCGCCGCTCGCGATCTCGAGCGTGATCGGCTGGAGCCGGAACGGGCCCGACGTCGCGACGAGCGAGCGCACGGCGATCATGGCTCCCGCCTCGTGACGACGCGAACGACCACGAGCACGCACAGCGCGATCGAGGTCAACAGCAGCGCGAGGCCGAGAGCCTTGCCGATCTGCACGCCCGCCAGGTTGTTGTAGATCGCGACCGGAATCGTCTCGGTCTTGTTGCGGACCGAGCCTGCGATCGTGACCGTGGCGGCGAAGTCGCTGAGCGCCCTGCTCCAACCCATCACGAACGCCGCGATCAAGCTCGACCGGCACATCGGTAGCGTGACGCGCCAGAACGCTCCGAACGGCGTGCAGCCCATGAACCGCGCCACCTGTTCGTAGCGCGGGTCGAGCTCCTCGAACCCGGTCTTGAGCACGCGAATCTGCATCGCGAGCGCGAGCACGAACTGCGCGACCACGATGCCCGGGACCTCGAACACGAACCGCACGAGGTGGTCCTCGATCCACTTCCCCGGGGGCGATCGGAACACGAGGATCAGCGCGATGCCGATCACGACCGGCGACAGCACGATCGGGATGTCGAGCAGCGCATCGACCAGGATCCGGCCGCGGAACCGCCAGCGCGCGAGCGCGTACGCGGCGGGGATCGCCACGATCATCGCGAGCACCGCCGCGAGCGTCGCGGTCCACAAGCTCAAGCGGACGGCCGCGCGAACGTCGGGCTCGCCGAGTGCGGAGAACGGACTATCGCGCTCGCCGGCGTAGCCGACCTGGGCCGCGATGATCACGACGACGGTCGTGACCGCGAGGCCGAGGCCCGCGAGCAAGAAGCCGGAGAACCAACGCGGGCGGTACGTCATGCCAGATCACATGCCGATCACTGCTGCCACGACGCGGGCAGCTCGTAGACGCCGCCGACCGGCGTCGAAGGATTAGTGTAGACCCGCGCCTCGGCCTCGCTCGTGAGGTAGCTCCATTTCTTGAAGATCGCCTTGCCCTCAGCGCTCGCGAGGAACGCGATGAACACCTTGGCAAGCGCGGGCTCGCGGGCCTTGGTCCCGACCGCCGCCGGGATGTAGCCGATCCGCGTGACCTCGTCCTTCGGCAGGTACACGGTCTCGATGTGGTCCGGATCCCAGTGCTCGAACACTTCCCAGCCGAGCACGGCGTCGACCGACTTGAGCGAAACGAGCTCCGCGGTCTGCTCGCACGACTCGGCGTTCGTGACGATGTTGGGCTTGACCTTGTCGGCGAGCTTCGCGTGCTCCAGCAACTCCACGCCGTACAGCCCGACGCACACGGTGTCGGGCCGCGCGATCCCGACGCGGAGCCCGGGCTGCGCGAGGTCTTCCAGGCGCTGGATGTGGTGCGGATTGCCGCGCTGCACGTTGATCGCCGGGATCAAGTAGACGATCCGCTGTTCGGTCTCGGGCACGACGAGCCGCTCGGCCTCGGCCTTCTCCATGTAGTCGGACGAACCGGGGAAGTAGATGTCGCCGCGCTCGGCGAGCTTCATCTCCGACAACATCCGGCCGGATCCGCCGAAGTGCAGCTCGAGCTTCGCGCCGGTCTTCTGCTCGAACGCGGCGGCGGCGGCTTCGGTCGGCGGCTTCGAGGCCGTCCCGACGAACAGCTCGAGGACGTGACCCTCGTACGGTCGGTTCGCATGCGTGGTCGACGCGCCATCCTTGCTCGAGCAGCCTGCGAGCAGCGCGACGAGGATCAGGGCTCGACGCATGCAGATCATCATACGCGTCCTTGCTCTCGATCAGTGAAGGGTGACCGCGATCGTCTGGGTCGCAATGCCGCCGCGGCTGTCGCGCAGCACGACCCAGAGCCAGGCCGAGCCGGCCGCGGGCGTCTGCCAGGTCGTCGACACCGTGGTCGCCGGGGCAGCTTCGTCGACCGCGCTCGCGTCGACCGCGATCGATCCGCCGGTCGCATACCACGACACGTGCATCGCCTCGCGCCGGGTCACGAGCGTCTCGCTCGACGCGTCGTAGTAGAGGTAATTCTCGACGGCGGTCGCCGGCCACGACGCGACGAGCGTCACGGTCGTGCCCGCCGGGACGGCGTCGATCGCGAGCGCGGCGCCGCCGGCGTCGCCGAGCACGAGCGGTAGCAGCGTCGGGTTCGTGTTGCCGACGTAGTGGAGCTGGTAGTCGTGCGCGACCGTCGTCGGCGCCGTCGGCAGGTTGCAGGTGATCCGCGACAGCCCGAACGCGACCAGCTCGGCGCCGCCGAACGTCGCGGTCGCGCGCACCGGTTGAAAGTAGCCGCCGGTCGCGTCCGGATCGCGCGGCCGGAAATTTCCGGGCGGCGTGTCGGGACCGTAGAGCGCGCAATCGTCGGCGGGCAGCGTGCCGGTGACCGTCGCCGCGGCGCCGAGGTCGACGATCTGCGTATCGCCGAGGCACGCGGGCGCGACGATGTCGTCCTCGGTCGGCGGCTTCGGCGCGGTGCAGTACGCCCAGCTCGGCGCGACCACGGCCGGGCCGTCGGGGGCGGCGACGAGCACGCCGTAGGTCACCATCACGCCGGGCTTGGCCTCGGGCGGCTCGGCGGTGATCGCGAGGACCCGCGGCTGATCGACGAGCGCGAGGCGTTGATCGAGCGGCGAGTTGCAGCCCAGCGTGATCGCGAGGATGACCGCCGCGGAGCGCATCAATGTTCGATCCTGACGCCCGCGATCGCGAGCAGCGGCAAGCTGGTCAAGTAGCCCTTCTGCGAGAAGTCGGCGCTGTAGATGATCTCCTCGGCGTTGGCGCGATCGGTCAGGTTCTGGATCTCGAGGTAGAACGCGCCGCGCACGCCGCGGCCGAGCTCGAACGCGCGCTGGCCGCGGACGTCGGCCGAGAAGAACGCCGGCACGCGCACGGTGTTCTGCGCGCCGACGATCGGCTGGAACCGGCCGCTCGCGCTGTCGAAGAACGCGCCGGTCACCGGGGTGCGCGGCTCGCCGGTCGCGTAGCGAACGCGCGCGCCGAGCGTCCACGGGCCACTCTCCCAGCCGGCGACCGCGATCAGCCCGTGGCTCTGATCGTGATCGAACAGGCGCCACGCCTCGTCGGGAGCATCCTTGCGCGTCGAGCGCGACAGGTTGTAGCTGAGCCAGCCGGAGAGTCCGCGCCAGTCGATCACGCGTGCGGTGACCTGCACGCCGTAGACCTCGCCGATGCCGAGCTGGGTCAACGATTGCGCGAGGGGCGGCGTGACCGCGAGGTCGCGCGCGACCAGGTCGTCGAGCCATCGCGCGTAGCCCGCGATCTCGAACGCCATGGGCGCGTGTCGCCACTGCGCGCCGACGATCGCGTGCCACGCCTCCTCGAGCCCGAGAGCCGGCGAGCCGAACACGGCCGAGCTATCGCTCGCGTCGCGCGCCTGATGGTAGAGGCCGGCGTCGGCGCGCACGACGGCATCGTCGCTGAGGCGGACCTGGACCGAGCCACGCGGATCAGCATCGAACAGGATCTGTTGGCTGCCGAGCGCGGGGGTCACGCCGACGCGCGGCGTGAGCCGGCTCGCGGTGAGCACCCAGCTGTCGAGGCGCGCACCGAGCGTCGCGGTTATTGGTCCGGCGCGCACGTCGATCGCGGCATGGCCAGCGGCATCGGTGGTCGTCGCGTGCCACGCATCGACCGCGACATCGCTGCCGGGTGGCTGGCCGAACACGTGGATATCGCCCTCGCGCGCCGGGATCGAGAGCGAGCCGTCGCGCTCGAGCGCGTGCTCGGCCGCGTCGAGATCGATGCCGGCGGTGACCGTGGTGTGGTCGCCGAGTCGCGTCTGTTGCACGCCACGGGCACCACCGACCCACGCGCGATCCGCGAGGTTCGCCGGGATCAGGCCGAACCGATAATCGTCGGTCGAACGATCCGCACCGATCCAGATCGTACCGCTGTCGTAGCCGTCCGCGCGATCGCGACGCAGCGTGACCTGAGCCCGCGCGAATTGTTGATCGAGTTGCTCGCTGGTCTCGGTCGCAGGATCGTCCGAGGTCAGGACGCGCTCGAGCGTGTCGATCGAGCCGATCGCCCACGCCGACAGCACGAGCCGGTGGCCGAGCGGCACGCGTGCCGCGATCTGGGCGTCGGTCCAGCGCGGCAACGGCGCGTTCGGCGCGAGCTGCTGCGGATCCTCGACGAGCCCGATCGCGTGATCGAGCCAGCTCTGACGGACGGCCGCTGCGATCGTGGCGTCGCCGAGCTTCGCGCGACCCTCCGCGCTGAGATCGAGCACGTCGGCCTGGACGCGCCACGCCGGCACGCTCGCGGGATCGGCCAGGCCGATGTCGATCACGCCGCCGATCGCGCCGCCATGATCCGGGCCGAACGCGGCCGGCGTGAGGTGCAGATCGCCGATCAGATCGTTGCCGAGCGCCGAGCGGTAGCCGCCGAGGTGATACAGCGCGGGCACCGGCACGCCGTCGACGAACACGCGGGTCTCGCTCGGCGCCGCGCCCCACACGACGATCTCGGTCGAGCCCGCGCTCGGCCGCGCGACCGCCGGCAACGACTGCACGACCTTCGCCGCGTCGCCGCCTCCCGGCACGGCGCGCGCGAGCTTCGCGTCGATCTTGATCTCGCCCGGCGCGGTCGGCGCCACGTCGGAGATCTCGATCGTCTCGCCGCCGGTGGTCGCGGCCGGATCGACCTCGATCGTGATCGCGACGTTCGCACCCGCGGCGAGTGCGACCGGCGTGGAGCTCGGCGTCAAGAAGTCCGCGGTGATCGCGATCGTGTAGCGCCCGGGTGCGAGCGTCACGGCGAACGCGCCGGCGTCGTCGGTCGCGACGAGCTCGGATCCGATCGTGACGATCGCACCGGCGATCGGCTGCTGCGTCGCGCGATCGACGACCGTGCCGTGCAGCGTCGCCGCCGGCTGCGCCTCGACGCCTCCCGCGGCGAGCGCGCCCCCCGCGGCGAGCGCGACGACCGCGGCGAGCGCGATCGTAGCCGGCCTCATGGCAACGCGGCCCTCATGGCAACGCGAACATCAGCGCGGTGACGCCGCCACCCTTGCCGTGCGTGCCGTAGCTGACGTCGTACGCGGTCGACACGCCGCTCGCCGCGGCGATCACCGAGCCATCCGCCGCATACGCGGCGACGTACCAGCGCGCGCTCGCGTCCTTGCACATCGCGACCGGCTCGACGCGCACCACGTACGTGCCGCTCGGCGCGGGCTGTTGCCAGCTCACGTCTTCTTCGGGGTTCCCGCTCTGGGCGCAGCTCGCGTTCGCGTCGCGATCGAGGATGCCGCCGGTCTTGTACGCGTTCGGATCGGGTGGCGCGCTGCCCGGCGCCGGCATCTGCCACGTATTTGGATTGGCCGAGTAGGCCTCGCCGCCGAGCGGATCGACGACGTGCAGATCGAGGTCGGCCGTCGAGTCCCACACGAGCGACACCATCAGGGCGGCCGTGCACACGTTGCTCACGCACGCTTGCCCGAGCGGACACACACCGGTCGGGCACGCGCCGTTGATCGGCGGCGGCGGCTCGTCGGCGATGAGCTCGATCGTCGCCGGCGCGCCGATCACGCCGTCGGCGTCGGTCGCCGCGATCTCGAGCGTGAGCGGGCCGCTCGGCGTGGTCTCGGCGAGCCCGTAGGTCTGCACGAGTCGCGGCTCGCCGGGGGCGGTGACATCGGGAGCACCGACCGGCACGATCCACGCGCCCGCGTCACCCACGACGCCCAGGATCGCGCCGCGCGCGGCCGGATCGAAGTGCGCGGTCAGCTGCTCGCGCAGCATCCCGACCACGACGGTCGTGTGCGACGGGATGAAGTCGAGGACCGGCGGGCCGTCGCCGCCGTCGGGGAACGCACCGGGCCGGAACTGCGCGCCGGGGACCTGCAGCACCGCGTCGTAGCCGAGCTCGGGACTCGCGGCGTTGCAAGCAGCGGCGAGCACGAGCCACGCGAGCCACCGCATCTAGAACTCCACCTGCGCGCGGATCGTCAGCCGATCGGCGGCGAGCGTGGCCGGCGTGCCGTTGTCGGCGCGGCCGTACGGGTTGCGATTGACGTCGTACTCGACCATCAGCCGGCCGGTGCCGCGGCGCGCGGCCGCCATCACGGAGAGCGTCGAAAAGATCTGGTGGGTCTGCACGAGCGTGACGCCCTCGCGCTCGCTCGCGTCGCGATCGGCGTTGTAGCGATCGTAGCGAGCTCCGGCCTGCGCCCATGGCGTGATCGCCTGGACGACGCCGACATCGAAGCCGGCCTCGCGGAGATCGCGGCTGGCCTGGATCGGGTCGGCCTCGATGATCCCGCGATCGATGTTCGTCCCGATCGCACCCTCGAAGAACGCCGCGCCCTCGCCGAGCTCTCGCAGGCACCAGCGCACGGTGACGTCGGCACCGACCGCGTCGTGATGGAACGTCTGCGATGGCTCGCCGGTGGTCGCCGGGACCACCTGGAGCTCGTTGTCCTCGACGATCCCGTCCATGTTCTCGTCGACCCACACGACCTGCGCCTTGGTCGGCGCGATGCCGGGATGCAGCGCGGTGCCGGTGATGCCCGAAACACCGGCGTCGATCTGGAGCTTGTTCGGGCCGTCGATCCTCGTGCCGAGCCGGCCGATCACGTCGTAGCTCGACGTCGGATCGCGCCCCTTCCACTGGAGGTCGCCGCTCGGCGCGCCGTCGGTCACCGCGATCGCCCAGCGCGCGAGTCCGAACGATCCACGCGCCATCGCGCCGCCGTCGAAGTTGCCGGGGAACAGCGCCTGCGCCCAGGTCGGCACCTCGAGGAACACGCGGTCGCGAACGTTGCCCGGCAGCTCGGCGCCGAACGGCACCTGGAACAAGCCGGCGATCAGCGTCACGTGCGGCAGCTCGTAGCCGACATACGCGCCGAGCAGCCGCGCGGTCGCCCCGGCCACGTTGTCGCCCTGGAGCTCGAGCGATCCGAACATCGCATCCTCGTGCGCCTGCAGGCGGACGAGCGCGCGGCGGACGTAGATCGTCTGCTGGTTGAGCGGTGCGCCGGTCGCGGGATCGAGATCGTCGACCGACGCTTGGCTGTACGCGATCGAGTCGATCTGAACGAAGCCGTCGAGATCGGTCTGCCAGCCGACGTGACCGGTGACCGGGCGCAGCGTCACGGGCGCGACCACTGGCGTCGGTGGCGTCGGTGACGTGACCGGCGTCGGTACGACGACCACAGGCGTCGCGGGCTCGGTCACCGTCGTCGTCGACGGGGCCGTCTGCGACGGGGCGGTCGTCGGCGACGGTGCTGCGACGTCCGGAGACGCCGATCCCGCGGCGGACTCGGCCGAGGCGGGCTCGGTCACCGTCGGCGCGTCGGGCGCTGGCTGCGCACGTACGATGCCGGCGCTGGCGACCCCTGCGATCAGGGCAACGGCGGCAACGTGCCGTCGACCTCGAGCAGCGGTGGTTTGGACGTGTTGAGGATCTTTTGGGCCGCCGTACACGCGTTGATGATCTCGGTGTTGCATTGGTCCGCCGACACCGCCGGGTTCGCGCAATCGATCGCGGCGGTCGTGAAGCACGAGGCGTCTGGCGTACCACCATCGACGACGCCCGAGCCCGAGCCCGGGCCCGCATCCTTCGGCGTGTTGTTGTTTCCGCCGTCGCCGCACGCCAGCGTGAAGCTCAGCGAGATCGCGAGGATGGTCAAGAGCCGCATTACTGAACCTCGCAGTAGCTGTTGCGACACACGCCGCTGGCGCATGGGTTGACCTCCGAGCACGTGTTGCACGTCGTCTGGCCGACGACACTCTCGTACTTGCACACGCAGCTCTCCGGCGGCGTGTAGAACGACAGTGGGCCACCGTCGAAAGCGCGCTGGACGCCCATCGCGCAGTCGGGCACGAGCCCGACGGTTGCGACGACGCTCGGCATGTCGAAGTTCGGCGTCGGTAACGGGTCGTTGCCGGCGATCAGATCCACGATGTACTTCGCCGCCGGTTTGACCGGCGTGCCGTCGCCGTTGAGGTTGTACATCCAGAACGTCGGCGCCCAGACCGTGTAGTGACCGTCGCGGATGTTCTTCTTGTCGCGCGAGGTGAACGTCGAGTCCGGGTAGTACGCCGCGTACTGGTGCTTCGCCCGATACGCGAGCACCGTCAGCGTGGCCCGCAGCCCGTCGTAGACCTCGTCGCCGAGGATGCCGATCGCCGCCTCCGGGTTCGCGGCGCCTTGCAGCCCCGCCACCACCATCGGCGAGCCCGCCAACGGGACACCCTTCCACTTCGTGGCGGGCACCGAGATGTTCGCCGCCCACGTCAACAGCGTCGACTTGGTGACGGTGCGAATGAACATCTCGGCTTCGTCGATCCAGGGGGCGATCATGCCGGCCGTCCCGAACCCGAAAACGAAGTAGGCCTGTTCGTACGTGATCGCCGTTTGACTCGACGCCTTCGGCACGGCGAGCACGTAGCCCTGAACCGGGCCGGCCGCGACGGCGAGCGTGGCCGGTGGGGAGATCGTGATGTTCGCGCACGAGCTGATGAACAGCGCCGAGTTCCCGATGTCGGGCAACACGCCGCCCGCCGGCGGCGTACACGTCGACGGTGCGTCGGTCTCCCAGTTCCAGGTTGGCTTCTCCGTGATCGACGGCGAGTACGTCATCGTCGCGGTGATCTGGGACACCGCCGTTCCATACAGCTCGGCGACGTTCGTGCACGAACCGTTGGTGATGAACACCAGCGTGATCGGCTCGGGCGCGTTGTCGCGAAGCTGCCGGCCGAGCAGCAGCATGAAGTTGGTCTGCGTGTCACCGACCTGCAGATAGACCGGGTTCGGCAGCGTGTCGCAGGTCGGGATCGCGGCATGCGCGGTGTGCGCGATCACGAATACGGCACCCAGAAACGACCCAGCTAACCATCGACGCATCGACATCGAGGTGCCTTCGTGCAACGGGCGGTCCATACGACGGCTCGTCGGACATTGTCCGATTTCCCGCCCTCGACGTGTCGTTGCCGACGGACACTGTCTTTGGAGACCGACAGGTTCCCGCGCCGATTCTGGCAGTATGCTCGACCCCCGATCATGACGTTTTCGATCCGATCAGCGCTGCTCGCCGTCGCCGTGCTCGGCCTGGTGACCTGTGGGCTCGCCCTGTTCGCGCTCGCGCGCCCGCTCGCCGCGGCGAACACCGGTCGCAACGAGCGTGCCCGCGGCGCGGTCGAAGCCGAGGTGCGCCGGCTCCACCGTGCGGGGCCTGAACCCACCAGCGGACCGGGGCGAGGGACGACGCGCAGCGGCTTCGCATCGCCCACCGAGACCTTCGAGGCGCTCGGGTTGCCGTGGCCGAACGCGCCCGAGGCGCTGCGGGGGTTGCTCGCCGCTAGCCAACGCACGAACACGCTCACCTCGGATCATCTCGAGACCGCTGACGGCGTGCTGTTCGTCGCGATCGAACCGACCGGTGACAAGGACCGTTATGCGTGGGCCGCGTACGTGATGTCGCCGCCACGCACGACTCCGGTGTTGCGCGTCGTCGGGATCGCACTGGATCTCGTCGCGCTCGCGTTGGCGATCGCCGCGATGTTCGCCGTGCTCGTCGTGCGGCGCGGTGCCGACGCGTTGACGCGCTGTCTCGCGCTGCTCGGTCGCGATCTGTCGACGCCGGTGCCGCGATCGCGGGTCACCGAGCTCAACAAGGTCGCGGACGGCATCTCGGATCTCGCGCGCGACCTCGCACGTACGCAGAACGAGCTCGCGGAGCGCGAGCGGATCGCCGTGCTCGGCCGCGTGACCGCCGGCGTCGCACACGAGCTGCGCAATCCGCTCGCCGTCATGAAGCTGCGGATCGATCTGATGCGGCGCAACCCGAAGGTGCCGTCCGAGATCACGCCCGAGCTCGACATCGTGGTCGAAGAAGTCGTCCGGCTCGATCGGCTCGTCAACGATCTGCTCACGGTCGCCGGCCGACGCCTCAGCGAGCAGCGCCAGCTCGAGATCGGAGAGCTCGTGAGCCGTCGAGTGGAGCTGATCAGGCAGCTCGCCGCCGAACAGCACGTCGCGATCGAGGTGTCGGGATCCGCGACGGCGCGCGTCGATCCGGACGCGATCACGCGCGTGATCGACAACGTGCTCAAGAACGCGATCGAGGCCTCGCCGTCCGGTGCCGCGGTTCGCATCGAGGTTGGGAGTGACGATCGCGGCGCTTGGCTGCGCTGCAGTGACCGCGGTGGCGGCGTGCCACCCGAGCGCGAAGACGAACTGTTCGAGCCGTTCTTCACGACGAAACCGGAGGGGGTCGGCCTCGGTCTGGCGCTGTCTCGCGCCATCGCGGCCGCGCACGGAGGTACGCTGACGTACATGCGAGAGCACGACTCGACGGTGTTCGAGCTACGACTGGTCGGAGCTCCATGACCGCGGTCCTCGTCGTCGAAGACGAAGCGAAGCTCCGCGATGCACTCGCGGATGCGCTCGCCGCCTCGGGACATCGCACGCTCACCGCGGCGGGCGTCACCGAGGCACGCAAGCACGTCGCGAACGGATCGATCGGCTGCATCTTGCTCGACATCCGCCTGCGCGACGGTGATGGCCTCGCCCTCCTCCAAGAATTGCGCAGTGGCGCGAGCCGCAGCGTGCCCGTGATCATGGTGACCGCGTACGGCGACAGCGATCGCACGATCCAGGCGATGCGCGACGGTGCCTTCGACTACGTGACCAAGCCGTTCGATCTCGATCGGCTGCTCGCGGTGGTCGCGCGCGCGCTCGAGCAGTTTCAACTCGCGGGCGAGGCCGTGCCCCAGCCGGCGTCGTCGTCCGCGGACGCACTCGTCGGGGCGAGCGAAGCGATGCTCGCGGTGACGAAGGTGATCGGCCGCGCCTCTGCATCGGATGCGCCCGTGCTGATCACCGGCGAGACCGGCACCGGCAAGGAGCTGGTGGCACGTGCCATCCATCGCTACTCGAGCCGCAGCGCCGAACCGTTCATCGCGGTCAACGTCGCCGCGCTCGCGCCGTCCTTGATCGAGAGCGAGCTGTTCGGTCACGAGAAGGGCGCGTTCACCGGGGCGGCCGCGCGTCGACTTGGCCGGATCGAGCTCGCCGGCGCCGGGACGCTGTTGCTCGACGAGGTCGCCGACCTCGACCCGAGCTTGCAGACCAAGCTGCTGCGCGTCCTCCAGGACGGCGCGTTCGAGCGAGTCGGCGGCAACGAGGTGATCAAGTCGCGCGCGCGGATCGTCGCAGCGACCAACAAGATCGTGCGTCCCGGGCAAGCCGGTGCCGCGCTGCGCGACGACCTGTACTACCGGCTCGCCGTGATCGAGATCCACGTGCCGACGCTGCGCGAGCGCCGGAGCGACATCCCGTTGCTCGTCGCACACGCGCTCCAGGGCGCACCGGCTCGTGCCGTGACGGAACAGGTGATGCGCGAGCTGATGACGTACGACTGGCCGGGCAACGTGCGCGAGCTGATCCACGTGATCGCGCGCGCCGCGGTGATGACCAGTGGCGACGTGATCGACGCGGTCGCGCTACCGAACACGGTCCGCGAGCCTGCTCGTCGCCTCGGGCCTTCGATCGACCCGAGCACGATGACGCTCAAGGAAGCCCTCGCCGCGTTCGAACGCGAGGTCATCGTTGCGGCGCTCGAACGCGCCAACAACAACCGCTCGGAGGCCGCGCGCCAGCTTGGCCTCGCGCGCACGCACCTGTACGCGAAGCTCGAGGAGCACGGCATCACGGCGCCGGAGGCGAAGAAGCCGTCGGGCTCATAGCGCGCCGAGCAGCCGTTCGATGCCGAGGATCGCGAACGCGAGGACGAGGTTGGCGGTCGTGATCACGACGCCGTAGCGCAGGAACTTCCGGAACCCGATGTGCCCGTGCTCGCCGGCGGCCTCGCTCACGATGATGTTCGCGACGCTGCCGAACAGCGTGAGGTTCCCCGCGAGCGTCGAGGCCACCGCGAGGATGATGTAGCCCCACGTCGGTTCGGGCATGTGGGGCACCCACGCGACGGCGACCAATACGAGGGGCACGTTCGAGACGAGCTGCGCTCCGATCACGATGATCGCGATGAACGCGAGGTCACCGACGGCATCGCCGCGGTTGATCACCGGCTCGACCCAATGAAACATCTTCTCGAGCACACCGGCGTGTTGCACGCCGCCGACGACGACGAACAGCCCCGCGAAGAACGCGAGCAGCTTCCAGTCGATCGCTCGAAACACCGGATCGCCGCCGCGTCGTGACACCACGATCAACGCGGCGGCCGCGGACATCGCGGCGCCGGCGAGCGAGATGCCCGCGAGGGCGAGGCCGGCAAACAGCGCGAGCGCGAGCAGCGCCTTGATCGCGAGCGGACGATCGACCACGGGTTCGACCGCCGGTCGCGCCGCCAACGGCCCCGCCGGGAGCTGCTTGCGAAACAGCCACGCGAGCAACCACGCGTTCGCGGCGAGGCACGCGATGCCGATCGGCAGCGTCAGCGCGAAGTAGTGCGCGAAGCCGAGCGTGTCGTGCGCCGCGGCACCGATGATCATGTTCTGCGGATTGCCCGAGAAGCTCACGACCCCGCCGACGTTCGCCGCCGACGCGAGCGCGAGGATGTACGGCAGCGGCGGCAACTTCGCCGCGACGACGACCATCACGACGAGCGGTGTGAGCACGACGCACACGGTGTCGTTGAGCAACAGCGCCGACAGTCCACCGGCCACGAACACGAGGCCGAACAACAACGAGCGCGCCGACTGCGCGCGCGTGAGCACCAGGTACGCCGCGAGCTCGAAGAACTTCGCCTGCTGGAGGTAGCCCGCGATCACGAGCACGCCGAACAGGAGGATCACCACGTGGAGGTCGATCGTCTGAAGTGCGGCGTCGAGCGGCAGCCCACCGACCAGCACCATCGCGACCGCGCCGATCACCGCACCGGCCGGTCGCTCGAGCTTCAAGAAGCGTAGTTGTTGGCTCGCGATGACCAAGTAAGTCATCGTAAAAACTACGAGAGCGCCGGTCACTTCGGCGTGACGATAGCGCGTGCGACACCGGGTGTGACCAGGGCCGCGCACCGGTGATCGGGTGCCAGAGCACGTTCTCCAAGCTGGTGCGTGTCCACGAGATGCGCCGTTGGCTTGTCATCCCGTCTGTCGCTGTTCACGTCGGTCTCATCATCGGGCTGCTGTTCCTGGGAGCCTGGCACCTCGACCGGCTCGAAGCCGAAAAGCTTCGGGTGACGATCAACTATCCGGAGCCGCATCCGGAGGCCGAGGCCGCGGGCAGCCCGCACACGCCGACACCGATCATCCCGAAGACGCCGCCGAAGACGATCCCGAAGGTGATCGTCACGCCGCCCGACGAGCCGCAGCCGAAGGAGCTGCCGGCCACGCCCGCCACGCCCGACATCGGCAACGGCAGCGGCGAGGGCTCGGGCTCCGGCAACGGCTCCGGTGTCGGCTCGGGCTCGGGCTCCGACCCGACGAGCGAGTGCACGGAGAACTGTGATCCGCCGACCAAGAAGGTCGACGTGACGGTGGAGCGGAAGATCGTCCCACCGAAGGTCCTCACCGGGCTGTTCCGCGACGGCGATCGCCAGCCGCAGCCCGCCGACGTGACGAAGACCGAGATGCACCGCGACGGCCGCGATCAGACCAGCGCGTCGTTCGAGATCTGCCTCGGCGCGAGCGGCAACGTGGCCTCGTCGCACCAGCTCAAGTCGTCTGGGTACCCGGCCTACGACGGCGTCCTCACGAACGCGATCGCGGGCTGGCACTACAACCCCTACACGGTCAACGGCCATGGCATTCCGGTCTGCAGCGTCGTCACGTTCATCTACGCAATGAAGTAATCTCGCCGGGACGTGCCCAGCGACACCGTCATCGACGTTCGCGACCTGCGGAAGACGTACCGCACGCCGTTCGCGCGCAAGAAGGTCGAAGCGCTCCGCGGGATCACGTTCGGCGTCGAGCGCGGTCACATCTTCGGGTTCGTCGGGCCAAACGGCGCCGGCAAGACCACGACGATCCGCACGCTGATGGGCCTGATCCGGCCGACCAGCGGCTCGGCGACGATCCTCGGCCACGCGATTCCGAGCCGCGCCGCGCGGTTCAAGGTCGGCTTTCTGCCGGAGTCGCCGTACTTCTACGACTACCTGACGATCGGCGAGCTGCTCGATCTCGCGGGCCGGTTGTTCGGGATCGATCGCACCCTACGGAAACGGCGCGCCGACCAGTTGATCGACCGGGTCGGGCTCGGGCGCGCGCGCGGCCAGAGCCTCAAGAAGTTCTCGAAGGGGATGTTGCAGCGCGCCGGGCTCGCGCAGGCGCTGATGAACGATCCGGACATCGTCGTGCTCGACGAGCCGACCAGCGGGCTCGATCCGATCGGCCGCAAGGACGTCCGCGACCTGATCCTCGAGCTCCGCGATCAGGGCAAGACCGTGTTGTTCTCGTCGCACATCCTCACCGACATCGAGGCGATCGCCGACCAGGTCGCGATCGTCGCCCGCGGCGCGCTGCAATCGCTCGGCACGCCGGCCGAGCTCGTCAAGCGCACCGTGCTCGGCATCGACATCGTGGTGCGGCTCGCCGCCGACATCGATGCAGCGACGCTGACCAGCGACGCGAGCCACGTCCGGCGCACCGCCGACGAGCTCGCGCTGACCCTCGCCGCGGAGGCCGATGTCGATGCGTGGCTCGAGCGCGCGCGGGCCGCGGGCGCGAAGGTGCTCGCGGTCGAACCGCGCCACGAGACGCTCGAGGATCTGTTCCTGCGCCGCGTCGGAGCGAGCGAACAACCATGATGGGCCGGATCTGGGCGATCGCGCTCAACACGTTTCGCGAGGCCGCGCGGATCCGCGTGCTGTACGGGATCCTCGTGCTCGTCGTCGGCGTGAATCTCATGGCGATCGTGCTCGGCCAGATGTCGATCCACGAAGAGGCGCGGGTCGCGCGCGATATCGGGCTCGCCGGCATCTCGCTGTTCGGCTCGCTGACCGCGATCTTCCTCGGGGTGTTCCTGCTCTACACCGAGGTCCAGCGCCGCACGATCCACGCGATCGTGAGCAAGCCGATCGAGCGCTGGGAGTTCGTCGTCGGGAAATATCTCGGCATGGTCGTCGTGCTGACGATCCTCGTCGCGCTGTTCGCGATCGCGATGGCCGCGATGTTGACGCTGCAGGGCGTCGGCGTCTCGAGCGCGGTGGTCAAGGCGATCGTCCTGGTGTGGTTCGAGGTGCTGACGGTCGCGGCGATCGCGATCTTCTTCTCGTCGTTCTCGACGCCGTTTTTGTCGGGCATCTTCAGCCTCGCGATGTGGGGGCTCGGTCGCGTCACGCCCGACATCGAGGCGGCGATCGAGCACGGTACGCCGTGGATCCGCGCGGTCGCGAAGGTCGCGCTCGAGATCGTGCCCGACCTGCATCTGTTCTCGCCGTCGGGGCGAGTCGTCGAGGGCGCGACCGTGAGCGTGCACGCCGACTTCATCACGTGGGGCTATGTCGGGCTCGCATCGCTGCATGGCCTCGGGTGGATCGTCGGCCTGCTCGCCCTCGCCTGCCTCCTGTTCCAACGCCGAGACTTCGCGTGAAGCGCGTCGCGGTGATTATCGTGCTCGCGGTGATCGGCGTGGTCTCGCTGCGCGCCGTGATCTCGGGTCGCGCCGCGCTCGGCGAGGGCGACGACTGGATGCTGCGCGGCAAGCCGGCCGAGGCGATTCGCTCGTACGAGGCCGCGGCGCGGTGGTACGTGCCGCTCGCGCCGCATGTCGACGCCGCGTACCGCAAGCTGCGCGCGCTGACCGAGGGGCCGACCGCGCTGCTCGCCTGGCGGGCGATCCGCAGTGCGGCGCGGGCGACCCGGTCGGTGTGGCAGCCGCATGCGCACGATCTCGCCGATGCCGATGCCGCGATCGCCCACCTCGAAGCCCGCGACCCCGAGGCCGGTGCGGGCGCCGGCGCCACGATCGAGGATCGAGAAGCCTGGCAGCGCGCGCGGTTATCCGAGGATGTCCGAGCCGGGCGGGGAGCGATCGCGCTCGCCGGGGTCGGGATCGTGATGCTGCTCGCCGGCGCGGTCCTGCTGGTTCACCGGCCCAAGCCGCTCCTGATCCCGGGCGTCGCCGTCGCGCTCGGGACGGTGTGCTGGCTGGTCGGGCTTTACAACGCCTGAGGCCCTGTGGTCGGCTTGCGCCCGATGGGTAAGAACCTCGGCGGTGCGATCATCGATCTGCTCGATTCCGACAAGGTCGAGCTGCGAGCGGCGGCGACCACCGTGCTCGCGGCGGTGGGCAAAGGTGACAAGACGGTGATGGCGGCGCTGACCACGCGGCTCGGCGACAGCGATGTCGCCGTGCGCCGGATCGCGCTCGAGGGGCTCGCGGATCTCGGGGCGAGCGGCATCGCGTCCAACCTCGTGCCGCTGCTGCGCGGCAACGACGAAGAGCTCGCCGAGCGCGCGGCGACGCTGCTCGCGCAACAAGGCTCGGAGGCCGAGTCGACGCTGCGCAAAGAGGTCCGTGCCGGTTCGGTCGGCGCGCGGCGCGTGATGGCGCAACTGCTGCTGCGGCGCGGCACGCAACCGGCGATCGAAGCGGTGCTCGACCAACTCTCCGACGGAGAGTTCGGCGAGCAAGCGCTGCAGCTCGTGCGCGCCGAGCTCGATACCGGCAACGACAAGCTCGCGAACCAGGTCGAGAAGAGCGCGATCGGTCGCGCCCACGACGCGGCGAAGGAGCTCCACCAGGCGTGGAGCGCCGCGGAGAAGGCGGCGAGCAAAGCGGTCAAAGCCACCAAAGGCTCCGCGAAGAAGAAGCAGCCGAAGCCCGGCGCGGTCAACGGGACGAACGGCCACGCGGTGGTCGCGGCGGATCCGCTGCGCGATCCGGAGGTCTCGGCCGGCGTGGTCCAGCTCTCGGCGCTGCTGCGCCTGATCGGATATCTCGCGCGTCCCTCGACCCAATCGCTGCTCCTGAAGTACGCGGATCCCGAGGAGCCGCGCCCGATCCGGCTCGCCGCGATCTCGGGGCTGCGCCGGATCGTCGCGACCAGCGAGGCGAAGGGCACCGAGAAGGTCATCGAGACGCTGATCGAGTACGCCGACGGCGCCGACTTCGCGGTCGCGCAGTCCTCGGTCGACACGCTGCGCGGCGCGCGGATTCCGGACTCGCTCGCGAAGCGGTTCGCCGGCCTCGCGAAGTCGAAGAACCCCGCGGCGCAGAAGCTCGCGATGGAGCGCATGCCCGCCGGTGGGGGTGCGAGCGCGGTGAAGATGTTGGTCGAGGCGCTCGGCGGCGACGACCCGAACGCGCGCGATGCCGCCGCGCGTGGACTCGCGAAGGCGCCCGAAGCCGTGATGCCGCTGGTCAAGGCGCTGCTCGACACCGATGACGAACAGGTCGCGCGCCGCTACGCGGGCGTGATCCGCACGCATCGCGGCAATGTCTCGAACGCGGCGACCGAGCAGCTCGTCGAGCGCTTGCGCGAGCTCAGCGAGAAGAGCACCAAGGGCAAGGCCGCGGCCGATGCGATCCTGATCGAGCGCGTGCTCGGCGAGCTGATCGCGGACGTCGCGCCGGCGAAGCACGTCGAGATGTTGTTCGAGCGTGCGAAGCGGCTGCGCAAGGCCGGCAAGCCGGTCGAGGCGTTCGGCTCGTTGAAGCCGCTGTTGCGCTCGCGCGCGGATCTCGACGCCGCGATCGACGACGATCAGCGGTTCTTCCTCGCGATGCTGTCGCTCGAAGCCGCCGGCGAAGGCATCGTGCGGTCGACGCACGCCGACGATCCGGTGTTCGCGCAGTTCGCGGTGCTCGCCGCGAAGGGCTATCCGGTCGCGAAGAACCTCGCGAAGGCGAGCGACGTCACCGATGAAGCGCTCTACGGCCTCGGCTTCCGGCTGATCGAATCGAGCGATGGCTCGAACGAAGAGCTCGGCGCCGAGCTGCTCCAGGGCATCATCGACGAGCGCCCGCGCTCGAAGCTCGCGAAGTCGGCGAAGAACAAGTTGAAGATCACCGGCCACGCGGATGACTGAGCGAAGCACTCAGTAATACAGGCGCAGCCACGCACCGGCGGCGCCACCGCCGGCGATCGCGAGCACGAACAGCAGCCACACGCCCCAGCGCACACCGCGTCGCGCCGCCGCCTGCCCCGTCGCTGGCGCCGGTGGAACGGTGTCGCGCTCCGGCGGCTTCGCGTGGACGAGCACGCCCGAGTCCGCCGCGGCCAGCGCGAGCGGCGGTCGGCTCGACCACGGCTTGCCGGTGACCAGCTCGTCGCCCTCGCCCTCGCCCGCCTGCCGCCGCGAGATCCGCGCGATGTTCGCGAGCTCGGGCGCGCGCAGCTCGGCGTCCGCGATCGTCGGCTTGTCGCGACGGATCCCCGGCACCTCGATCTCTTCGTCGGCATCGGTCGGCACCAGATCGCCGAACGGCATGCCGACCCGCACGCGATCGAGGAGGTCGCGCTTCTGCGCGATCCGATCGCCGAACAACCGCATCAACTTCGACGCGAGCGACTGCGACGGATCGCCGGTCGAGTCGAGCGTGCGTGCGGTCGCGAGCAACGCGTCGCGCATGTCGGCCGCGCTGCGAAAGCGCTGGGACGGCTCCGGCGCGAGCGCCTGCATCACGATCGAATCGAGCTGCGGCGGATAGCTCTGGGTCTGCGTGCTCGGCGGTGGAATCGGCTCGCCGAGCTCGTGCGCCGACGAGAACACGCGGTGCAGCGTGGTCAGCTCGTAGAGCACGAGCCCGGTCGAGTAGACATCCGATTGTCGCCCGAGCGGCCGGCTGCCCGCTTGCTCGGGCGAGCGGTACAGCGAGTCCGGATCGGCCAGCGACACGCCGAGGTCGAGCAGCTTGAGCTCGCCGCCGTAGGTGAGGAACACGGTCTCCGGCGACACCGCGCGGTGGAGCTCGCCGCCGACATGAGCCGCGTGCAGGCCATCGCAGACCTCCGAGATCATGTGCGCGGCGAGCCCGTCCGAGATCCGCTCGCGCCGCTTGATCAACCGCCGGATCAGCCCCGCGAGGTTCTCGCCCTCGAGGTACTCCATGATCCGATAGAACTCGTCGCCGATCTGGACGATCTCGAGCACCGAGACCAGGTTCGGATGACGCGCCGTCGAGCCGCGCCCCACGCCGTGGGGAATCTTCTTGATCGCGACCGGAGCACCGCCAGGGCTCTTCGCGAGCAGGACCTCGCGACCCTGGCCGCCGATCGCGATCACACCGACGACCTCGTAGTGGCCGATGTTCACGGCACGAGCTTGTAGCCCAAGCCGTACACCGTGAGGATGTGGCGGGGATTCTTCTGATCCTCTTCGAGCTTGCGGCGCAGCTTGACGATGAAGTTGTCGACGGTGCGCGACGTCGGTGACGCCTGCATGCCCCAGACTTTTTCGAGCAGCTCGTCGCGCGAGACGGTCTCGTCGGCGCGCTCGCGCAACAGCTTCAGCACCTCGAGCTCGTAGAACGTCAGCCGTTTCGACGCGCGGCCCTTCGTCATCACGTGCTTGCGCGCGTTGATCAGCCAGCTGCCGATGTTGAACGTCTCGTCGGAGTGCGAGCTCATCCGCGCCTGGCGCCGGAAGATCGCGTTGATCCGCGCGATCAGCTCGGCGACCGAGAACGGCTTCGTCACGTAGTCGTCGGCGCCGGCATCGAGGCCGCGGATCTTGTCGCTCTCCTGCGCCTTCGCGGTGAGGATGATGATCGGGACGGTCTCGTCGCGCTGGCGCAACGTCTCGCATACCCGATAGCCGTTGTCGTCGGGCAGCATCAGGTCGAGCAGCACGCAATCGGGTGCCCAATCCATCGCCGCCGTCAGGCCCTCGGCGCCGGTGCCCCGCGCGTCGACTTCGAAGCCCTCGAACGTGAGCGCGTCGCGGATCCCGCGCACGATGTCGGGTTCGTCCTCGATCACGAGGATCCGCTTCTTCGCGGGCTCTTCGGTCATCCGACCTAGTTGTATCAGATCGGGAGCCAGAGCTGGAACGTCGCTCCGTCTCCAGGCTTGCTGTCGACCGTGATGTCCCCGCCGTGTGCGCGCGCGATGTGTTGCACGAGCGCGAGCCCGATGCCGGAGCCGCGGATCGGCTTGAGCCGCATCTCCTTCGCCCGATAGAACCGCTCGAAGATGCGATCCTGCTCCTCGAGCGGAATCCCCGGGCCGTAGTCCTTGACCGCGAGCACGACCCGAGGACCGACCCGGCGCAGCGTGAGCACGATCTTCTTGCCGTCGCCCGCGTACTTGATCGCGTTGTCGACGAGGTTCAGCACCGCGAGCGTGAACGCGTTCGCATCGAGCCGGACCAGCGGCAGATCCTCGTCGAGCGCCGACTCGAGGGTCATGTTGGCGGCGGTCAGCCGGCGATTCGCGAGATCGATCGCGCGCGTCACGACCTCGACCAGATCCGACTCCGCGAACTCGTAGACCCCCATGCCGCGCTCGATCTTCGCGAAGTCGAGCACGTTGTCGATCAACCGCCCGAGCCGCACGCTCTCGCGCCAGATGATCTCGGCGTACTCGGTCGCTTGCTCGCTCGACTTGGTGCGGCCGTTCGCGAGCATCTCGCCGAACATCGAGATGATCGACAGCGGCGTCTTGAGCTCGTGCGAGACGTTCGAGATGAAGTCGCTCTTGAGCTCGTTCGCGCGGCGCTCGCGGCGGATCGCGATCGCGAGCAGGATCAAGCCGACGAGGATGATCGCGACCGCACCGCCGAGCAGCGCCGCGTCGACGATCCGGCGATGGCTCAGCTCGAGCTCGGCGGTCGGATAGCGCTCCATGATCCGCACGTTCCAACCGTCGAGCGTGCCGTGCTCGGCGGTGTCGGTGAACGCGATCTCGGCGCCGGTGTCGGGGTCGTACTGGAACCCGAAGCCGAACCAGACCGTGGTGCGCTCGTCGACGACCTGATAGATGTGCGTCACCGAAAAGAAGAACTGCGGAAACATCGCCATGATCAGGTGATTGAGGTCGTCCTCGATCACGACGTAGTAGACGCGGCCCTCGAGCTGTTTCTTCTCGTACGACAACAGGTACGGCTTGTTGTTCGCGTCGCGCCCGTAGTGATGGCCGCGCGTGTCGAGCGGCAACTGCGGCAACTTCAACGTGCCGATCACGTGCGCGAGGTACCAATCGCGCATCGCGACCGCGTCCTTCGGATCGCTGCTGCCCGCGATCGAGCCGTCCACGACCGGCTTCAACTGGAAGTCCAAGACGAACACTTGGGCCACCGCGGCGCCCATCGACTTGACCTGTTCCCCGAGCCGGTCGAGCTGGTCGAGCCGGATCGCCTTGAGCAGGCGGGTATCGGCCTCGACCACGACCGACTCGATGTTCAGGACCTTTTCCTGGGCGAGATCCGTCAAAAGTCGTTTTTGATCGTCCCGAAGTGCGACCGCCGACGAATTACTCCAGCCGAAGTACGCGAACGCCACGACCGCGGCCAACACCGCGAAGATCAAGGCATTCACGAGTAGGACGCGGCGCACGAGTTGCGGGATCCTGCCACTTCCACGAACGCTTGTGGCTAGCGACGGTTGTTGTAATACCGGGATTATGTTAGACGGCTGACTGAAGCAACATCCATCCGGATTATACGGATGCGGATGTGTTTCGGGTAGTTAGCGCGTTACTCGTCCAATGAAGAGGGCTGGCAGAGATGGACTCCATCTTCGAAGAAGAAGCGGATGAGATTGGTGGGGAGATCGAGGCTTACTGCCCGTCTCCGCGCTGTAAAGCAGACACCACTCACACGATCATCAGCATGTACGAGGACGAGGTGCGGCGGGTGCAGTGCGTCGTTTGCGGGGAGGTCCACGCCTACCGCAAGCCGCGCGGCGATGGGGCCGAGGCTGACGGCGAGGGTAGCAAGAAGTCGAGCTCGAAGCGGCTGACGTGGGACGACGCCCTGGCGCGTGCCACCGATACCGACCTCGGCAACGCTCGACCCTTCTCGATTCGCGACACCTACGAAGACGGCGACGTCGTGCACCACCCGGCCTTCGACATCGGCTTCGTCATCGAGCAACTGCCCGATAACAAGGTCGAGGTCATCTTCCGCGACGGCGGCTCTCGGATCCTCGTGCACAACCGTGGCGACCTCGCCGCGCGAATGCCCGACATCGCCGAGATCCCTGCCCCGCGCGAGGCGAAAAAGAAGAAGCGAGCGAAGAAGGTCGAGACGCCCGCCGTCCCGATCCCCCAGCGCACCAAGGCCGAAGTCGAAGCCGCGATCGAGCGGGCTCGCAACGCCGCGGCGATGCGCATGGACGATTC
>JBDTJY010000277.1:0-38294 GCA_039935615.1 Kofleriaceae bacterium
CGATCGCTTCCTTCGAGAACACCTTGCCCGGCGCCGCGGCGAACAGGAACAGCAGGCGCTTGAGCAGCGAGCGGCGGCGCAGATCGGCGAGCTCCTGACCGTGGCGCCAGATCACCTCGCGCACACCGTCGACGGCGAGCGCGCGGCCAGGCAAGCGCAGGACCTCGGGATTCGCATCGGCGACATCGCTCGGCACACCCTCGGCGTCGATCACGCGGAACGGGCGTTGTGCGGTGAGGCCGAGATCGGTGAGCAGGCGCGCCGCGCCTTCGATCGCCGTCGACGCCATCGTCGCGGCACTCGGCGCCGACGGATCGGCGACGGCCTCGTGACCGGAGATCGCATCGAGCGCGGCGTGCGCGACGAGGCGCTCGACCGGCAAGCCGGCCGTGAGTGCGAGCTCCGAGGCATCGCGGGCGTACGCGACGGCCGAAGCGGCATCGTCGTCATCGCGGGCGAGTGCGGACAGCGCGAGGAGCGCATGGACGCGTGCGCGCACGAGACCGGCGGCGGCCGCTTCGCGAGCGGCGCGCGTGGCCGCGGCGCGAGCATTGCCGCGGTCGCCCCTCGCGAGCTCCAAGCGCGCGACGATCACGAGCGCGGAGGCGAGCTCGATCGTGCGATGCGAGCGTTCGGCGAGCACGGCGGTATCGCGCGCGAGCTCGAGCGCCGTGCCGACGTCACCCGCCGCGAGCGCGACCTCGGCGCCGGCGAGCTTGCGATCCAGCTCGTCGCGCGATTCGGCACCGGCATTCTGCGCGAGCTCGACCGCACCAGCGCGTTGACCGGACAGTGCGCGAGCGGTCGCCAGCAACACGGCGACGTGAGCGGCGGCCGACGCGTCGAGCGCCGGCGAACCATGGAGCGCCTCGAGATGGGGCAGCGCGACTTCGGTGCGCAGCTCCATCAGATCGATCGCGGCGACGACGGCGTTGCCGCGCGCGGCGAGGTGGCCGAGCTCGCGACGCACCGACGAGGCGAGCGCGGCACTCGCGAGCTCGGTCGCGAGCGCGGGTTGGCCACGCAAGATCTCGAGCTCCGCGAGATCGAGCTCCGCGCGCAGTGCGCCGAGCTCGTCGCCACGTTCGCGCCGCGCGCGCACGAGGTCGCCGAGCAGCGCGGCCGCATTGGCCGAGTCACCGCGCCGGCGCGCGACGAGCGCACGTGCGGCGAGCACTTCATCGGCGACCGCGACGGCATCGAGATCGCGAGCGACCGCATCGGCGGCATCGAGCGCGGAGGCGGCCTCGACGAGCCGGCCTTCGCGCGCGAGCCCGACGGCGCGGCGCGCATCGACGATCGCGGACAATTCGCTCGCCTCGAGACATGCCGGCACGCTCTTGCACGCACCGTGGGCGCGCGCGAGTGCGGTGCGCATCGCGGCGACGCGACCGACGTACTCGTCGACGCGCGCGGAGGCGAGGTGGACGCGCGCACGCGCCAACGGCTCGACCCCGGTCAGATCGCCGAGCGCACCGAGGTGCGCGGCGGCGGTGTCGGGCTTGCCTGCGAGGAGTTCGAGCTCGGCGAGCATCGCGAGCGCACGCGCGCGCTCCGACGGGTCGGGCGAATTCACGATCACGGTCAACGAGCGCCGCGCCGTCGAGACATCTCCCGACGCGAGGATCAGCTCGGCCATGACGAGCGGCGACACCGCGCCCGCCGTCGAGCTCGCGCGTTCGAACGCTTCGGTGTAGCGACCGCCGCGCACGGCGATCTCGATCCGCAACTGCGCGAGCGCGCGGGTGTGCTCGTGATCGAGGAACGAGGTCAGCGTCGAGACCTGGCCGGTCGCGGTGACATCGCCGCGACGATGGCGCGGCCGCTGATCGCCGAGCGCGTCGAGCAGCGCCTCGAATTCGCCGGCGCCGCCGCTGCGCGCCGCGAGCTCGCGATTCTCGAGCAAGACGTCCGCCGCGCGCCCGAACTCGCCGGCGGCGATCCAGTGCCACACGACTTCGCGCACGCGCGTGATCTGATCCATCGCGCCGAACGCACCGTCATCACCGGCTTGCCACGCGAGGCGCGGACCGGCCGAGACCGCGGAGGTGCTGGCGACGAGCTCGGCCGCCGACGCGGACAGCTTCTGCTTGCGCTCGGGATCGATCTGCGCGAGCACGTCGACACGCACGACCTCGTGCACGACGACGCGACCGTCGCCGACGGCATCGACGAGCTGGCGCGCGACCAGGCCGGTCAACGCCGCTTCGGTATCGTCATTCTCGGTCAGCGCGGACACCGCGGCCGGAGCCACCGCCTGGCGCAGGATCGCGAGCGCCTCGAGCGCCGCGCGTGCACCGCCATCGAGCGCCGAAAGATCCCACGCGTTCGCACCGAACCGCGCGCGCGCATATTCACGGCGCAGCGCGAGCGGGACGCCACGGGTCCGCGAGAACGCGTTGTCCCAGCCATCGGCTTCGCCGAAACTCTCCTCGAGGCTGTTCCACAGCGCCGAGGCGCTATCGATATCGAGCCCGGCGAGCTCGATCTCGGCGATCTGCGCGCCGACCGCCGCGGCGAGCGGATCGCGACCGACGACGACGACCCTGCCCTGCGCGGTCTGCCCGAGCGCGAGCGGCGCGAGCAGGTTCGTCGCCTCGTCGACCCGGAGATGTTGGATGTCATCGATGATCAAGACGCGCGGCGTGTTCGTGAGCACGTGCGCGAGCGAGCCGGGCACGCACCGCAACGCGCGTTCGGCACGCGAGCGCAGCGCGGACGCGCGATCACCGAGGTGACACTCGATCAACGTGCACGGTGCACCGAGGGACGTCGCGAGCTCGGCGACGAGCCGGCTCTTGCCGACGCCGAGCGGGCCATGCAGCGAGACCAGCGACACCAGCGCGAGGTGTTGCTTGAGCTCTGCAAGCTCTTGCTGCCTGCCGACGAACGGCACCGGGCCGAGTGGGGTCATGGGATTCGTGATCTTCGCGGGTCGACGGCGCATGGGATGGCAGTCCAACCTGTCAGCAAGTGTCGAGCCACGTAAGGAAGGATGAGTGGGTGGATAGGGACGGGCCGAAGCCCGCGAAACTCCGTCACCTATTGTAGGCCAAGTCGCCGGGGTAGCCCACAGTGATGCCCATACACCGCGAACCACACCTATCGGTCGGGAACAAGTCCCCCACCAATGCGGACCGAAGTGGTCAGTTCCTGCCAGCGACGTCGGCGAGCTGAGAGAGGGTGCGATCCCAGTCGGCGGGCTCGTCGCGGCGCTGCCGGAGCAGGCCCTCGATCGCCGGATAGGCGGCGACCGCGGCATCGACGGTGCGGTCGCGGCCGGCCTGATACGCGCCCAGCGTGATCAGGTCGCGATGCTCCTCGTAGATCGCGAGCTTCGCGCGGAGCTTACTCGCGGCGGCGGCGTGCTCCGCGTCGATCACCCGATGCATGAGCCGCGACACGCTCGCGACGACATCGATCGGAGGGAAGTGACCGCGCTGTGCGAGCCGGCGATCGAGGATGATGTGGCCGTCGACGAGGCCGCGCACTTCATCGGCGATCGGCTCGTCGAGATCGTTGCCGGCGACGAGCACCGTGTAGAGCCCGGTGATCGCGCCTTTCGGAGTCGCGCCGGCGCGCTCGATCAGGCGGGGCAACAGCGCGAATACGCTCGGCGGATAGCCGTGACGCGCCGGCGGTTCACCCGCGCTGAGCCCGACCTCGCGTTGCGCGCGAGCGACCCGCGTCAGCGAATCGACCAGCAGTAACACGCTCGCGCCGCGCTGCTCGCGAAACCATTCGGCGATCGCGGTCGCGACGTGGACCGCACGCAACCGGACCAGCGGCGGCGCATCGCTGGTCGCACACACCACGACGGTCTTCGCGCGCGCCGGTGCGAGCTCGTCGCCGAGGAGCTCCGCGAGCTCGCGGCCACGCTCGCCGACCTGGCACACGACGATCACGTCGGCGTTCGCGTTGCGGGCGATCTGGCCGAGCAGCGTGGTCTTGCCGACGCCGGCCGCCGCGAACAGGCCGAGCCGCTGGCCGCGGCCGATCGCGAGCATCGCGTCGATCGCGCGCACGCCGGTCGCGAGCGGCGCGGTGATCGGCGGTCGTTCGAGCGCCGGCGGCGCGTTGCGATCGACCCACCAGCGCTCGCCGGTGAGCGCGATGCCGCCGTCGATCGGTTGGCCGAGCCCGTCGAGCGCGCGCCCCAGCAGGTCGTCGCCGCAGCGGATCGAGAGCGGCTCGCCGGTCCGCCACACCGCACTCGCGGGCGCGACACCGGCCAGGTCGCCGAGTGGCAGCAACAGCGCTTGCTCGCCGCGAAACCCGACGATCTCCGCGGTGATCGGGCCGGCCTTGCGATCGATCTTCACGAGCTCGCCGAGCGACACGCCCGGGATGGTCGCGCGGACGACCAGGCCGACGACTTCATCGACCCTGCCCGGCTCGGGCAGCTCGAAGCGCGGCATCCGCCCGGCGACGTGAGCGTCGCCGGGATCCTCGTCGTGGACGCGCGCGCCGCGCACGAGCGCGTTCGCGAGGGACCGCGCATCGTCGCGCAGCTTCGCCGCTTCGGCTTCGGCCTGCGCGGTGACCCGCTCGGCCTCGCCGCGCGCATCGCTCAGGATGCTCGAGGCCAGCGCCTTGACGTCGCTCTTGATCTTCTCGGCGTCGCCGCGCGCGACCTCGCGCACCTGTTCGGCCTCGGCGCGGGCGTCGCCGACGATCTGCTGCGCGAGCGTCCGCGCGTCGTGCTCGTCCCCATCGATCACCCGCCCGGCCTTCATACGATCACGTTATCACGCCAGCGCGGACCAGCTCACCGGATGCGGATCGGCGGCGAAGTCGTGGAGGTCATTACCTATCGCGAGCGCCCGCGGCAGACGCTGCACGAGCTGACGTCGCACACGTCCGTCGAGGTGTGGCGCGACGGCGCGGGCGCCGAGGCGGACGAGCCGGACGTCATCATTCGCGATGCCGGCACACCGCTTCACGATCGCGCGATCGCTCCCGAGCTGCCCCAGCCGCGGCGGCCTCGCGATCCGGTCGAGCGCGGCGACGAGCGCGGGGTCGCGCTCGGCCAGCGCCAGCACGTCGCCGCCGGCGAGCTGCGCCGCGCGCGCGAGTTGGTCGGCACCGGCGCGTTCGAGCCACGCGCGCAGGGCCTCGGGATCGAGACCCGGTAGCTCGGCGGGACGGTGCGCGCGCGACGTGGTCGCCGGCATCGCGACGAAGCCGGCGAGCGCCCACCGCGCGAGATACAGATCCACCGCGTCGCCGCCGTTCGCGACGGCCGACCGCGTGCGCGCCGGTCGATCGACGAGCGCGGCCTCGATCCAGCTCGCGTGGATCGCGCGAAACCCCGCGGGCGCGGCGAGGCGCGCGGTCGCGAGCCATTGCGCGCGTCGTGCGCGGGCCGCATGCGGAGCGAGCGCCGCGTGCGTGCTCGCCGCCGCGCGCGCGTCGTCCCCGATCACTCCACCGAGTCGCGCGAGTACCGCCGCACCGTCGGCGCCGAGCCTGTGCGCGGCCACTGCGAGCGCCTCTCCGATCACTTCCTCTTCTTCTTCGGTTTCTTTTTCGGCTTGCCGTGGACCCGTGCGTCGCCGGTCTCGAGCTGCTCGACCCGTTCGCGCAGCGTACCGGCGAGCGTCCGCAATTCGCCGAGCTCGTCGCGCAACCGCCGCACATCCTCGGACAGCGGCGCGTTGTCCTCGAGGTCGCGCACGACCTCGCGGGCGCGGCGGCGCAACCGGCCGTCGAGATCGCGATCGATCAACCGGCGCAGCGCGGCGATCGCCGCCGGGTCGCCGACCACCGCGAGCGCTTCGATCGCGGCGGCCTGGACGCGAAAGTCCTGATCGCCGAGCGTGAGCTCGAGCTTCTCGCGGACGTCGCGCGCTTCGCGATCGCGACGACCGCGCATGAGCTGCGCGAGCGCACCGGCCGCCGCACGCCGGCCCTGGGTCGGGTGTCCCCACCGGAGGCCCTCGGCGAGCAGGCCGAGCGCCGAGTCATCGCGGGCCTCGGCGAGGCCGCGATAGGCGTGCTGGCGGATCACGTCGGTGAATGACTCGCGCGTCGCCGCCTTGCGCAAGAGCTCGCCGGCGCGCGGCGTGCGGGTCTTGCCGAGCGCGAGGCAGGCCTCGGCCTCGACGAAGTAGCTCGGATCGCCTTTGTCGACGAGCTTCGCGAGCGCGGCACCGACCTCGGCATCGTGCACGAACTCGCCGAGTGCCCGCGCGATCGCACGCCGCGCGCGCGGATGAACCTCGCCGCGCAGCCGCTTGATCAGGTGACCGCGCGCGAACGTGTTGCGCATCTGGCCGAGCCCCGTCGCCGCCGCGCCGCGCATCGCCCAGAACGAGTCGCCGACCAGCGCCGCCGCGAGCGACTCTTCGGCCGCACGCCCGCCGCGGTGCGCGAGCGCTGCCGCCGCCGCCGCGCGATCGATCGCGAGCGTCGCGCGGGCGAGCTCCTCGCGCCACATCGGCTCGGGCTTGTCGACCTTGCGCGCCGCGAGCACGACGTGGCCCGGGTCGAAGATCGCCTGCGTCGGTTCGCCGTCGAGCTTCAACCGAAACGTCTGGCGCGGCTCGCGCAGCTCGATCGGCACGTCGACGTCGGCATCACCGATCCGGAACCGGATCTGCGTCGGGATCCGGAACACCGGCGTCCGCGCATCCACGCGTTGCTGCTGCTCGATCACGATCGTGGCGACCGACGCCTCGCGGTCCCACGAGATCCGGATGTCGAGCTCGGGGTGCCCCGCGAAGTCGATCACCCACTGACTGAAGAACCAATCGAGCACCTTGCCGGTCGAATCCTCGACGGCGCGCGCGAGGTCGCGGGTCTCGACCATGCCACCGCGATGCTTCGTCAGGTAGTGCGCGAGCGAGCGCTGGAACGCCTCGTCGCCGAGCAGGTGGCGCAGCATGTGGAGCACGCGACCGCCCTTCTCGTACAAGTGCGCGTCGAAGATATCGATCGGCTCGTCGTAGAGCTTGGTCGCGATCGTGCGGCGATAGCGCCCCGAGTCCTCGCCCATGTACGAGTCGCGCCACTCCTCGAGCTCGAGATCCGCGGCGTCGCGGCCCTCGTGATGCTCGCGCCAGATGTACTCGGAGTACGTCGCGAAGCCCTCGTTGAGCCAGCCTTCCCCCCAATCGCGACAGGTCACGAGATCGCCGAACCATTGGTGTGCGAGCTCGTGCGCGACGAGCGAGTCGATGTCGTAGTCGAGCGAGGCGCGCTCGTCGACGAGCACGGTATCGGTCAGCGTGGTCGCGCTGGTGTTCTCCATGCCGCCGAAGATGAAGTCGGCGACGAACACCTGCGAGTAGCGCGGATACGGATACGCCACGCCGAACGTGCGCGAGAACAGCTCCAACATCTCGGGCGTGCGAGCGAGCGTGCGTTCGCAGGCGGCCTCCTTGCCGCGCTCGCAGTAGTAGACCACCGGCACGTCGCGCCAGCGCGTCTCGACCATCGCGAAGTCGCCGACCGCGAGCGTGATCAGATACGCGCTGTGCGCCACGTCGAGGCGCCAGTGCAGCACGCGCTTCGCGCCGGTCGTCTTGTCGGAGAGCAGCGTGCCGTTCGACAGCGCGAACATCGCCGCCGGCACCGTCACGATCATCTCGCTCGTCGCCTTCTCGTGCGGCGAGTCGAAGCACGGGAACCAGTAGCGCGAGTCCTCGTCCTGACCTTGGCTCCACGCCTGCGTCGGCTTCGCTGGATAGCCCTCGTCGGGCGCCGTGAAGTACAAGCCGCGTCGCGGTGTGCCGCTGTACACGATCGCGAGCACGAGCTCGTCGCCGGGCGCGAGCTCCTTGTCGAGCTCGATGCGCAGCTTCCGGCCATCGTGACGAAACGCGACCTTCGCCTTGTTCGCGGTGACCCGATCGATGTGGAGCTCGACCGCATCGAGCTCGACGAGCCGGGTCGGCGCGAGTGCGGCCGCTCGCAGCGTCGCCGTGCCCGCGACGGTGCGCTTGGCCGGATCGACCTCGATCTCGAGCAGGATATGCAGGATATCGACGACGCGATCGGGCGCGAACTTCGGCTGCGTGCCGGGGAAAGCAAACTCGCGAGACATGCGCTCGCGAGTCTACTCCTAACAGTTATCGCCGTTGCGCAGGCAGATCCGCGTCGGCACGTCGTACAGCGCAGGCGCGAGCGCGTTCCACACGTCGGGCGCGTCGTAGCGGCCCCAGATCGTGACGCCGCCCTTGCCGCCGTTCGCGAAGATCTCGTCGATGATCGGCTTCACGAGTCCCGGCGTCGGCTTCTCGGATTCGAGCTGGAACGTGTGCTTGCCGGCCTTGTGCTCGAGCTCGACCGAGCTCGGCGTCAGCCGCAGCGTCACCGGGTTGCCATCCTCCGAGGAGCTCATGCCGGGCGCGTTGCCCGTGTCGTGCGAGTTGCACGCGAGCAGCGCGACGAACACCAGCGCCCTCACGTCAACGTCCCCAGCGCGCGGCCGAGCCGGCCGACGCCCTCGACGATGTTCGGCATCGAGCACGCGTACGACAACCGCACGTGCCCCGGAGCGCCGAAGCCACTGCCGGGCACCACCGCGACACGGCCAACATCGACGAGCCAATCGCAGAGCTCGACATCGGTCGCGAGCCGCTTGCCGTCGGGCGTGGTCTTGCCGACGTACGCCGAGACATCCGGAAACGCGTAGAACGCGCCCTTGGGCTCGCGGCACTGCACGCTCGGAATCGCGCGCAGCAGCTTCACCATCTCGACCCGGCGCTCGTCGAACGCCTTGCGCATGACCTCGACCGGTTCCTGCGTGCCGGTCAGCGCCGCGAACGTGGCGATCTGCGCGGCGTGGGTGGCGTTCGAGGTCGACTGGCCCTGGATCTTCGACATCGCCTTGATCAGCGGGGAGAGCGCGGTCGTCGTCGCCGTGTAGCCGATCCGCCAGCCGGTCATCGCGTAGGTCTTCGACACGCCGTCGATCAACACGGTGTGATCGGCGAGCGCCTGCGAGATCGCGGCGATCGAGACGTACTCGGCGCCCGCGTAGACCAACGAGCGATAGATATCGTCGGAGATCACGAGGATGTCTTTGTCGAGCACGACCTTCGCGAGCGCCTCGATCTGCGCGCGCGTGTACACCGCGCCGGTCGGGTTCGACGGATTATTGAGCACGATCGCGCGGGTCTTCGGCGTGCACGCCGCGGCGACTTGCTCCGCGTTGACCGTGAAGTCGTCCTCGGCGCGGGTCGGCAGGATCACCGGCTTGCCGCCGGCGAGCATCACCATGTCGGGATAGCTGACCCAGTACGGCGCGGGGATCAGGACCTCGTCGCCCGGATCGATCAACGCCATGAACAAGTTGAACAGCGAGTGCTTCGCGCCGGTCGAGACCAAGACGTTCTCGGCTTCGATCTTGGTCTTGTGGACGCGCGACATCTCGGACGCGATCGCCTTGCGGAGCACCGCGATGCCGGCGACGTCGGTGTACTTGCCGACGCCCTTATCGAGCGCCTCGCGCACGGCGTCCTTGATGTGGCTCGGCGTATCGAAATCCGGTTCGCCGGCGCCGAAGCTGATCACGTCGACGCCCTCGGCCTTGAGGCGCGCGGCCTTGGCGGTCACGGCGAGCGTGATCGAAGGTTTGATGGGGTCGAGGCGTGAAGCGATCTTGAGCGTCATGACTTCTTTCCCTTGATGCCGTATTTGAGCGCGAGTGCGTCGACGACCGGCGCCGGCACGAGGCCGGTGACATCGCCGCCGAGGCTCGCCACTTCCTTGACCAGCGAGCTCGAGACGTAGTGATTGCGCTCGTCGGTCATGAAGAAGATCGTATCGACGGTCGGAGCGAGCCGGCGATTCATGTGCGCGAACTGGAATTCGTATTCGAAGTCCGCGAGCGCGCGCAGGCCACGGACCAGCGTGTTCGCGCCGTGCTTGATGCAAAAGTCGACGACCAGGCCGTCGAACTGCTCGAACTGCAGGCGGTCACCGGCGTGGGGCATCGCCCCGCGGATGAACTCGATCCGCTCCTCGGCGGTGAACAGCGGCTCCTTGCGCTGATTGACCGCGAGCGTGACGATCACGGTGTCGAACACTCGAAGCGCGCGCTCCAAGATGTCGAGGTGGCCGTTCGTGATCGGATCGAACGTGCCGGGATAGACGGCGACCGAGTGTGGTTTGGTCATGTGGGCCCGCGCTGATAAAACGAGACCAAGGTGTCGCCGTAGCGACGCTCGTCCGTTCGTACCAGAGATCCGAGCTGCTCGGGAGGTGCGTGCCGGCGATCGTGCTCGATCACGATCGTCGCCGTCGCGGTCAGGTGTTCGAGCGGAATCGCCGTCACCGCGCGCACCGCGAGATCGCTCGCGTACGGTGGATCGACGAACACCACATCCCACATCACGCCGGCAGAGCCGGCGCGCGCCGCGGCCGCCACGGCGTCGCCGCCGACCACGGTCGCGCGCGCTTCGAGCCCAAGCTCGCGCAAGTTCCCACGTATGACGTTCAGTGGGACCTTGCCGAAGTCGACGAACGTCGCGTGGGCGGCGCCACGTGAAAGTGCTTCGATCCCGAGCGCGCCGGAGCCCGCGAACAGGTCCAAGACCTGCGCCCCCTCGAGCGGGCCGTGCTGATGGGCCAGGATCCCGAAGATCGCCTCGCGGACCTTTTCGGAGGTCGGACGGGTCGCAGCACCGGCTGGAGCGCGTAGGACACGCCCCCCGTGGCTACCGCCGACGATTCGCATGACTGAATGTACGACTTCTTTTTGTGAAGCGAACGCAGGTCCGTTACGATTACGCACGGCATGTCCACGAGCGGGAACCTCGCGTCTTGGCTGCTCGATACCGCGCTGGCAAGTGGAGTCGGACCGCGGATCGCGCTGCGCGAGGGTGATCGCGCGTGGACCTACGACGAGCTTGCCGATCGCGTCGCGCGCATGTCGTCCGCGTTGCGGACGTTGCGGCTGCAGCGCGGCGAGCGCGTCCTCGTGCTCATGCGCGACACGCTCGAGGCCGCGACCGCGATCCTCGCGACGATCCACGCGGGCGCCGTCGCGGTGCCGGTCTCGGAGCTCGCGACCTCCGATGACGTTCAAGAGTACGTGCTGCACTGCGGCGCCGTCATCGCGATCACCGACGACAAGCACGAGGCGGTACTCGATGCCGTGCGCAACGAAACGCCGGATCTGCGCGAGGTCGTGTGCGTCGAAGCGAAGCTGCCGTCGAGCCACGACTTCCAGACGATCCTCGCCGCCGCGCAGCCGCTGCCCGCCGCGCCGAGCGGTGCGAGTGACGTCGCACTCCTGCTCTACTCCGCGGGCTCGGGCCCGGGCGAGCTCCGCGCGGTGCCCCACACGCAGCGCACGATCGAAGCCGCGAAGGAATCGTTCGCGAGAGAGCTGCTCGACCTGAGCTCCGCGGATCGGATCTTCTCGGTCGCTCGGCTGTCGACGGCCTACGGTGTCGGTGCCGGCCTGATGCTCCCGCTCGCGGTCCTGGCCGAATCGCTGCTGTTCCCGGCGCAGGCCAAGTCCGAGCCGCTGTTCGCCGCGCTGCGCACGTTCAAGCCGACCGTGTTGTTCGCGACCCCGTCGGTCTACGCGCAGCTCGCGCACGATGCCGAGCGCGCCAGCCTCGCGAAGCCGCTCGCGAAGCTGCGCTGCGCGGTCGCCGGTGCCGAGGGCATGCCCGAGCGGTTGATCCCGCGCATCCGCACGGTCCTCGGGACCGAGGTCATCGTCGGCTACGGCCTGACCGAGATCTTCCAGTTCGCACTCGCCGGTCGCAGCAGCGATCCAGGTGCGCGCGCCGGCGTCTGCGGCAAGCCGCTCGCCGGCGTCCAGGTCCGGCTCGTCGACGAAGACGGCGATCTGGTCGGCGCCGACGAGATCGGAACGCTCGAGCTCCAGTGCGGCTCGCTGTTCACCGGCTACTGGGCCGGGCAAGGCGCCGTCGCCGGCACCGCCGGGGAGCTCCGCGCCGATGGCTGGTTCACGACGCGCGATCGCTTCATGGTCGACAAGGAAGGCTTCTATCACCACTGCGGACGGGTCGACGACCTGTTCAAGGTCGGTGGCAAGTGGGTCTCGCCGAGTGAAGTCGAGAACGCGCTCACCGCACACGAGGGTGTGTGGGAGTGCGCCGTGATCGGCGCCGATGACGACGAGGGCTTGATCAAGCCGCTCGCGTTCGTGGTCACCAACGTCGGCTGGGAAGGCGGTCCGAAGCTCGAGGCCGAGCTCCAGGACTACGTCAAGCAGACGCTGGCGCCGTACAAGTATCCGCGGTGGATCGAGTTCGTCGAATCGCTGCCGCGCGGCCCGGGTGGCAAGTTGCTGCGCTACAAGCTGCGGCCGATGCGCCGCCGGCGCGCCGCCGAAACCGGCACGCTGCCGATCGTGCCCGCGAAGAAGTAGCTCAGCTGGTCACGACTTCGACGGCGCTAGCTCGGCGACCAACTGCTCGATCGTCATGCGAGCGCGCTCGAGCTCGTCGCCGCGCAGCGTGACACCACCGACGACCGCGTGGCCACCACCACCGAACCGCGCGCACAACGCGCCGACATCGATCGTGGGCTTTCTCGGCGAGGTCGTCCACTTGTTGAGGCCGACCGTGATCTTGATCGAGGTCGGCGTGCGCGTGCCGGCGACCGCGTAGAGCGATTCGGGGAACAACCAGTAGCCGAGGAAGCCCGGGTTGCGCGCGCCGACATCGTCGAACCGATCGAACACGACGACATCGCCGTGCCACACCGCGAGTCCGCGGATCGCATCGACATCGCGTGCGCGCTCGGCTTCGATCGCGGCGATCTGCGGGGCGAGCTCGGGACGCTGGGCGACCTCGTCGAGCGATTGGTGCGACAGCCACTCGATGTAGCGCGCGGTATCCATGCCGGTGCGGCCGTTCGCGAGCCACGCGGCGATCCGCTGCGCGGGGAGGTCGAGCGAGATCGCTTCCTTGGCCGAGGAGAACCGCGCGGCGTCGATCTTGTCGGCCCATACGACCGCGTCGGTGAGGTGCGCGGGTGGCTGCCACTTCCAGCCGGTCGCGAGCGTGCGCGCGATGAAGCCGGCGCACGACGGGGCGCTGGGATCGAAGAACCAGGTCGGCGCGTGCTCGCGTTCGAAGATCTCGCGCAACGCCGGTGGCTGGAAGGCGGTCGGATGATGATCGAACCACCAGCGCATCTTCGGATCCGCGCAGAACCGGAAGTCGACGCAGGCGTGATCGTCGGCGTCGAGCGGGATGCCATCGAACGGATTGCCGTCGCGATGGACCATGCCGATGGGCTTGATCACGACGTCCTTGTCGACGACATCGCGATAGAAAGCCGCGAACAACGCCGCCGAGGTCGTGCCGTCGAAGCAGGCGTCGTGGAAGAAGATCTTTAAAGTCCGCGTCAGAGCGCAGCGATCATACCCGAGCCCAGCCACCACGGTGGTGTCGGCTTAGGTGTTACAACCGCGCTATGTCGCCAAGCCTGTATTTGCTGGTCATGACCGCGCACGTGCTCGGAATGGTCCTCTGGATCAGCGGGCTCACGGCGATCTACTGGATGTTGCGATTTCATGACCACGCTCCGAAGTCATCGCAGGAACAACTCACGCTGCAGGAACGCGCGCTCGCACTCGCGACCGATATCGCGGCGGCGGTGACGATCGGCTGCGGCCTGGCGATGGCGTTCTCGCCGGTCAATCAGTTCACGAACAACGGACCGTGGCTCCACATCAAGCTGACCGCGGTGGTGCTGCTGATCCTCCCGGTCCACGGCATGCTGCGGGGCAAGATCAAGAAGTACTCACAGGGTAAGCTCGATCCCGCGCCGACGTGGTTGTGGTCGATGCTCCTCGGAGGTGTCGCGATCGCGATCTTCTGTGCCGTCACCAAGCTCCACGTGTTCTAGGACGATCCTCCACGCCGACCTCGACGCGTTCTACGCGGCGGTCGAACAGCGGGACGATCCGGCGTTGCGCGGCAAGCCCGTGCTCGTCGGTGGCTCGGTCAAGCGCGGCGTCGTCGCGTCGTGCAGCTACGAGGCGCGGGTGTTCGGCATCAAGAGCGCGATGCCGATGGCCGAGGCGATGCGGCGCTGCCCGCGCGCGATCGTGGTCAAGCACCGGATGGAGGCGTACGTCGAGGCCTCGCGGATCTTCTTCGGCATCCTCGGCGACTACTCTCCCGAGGTCGAAGGGCTCTCGCTCGACGAGGCGTTCATCGACTGCACCGGCGCCGAGCGGCTGCTCGGCGATGGCCCGACGATCGCGCGCGCGATCAAGCAGCGCGTGACCGCGGCGACGCAGCTCGTGGCCTCGGTCGGCGTCGCGCCGATCAAGTTCGCGGCGAAGATCGCCTCGGATATCGACAAGCCGGACGGCCTGCGCGTGGTCACGCCCGAGCAACTGTTGCCGTTCCTGCACGCGCTGCCGGTGACCCGGTTGTGGGGCGTCGGCGAAGCCACGCGCGGTGCGCTCGCGTCGATGGGCCTCGCGACGATCGGCGATGTCGCGCGCTATCCGGAGATCGCGCTGATCGGTCGGCTCGGTGCGGTCACCGGCCATCACCTCGCGGCACTCGCGCGCGGCGAGGATGCCCGCGCCGTCGAGTCGGAGCGCGACGCGGTCACGGTCGGTCATCGCGAGACGTTCGAGGACGACCTCGATGACAAGGGCGAGCTCGCGGTCACGCTGCTCGATCAAGCGGATCGCGTGGCGGCCCGACTGCGCGGCTCCGAGCTGCGCGCACGCACGGTCACGCTGATCATCAAGTACGACGACTTTCGCCAGATCTCGCGCCGGATGACGCTCGAGTCGGCGACCAGCGATGGCGGCGTGCTCGCGCGAACGGCGATCGAGCTGCTCGCGAAGGTGCCGATCGAATCGCGCAGGGGCTGCCGCGTGAGGCTGTGCGGGATTTCGGCCGAGAACCTCGAGCCGCGCGATGCCCCGCGCCAGCTCGGGTTCGACGAGGCGACCCGCGAGAAGGGCGAGCGCCTGGGCTCGGCGATCGACAAGCTCGCGGCGAAGTTCGGCAAAGGCACGATCCGGCGCGCGGTGCACCTCCCGGACGACGACGACGATGCCTGACCGGTCGATTTCGGTTCCCACGCATCCAAGGTCGCGTGTCATACGAGCACACGTCATGTTGAGCCGCCTCGCCTTTGCCGCCTGCCTCCTCGCCAGCGCGCCGGCGTTCGCCGACTACGCGATCGTCGTGGGCTCGAACTCCGGCGGCCCCGGCCAGGTCGACCTGCACTACGCCGAAGACGATGCGCGCCGCGTCGCCGCGGTCCTCACCGACCTCGGCGGCTACACGACCGATCAGGTCGACGTCCTCGTCCATCCCACGCCCGATCAACTGCGCGACCATCTCGCGAAGCTCGCCGAGCGCGTGCAGGCCGACGTCACCGCCGGTCACCAGGCGCGCGTGTTCTTCTATTACAGTGGCCACGCGCGGGCGCAGGCGATCGATCTAGGCTCGACCGAGCTCCCGCTCGAGGAGCTGCGCGCGAAGCTGTTCAAGATCCCCGCCGCGCTCACGGTCGTCGTGCTCGACGCGTGTCAGAGCGGCGCGTTCTCGCGGATCAAGGGCGCGGCGCCCGCCGCCGATTTCTCGTTCAGCTCGCGCCAGCACCTCGACGCGACCGGCATCGCGGTGCTTGCCTCGTCGACCGGCAGCGAGCTGTCGCAAGAGAGCGAGCAGTTGAAGTCGTCGTACTTCACGTATCACTTCCTGGTCGGGCTGCGCGGCGCCGGCGATGCGAACAACGACGGCGAAGTCTCCGTCGACGAAGCGTATCGCTACGCCTATCACCAGACGTTACTCGCGACCGCCGAGACCGCGGTCGGCGGCCAGCACGTCACGTTCGAGGCCGACTTGAAGGGCCACGGCGAGGTACCGCTGTCGTATCCGCGCGCCGCGACCGCGCAGATCACGTTGCCCGCGCGGATCGAAGGCAAGACCCTCGTCGAGGATCGCCGCTCGCACACGGTCGTCGCCGAGACCTACAAGGCGAAAGGCGCCGCGGTGCGGATCGCCGTCGCGCCCGGCGACTACGACGTGCTCGTGCGCCATGGCTCGACGCTGTCGCGCTGCACGATGACCGCGCCCGGCGAGATCGATCTCGATCGCTGCCACGACGAACCGTTCGTCGAGCAGCGCGCGAAGGGCGGCGACGACGACGACGACGACGTGATCGTCTACGAGACGCGCTTCGAGATCGGCGGATTCCTCGGCGGGTCGCGGCAGCAGGATGACTACACCAAGAACCTCCAGACGTTCGGCTACTCCGCACAAGCCCCGCTCAGCGCGGGCCTCACCGCCGCAGGCGTGACGACGCTGCGCCACGGGCTGGTGCTCGGTGGACGCCTGACGTGGGAGCAAGAGCCCGACTGGCGACACGATATCGTGGGCGGGAGCGGCGCATCGCAACGGTTGGCGATGAACACCACCACGGTGGAGCTGATCGCGCGCTATCCGCTCCCCCAGCTCTCGCCCCGGCTTCGATCGTACACCGAGCTCGGCGCGGGACTCGCGATCGGCCGCACGCACCTCACGTCGACCGACACGATGGCCGACACGATGCGCTACGACGACACCAATTTCGGACCGTCCGCCTCCGGTGCCCTGGCCTTCGAGGTCCGGCTCGGCAACATCGGGCTCGTCGCCCGCGCCGGCTACGAGTTGGCATTCGCGATCAAAGATCTGATCGGCAACACCCACTTGAGTGGCGGCGCGCGCGGCGAGCTCGGCGTCACCTACGGATTCTAACCATGCGCTTCCCTACCCTCCTTGTCCTCGTCGCTGCGGTCTCCCAGATCGGCGCGACCGATTGCGGTAACGCGCTGAGCGATCCGGGCTTCGACCTGTGGTGCGGCGACCAGATGTGCGCTTGGAAGGTCGAGCGCGGCTCGGTCTCTCGCGTCGCGACGTGGAACGAAGGGGATCCGGGCGTCGAGCTCGTCGGCACCGATGTCGCGATCGAGCAGCTCTCGCCGGTCGATTCGGGCGACGGCAACTGCCTCGAGTTCGATCTGATCGCGGACGTCGCGATCGACGCGCAGGTCGTGCTCGACATCGACATCTATGGCGACGGCAGCGTCGAGCGCACGGAGACGATTCCCACCGTGAGCTGGGCGTCGCAAGCGTTCAAGCTGCCGATCCAGGGCACGTTCCGCGGCGTGCGGTTCGAGATCGCGAAGAGCGGCCCCGGACGCGCGGTGCTCGGGCAGATCGGCGCGAAGATCACCGACGGACCCGGTTGCGACTTCTCGCCGATCGTTCCGGCGCCCGCCCCGCTCGGCGCACCGTGTGCCGACACCGGCTGCGCGAGCGGGATGTGCGAGCTCGGGACCTGCGTCGACTGCACCGACGGTTCGTGCCCCGCGTCGCAGACGTGCGGCATCGGCGAGCCGACGTCGCCCGTGCGCAGCGCACCGCGCGAATGCGTCGACACCGGCTCGCACGTCCTCGGCGAGCAATGCGTGGTCGACGCCGAGTGCGCGTCGAGCATCTGCGTCGGCGCGACGTTCTACGGGCCTGGAAACTGCTCGGCCTGTCGCACGGCCGCCGATTGTCTCGGTGGCGAGGCGTGCAGCCCTGCGGGGTCGGATCCGAGCCACGCACCGTCGGTCTGCGGGCCGGGACTTCACCTCCTCGCCAGTGGGGCCGCGTGCGCGAGCAGCGACGACTGCAGCTCGAGCGTCTGCAACGGCACGCCGCGCCTGCAATGCGAAGATGGCCGCGCCTGCTCGACCGATCTCGATTGCCCGTTCGAGAACTTGAAACAGACGGCGTGCACTACAGTCGGCATCCAGGGTGGAAGCTGCGAGTGATCCTCAGGCTGCGTACCGTGCCCACGGTCCCGCGCTCGTGCGCAAGGCCGAGCGCATGTTGCGAAGTCGCGAGGACGCGATCGATGTCGTGCACGCGTTATTCACCGATCTCATCCCGCGCTGGAACAAATCCGTGGATCTTCCCTACCTCTACCGCGCCGTCACGAACCGCTGCTGCAACGTGCTGCGCGATCGCGGGACGCGCGCTCGGCTGCTCGAGCGCGAACAGCAGACGGCGGCGCCGGTCGGCCGCGTGCGCCTCGACGATCAGGTGGTCGGCGTCGGTCTGATCGCGGCGCTCGCCGAGCAACTCGACGAGGCGCACATGCAGGTGCTCGTCGCGCGGTTCGTCGACGACATGACGCAGGACGAGATGTCCGATCACCTCGGCGTGTCGCGCAAGACGATCGGCAAGCGGCTCGATCGGATCCGCGAGGCCGTCATCGCGCTGCGGGAGGTCGCATGATCGCGTGCATCGGCGAACCGATCTCGTGGCCGCGGCTCGAGCGCTTCGCGCAGACCCGCGCCGACGCGGCGATCGCGGCGCACGTCGCGCAATGCCCGGCGTGTCGGCAGTGCGTCGACGAGATCGCGAGCGATGTCGTCGCGCTGCCGCCGCTCGTGATCGCGGTCGTGGCGCCGCGGCGCACGCGCTGGTGGTGGTTCGCGCTGCCGGCGTTCGCGGTGGCGGCGCTGATCGTGCTCGTGATGCGACCGCGACCGCGACCCGCGAACGTCGCTTCGATCAAGGGCGTCGGTGACGTCACGCTGGCGCTCGTGCGCGAGCGCGGGGGCAGCATCCTCGAGGACGCGACGACGTTCGCCCGCGGCGACCGCTGGAAGCTCGTGCTCACGTGCGCGCCGGGTCACCTGACGGCGGTCTCGGTCGAGGTCGTCGAGGCCGGCTCGAAGGCCGCGGATCGTCCGCTCGCGCCGGCGCAGATCGCGTGCGGCAATCGCGTCGTCGTGCCGGGTGCATTCGAGCTCACCGGCACGGTCGCGAATCGGATCTGCGTGCAGGTCACGAGCGAGGGCGACACCGATCGCGCCTGCATCACGGTGACGCCGGAGGACTGACTACTTCGCGCCGACCACCGGTAACCAGGTCGCGGCCGTCGCATCGGGACCGACCGCCGCGCACACGAACGCGCGCTTCGGCCATTCGACGATCCGCAGATCGTTGTCCTTCGACTCGAAGTGCTCCGGCTCGATCCGGCCGGCGCGCTCGACGAGGTAGGTCACCTCGTCGTCGCCGATCTTGAACCGGATCAGCGCGGCGGGACGATCGAGCACCTCGATCTGACTGGCTCCGATCGCCTCGGCGGTCGGCACCGGTGCCCCCTTGCCGACCGCGCCGACCAGCCACGCGCGCAACTCCGCCGGGCTCGGCGCCGGCAGGTCCCACGCGGTGACATCGCGATGATGGGCGAGCGCTTGCTGCGCCATCACGTTGTGACGCGCCGGGAACACCGTGTAGATCGCCGCGACCAGGCCGATCAGCACCGATAGCGTCAGCACCAACGACACCGACACGCGGCGATGGCGCGGGCGCGGCGGCGTGACGATCGGATCATCGCCTTCGACGGGTCCAGTGGCTTCGGCTTCGACGAGACTCATAGCGATGGTGCGCGGCCAAACCGTCGCACGAACTCCGCGAGTAATTTGCCATGGAACGCGGCTAGATCGACATCGCGCTCGCCCTCGAGATCGAGATGGCGGCACCACAGGGCACGCTCGGTGTGGCGCTCGGCGAGCGCTACCGCCACAGCGCGGAGGTCGGCGGCATGGGCGTAGAACACCATCGCGCTCTTGCCGGTGGGATAGTCGACGAGGCCCTCGGCGACCCGGATCTGCAGCACGCCCTCGTCGGCAGGCGTCTGCGTCGCCGCCTCGGCGAGTGGGTACCAGCGGCCGAATCTCACACCCCTAGGGTAGCGTCCCCGCCGTGCCGGAGACGCGAGAAGAGACGCGAGAAGAGACGCGAGAAGAGCTGGTCGATCGCGTGATTCACGGTGACGCGTTCGCGATCGCCGCGAAGCAGCCCGCGGCCAGCCTCGATGCGATCTACATCGATCCGCCGTTCGGCACCGGTGCCGTCCAGCACGGTCGCGGGCACAGCTACGCCGATCGCGCCGACGATCCGGCCGCGTTCGTCACGTGGTTGTCGCCGCTGCTCGCGGACTGCCGGCGCACGCTCGTCGAGACCGGCTCGTTGTTCGTGCACCTCGACCATCGCGCCGTGCACTACGTCAAGGTCGAGCTCGATCGGCTGTTCGGGCGCGACCGGTTCGTCAACGAGCTCGTGTGGTGCTACTCGGTCGGTGGCAAATCCCGCCGCGGCTTCGGTCGCAAGCACGACACGATCCTGTGGTACGCGCGCGGGTCGACGTGGGCGTTTTACCCCGATGCGGTCCGGGTGCCGCGGCGCGCCGGCTCGCACATGCGCGTGGTCGACGGCGTCCAGGAGAAGACCGACAAGAAGACCGGTCGCGTCTATCGCTACCCGGTCGCCGCCGGCAAGGTGCCGGAGGATTGGTGGACCGACATCGAGACGCTCAACCACTCCGACGCCGAACGGACCGGCTGGCCGTCGCAGAAGCCCGAGCGGCTGCTCGCGCGGATCTTGTCCGCGGTGACCCAACCGGGTGATCGCGTTGCGGATTGGTTCGCCGGATCGGGGACCACTGCCGCGGTCGCGCAGCGGCTCGGGCGGCGATTCGTGGTCGTCGAACGCGAGGCGGCGGCGGTGGTCCTCATCGAAAACCGCCTCGCCGGCGGAAAGTCACCGCGCGCATTCGAAATCGTCCGACAACGCATTTGATCCCAACCGCTTGCGGGTTAGGGTGCCCCGGGTGAAGATCCTGGAGCTGGGCGCCCTTAGATGACCGCCGGATCGCCACCAGTCGTTACGGACGACAACTCTGCTTCGAAGGTCACGCTCGAAGCGTGGCTCGTCACCGACATCGGCGTCGTGCGCGAGCACAACGAAGATTGCGCGCACATGGCCTCGGAGGCCGGGTTCTTCATCGTCGCCGACGGCATGGGTGGTCACGCCGCCGGTGAAGTCGCCTCCGCGATGGCGGTCGAGACCGTCAAGAAGACGCTCGAAGAAGCCGAGCCCGAGATCTCCGCATTCAAGAAAGCGCCGACCGATGTGGGGCGTCGCGCGCTCGTGCAGTTGCTCCAGCAAGCCGTGCTCGGGGCGCATCAAGCCGTCTATCAGCGCGGCCAGACCGAGGCCGACAAGCAGGGCATGGGCACGACGCTCGATGTCGTGCTGGTCGCCGGTGCCGAAGCGTTCGTCGCGCACGTCGGCGATAGCCGCACGTATCTCGTCCGCGACGGCCGGTCGTCGCAGATCACGACCGATCACACGGTCGCCGAGGTCCTCGTGATCGAGGGCAAGCTCACGATCGAAGAGGCACAGGTCTCGCCGCTGCGCACGATCCTCGTCAACGCGATCGGCGTCTCCGCGGATGTCGGAGTCGAGATGGCGCACGTCACGCTCAAGCGCAACGACCGGCTGCTGCTGTGCAGCGACGGTCTGCACGACTATTTTCCCGTCGAGGAAGAGATCGCGCAACGGCTGTCGACCGAGACGCCCGGCGATGCGCTCGCCGAGATGGTCGAGCTCGCGAAGACCCGCGGCGGCCACGACAACATCACCGGCGTCGCCGTGCATGTCGTCGAGGTCATCGAAGCGATTCCGACGCAGTTCAACGACGACTCCACGCAACCGGTGGACGTCGGCAATCCGTTCTCCGCCGACGAGCCGACCCAGACCGCGTTCACCGCCGGTGGCATCACCGCACCGGGCGCGACCGTGTCGCTGACCGGCAAGGCGCCGGCGATCCCCGAGGAGACCAAGCTCGGTCGCACCGTGCCGATGCGCGCGGTCGCCAGCGATTTCGGCGAAGCGCCGACGCTGCCGCCGCAGACCAAGAAAGCCGCGAAGCCGGTCGAGGTCGACACCGACGCCGAGACGCTGAGCGACGACGACAACGCCGTGAAGCTCGACGATCCGATGGTGAAGGAAGCGCTCGCCACCGCCGACACCGGCCCGACGAAGGTCTAGTTACCATGCCAGTTGCGCCGGGCGCGCGATGACGTGGATCGTTCCGACCGAGCTCGAAGCTGCGGTGCTCGCGGCGGCGCGCGAGGTGGTCGGCGAGGCCGCCTTGGCACCGACGGCGCTGCACCGGGCGGTGATCGATCGATCGGAGCGCTACACGAGCGACCGGGAGCGCAAGCCTGCCGATCGCACCGCCGATCTCGCGGCGCGCGCGGCGTTCTTCACGATCGCCGACACGATCAAGATCTGCATCCCGATCCACGAGCTGCGCAACCGCGGCGCGTTGCCTGCGAGGCGGCTGCGCGTCGTCGATCTCGGCGCTGGTTGCGGGGCGCTCGGGCTCGGCCTCGCCTCGGCTGGGATCGAGATGGACTACGTCGCGTTCGATCGCGATGCCGAGGCGCTGTCGATCGCGACACGCGCGCTGCGAGCGTACGCACCGGCGAGCACGATCGCGACGCGCGCGTGCGACGTGACGAAGGAGCCGATACCGCCGGCCGACCTCGTCGTGATGGGGACGTTGCTCAACGAGCTGCCGGCCGCCGCGCGCGTGCCGCTGATCGAGCGCGCGCTCGCCGCGATCGGCGGCGACGGTGCGGTGATCATCATCGAGCCGGCGTTGCGCGACACCTCGCGCGACCTCCACGAGGTTCGCGACGTGATCCTCGCGCGCGAGCTCGCCCACGTGTTCGCACCGTGCACCCGTCGCGGCACGCCCTGCCCCGCGCTCGAGGCTGCCGAGGATTGGTGCCACGAGGATCGGCTCGTCAAGTTGCCGCCGCACACCGCGGAGGTCGCGCGCGTCACGCACCTGCGCGACGGCGGCCTCAAGTTCTCGTACCTCGTCCTGCGCAAGGTCGCGACGCCGCTCGTCGAGGCCGGTGGCACCGCATGGCGGATCGTCGCCGCGCCGACCTCGCCGAAAGGTCGCTTCGAGTTGCTCGGCTGTAGCGACGTCGGCCACGTGCCGATTCGCTTGTTGCGCCGCAATCGCAGCGACGCGAATCGCGCCACCGAACGCGCGCGTCGCGGCAACGTCCTCGTGATCGACGGGACGCCCGGCGATCAGCGCCTCGAGATCGAGGCCGGCGTCGTGGTGATCGATCCGTCGGCCTAAAGCGACAGCACGACTTCGGCGAGCGCACCAGCGACCACCGTGACGGTGCCCTTCGCGGTGCGCGCCGGTTGACCACCGCGCGCCGGCAGCAGCGCGGAGACCTCGAACGTGCCGACCGGCACGTCGCGCAGCACGACCTGACCGTTCGCCTCGGTGATCGCATAGTACGGGGTCGGCGCGGCGATCACGAGCGCTTCGTCCTCGGCGGAGGTCACCGCGACGAGCGAGCTCGGCTCGATCGGCAGCTCGACCTCGTGACCGATCACCGGCAACCGCGCGATCGCTTCGCTCGCGGCCTTGGTCGGGGCGGCGAGCGGCCGAGCGCTGCCGACGCGCGCGAACGCGACCTGCGCCGGCGCATCCATCGCACTCGCGACGACGAGCGACGAGGCGAGCGCGATCCGCGGCGACAACGCACAGTGCTCGAGCACGATCCGCGCGGGAGCCGGAGCGAGCTCCACGCCATGCTCGACCTCGATCATCACGACGGCGTCGGGAATCCCCCACGTCGTCGTTGGCGCCACCGACGCTGGCTTCGCAGTGCCACACGAGGTGCGCCCCGGCGACGCGCGCGCGACGACCGGAACATCCTTCCACTCGACGCGGATCTGGACGTCGCCGTGGGGCGCCTTGGCATCGACGCGGTACGGCCCGGGCGGAGCGGCGCGCGCATCGAGCGGCGGCCGCGCGATCACGCCGTCGTCGGGGCCGTGCGGCGTGCTCGCGGTCTTGCTCGAGCACGCGGCGAGGAGCGTGCACAACCACCACTTCACCACGCACCGACCTCGGCGACGATCGCGCCGGCATCGCTGCACAGATCGTTGACCCCGGCACCGCGATAGTCCGCGCCCGCGAGCACGATGCGATGGCCGCGCGCGACCGCACTCGCATCGCGTACGTGATCGCGATGCCCGACCGGATAGCGCGGCAGGCCCTTCGCCCACCGCACGACGCTCGCGTGCGACGGCGTGATCGTCGTGTCGAACGCGCGACCGACATCCTTCACCGCATGCGCGATCAGCGTCGCGTCGTCGAAGGTCGCCGCTTCCGGATCGCGCCCGCCACCGAAGATGCAGCGCAATAGCGTGTGACCCGCGGGCGCGCGGCCAGGCCACACCGTCGATTCGAACACGACGCCGAGCACGCGCAGCTCTTCACCGAGCGCGACGAGAAACCCGAAGCCATCTTTCGCGCGAGGGACCGACGCCTCGGGGACGCCGAGGTAGACCTGCGCGACCGGCGAGCGCTCGAACCGGGCGAGCTTGCCCGCGAGCTCCGGCAGCGCACCGACGAGGCCGACCGCCTCGGTCGCCGGCACGGCGAGCACGCAGCCGTCGTAGCGCTCGCGATCGATGACCAGCCCATCGCCCGATGGCTCGATCGCACGCACCGGCGTCGCGAGCGAGAGCTTCGGTCCCAGTGCCTTCGCGAGCGCTTCGATCATCGCACCGAGCCCACCGACCGGTGCGTACAACCCGCGCGGCGTGCTCGGCGCCGCACTGCCACGACGCTTCGCGACCATCGCGCGAAGTTGTTGTTTGATCATGCCGCGCACCAGCCCACCGTTGGCCTCGAGCGCGGCGAGCCGCGGAAACCCGGCCTCGAGACTGACGTCGTGCGCATCGGCGGCGAACACGCCGGTCACGAACGGCGCGATGATCGCGCGCGCGGCCTGCGGACCGAGCCGGCGTGCCGCGAACGCGTACATCGACTCGTCCTCGCCGACCACGCGATGCGACGCGATGAACGGCTCCTTCAACAGATCGAGCTTGCCGCGCCACGTCAGCAGGTCGCTGCGCACGAACGCGAGCGGGCCACCCGGCAACGCGCGCAGCTTGCCGTCGATGAAGATGTAGCGCCGCTTCGCCGCCGGAGCCGCTTTCTCGACGGCGACGCCGAGCTCCTGGCACAGCCCGAGCGCACCGTGCGGCGGGCCACCGAGGAACGAGCTCGCCGCGTGCTCGCGGAGATAGCCCTCGACGACGCTCGTGCCGATCACACCGCCGGCACGCGGCCCGGCTTCGATCACGCGCACGTCGTGACCCGCGGCGAGTAGGCCTCGCGCGGCGGACAGCCCGCCGACGCCACCACCGACGATCGCGATCTTCATCGCGCCGAGAGCTCTCGCACCGCCGTCACCATCGCCCGCACGTGTTCTGGATCGGTCTCCGGCAACACGCCGTGACCGAGATTGAAGATGTGCCCCGTCGAACCGGCGCGCGCCAGGATGTCGGCGACTCGGGTCCGGATCTCCTCGGGCGATGCGAACAACGCGCCCGGATCGAGGTTGCCCTGGAGCGCGACGCCATCGCCGACGCCCCTGCGCACGACGTCGATGCCGATCCGCCAATCGACGCCGAGGACATCCGCGCCGCTCGACGCGTAGTCCTCGAGGTACGGCGCGCAACCGTTGACGAAGTAGATGATCGGCACGTCGCGCGCCGGCCCCGAGCGGAGCTCCGCGATCACCTGCTTCGCATAGCGGAGCGGATATTCGCGGAAGTCACCGGGCGAGAAGATGCCGCCCCAGCTATCGAAGATCTGCAGACAGTCCGCGCCGGCGAGCGCCTGCGCTTCGAGGTACTTCGCGCAGGTCCGCGCGAGCTTGTCGAGCAACGCGTGCGCGTCCTTCGGCGCGCCGTACAACAGCTTCTTGGTCTGCGCGTAGTCCTTCGAGCCACCACCCTCGACCGCGTACGTCAGCATCGTCAGCGGCGCGCCGGCAAAGCCGATCAGCGGCACGCGACCGTTCAACGCCTTCTTGATCTTCGCGACCGCCTCGATCACGTACGGCACCGGCTCGGGCACCGCCAGCTTCTCGATCTGCGCCGAGGTTCGCACCGGCGTCAGGATCTTCGGTCCGGAGTCCGGAAACTCGACCTCGAGCCCCATGCCCGGCAGCGTGATCAGGATGTCGCTGAACAGGATCGCGGCATCGAACCCGAATTCGTCGATCGGCTGGAGCGTGACCTCGCAGGCGAGCTCCGGGCTGCGACACAGCTCCAAGAACGTCGCGCGCGCGCGCACCGCTCGATACGCGGGCAAGTAGCGCCCGGCTTGTCGCATCATCCAGATCGGCGTGCGCGGCACCGGTTCGCGCCGGCACGCGCGTAGGAACAAATGGTCGGACATCGCGAGTAGTGTATCTTGCTACACCATGTCGGTCACCGAGCCGAGCGCCATCGCAGTCGCGCCTCGCGGCACCACGCCGGCGATGGCGGCGCTTGTCGAACGGCTCCGGGCCGGCGGCATGAAGGTCACGGTCACCGACGAGCTCGGCGCCGCGGCGCAGCTCGCCGTGCAGTCGCCGGAGGCGCCGCCGTGCCTGTTGCTCGATGTCGAAGGTGACGAGATCGAGGATCGCCGGCGTGCCGCCGACGTGATCCATCGCGCGGCCGCGGCGATTCCCTACGTGCTGCCGATCGCGGTGTGCGGCCGCGCCGACGCCCAGATGATCGTCGCGTGCCTGCGAGCCGGCGCCGGTGACGTCCTCGATATCCAGCTCGAAGGCACCGCGAACGCGCACGCCCATGTCGCGCACGTCTGGCACCGCCAACGCGACGCCGCGCGGACCAAAGCGCTCGCCGATCACATGCGCGCGATGGTCGAGGATCTCCTCAAGGACTTGATCCGCACCGAGCGCCGCTCGCTCGCCCTCGAGGATGCGCACGGCAAGCTCCGCGAGCCTGCGATCCTGATCGTCGAGCGCGATCGCGAGATCGCCGACGGGCTCGCCGATCGGCTCGAGGCGGTCGGCATCACGAGCTACGCGTACATCACCGGCGAGGACGCGGTCGTCGCCCGGCTCACCGGTCAGATCGATCTCGCCCTCGTGTCGGCGCAGCTCCCCGGCGTGAAACAAACCCCGGACGCAAGCCACCTGCGCCACGCGCCGATCCACACGCCGATCGACGGGCTCGAAACCATTCGACGCTTGCGCGAACACCACCCCGGCCTGCCCGCGTTCCTCATGACCTCGGTCCAGGATGGCGAGCTCGCGGCCGATGCCGCCGATCTCGGGGTCGTCGGATTCGTGCAGAAGCCGCTGCAAGACCTCGCCGAGCTGGTCAGGCGGCTCGCCCAGCTCGCGCGAGAATCCCTGGGTCGGACCCGCGAGCACACGTATCTGGAGCGGATCAAGGAACGTCACGACCAGGTGCTCGCGAGGTACCGATCGTTGCCTCGCGAGTCATAAAAAGCCTATGATCTCGCGGCTCGTACATGGCCGCCCCCTCGCTTAGTATCAAGCTGCGCTGCACCTCGTGGCAGCAGCTGGCGACCATCTATCGGCGCGACCTGAGCCGCGGTTCGATGTTCCTCAAAGCATCGAGCCAACCGCCGCTCGGCACGACCGTAAAGATCGATCTCGAGCTGCCGAGCGCGACCGTGCTCGAGCTGATCGGATCGATCAGCGAGCACGTGGTCGATGCCCAGCGCGGCACCGGAGTGGTGCTCACGCTCGAGCCGCTGCCGACCAAGACCGTGTGGTTGATCGAGAGTGCGCTCGCGGCCGAGACCAAGGTCCGCGCGGCGACGCAGCCGGGCGCCCCGCGCGCCCAGACCACGAACGACGCTCCGCCCGGCGATTCGTCGGAGTCGATCGTCGAGGGCGAGAACATCGCCGAGGCCGAGGCCGACCTGATCCGCGCGCTCGAGGCCGAGGCCGAATCGCTGCGCAAGCTCAATCCGTTCCTCGTGCTCGGCGTCGGCTACGAGACCACCGACAGCGACGTGCGCGCCGCGTTCGGCGAGCTGACCAAGCGCTATCACCCCGATCGCTTCGCGCGCTATCAGTCGACGAAGCTGCGCCAGATCGCGGCGGAGATCTTCATCCTGATCCGCGATGCGTATCGCAAGCTCGCCGACGCCAACAGCCGCGCGCAGGTCCGCGCCACCACCGGCGCACCGCGCGTGGCGCCGCCGCCGATCCCCATCGCGCGCCCGCAGACGCCACCCGCGGGCGTGCGCGCCGGCGGCGCACGGATTCCCACCGGCGCGATCACGAAGATCGCGGTCCCGCCGCCGCGGTCCTCCGATCGGCAAGAAGCGAAGATCGAGGTGATCCAGCCGCGCGCACCGACGCCCTTGCCCGGCAACGAGCCGCCGACCAAACCGGGGCCGTACGACGCGCCGACCAATCCGAGCAACCAGAGCGCGGCGATCGCGTCGACGCAACTGGCGCGCACCAGCGACCTGATGACTCCGACGCCCCACGTGGTCGATCGCAAGAGCGGTCCCGTGCGCATGCCGGCGCTGACGACGCCGATGCCGCCGAGCCAGAGCATTCCGATCATCGACTCCGGGCCGATCCGGCGGCCGTCGACGGGCCCGGTGGCCGAGATGAGCGACACCAGCGCGCTCGAGGCGCTGCTCGACGAGGGCAAGCTCGACGAGGCACTCGTCGGCTATCGCGCGCTGATCAAGAAGAGCCCGACCGATCGCGGCGCGCGCGCCGGCGTCGAGCTGGTCGAAGGCTTGAAGGCGCTCGGCCTGCGCGATCGCCTCGAGGCGGCGCAGCGGTTCGAATCGGCGCTCGAGATCGATCCGTCGAACGAGCGCGCGGCCCGCGAGCTCGCCGATATGCGTCGGCAGGCGACGAATGAACGCAAGGGTCTCTTGTCCCGCCTGATGGGAAAAAAGGAAGGGCCCCCGTGACCCGCATCATCGGCATCGATCTCGGTACGACTACGTCCTGCGTCGCGGTCCTCGACGACAAGAACCAGCCGAAGACCTTGGTCGCCGCGGACGGCGAGCGCACCACGCCGTCGTGGGTCGCGTGGACCGCCACCGGTCAGGTCACCGTCGGCACGCGCGCACGCCGGCAAGCCGTCACGAATCCCTCGGCGACGGTGTACGGCGCGAAGCGGTTGATCGGGCGCAAGGTCAACGCCGAGGACGTCGCGTGGTTCGCGCGGCTCGCACCGTTCCGGATCGTCGCGGCGCCAAACGGCGATGCGTGGGTTCGCGTCCATGGCCAGCCGATCAGCCCGCAGGAGATCGCGGCGCACGTGTTGCGCCGGATGCGGCAGGTCGCCGAGGAAGAGCTCGGTGAACCGGTCACGCGCGCGGTCGTCACCGTGCCGGCGTACTTCGACGACGCCCAGCGCCAGGCGACGCGCGACGCCGCGCAGATCGCCGGGCTCGACGTGATCCGGATCCTCAACGAGCCGACCGCGGCCGCCCTCGCGTACGGCGTGCATCGCTACTCCGAGGGGCGCCGGATCATCGCGGTGTTCGATCTCGGCGGCGGTACGTTCGACATCTCGATCATGTCGGTCGACAACGGCATCTTCGAAGTGCTCGCGACCGGCGGCGATACCGCGCTCGGCGGCGAGGACTGGGATCGCCGGCTCCAGGAGCGCATCGTCGACGAAGTGTTCGACGCGCACCGCGTCGATCTGACCGGCATCCCGATGGCGATGTCGCGGCTGCGCGAAGTGTGCGAGACGGCGAAGAAAGCGCTGTCGGTCGATCGCGAGACCACGATCCAGTTGCCGTTCCTCGCGAACGATCAGCACGGCGCACCGATCAACTTCGAAAAGCAGATCACGCGCGAGCTCGTCGAGCAGCTCACGCAGGACCTGCTCGAGCGCCTCGACGCACCATGCGCGCGCGCGCTCAGCGATGCCGGGTTGACCGGGGTCGAGGAAGTCCTGCTGGTCGGCGGGATGACCCGGTGGCCGGCGGTGCAGGACAGCGTCGAGCGGATCTTCGGCAAGAAGCCGAGCAAAGGTGCGAACCCCGACGAGGTCGTCGCGCTCGGCGCCGCCGCGTACGCGGGCATCCTCGCCGGTGATTCCGACGACGCCGCGTTGCTCGATGTCACGCCGCACGACCTCGGCATCAAGGTCGGCGATTCCGGGTTCTCGGTGATCATCCCGCGCAACTCGATGCTGCCGGTCCGCGTGCGCAAGCTGTTCGCGACGACCTCCACCGATCAGAAGTTCGTCTCGATCGATGTCTACCAAGGCGAGTCCGATCAGCTCGGCAAGAACCGCAAGCTCGGTCAGGTCGTGCTCGATGATCTGCCGCCGGGCCCACCCGGTGCGATTCGCGTCGAGCTCGTGATGACGGTCGATGTCGAGTCGCTGTTGAGCGTCACCGCGCGCGAGCTCAAGAGCGGTCGCGAAGCGAGCGTGACGATTCGTCCGTCGGGCGGACTGTCGCAGCGCGAGATCGTCGAGATCATCAACCGCCGCCGCCAGGAGACCTCGATCGTCGGCACGCTGCCGAGCGAGGGTGGCAACATCGTCCGCGTCGCGACCCGCGAACAGCAGCCGCTCAAACCTGACGAGTCGTGAATGGCGGCGGATAAGACGGTCGATCCGGCGGTCTTGAAGGTCGCCGATGCAGTCGGCGCGCTGATCGAGTCGTGGGGGTTCAAGCGCAACATGGGCCGGATGTGGGCCGTACTCTACCTCGACGATCATCCGCTGACCGCCGCGGATCTCGGCGAGCGGCTCGGCCTGTCGACCGGCGCGGTGTCGATGCTGCTGACCGAATTACTCCAGTGGGGCGCGATCAAGAAAGCGTGGGTCGTCGGCGAGCGCCGGGAGCACTACGAGCCCGAGACCAGTCTGTGGAAGATGATCTCGCGGGTGTTTCGCGAGCGCGAGCTCAACTGGATCAAGTCGGCGGCGGACGCGTTCGACGAGGCCAAGCGGGAGGTCCGCCCCGGCACCGATCCGCGACGCAAGCTGATCGCCGAACGGATCGCGAGCCTGACGAACCTGGCACAGGTGGGCTCGAATTTGCTCGAACAGATGCTCGACGGCGAGGCGGTGGACAGCTTGCCGCTCAAGACGATGGGCGAGCTGGTAAAAGACAGTCACAAGAAGTGATCGTTGCGAAGGATCTAAAGAAGCACTTCCGCGTGCACAAACGCCCGCCGGGGTTTGGTGCCGCGGTGAAGTCGCTGTTCGTGCGCAAGTACGAGACGGTGAAGGCCGTCGACGGCGTGAGCTTCACGATCGAGCGCGGCGAGCGGGTCGGGTTTCTCGGACCGAACGGCGCGGGCAAGACCACCACGCTGAAGGTGCTGTCGGGCCTGCTCCATCCGACGAGTGGCGAGGCGACGGTCGAGGGCTTCGTGCCGTTCCAGCGCTCGCCCGAGCTGCTCTCGAAGATCACGCTCGTGATGGGTCAGAAGTCGCAGCTGATCTGGGACCTCCCGCCGTCGGAGACGTACGCGATGAACCGCGCGGTGTTCGACGTCCCGAAGGCGCAGTTCGACGCGACGCTGAAGGAGCTGACCGAGCTGCTCGAGCTCGGTGACCTCGTCGACAAACCGGCGCGCCAGCTCTCGCTCGGCGAACGCATGAAGTGCGAGCTCGCGGCCGCCCTGCTCCACCAGCCGACGACGCTGTTCCTCGACGAGCCGACGATCGGCCTCGACGTCGCGATGCAGGTCGCGATCCGCGACTTCATCCGTGCGTACAACCAGAGGCATTCGGCGACGGTGATCCTGACGTCGCACTACATGGATGACGTCGTCGCGCTGTGCCCGCGGATCATCGTGATCGATCAGGGCACGCTGATCCACGACGGAGATCTGCGCGCCCTCGTCAAGCAGATGGATCCCGACAAGCGCGTGTCGTTCACGAGCGAGCTCGACGACGACGCGCTCGCGAAGCTCGGCACGGTGCTGACCAAGGACGGCCACCGGATCACGCTGCGCGTCGCGGAGCGCGAGCTGCCGACCGTCGTCGGCCACCTGCTCGGGGAGATGAAGGTCGGCGACCTCGCGATCGAAGACCCGCCGCTCGAGGACATCCTGCGCAAGATGTTCGGCAAGGCTCACAAATGACATCGACGTGGTCGCGCACCGTGCGCGCGATCCCGACGCTGCTGCGGATCGGCGTCGCCGAGACCGTCGCCTACCGCGCCGAGTTCGTCGTGTGGATCCTGACCACGACGCAGCCGCTGATCATGATGTCGCTGTGGACCTCGGTCGCGCGCGGCGGCGACTTCAAGGGCTACAGCTCCGACTCGTTCGTCGCGTACTACCTCGCGACGCTGCTCGTCCGTCAGCTCACCGGCAACTGGGTCGCGTGGCAGATGATGGAGGAGATCCGGATGGGCACGATGGCGATGCGCCTGTTGCGCCCGATCCATCCGTTCATCACGTACACCACGAGCCACCTCGCCGCGCTGCCGTTTCGCTCCGCGGTCGCGCTGCCGATCGTGATCATCTTGCTCGCGACCTCGGGTTCGAACGCGATCACCCACGACCCGCTGCAACTCGCGATGGTCGTGCTCTCGATCGGCATGGCGTGGCTGATCACGTTCGCGATCCTCTACGCGATCGGCTCGCTCGCGTTCTTCATGACCCAGACGATGGCGCTGTCGACGCTGTACTTCGGCGCGTTCTCGCTGTTCTCGGGCTACCTGTTGCCGCTCGATCTCCTGCCCCCTCCGATCGCGCGCGCCGCCGCGTGGCTGCCGTTCCGGTTCACGCTGAGCGTGCCCGTCGAGATCCTGACCAAGCCACTCGCCCGCAGCGACCTCTGGCAACTGCTCGGGGCGCAAGCCGCGTGGACGATCGGCCTGACGTTCGTCGCGATCACGGTGTGGAACGCGGGCGTGCGCCGCTTCGAAGCGGTGGGTGGTTGAGGCGAGATGAGGGCGTACGTGCGGCTCTTGGCGGTGCAGATGCGGATCAGCGTCGCGTCGGCGATGGCGTATCGCGCGAACTTCCTGCTCGAAGGCGCGATGTCCGCGGCGTGGATGGTGCTGACGCTGTTGCCGCTGTACGTCCTCTACAACGTGCGCGAGGACGTCAACGGTTGGGACGTCTCGGCCGCGCTGATCGTGATGGCGTACTTCACCGGCCTGCGCGCGGTGCTCGAAGGCATCATCAGCCCGTCGCTGACCGACCTCGTCGAGAAGATCCGCAACGGCTCGTTCGACTACGTACTGCTCAAGCCGGTCGACGCGCAGGCGATGATCTCGGCGACCCATTACGAGCCGTGGAAGATCTTCGACATCCTGATCGCGATCGGCATGGTGATCTACGCTTTCTGGCGGCGCGGCACGGTCCCGGCGCCCGTCGATGTCGGGCTCGGCATCGCGCTGTTCTTCGCCGGTGCGATCGCGATGTACTCGCTGTGGATCGTCTGCGCGGCCGCCTCGTTCTGGGTCGGCCGCCTCGACAACTTGATGTACCTGCTCGGCGCGATCTTCGATACCGGGCGGTGGCCGGTCTACGTGTTGCCCGGCGCGTGGCGCGCGATCTTCACGTTCGTGATCCCCGTCGCGGTGATGACGACGTTCCCCGCGATGGCGCTGCTCGGCACGCTCGACGCTCGCCACACGCTCGCGATGCTCGCGGGCGTCGCCGTGATGGTCGTGATCAGCCGCGCGGTCTGGCGCGCGGCGATTCGCAACTACACCAGCGCGTCGTCGTAGCGGCTAATCCTGCTCGACCTGTTCGAGCTCGCGCGTCGCGTCCTCGAGCTCGCGCTGGAGGTTCTGGATCTGATCGCGCACGAGGTCACTCGCCGCCGCGCGCTCGTCGTCGCCGTGATCGTTCCAGCGCACGTCGATGTCCCAGCGGATATCGATGTCGACCTCCGGCGTGTTGAACACGCTCGCCACCCAGTGCTCGGGAGCATCCGGCGGCTCCGGCGGTTCGGGAGTCTCCGGCGACTCGACCTCGGCGACGTCCTCGTCGTCGGAGTCGTTGTCGTCATCGTGGTCGCAGGCCCAGACGGGCCGCGCGAAGATCAGGACCGGAAACGCGATCAAGACCGGGAACAGTGCGCGCATGCCACCCTGATCCCCGACCTCGCGAAGCGGTTTACAGGGTCTCCAAAAAGGCGATCAGATCGGCGGTCTGACCGTCGCTGAGCTTCGCGGTCTCGGCCATGCCGTGGACCGCGCCGCGGTCGCGGAGGAGTGCCTCGAGCGTGGCCGCGCTACCATCGTGGAAATATGGGGCACTGGCCGCCAGGCCGATCAGGCTCGGCGTATCGGCCAGCGGGAGCGTCGAGCCCGAGAACTTGTGGGTCGTCGAGTCCGAGTAGGTCGCACCGTCGTGACAGCTCCGGCAACCGACCTCGGCCGAGTCGAACAGCTTCTTGCCGCGCGCGACCATGTCGGTGTTACGGGTCGGCGTGTGCGGGGCCGGCAACACCTCGAGGTACGCGGCGAGCTCCGCCGTCTGGTTCTTGTCGAGCCCGAAGCCACCGAGCCGCTTCATCGTGGTCGCGAGGCTGGTCGTCAGATCCTTGTCGCCACCGTCCCACTTGTACGGGTGCGTGCCGACGACACGACCGGCGAGCAGCGGGGTCTGCAGGGTGTTGGTCTCGATCTTCCACGACAGGCCGTCCTCGCGACCGTCGGGGTGACAGGTCGCGCAGGCGAGCGCGCCCTGCTGCGAGATCGCCGGCTCCGCCGAGTGGAACAGCACCATGCCCTGGTGTTGCTTCTCGCCGAGCGTCGACGCCACGAGCTGCGCGCCCGCGTTGATCTTCGCGGCCGATGCGAGTTGGCCCTTCGCATCGACGAAGTCGACGCGCTCGACGACCCGCGTGAACGAGCACCACACGAGGACGTTGCCTTCGGCGGTGACCGCGACGCCATCGGGGCCGCAGCGATCCTTGCCGGAGGTCAGGCTGGCCGAAACACCCTCGGAGATACTGACCTGCGACGCGTTCTTGATCTGGAGGATCGAATCGGTGCCCAGACCCGCGACGTAGAGCGCGTCGTGGGCCGAGTCCCACGCGAGCGCGCGCGGCTGATGCTGCGCGATCGTCGCGGTAGTCTGCATCGTGCGGTCGCGATCGAGGCCGAGGAACGCGAGCTGGTGCGTGACCGGGGGCTCGAACCCACCGCCGTAGCTGCCGGTGTTGCCGCCGCTGGCGATCTGGACCGGCGTCTCGCGCTGGAACGGCACGACCGCCTCGTGATCGCCCATGAAGGTCACCGCGAACGCGGCACGCGCGAAGCTCTCACCGTCGGCGCCACCACAATGCCGGCAGCGACGAGGCGCGGTCGCCGTCGCCAGCGCGACGTGCTCGGCGGTGTGGGTCTCGAGGAGATCGATCTGATCGACCGTTCCGGTCTGGAGGTACGCGACGAGCGCGCGCGTGCCATCCGGCGACACGGCGAGGCCGCGCGGTTCGCGACCGAGCGCGGTGCGCCACTTCTCTTTGCCCGAGGCCGCGTCGTACGCGACGAGCGCGCGATCGGCGATCGTCGTCACCATCACGGTCTTCCGGTCGGGCGACAGCGCGATGCCGAACGGCTCGACCGGCGTCGCGATCGTGGAGCCGAGCTCGAGCTTGCCCTCGCCGACCTTCACGACGGCGATGCTGTTCGAGAAGCGATTCGCGACGTACGCGAGCTTCGCGGCTGGGTCGTACGCGAGCATGCCGGCGTTCGCGCCGATGTCGAGGCTGGCGACGTTCTTGCCGGTCTTGTCGCTGAGGATCAACTTGCCGCTGTCCGCATCGATCACGATCGCGTTGCTGCCGACTGCGGCGATCCGCGCGCCGGTGAGAAACGCGGGTGTCGCGGTCGCGGCCTTCGCTCCGCCGATCGGGCGACCGAGCAACTGGAAGCTCGGTGCTGCCGATTGAAAATCGGAGACCATCCGCTTCGCACTCGCGGGTTGTGCGACGGCGGCGATCCCGAGAGCTGCAAGACCTGCGGGGATGAGGGCGGTCAGGAGGGAGCGACGCATACGCATGTGTGAACGAACGACACGACCGCTCGATCTTATTTGCACGATCACCAGACAATCGTGCGATCCCAACGGTTCCCGGTTACTCGATCTCGACCGTCGCCGTCACGATCTTGTCGCCAATCAGCAATGAATCCGCGGAGCTCTGACCGTGGAGGATCTGGCCGATGTAGGTATAGCGTCCGTCGAGGTGGGGCGCGCGGGAGTGCATCGCGAACCATTGCGACCCGCCGCTGTCGCGACCGGCGTCGGCGATCCCGATCGCGCCGGTGACGAACCCGGGCGCATCCAACGACGTCGCCGGTTCGGCCGGCGTCGTGAAGCCGGGACCACCGACGCCCGACATCGTCGGGTCGCCACCCTGCACGACGAAGTCCGGCACGACGCGATGAAACTCGATGCCGTTGTAGAAGCCGCGCTGGGTGAGCGCGACGATCGTCGCGACGTTCCACGGCGCGATGTCGGGCCGCAACTCGATCACGAGCTCGCCGGTCGTGGTGACGACGTGCCACGTGACGCGCTTGCCGATCACGGTCGCGACATCGACCGGTGGCGGCGTGGCCACACCGATCGGTGGGATCGCCACGGCTTGCCCGAGCGCCTTCAGACAGTTCGCCGCGGCCCGCGCAGCGATCGGATGACGCGTGAGCCCTGCGCGACACGCGTCGGCGCCGGCCGCTACCTGATAGGTGCCGATCGTCTCGTAGATGCCCGAGGCGAGCTCGGGCTCGGTCTCGACGGCGGCGCGCGCGACCAGCGCGGCATCGAGCTGCGGATCGGTGCCGTTCGCCTTGTAGAACGTGCCGACCGCATCGGCCGCGGCGCCGGAGATCACCGGATCCTTCGAGCCGACCCCGGCGGCGAGCGTCGACACGACCATCGCGCGCTCGAAGCCCTTCGCGGTCGCGAGGATGCCGAACCCCGCGGCGCGTTCGCGCGGATCCGGGGATTCGAGCATCGTGCGCATCAGCGAGCGTTGAAACGTTAGGTCGCCGTGCGGAAACGCATCCTCGGCGAGCGTGAACCGCAGGTGCTGCGGCAGCGCGCCTTGCGAGAACAGCGCCGGGACCACGGCATTCGTGAGCGCGGTCGTCGCGACGCTGCTGGCGAAGCCGAGCCACGCGCCGGCGAGCGGCGACACCCCGGTGTGCTCGGCGAGCCCGCCGGCGATCGCGTGGCCCGTGAACAAGGCGAGGTCGCCGCTCCCCGCGGGCGTGAGCTCGGCGTGGGCGACGATCTGGTGCAGGCTCTCGTTTACAACCTGCGCTTCGGCGCCGTTGCCCGCGGCGAGCTCGGTCCAGCGGCGCTCGAGGTTGTTCGCGACGAGGTCGCGCTGCGCGGGCGTCGCGTGCTCGCCGCCGAGCGCGCGGACGGCTTCGACGGCGACCCGCCAGTCGCGATCGCGCAACGAGTCGGCGATCGCGGGCGCGGTCACGACACCGCGCTTCGCGAGCGCGCCGATCGCGGTCGCGCGGGTCTCGTCATCGTCGTCGGAGATCCGCGCGATCAGCGCGGCGATCACGGCGTCGTTCGCGGGCGCCTGATGTTCGCGAGCGAGCGCGTAGGTCGTGGCGTAGCGCACGCCCGGATCCGGATCCGGCGACTTCGCGACGAGCCAATCGCGCGCGGCCGCGTCGAACGCGAGCTTGCGCCGCGCCATCCGACCGAGTGCGAACGCGCCGGCGGCGACCACCGCGGGCGAACGATCGCGCACGGCGGTGACGATCAGCTTCTGCTCGTTGACGCCGGCGGCGCGACCGAACGCTTCGATCACCGCGATCATCTGCGCATCGTCCGGCAGGCTCGGCAGCATCTTGCCCTCGAGCGGCGTGGTGTCGTCGAGCGACGCGGTCACACCGAGCGCGGCGTAGGCCGGCGACGGATCCGGATCGCCGAGGTGCGCGAGCAAGGTCTTGGTCGCCTCGTCGCCGCCGATCCGACCGAGGCCGCGCAACGCGAGCGCGCGCGCCGCCGGATTGTTGTTCGCGAGCTTCTCGAGCTCGGCGACGCCGCCGGCGCGCAACGCCTCGGCGTGCGCGACCCGAATCCGCAGCGCCGTATCGTCGACGATCGGGTGCGGATGCGCGGGCGTGGGTCCAGAACTAGGACAACCGATCGCGAGAACGGTTGCAGCGATCATCACCGCGCGGAGCATCGGGCGCATGGTACCCCGATGCACATCGACGCGGCCCTGGAGTCGTGACATCGTGATCGGCATGCGTTTGTCGTTGGCCCTTGGTCTCGTCGCGGTGGTCGCCTGCTCGAAAGGTAAAGCCGACAAGCCGGCGAGCGGACCGCAGGCGACCGAGAACGCACCGCTCCACCCGGTCAAGCACGACGTGTCGAAGCAGCCGCTGCCGGCGCTCGCCACCGATACCGGCGGCGCGACGGGAAAACCGATCTGGCAACTCGGCTTCGGCGGCGATGGCATGGATGTCCCGCGCGGCGTCGCCGTCGGCTCGAACAACGAGGTCTATGTCTCGGGCTACTTCGACGGCACGTCGGATTTCGGCGGGCCTGTCGGCAAGAAGACGGCGGTCGGCGGTTCGGATGGCTTCCTCGCGAAGCTGACCGCCGACGGCAAGATGGCGTGGATGCAGCAGCTCGGTGCGAAGCGCGACGACGATGCGAAGGCGGTGGCCGCGCGTGG
>JBDTJY010000278.1:0-25814 GCA_039935615.1 Kofleriaceae bacterium
CACGGCGACACGGCGAATGGGTCGAGTCATGCTGCGGACCATAGCGCGCGGCTTGGTATATGGTCGCGACGTGCCGCCGAAAAACCTGGCCAAGATCTACGGCATCGCCGCCGGAATCGTCCTCGTGACGATCGTCGCGGCCGTGATGGTCGTGATCAGCTCGGGCACGCAGCCCACGCAACTCCCGTCACGTGGCGATCTGGTTCGCGTGCAAGTTCGCTCGTTTCCGGCGATGCAACGAGTCCTCCTCAACGGCCGCGAGGAGGGCAAGACGCCGAAGATGATCCTCGTGCCGCGCGGTGATCAGCCGATCGACGTGCAGGTCTGGTTCGGCCAGGAGCCGGTCACGAAACAAGTCGTTCCGTCGGAGGATCAGGTCGTCGACTTCCACAAGTGATCAGAACGCATAGAACCGTGCGCCGAACGACGCGACGATTCCGATCTCGTGGTCGAGGTCCGAGAGATCCGCGAGCCACACCGCGCCGCGGAGCTCGAACCGATCGAGCTCGACCGCCGCGCCGAGCGAGCTCGCGAGCCGGATCCGCGCGCTGTCGTCTTTGAGGCCCTGAACGTCGACATCGACGCGGCGAAAGATCAACCCGACCTCACCCTCGAGGTAGCCGCGCACCAGGCCGTCGGTCAGCCGATAGCGCGCGCCGCCGAGCAGCGGGACCTCGGACAGCCGCGACGACGCGCCCGGTGCGATCGTACCGACGGGACGCTCGGCGTGCACGGTCGCGCCGAGCCGCGCGGTGACCTCGACGACATCGGTGATCGGCAGATGCAGCCAGATCGATCCTCCGCCGCCGTAGCCGGTGGCGCGGATCCACGGCGACAGTGGCATCGACACCGTCGCGTCGACCCCGACGGTCTTGATCGGCTCGGCGGCAGCCGTACGGACGACCGCGAGCGCGAGCAGCGCGCGTTTCACTCGATGATCGGAGCGTTGGTCGTCACGCCGGCGCCGTACCACCGAATGGTGCCGGAGCCGACCAGGGTACCCGCGCCGGTGTTCTGATCGATCTCGATGATCTTGCCGGCGCCCGAGCCACCGTCGACGAAGCCGTAGAACTTGCCGGCCCAGTAGCCGAGCCCGAAAATCTTCGCGAAGCCGGTGCCGGTGCCGAGCGGCGTCGCCGTCCACGTCACCGGATCGATCTTCGCGAGGTAGTCGTTCGGCGCCATCCCGACGTTGACGGTCGCGTAGATGCCGAGGCCGCGCACGCCGACGAGGTCACCCGACGAGACGACCTTGCCGAGCGCGACGGTGCCGTACGTGCCGAGCTCGCTCGCATTGCCGGTCGCCGGATCGATCTTGTAGACCACGCCCTGGTCGTTCGCGGACACCAGGATGTCGTCGCTGTTCGGATCGTTGAGGTCGGTCGGGATGTACGACAGGCTCGTGAATCCAGTCGCGCTCGCCGACAGGTTCTTGATCAGCGTGACCGTACCGGTTTGCGAATCGATGCTGTACAGCGTGTCGAGCGTGATGCCGACGATCTGGTCGTTCTTGTCGACGGCCAGATCGGTCATGCTCTTAGTGCCGAGCCCGGCGGACATGTCGCCGACGAGCTGAGCGGCGAACGTGGTGGTGTCGACCTTGTACAGCGTGGTCGCGCTATGGGCGTACACCCGAGAAGTGTCGGCGGTTTGCGTGGCATCGCCACTGCCGTGCGAAGACGGCGCATCGGTCTGCACCCCATCGCCGCGCGATGGCGGGCCGCAGGCGATCAGGCACGCGGCGAACAACGACCAGCTCAGAATCCGCACGGCGCGGAACATACAGTGTCCACCGGGGCCGCGACATGGGAATCTGAAGGTGTCGGCCCTGGTTGTGGGTCGGCCAGACCCTCATGAGCGCCGATCAAAACGACCGCACCGCGACCCTCCAGCCGAGGACCGGCACGGGGGCTCATGCGATCGACGAGGTGCCCGAGGTAAGTCGCGAAGTCGAGCTCTCAGAAGTCGCTGCCGAGACCCAGCTCCCCGTCGATGATCCGAATCGCTACGAGCAGATCCGCGAGCACGCACGTGGCGGCCTGGGGCGGATCATCCGCGCCGTCGATCGCCGGCTCGGCCGCACCGTCGCCGTGAAGGAATTGCTTCGCCGCGATGACTGGCATGAAGCGAGGTTCGTTCGTGAGGCGTTGATCACAGCGCGCCTCGAGCATCCCGGGATCGTGCCGGTCCACGAGGCGGGTCGCTGGCCGAACGGCGACCCGTACTACGTGATGAAGCTCGTCGAGGGCCGCACGCTGAAGGAGCTGATGACGAGCCATCAGACGCCGCGCGAGCGCCTGGGCCTGCTCCAGCACTTGATCGCGGTCGCCGACGCCGTCGGCTACGCGCACTCCGAGGGCGTCGTGCATCGCGACGTCAAGCCGTCGAACGTGATCGTCGGATCGTTCGGCGAGACGATCGTCGTCGATTGGGGCCTCGCTCGCGATTGCAAGCGCGACATCGCCGAGCCGCAACCGGAGTTGCTCGCGGAGGGCTCCGGCGCGTCGACGATCTCGGGCAAGGTCGTGGGCACGCCGGCGTACATGGCGCCCGAGCAAGCGCGCGGCGAGCTCGTCGATGCGCGCGCCGACGTCTACGCGATCGGCGCGGTGCTGTACGAGCTGCTCGCCGGCAAGGCGCCGCACCACGACCAGACACCGAAGGCGATGCTGGATCGCGTGATCGCGGGTCCGCCGCCACCGCTCGTGATCGTCGCGCCGACGGTGCCGCGCGAGCTCGCCGACATCATCGCGAAGGCGATGGCGCGCTCGCCCGAGGATCGCTACGCGAACGCGACGAAGCTCGCCGAAGATCTGCGTGCGTTCCAGACCGGCAAGCTGGTCACCGCACACACCTACACGTCGTGGCAATTGGTCCGCAAGAAGCTCGCGCAGCATCGCGGCGTCGTCGTCGTCGCGATCGCGAGTGCGGTCGCGCTCGGTGCGGTCGGCGTCGGGTCGGTTCGCAAGGTCGTCGCCGAACGCGATATCGCGCAGGGCGAGCGCGGCCGCGCGGAGTCGGCGGCGCAGGCCGCGGAGGCGAAGCAGCGCGAGCTCGTGCTGCTGCAAGCCGAGACGTCGCTGCCGAAGGATCCGACCGCGGCGCTCGCGTGGTTGAAGAACTATCCGATCGGGCCGGCGGATCACGAGAAGGTCGTCGACGTGATCGATGAGGCGATCGCGATGGGCTCGGCGCGCCACGTGTTTCGCCCCGGCGGCTGGCTCCTCGATGCCGCGTTCACGCCCGATAGCAAGTTCGTCGTGTCGGCTGCGAACGACGGCAACATTCGCCGCTACGATCTCACGACCCGCGCGATGACCATCGTCGGTCACACCCCGTCGGACCCGGAGGTCGTCGTCGCGTCGCCCGATGGCCAGTGGATCGTCACCGGTGGTGCGTTGGGCGAGGTGATCGCGTGGCCGAGCGCCGGTGGCCCGCCGCGGCGGCTCGCCGAGCGCGGCAAGCTGGTCACCAGCATCAAGTTCGATGCGACCGGCGAGCGCATGCTCGTCGATCGCGACGGTCGCGCCGAGATCCTCGATCTCGAAGGCAATCTCACGCGTATCGGCCCGGCCTCGGCGCAACGGGTCGTGGTCGCGCGCGACGATTGGACGCGGCGTGCAGCGCTCGTCGCACCGAACCAGGTCGCGGTGGGCAACGACACACCGGATCACGTGATCGCACAGACCGATCGCGCGATCGCGTATCTCGCGCTGTCGCCGAATGGTGACACCGTGCTGATCCACGACGGCCAGACGCTGTACTCGGTGCCGTATGGCGGCGGTCCGCTCACCAAGCTGGCGCCGTACGACGCGATGATCAACGAGCTCGCGTGGTCGCGCGACTCGCATCAGCTCGCGATCGCGGGCAAGCGCGTCGACGTGCCGGTGATCGATCTCGTCACCCACGCGGTTCGCGAGCTGCGTGGTCATAGCGATCAGATCTACACGGTCGAGTTCACGCATGACGGCCGGTCGCTGCTGACCGGCAGCGACGACAGCACTGCCCGGCTGTGGAACTTGCTCGACGGCAGCTCGCTGGTGTTTCGCGGTCACGAGGACGATGTCTATCGCGCGCGACTCTCGCCGGACGAGAAGCTCGCGGCCACCGCGTCGCTCGACGGCAGCCTCCGCGTGTGGCCGCTCGTCGCGAACGATACGAAGATCCTGCTCGAGAACCAGCCGATCACGTGGATGTCGATGATCGGCGACAAGGCCGTGGTTCGCACCGAGAGCTCGGTCGCGAGCTGGGATCTGAACACCGGCGTGCGCGAGGCGCTGGTGTCGTGGAATCAAGGGCTCGGCAAGGGCGAGCCGTCGCCGGACGGTCAGCACCTGCTCGCCTTCGGTCCGAAGTGGACGCTCGAGCTCCGCGGTCGCGACGGCAAGCCGCCGCTCGTCCTCAGCGGTCACCACGCGGTGATCACGCACGTGGCGTGGAGCCGCGACAGCACGACCGCGTACTCGTCGTCGTCCGACGGCACGCTGCGCAAGTGGGACCTGGTCACCGGCAAGAGCACGTTGTTGATCGACGGCGACACGCCGGTCCTTGGCTTCGCGGTCGCGAAGGACAACCGGATCGCAGCGCAGATCGGCGACGCCGCGATGATGATGATCTATCCCGACGGTCGTGCGGTGACGCTCGGCACCGGACCGTCGTGGTGCTCGATGAGGGCCGAGTTCGACGCCGTGCGCGATCGCTTGATGATCCAGCGCTGCGATCACAGCTTCGGGATCTACGACGGCAAACGCCTCGTCAACCTGGCGACCGATCGCAACGCGATCGAGCGGATCACCGTGTCGCCCGACGGCGAGCGGATCGCCGGCGCGATGAGCGATCGCACGGTCCGGGTGTGGGACGCGCAGGGCCCGCTGCTCGCGATCCTGCGCGGTCACAGCGACCTCGTGCTCGACGTCGCGTTCTCGCCTGATGGCAGCGAGCTCGCGTCGGCGAGCTACGACAAGACGATCCGGATCTGGCAGCTCGCGACGAAGCGCCATCGCGTGCTGCGCGGTCACGCCGGCGCGGTCGATAGCGTGATCTGGCGCGGGATGGATCAGCTCGTGACCGCGTCGTACGACGGCACGCTGCGGATCTGGCACGTGCCGGCGACCGAGCCGCCGTCGCAGGACGAGGTCTCGCAGCGGCTCGACGCCGCCACGACCGCGACGATCGACGCACAAAATCGTGCGACGACGATCAGCGGTTAGTCAGTCCCAGCTGCCGTCGACCGAGACGTAGACGCCGTCGCGCTGTTCCCAGCGCGGCTCGCGCCAGTGGTGACCGACGCGCTCGCGCTCGTAGTGGCCCGGGGTCCAGGCGTATTGGCCGCCGGCCCAGTTCCACCGGCCGCGGATATAGACGAAGCCGTGACGCGCTTCGAACCGCTCTTCGCGCAGCGCGGGCGGTGCGCCGCTCGGGCCGTCGTTCATCCAGCCACCATCGGTACGGAAGTAGACGCCATCGCGAACTTCCCAGCGCGGCTCGCGCCAACGCATGCCGTGGCGTTCAGCCTCGTAGCGACCGGGCTCCCAGACGTACGCGTTGCCGCGATACTGGTAGCTGCCACCTACCCAGGCGTAGCCGCGGCGGTTCTCGTGGCGCTCGAACCGGGACGCCGGCGGTGCACCGCGGGGGCCCTCGCGATGATCTTCGCGCCGGTCTTCGTGACGATCCTCGCGCCGGTCTTCGTGACGGTCTTCGCGCCGGTCTTCGTGACGGTCTTCGCGCCGCTTCTCCTCATGACGCTCTTCTTTTCGTTCCTCGTGACGCTGATCTGGACCCGCGAACGCGCTTGCCGAGATCGTGAATCCGAGAAGTGAGGTGAGAAGTATCCGAGTCGGTTTGGTCATGCAGTGGCTCCGAGGACAGTTGCCACGATCGTAGTCCCGAGTGACTCGCGCTCCCCTATCGCTTCAAGGTTTTTTACAATCACACGCACCCACACCCGCCGGTCGATGGATCGATCGACGAAGCCGAGGAGCGCTCAGGTGGCCAATTCGGCTTCGATCGCCGCTTCGCCTTCTCGGAACGTCGGGTACTTGAGCGTGATCCCGAGCTCGGTCTTGAGCTTGGTGTTGCGCACCCGGCGATTGCGGTGGGCGACCTTCTGGCCACCGGGCTCGTACATCGATCGCGACGGCGGCAACGGCACGCCCATCCGCTCGCACAACCAGGTCGCGTAGTCGCGCTGGGTGGTCGGCTCGTCATCGGCGACCAGGTACAGCGACTTGGTCGCCGCCTTGGCCGCCGCGATGAACACCACGTTGACGACGTCGTCGACGTGGATCCGCGAGATCGCGTGCGAGCCGTCATCGAGCAACTTGTAGTCGCCCTTGGTCAAGCGATCGCGCACGCCGCGGCCGGGACCGTAGACCGGCGCGAGCCGCAGCGTCACGACCTTCAGGCGATCGAAGTTGCAGCCTTGGAGCTCGTTCTCGTCGGAGACCACGTTCTTCATGCTCGGATCGTCGTGTGCGACCGGCGTCGCTTCATCGATCCACACCTCGTCATCCGGTCCCGCGCCGTAGAGCCCGCTCGAGCTGAAGTAGATGAAGTTGGCGCAGCCGCCGCCGTACGCCGCTTGCAGCGCCGCACGGATCGCCTGACCCGGTGGCAGGTTCTGCACCGGCGGGATCGAGTACACGACCGTCGCGCCGGCGAGACTCGCACACGCGATCGGCAACTGCTTCGGGATGCTGGCATCGAGGTACTTGACCTCCGCACCGAGCGCGCCGAGCGGTGCGAGCTTTCCGGTCGACCGCGCACACACGCGCACCGTTCGGCCCTCGGCCAGTGCGGCGCGCGCGATCCGCGAGCCGACATAGCCGCATCCCAATATGATCAAGGGAGTCGTCACTCACGGAGTTTTGCACGCATCAACCATCGATAGATGCGGTCGATCCATCCGTCATGAGCGCCCCGTCAGAGCGTCCATCCTCGCGCCAGATCATCCGACATCGTGAACGCCAAAGCGCGAGTCGGACGGCTGACTTGCGTTGTGTCCGGTTCTTGCAAAGTGCGGTCGAGGACGTGATGGAGCAGGAGGCAGCATGATGGAGACCGAGAAGATGAGGATCCTGTTCGTCGACGACGAAGCCGCGATCCTGTCGGGCCTGCGGTCGCTGCTGCATCGCCAGCGCAAGGATTGGGAGATGGTGTTCGCGCTCGGCGGCGAAGAGGCGATCGAGCAGCTCGAAGGCTCGCCGTTTCACGTGGTCGTCACCGACATGCGGATGCCGAAGATCGACGGCGCGCAGTTGCTGACGATGGTCCAGGAGCGGTGGCCTGCGACGTGCCGGATCGTGCTGTCGGGCCATGCCGAGCGCGAGGCGATGCTGCGCGTGCTACCCGCGATGCACGTGTTCCTCGCGAAGCCGTGCGATTCGAAGGTGCTCCGCACGGCGATCGATCGCTGTCTCAAGGTCACCGCGACGACCGAGGACCCGGCGCTGCGCGCGCTGATCGGCCGCGTCGACAAGCTGCCGTCGCCGCCGCGGCTCTACCTGACGCTGACCAAGCTCGCCGACGACCCGCGTGCGAACCTCGACGAGGTCGGCCGCGTGATCTCGGGCGATAGCGCCTTCGCCGCGAAGGTGATGCAGATCGCGAACTCGGCCGCGTTCGGCGAGCTCAACACGACCTCGCTGACCCAGGCGATCCACTACCTCGGGCTCGAGCTGATCCGAGCGATCGCGCTGTCGACCGCGATCTACGCGCCGGCCGGCACCGAGATGGCGATCTCGCTCGAGCGGATGCAAGACGTCGCGCTGCGTGCCGCGACCCTCGCGCGCCGCTTCGTCAAGTCGCCGCAGCTCGCCGATATCGCGTTCGTCTCGGCGCTGCTCCACGACGTCGGCCGGATCGTGCTCGCCCTCGGGATGCCGGGCGACTACCGCGCGGTGATCTCCGAATGCCAGCAGACCAACGAACCGCTGTGGCTGGCGGAGCGCCGCCGGTTCGGCGCCGATCACGCGCGGGTCGGGGCGTGCCTGCTCCAGATGTGGGGCCTGCCGCAGCTGATCGTCGACGCGGTCGCGTGTCATCACGAGCCGCGCGGCGCCACGGGCGAGCTCGCCGAGGTCGTCGCGGCCGTGCACGTCGCCGATGCGCTCGCCGGTGAAGATCATCCGACGCCGGTCGATCTGGAGTTCCTGCACGACAGCGGCTTCGATATCGACCTCGAGCGCTGGCTCGAGCTCGCGAGGCCGGCGTCGTGACCCGCGCTCGCGTCCTGTTCGTCGACGACGAGGCGAACTTGCTCGCCGGCATGCAGATGAACCTGCGCCGCGACTTCGAGGTCCTGATCGCCAACCATGGCGAAGAGGCGCTCACCATCCTCGCGGCCACGCCCGACCTCGCCGTCCTCGTGTGCGACATGCGCATGCCGCGGATGAACGGTGCGGCCGTGCTCACGCGTGCCTGCCAGATCGCACCGGCGGTCACGCGCATCCTCCTGACCGGTCAGTCCGATGTCAGCCTCGCGATCAGCGCCGTCAACGATGGCCAGATCTTTCGCTTCCTCACCAAGCCCTGCGAGCGCGCCGAGCTCGTCGCGTCGCTGCACGCGGCGGTGCGCCAGCACGAGCTCGTCACGGCCGAGAAGGTCCTCGTCCAGCAAACCTTGCGCGGTGCGGTCGCCGCGCTCGTCGACGTGCTCTCGCTCGCCTCTCCGCTGGCGTTCGGTCGTGCGACCCGGGTGAAGAAGCACGCCGCACGTCTCGCTGAAGCGATGGAGGTCGCCGACCCGTGGCAGCTCGAGCTCGCCGTGTCGATGCAGTCGCTCGGCTACATCTCGCTCACTGCGGAGACGCTCGAGAAGCTCTACGCCGGTCACCTCCTCAACGACGACGAACAGCGCCAGGTCGCCCGCATGCCTGCGATGACCGAACAGATCCTCGCGCACATCCCGCGGCTCGAGCAGATCCGCGCGATCCTCGCCGTCGCGGCGCGCCAGGCCGCATGGAGTGGCGTCGCCGGCGAAGGCCCGACCGAGCTCGCGGGCGCGATCCTCCGGCTCGCGAACGACGCCGACGCGATCGAGACCAGCGGCATGACCGGCGCGTTCATGGTCAAGCTGTTGCGGCAGCGCGGCGGCCATCCGCCGTACCTGCTCGATGCGTTCGAGACGCTGCTAGGTGAGGAGAGCTCCACCCACCGCATCGTCGAGCTCGCGCTCTCCGCGCTGCGGGTCGGCATGGTGGTCGCCGAGGACATCCTTCTCAACGGAACGCTGCTGGTGTCACGCGGCTACACGGTGACGGCCAGTTTTCTCGAGCGCGCTCGGCACTTCGCAGAGGGTGCGGTGCGGGAGCCAATTCGCGTGTTGATGATGACCGACGCGGGAGTCGACCAACGGATCAGCGTGTCGAGATGAGAAAGACGAAACGCAGTGTTGTTCGCGTGTTCCCCCAATTTGTGTGGGCCGCCACCATGTTTCTACGCCAGGGTGATCACGTACCCTCGAAGGGTAGTTCGTTCCGTTAACGCTGGGCTAACGGTGGATCTGCCAACTGGCTGATCCATGCCGCGTGATCCGATGTGGGCAACCATGCGATCTGATTGGCCCACTAGTCGCAATGTGATTCACGCATGAGCGACCTCAAGACCTGGCGGCGTCAGTTTGCAGCCGAGATCGTCGGCGAGTCCGCCGAGATCGTCGATGCGCTCGACACCATCCGCCGCGTGGCCACCACGGACTGCTCGATCCTGATCACCGGCGAGACCGGCTCGGGCAAAGAGCTGTTCGCGCGCGCCGCTCATCGCGCCTCGAACCGCCGCGCGAAGCCGTTCATCCCCGTCAACTGCGCCGCGCTCCCCGAAACCTTGATCGAAGCCGAGCTGTTCGGCCACGTGAAGGGCGCGTTCACCGGAGCGATGACGGCGCGCGCCGGTCGCTTCCTCTCGGCGCAAGGCGGCACGCTGTTCCTCGACGAGATCGGCGACCTCCCGCTGTCCGCTCAAGCCAAGCTCCTGCGCGTCCTCGAAGAGCGCGTCGTGTGCCCGGTCGGCGCCGACAGCGACATCGCGATCGACGTCCGCATCGTCGCGGCGACCCACCGCAACCTCGAGCACATGGTGGCCGAAGGCAAGTTCCGCGCGGACCTCTACTTCCGCCTCTCGGTCGTCCCGCTCCACCTCCCGGCGCTCCGCGAGCGCGGCGACGACTTCGACATCATCGTCGACCTTACCCTCGCCCGCATGTGCGAGCGCAGCGGCCGCGACCTCATGACGCTCGAGCCCGCGGCGCGCGTCGCGATCCGCTCCTACTCGTGGCCGGGCAACGTCCGCGAGCTCGCCCACAAGATCGAGCGCGCCGCGCTGCTCGCTCGCGGCACGCAGATCGCCGAAGGCGACCTCTCGCTCCCGACCTCGCAGACCCCGATCCGCGTCGTTCGCTCGGTGATCACCGCCGAGGGTAGCGGCCCGATCCCGAAGCAAGACGTGCTCGACGACTCGACCCTCGATCTCCGCAGCGCCCTCGAGGCCGTGGAGCGCACGCTGATCGACCGCGCGCTGTCGAAGGCCAATGGCAACCGCACCGAAGCCGCCGCGCTGCTCGGCCTCAACCGCACGACGCTCGTCGAGAAGCTCCGCAAGTACGCTGCCTAGAAAGCGGCGTGCTAGTGTGGTCGCGGTGAATGTGACGAGGGTGGTGTGGGTTGCGTTGCTCGGTGCCTGCGCGACGACGCCACCGGTTGGTGAGCCTGTTCGCTTGCAGGTGAACGGCTCGGGGCTATTGCTCGATCTGTCGCCTGCAAATCGGCCGGCGCTCCTCGGCTCGCTGGACTTCGACCTGCTCCCCTCGGGAAGCGGAAAGGCGTGTGTCGATCGAGGAACCTCGACGCGGTACTGGGTCGGAATGGCTGACGTCGCCAAGCTCTCGAGCGATCCACTCACCCAACAAGCGATCGCGGCCGCGGTGATGGATGCGGTCGCACGCCTCGATGACACGGACGCGATCTTGATGACGCGCGTCGTTACCGAGAGCAAAGGATCGGATCGCATCTGTGCCACGGTCGTCGGACGCGGCATTCGGTTGACGAAAGCACTAGGTCCCAGCGGGTCCGGAGAGGGCAGCGGGATCAAGTAGTCAACTCGTCGCCGCGACCGGGCACCTCGTAGACGCTGATCAGGCCGTGGCGTCGCCAGCCGGTCGTGACAAGCGGAGCTACTTGAAGTTGCCGGGATCGATGTTGTGACGCTGCAGTAGCCGGCGGAAGTTCGTGCGATCGATGCCGGCCATTCGCGCGGCCTCGGCGACCGAGCCCTGCGCGCGCTGCATGATCTGCTGGAGATAGTCGCGCTCGAACGCGTTGCTGACACGACGCTTGGCCTCGACCAGCGGGAGTTGCTCGTCGGTCGCGAGCTCGGGCAACGGAATCGGCATCGAGCCACGGACCTTGCGGAGGTGCGGCGGCAGCGATTCGACACCGATCACATCGCCGCTGCGCATCGCGATCGCGCTGATCAGCGCGTTCTCGAGCTCGCGCACGTTGCCGGGCCACGAATAGTTGGTGAGTGCGTCGAGCGCCGAGGGATTGAGCGACAGCGCCTTGCCGGCGCCGTGCTTCTGCAAGAACACCGCGGCGAGGTCGGGCAGATCCTCGAGCCGCTCGCGCAGCGGCGGGATCGCGAGCACGACGACGTTCAACCGGTAGTAGAGATCCTTGCGGAACTTGCCGTGCTCCGCGGCGGTGCCGAGGTCGACGTGCGACGCGGCGATCACGCGGACATCGATCTTCCGCGTGCCACTCGATCCGACCGGGCGGACTTCGCTCTCTTGCAGCACGCGCAACAGGCGCGCTTGCACGGGCAGCGGCATGTCACCGATCTCGTCGAGGAAGATCGTGCCGCCGTCCGCCTCGACGAAGAACCCCGATCGATCCGAGAGCGCGCCGGTGAACGAGCCCTTGGTGTGGCCGAACAGCTCGCTATCGATCAGCGTCTCGGGAATCGCGCCGCAGTTGACCGGCACGAACGGCCGCATCCGCCGCACGCCGTGAACGTGCACGGCCTTCGCGACCAGCTCCTTGCCGGTGCCACTCTCGCCCTGGATCAGGATCGAGACGTTCTGCTCGGCGACGCGCTCGATCGCCTTGCGCAACTGCTTCATCGGGATCGAGTTGCCGATGATGTTGGTGGTCTTCTGCGTGATCGTGCGGGGCCCGACCAGCTGGCGGCGCAGGCGCGAGTGGCGCGCCGCCGACACCACGCTGTCGACGAGCTCTGCCGGCTTGAACGGCTTGGTCAGGTAGTGGAACGCGCCGGCACGCATGCAGCCTGCCGCGGTGGTCGCCGACGCGTCGGCCGACAGCATGATCACCGACGACGAGGCGCCGGATTCACGGAACTGGTCGAGCAACCGCGGCCCGGAGATGCCCGGCAGATCGACGTCGAGCAGCACGACGTCCCACGGGGCGTGCCGCGATTCGAGTTTGTAGAGGATCGTGACGCCATCGGGCGCGGACTCGAACTCCACGAGCTCGTCCTCGAGCTTGCGCGAGATGGCGCTCGTGATCGCGGCGATCATCGCCTGGTCATCGTCGATGATCAGGATCTTGATCGGATCCGCCTTCGTCATCCGGCGAAACTAGCCCTTGCCGGGCAGCCTGATAACGAACGAAGGACCATCGGATTTTCCACGATACACGATCCGACCATTGTGCGCCTCGCACGCCAAGCGACAAAAATACAATCCGAAGCCACGCTTGCCGTTCGTTCCCTTGGAGTACTTGTTGAACAAGTTGGCTTCGACTTCGGGTGGGATGCCGGGACCGTTGTTGAACACGGCGATCTCGACACACTGTGGGTCGGCCAGATCGAAACGATCTACAGACACGCGGATCTCTCCATCGGCTCGGCAGTAGCGAACGGCGTTGCCTACGAGGTTATGGAGCACCCGCTCGATCAGGGCGACATCGAACCACCCTGTAAGATCGGGCTCACAATCGACGCCAACGCGCACCTTGCACCCGACGGCGTGAACTTCGATCACGCTCTCGATCAGCTCCTTGACGTGGTTGAGCGTGCAGTGAGGCTTCACCGCGGCGTCCTCGAACCGGGCGATGTCGACGAAGTTGGCGACCAGGCCCGACATCCGGCGAAGCGCGTTGCGCGTCGAGATCAACGCCTGCGACTGATCCGTATCGAGCGCCGCGACCGCGGTGCTCTCCAGGTAGTCCATGTTGCACAGCGCGACCGCGAGGCCGTTGTTGAGGTCGTGAGCGAGCATCGCCGCGGCTTCGGCGCCGTAGGCGAGCAAGCGATCGGTACGCTCGCGAGCGATGCGAGATTCCACGAAGGCGCGCTGCGTGCGAGCGGCGGCGACCATGCGGCGATGGAGCTCGGGGATCGGCGCAGGTTTCGCGATCACGTCGTCCGCACCGGCATCGAAGCAGGCGGCACGCATCTCGTCACCGTCATCGCCCGACAGGATCGCGACCCACACCGCGTTGCCGTAGAGCTCCTTGAGCCTGCGAACCACGACGATGCCGGGAGTGGGCATCTCGAAATCGATAATCGCGAGGTCGGGCGGCGTCGATTCGGCGAGCTGGATGGCGGGAGCGCCGTCCTCGGCGGTCATCACGTGGAAGCCGATGCGCGAGAGGGCTGCAGCGGTCGAGCGGCGGACCCGAGGGTTGTCGTCGACGATCAAGATGCGCGCACCGGTCGGAGCCAGCGAATGGGCAGCCGAAACGTTGGCGCGAGTTTCTTCCGGAAACGGGACTGCAGGGTTCGCCACGCGGCGTGTTGTTGCGAGCTGCGTGCCGTCCAGTTGGGCGCACTATTTCAGCCAGTTGGGCGACAGGCCGTAAATCCGCCCCGTCATTCTTGCCGACACTAGATGAGATGAAGGTCTGGCCGAACTCCATGGGTGATGGCGACCGTCCTCGACCTCGCGGATGCGATCCTCCACGCCGCCCTCGGGGCGGACGCGGACCGGGTCTGGATCGATCCTATTCCTCTTGCCGACGCTTGTTACATGGTCTCGGTCGAACGCCGCGCGAAGGTGATCTCGACCGCGACGCTCGACGAACAAACCGCACGCGGCGTGATCGCGCGGTTCGCGATGATCGCCGAGGTCGACATGACGTCGGCGAAGCCGTCGACGGGCGCTGCGAAGGTTCGCCGCGGCGAGCACGCGTACGAGGTCGTCGTGATGGTGCGTCCCGGCGAGCACCCGCGCGCCGAGATCATGCTGCAGCGCGATTCGCGCTCGAAGCAGGAGCGCTATCGCAACCTCACCGACGGCGACATCGTCGATCACTATCGCGTCGTCGAGCGGCTCGGCTCCGGTGGAATGGGGCGCGTGTATCGCGTCGACCACATCACGCTCGGTCGGCCGTACGCCCTCAAGGTCTTGCACTCCGAAGTGCTGCAGCGCGATCCGCGCAGCATCGATCGGTTCGTTCGCGAGGCGCGCGCCGCGTCGCGGATCCGCCATCCGAACATCATCGACGTGTTCGACTTCGGTTATCTCCACGACGGTCGCCCCTACTTCGTGATGGAGCTGCTCGAGGGCGAGAGCCTCGGTGAAGTCATCGACCAGGGCGGCCCGATCGAGCCGCAGCGCGCCCTCGCGTTCGTCAAGCAGTTGAGCGGCGCGCTGTGCGCCGCGCACGAGTCCGGCGTCATCCATTCGGATGTCACGCCGTCGAACATCCTGGTCACCGCCGACCACGTCAAGCTCGTCGATTTCGGCCTGGCGGAGCTGCTGGAATCGCAGATCATCGACGAGACCGCGACCCACGTGATGGGCACGCCGCGCTACGTCGCACCGGAGCGGCTGCTCGGGCGCGCCGCGACCGAGGCGTGTGATCAGTACGCGCTCGGCATCGTGATGTTCGAGATGATCGCGGGCATCACGCCGTTTCATGCGCCGGATCTGCGCGCGCTGTGCAAGCAGCACATCAGCGAGCCGGTGCCGGAGCTGCTGAGCCCGTTCGGCCCCCTGCCGGCCGAGCTCGATCGCTTCATGTCGCGATGCCTGGCGAAGTCGCCGGCGCATCGGTTTCCCACCATGGCCTCGTTCGCCGCGGAGCTCGACCGCGTCGCATGGCTCGTCGCCCAGGAGAACCGCCGTGTCGCGTCGTGAAGAAGATGTGACCCAGCCGATCGTGGTCGTCGTCGACGACAACGCCGGTGTGTTGGCCGCGGCCGTCAAGGTCTTGAAGCAGCTCGACGTCCACGTGATGGCGACCACCGATGCCTACGAGGCACTGGATTGGCTGTCGACGCGCGACGTCGCGGTGGTGGTCTCGGACTACGAGATGCCGCGCATGAACGGCGCCGAGCTGCTGTCGGCCGCGCGCCAGCAGCAGCCCGCCGCGGTCCGCATCCTGATGACCGGCATGCAGGCGCTCGAGACCGCCGTCGACGCGATCAACCGCGGCGAGATCTTTCGCTACGTCCAGAAGCCGTTCGATGCGAGCAAGATGCGTTCGATCGTCGACGAGGCGGTCACGCGCCATCGCGAGCTCGCGCTGGTCGCCGCCGACCGTGGAGCGATGCTGCGCCGCGAGCAGTTCTATCGCGAGCTCGAGGAACAACACCCCGGCGTCACCGGGGTGACCCGCGATGACGAGGGCGTCTACGTCGTCCCCGATGTGTGCAACACGGACGCGGTCCGGATCCTCGGGCTCGACCACGTTCGGGTTGACTGATGGTGGTGGTTTTGACGCCGCGCTCGGATCGCGATCGAGTGATCACGACGACATGGCGCGGCACGAGCGTTGCTGTAAGGGGACCGTATGAGTGACACGCCGGAACAAGCGCCCGCCGATGCGCATGACAAGCCGAAGAAGGCGAAGGGCGGCACGTCGCCGCTCGTGATGGCGCTCCTGGTGCTGAACCTGGGCGCGAGTGGTTTCGGCGCCTTCAAGATCATGACGGCGTCGCCGGCGTCCGCTGCGCCCGCGCCGGTCAAAGAAGAGAAGTCGGGCAAGGAGATCACCGGACCGGTGGTCGCGCTCGACCCGTTCGTCGTCAACCTCGACGAGCCCGGCAACGCTCGCTATCTGAAGATGACGGTGCAGCTCGAGATGGTCGGCGACAAGGATGCCGAGATCATCGAGAAGTCCAAGCAGGTCATCCGCGACGACGTCCTGGGCTACCTCTCGGGACTGCACGTCAAGGACACGCTCGGTGCGGGCGCGAAGGACGCGATCCGCGAGGCGCTGATGAAGAAACTGGAAGCGATCGTCGGCGAGCACAAGGTCCGCCGGATGTTCTTCCAGGAGTTCATGGTCCAATGATCATCATCGGTCGCCCCGTTGGCGCCGGTCATGCGCCCTACATCGTCGCCGAGCTCTCGGCGAATCACCTCGGATCGCTGGAGCGCGCGCATCGCATCGTCGATGCCGCCGCCGACACCGGCTGCGATGCGATCAAGTTGCAGACGTTCACGCCGAGCGCGATGACGCTCGACATTCGCGAGGGCGACTTCGCGATCAACGACGGACCGTGGCAGGGCCGCAATCTGTGGGACCTGTACGGTGAAGCGCAGACGCCGTGGGAGTGGCACGCGGAGCTGTTCGCGCATGGCGCGGCTCGCGGGCTCTCGGTGTTCTCGACGCCGTTCGACGAGGAATCGGTCGAGCGCCTGGATCGACTCGGGGCCCCGGCGTTCAAGATCGCGTCGTTCGAGCTCGTCGATCTCGAGCTGATCGCGTGCGCGGCGAGGACCAAGAAGCCGCTGATCATGTCGACCGGCATGGCGTCCGACGCGGAGATCAGCGAAGCGGTCGAGACCGCGCGCTCGCACGGCGCCGGCGGCATCGTCCTCATGCACTGCGTGTCGGGCTATCCGACGCCGATCGATCAGATCAACCTCCGCCGCCTCGACGCGCTCCATCAGTGGGCGGACGTCGTCGGTCTGTCGGATCACTCGCCCGGTGCGACCGTGCCGATCGCGGCGGTCGCGCGCGGCGCGATGATGATCGAGAAACACCTCACGCTCGCGCGCGCCGACGGCGGACCCGATGCCGGGTTCTCGCTCGAGCCCCACGAGTTCGCGCAGGTGACCAGTGGCTGCAAGGCCGCGTGGTCCGCGCTCGGCGATGGCTCGTCGAAGCGCCCGGCCGCCGAAGCCGGCAATCGCAAGTTCCGCCGGTCGCTATACGCCTCCGAAGACATCGCCGCCGGCGAGTCGTTCACGCGCGCGAACGTGCGCTCGATTCGCCCGGGCCACGGCCTCGCGCCGCGGGAATTGCCGGCGCTGTTGACCAAGCAGGCGAAGATCAAGATCGTGCGCGGCACGCCGCTCGCGTGGGAGCTCGTCGCGTGATGCTCCGCGAGGCAACGCTCACTGACTGCGAGCGCGTATGGCAGTGGAACTTCGCCGCCGACGTGCGCGCGATGTCGAACGATCCGACGATCGTCGAGCTCGCGCGCCATGCCGCGTGGTACGTGCACCGCCTCGCGCAGGGCGCGTTCTGGATCATCGAGCACGACGGCGAGTCCGTCGGGACGGTGCGGATCGACGACGGTCGGATCTCGATCGCGGTCGCCGCGAGTGCACGGGGTAAGGGGATCGGGAAGCGAGCGATCGCCGCGGCGTGTGAGGCGTGGGCCCAACCGGTGGTCGCGCAGGTCCGTCTAGATAACCAACCGAGTCGGGCGGCGTTCGAGGCCGCGGGGTTCGTGGCTACCGGTGACGCCGAGCTCGTCACCTATCAATGGAGTCCGTGATGCAGATGTCGTCGCAGTTGCAGTTGTGGGTCTCGGAGTTCGGCCGCTCGTACACCGAGCGCAACGACGTCGCGAAGCCCGAGCGGATCCTGTCGTGGCAGCGCTTGCTCGAGGGCATCGCGCCGGAGCGCGCCGTCGAGGTCGGTTGCAACGTCGCGTGGAACCTGACCTACCTGCGCGAGCTCGGCGTCAAGGAGCTCTACGCGGTCGAGCCCCAGCCGTACGCCGTCGAGAAGGCGCGCGCGCGCAACCCCGAATACAACGTGTTGTGCGGCACGGCGTTCGACCTGCCGTTCAAGGACAACTTCGCCGACCTCGTGTTCACGAGCGGCGTGATGATCCACATCGCACCGGCGGATCTGCCGAAAGCGATGGCCGAGATCTATCGCGTGTCGCGGCGCTACATCGTCGCGATCGAATACGACGCGCCCGAGGAGCAAGCGATCAAGTATCGCGGCAACGGCGATGCGCTGTGGAAGCGCCCGCACGGCGCGATCTGGCAGGCGAGCTATCCGGCGTTGAAGCTGCTCCGCACGCTCGAGCTCGCGCCGATCGATGGCTACGACGATTGCACCGCTCACCTGTTCGAGAAGACGACATGAGAACCGTCGCGATCGTCCAGGCGCGTCTCGGCTCGAGCCGGTTGCCGGGCAAGATCCTCGCCGATCTCGACGGCGAGACGATGCTCGCCCGAGTCGTCGGTCGCCTTCGAGCGGCCCGGACGATCGACGACATCGTGATCGCGACGACGACCAAGTCGAGCGACGATCCGGTCGTCAGCGAAGCTCGCCGGCTCGGCGTGCACGCGTGGCGCGGCTCGGAACAAAACGTGCTCGCGCGCTACATCGGCGCGGCTCGCACGTTCGCCGCCGGCGCGATCGTGCGCGTGACCAGCGATTGCCCGCTCCTCGACCCCGAGACGATCGACAAGGTCGTCACCGCGCTGCGGTCGTCGACGGTCGACTACGCATCGAACACCCACGTCCGCTCGTACCCGCGCGGCCTCGACACCGAGGCGTTCTATCTCGAGACGCTCGAGCGGATCTTCGATCTCGCGACGACCGACGCCGCGAAGGAACACGTCACGGCGTATCTGATGGAGAAGCCCGAGGCGTTCTCGCTTCACCACGTGGTCGCCGAGACCGACGACAGCGATCTGCGCTGGACCGTCGATACCGGAGATGACCTCGCGCTCGTCCGCGCGCTCTACGCGCAGCTCCGCCTCGGAACCACGTTCGTGCCTTACCGCGAGGTCGTCGCCGCCGTTCGTGCGCGGCCCGAGCTCGCGGCGATCAACGGTCACATCACCCAAAAGAACTGGCAGGCCAGCCGTGTCGCTTGAGCTCCTCGATACCTGGCAGGTACTCCTCGCCGATCTAGGTGCACTCGGGAGCGCGTTGATGCGCGCGATCGAGGCCGGCGATGTCGTCGCGGCGATCAGCACCATGTTCGAGCTCCGCCGCGTGCGCTCCACGCTCGCGCGTGTCGAGGCTCCGGTCCGGCTCGAGGCCAATCCCGCGGTCGTCGCGGGACTCGATCGGGTGACGCAAACACTCGTCAACGCGCGCACCGCCGAGGCCGCGATGGCGGTGTGGCTCGCGCGTGACCTGCCGGGGGACGCCATGCTGCTGCGCTCGCCGCTCGGCATCGCCGTGCTCGCCGATCGGATGCTCCCCGCGGTCTGGGATACCGAGATCGACGCGATCATCCTCCTCGGCTCGGGGCTCGAGCCGGTCGCCGAGGTGCTGCGCGACCTCGGTCAGCGCCGGATCATCATCCACGAGGGCGGCACGCCCGCCGGCGTGATCGCGACGGTCAGCCACGACGAGATCGTGACCTCGGTGCGCACGATGATCCCGGTCGCTCCGACGCGCTTCCTCGTGATGGGCGCGCTCGGCGTCGATGCCGACGACATCGCGGCGGTCAACGAGCTCGTCCGCGCCGCGCTCTCCGACATGCGGATCCACCGCAACACCGTGCAGGCGTTCTCGCGCACCTGGCTCGATCAGGCCGCCGCGAACCTGCCAGCGATCGCGAAGTGGCCGTCGATCGCCGGGCTCGACGGCAAGTTCGCGAATCGGCCGATGATCATCGTCGCGCCCGGACCGTCGCTCGCGAAGAACATCGCGCAACTGCGCGAGCTCGATGGCCGCGCGATCATCGCGTGCTTCAGCCATTCGCTCAAGCCCGTGGTCGCCGCCGGCCTCACGCCGGATGTCGTGATCACCGTCGATCCGCAGGACGTGCGCTATCACTTCGCCGGTTGCGACGTCTCGAAGATGACGCTCGTCAACGCGGCGACCGCGCACCCCTCGCTGTTCGAGCTGCCGGCCGAACGCTTCATCACGCTGTCCGCCAATAGCGCGATCGACAACTGGATCTTCGACGGCATCGGCGAGGACGCGAGTGCACCCGGTGGTGGCTCGGTCGCGACCTCGACGTTCTCGCTCGCGCTTCGCTGGGGCTGCGATCCGATCGTGTTCATCGGACTCGACCTGTCGTTTCCCGGCGGCGAGTACTACGTCAAGACCTCCGTCGACGGCGACACGCACGCCAGCGTCGACGCGAACGGCCACCTCGCGGTCAAGGGTTGGAGCTCCGGCTTCACGCAGATGAAGGCCAAGGGTGGACCGTCTGCTCCGCTCGAGCGTTCGATCACACTCCCCGGGTGGAGTGGTGGCGAGGTTCCGTCGAGCTTCATGTTCTCGATGTTCCATCGCTGGTTCGTCGAGAAGATGCGCGAAGTCAACGCGGCCGGGATCAGCGTCTACAACTGCACCGAGGGCGGTGCGTTCATCGAGGGGATGGATCATCGGCCGCTCGCCGAGCTGCTCGCGACGTTCGACGAGCGCGTGCCGACCCGCGCGCTGCTCGACGCTGCCGTCCACGAGATCGGCTTCATGCGCGCGGCGCAGATGGCCGGGCACATCCGCACGTTCCGTCGCGGGCTCAAGAGCATTCGCTATCACGCCGTGCGCGCCCGCCGTCTCGCGCGTGACGGCAAGGACGAAGCCAAGCTCGCGAAATCCGAGCGTGCGCTGATGTCCGCGCTGCAACCGTTCCCGTTCGTCTCGCTGCTCGCGCAGCGCGAGATCGAGACCGCCCACTCGATCGCGCTGCACACCGCTACGTCCGACAAATATCGCGCCGCCTCCGCGAACCTGTTCGACAAGCTCGTCGGCGTGCTCGACGTGCTCGAGCCGCTGCTGGCCGCTGCCTCCGACAACCTCGACGCGATGGAAAACGCCCATGAAGCCGCGTAAGAAGTCCGTTCCACGGATCGTCGTGATCGCCGGTGGCAAGGGCGGAGTCGGCAAGTCCACGATCGCGGCGAACCTGTCGCTCGCGATGGGCCGGCTCGGCCATCGCATCGTGCTGATCGACGCCGACCTCGGCGCGGCCAACCTTCACACGATGCTGGGCGTCACGCGCCCGGTGGTCAGCCTCGCCGATTTCTTCGACAACCGGATCGACAGCCTCGAGGAAGCGCGGATCAGCGTCTCGCTGCCGACGGTGTCGCTGATCCCCGGCACGTCGCGTCCCGGCGCCGCGAACCTCAGCGCCTCGGACAAGGCGCGGCTCCTCCGCGGCATCGCGAAGCTCGATACCGATGTCGTCGTGATCGACGTCGGTGCCGGCACGTCGTTCAACGTCGTCGATCTCGTCGCGGTCGCCGATATCAAGCTGTTCGTCGTCACGCCCCAGTTGCCGTCGCTGCACAACGCGTACGCGCTGATGAAGGCGTGCGTGCACCGCGTGATCCGCAAGCTCGCCGACGACGAAGTCGGTCAAGCGATGGTCGATTCCGCGCTCGGCCAAGAGACCAAGTCGCGCACGATCAGCCAGCTCTTGAGTGTCCTGCGCCCGCTCGACGGTGCGCTCGCCGTCAACATCGAGGACGCGCTCGCGCGCTTCGGCGTCGGCCTGATCGGCAACCTGCTCACCGGCGACCAAGAGCTCAACGTCTTGCATCGCATCGCGACGATGATCCACGAGCAGCTCCACGTCACCTCACCGGTGATGGCCGCGATTCGCCGCGGCGCCGCCCTCGGTGGTGGCCTCAAGGCAGGCGTCGGCACGATCGCCGACCGCAGCGAGCCCGCGGGCGCCTCGTTCCGCGCGCTCGCCGCCACCGTGCTCGAGATGGACCTCGCGCAACTGCGTGGCACCGCCCGGGTCACCCACGAGAAGACGATGCCGTTGTGGATCCAGCGCGAGATGGACGTCGCGAGCTAGGCGAGCGCCGCGGTCAGCTTCGCGACGATCGGCGGCAGCTTGTCGCCCCAGATCATCGGCAGCTCCGAGTCCGCCGACAGCACTTCGCCGACGAGGATCCGCGCCGCCTTCAAGGCGTTGGTCAGCACGGCCTTGCCCGGAGCGTCGGGCAGCCTCACGTTCTTCGGCCAGTCGCGCTTCGGCCACGTGCCGCGCCATACGGCGACCAGTGCAACACGCGCGTACGTCGCGCGCTCGTCGTCTTCGTTCGGTCGACCGAAGCCCTGCATGCCCCTCGCCTCGTCGTAGAGCCGTTCGAAGCCGTTGGCGACGCCGCATTCGTCGAACCACGCGAGCAACCTCTCGAGCGCCGCGACATCGCCGAACGGTCCGGGCTGCGTCTTGCGACGCCGCGCCGCCCACGCTCTCGCGTTGTCCTTGCGGTACTCGGCCCACTGGTCTTCAGATGGCCGCACGCGCCCGGCGTCGCGCTTGCCCAGCGCCACCTCGCACAGCATGGCGGCATCGTGGTGCTCGCACAGATCGAGCTCGCGCGCCTCGTCGTACGTCGCGAACCGCAGGCTGCCGCCGATCGGTGTCGCCAGCGTGAACGAGTCGCGACTTGCGGTCTCGCTCGCATACAGCTTCTTCGTCGTGAGGTCCTTGCGCAGTCGCGCGGTCCCGATCCGCGCGCCGAGCCGCGTCGTCGCGGCCACCCGTCGCGCCGCGCGCTGCTTCACGGCCGCGCGAACCTCGTCGAGATCCTTGCACGTGCCTTCGAATACCGCGACCTCCCCGGGCCCGACGAGCTGCACCGCGATGAAGCCGCGACGATGGTTCAACGCGAAGATCGCGCCCGGCTTCGGCGCCTTGATCGCCCGCGGCTTCGCGCTCAGTCGGCTGCGCAGTTGCTCGCTCGTGGCCGCGAATCCCTTGCCCCACAGTTGCGAGAGCTCCGACTGATCGCGGTCCGCGATCCGCGGCAGGGCCGCGAGTGCGAGCTTGCGCAGCGCGGCGGTCGGCTTGATCCGTCCTGCGAGTGCGAGCACGCGATCATCGGTCGTCTCGCCGTGACCGGAGGCGATCGCCACCAGCTCGCAGGCCGCCCATGCGGCACCGCCGTCATCGACGTCGAGGTAGCCCGCCCGGAGTCGCAGTGCGCGCCTGGTCGCCGGTCCGGGAGAGTGCTCCGCCTCGTCGAGAAAGTCCGCGGCGTTGTCGCTGTCGAACGCTCCGTTGCCCCAGCTGCCCATGCGGCTTCGTAACACGGCGCCTCGGGTGCGACACCTCGCGGTGTCACGCCCCGTGATCGGGTCGAGCGTGCGGTTCGCACCCCGGCGAGTACCGTGAATGGATGGGAATGAATGTCGGCGGCAACTCCGGGGGTGTTCACAGCGAGATCAACGTCACCCCGCTGATCGACGTGCTTCTCGTCCTCCTGATCATCTTCATCGTGATCATGCCGATCATGATCAAGAGCGAGGCGCTCGAGGTGCCGCAGACCGCGCCGCCGGACACCGTGGCGGAGGTCGCGCCGCTGACCATCACGCTCAAGAACGATCTGCAGGTCGTCTTCAACGATGGCGACAAGGACGCACCGATCCAAGCCGTCGACCTCGCGCGCACGTTGCGGCCCAAGCTCGGTGCGATGACCACCAAGGTCGTGTTCGTCGACTTCGAGTCCGGCGTTCCGTGGAGCGAGGTCGTCGCGACGATGGATACCATCCGCAGCATCGCCGACGACAGCAGCCACGATGACATCAAGATCGCGCTCAAGCTCGACACCGCGCCGCGGTAGCAGGTCTCTCCGCTAATTCGCGCACAAATCACCAGCAAAACACTGTGGGAAGGGCCTGATGGGTTCGAACGGATCGACATTGAGAATCCAAAGCCAGCGAAGGTCGGCGAACACACCGCGCACGAACACAGCGAGCACGGCGGACGCGAGGGATTTATCGCGCAGGGCACGAGCGCAAAGCCCGTGCGGCAGCGATAGCGTCCATTGTCGGTAGTCGGCGTCCCGTGGCAGCAGATGGTCCACGAGGTGCGCGGCTCCGTCGGCCATTCGCCGGCCGGCGCATGACGGCACAGGCCTCGCGCTTTGCAGCTGAACGGAACGAGGAGCTCGGTAGCGACACGACGTGCATGCGACCCGTGCGAACCCTCGTTCGATCACGCCACAGTACGTCGCGAATGCGCACAGCAACGACCTCAGCAGCTACACGATGGCGGCGAACGGCGCGCTCGCGCTCAACGGCACCGGCTCGTCCGCGGTGACCGGGCCGGCACCGCTCGACCGCCGGAGGCTTTCTCTACGTGAGCGACGCCGGAGCGGCGTCGCTGAGCCGCTACGCGATCGCCGCCGATGGTAGCTTGACGAAGAAGCTCGACTTCGTGGGCCTCCCGGCGTCGGCGGTCGGCTCGTCGCCCGATGATCGATCTGCGTCGAACCCGCTACAACTAAGAATGGCGTAAACGCGATTTCCACGCGTTCGTGCATTAAAGTGGAGACCATGAGCTTCGATGTGCGCGCTGCGACTGACGCGGATCGCCCCGAGGTGGTCTCGCTCATCCGCGAGATGATCCCGGGCGTCGACGCAAACACGCGCGTCTCCTGGCTCTACGAGCGCAACCCTGCGGGCCGGGCCCTCACGTGGATCGCCGTCGAGAACGGCGAGGTCGCGGGGTGCACGTCGTTCTTTCCATTTCGGCTGTGGCTCGACGGGGAAGCGGTGCTCGGTGCACTCGGTGGCGACGGCTATGTCCGTCCGAAGTTCCGCCGGCGTGGGTTGGGTGGGGTGCTCCACGACGCCTCGCGACAGGCGATGACGGCGCTCGGCATCGGCTGCATGTATGGCGCGCCGGGAGCGATGAACTTGACCCCGCTCAAGCACGGTGGATCGCGTGAGGTCGGTCATGTCGCGCGCTGGTTGCGCCCACTACGTGGCTCCGCGATCGGGATCAAGTCTCCCTTCCTCGATCGTCTCGTGCGCGGCATCCTGCGGCCGCGGTTCGCGCCGTCCCTCGAACCCATGCTCTCCAATGACCCTCGGGTCGACGAGGTGTGGCGGAAGGTGGCGCCCACGATCCGGCTCGGGGCGATCCGCGATTCGGCGTTCTACACGTGGCGGTTCCTCGATGCCCCGGCACACCGCGAGCCCGCGTTCGTGATCTTGCGCGGCGGGGATCCCATCGGCGCATGCTCGCTCGAGGTCATGGGTGGCGGCAAAAGCGTCCGCATCGTCGATCTCGTGACCTCGCCCGGATCGTGGAATTCCTCACTCTCCGGGATCGCGCGTCACGTGGCCGAGTCGAATGCGCGGACCGTCGATATCAAGCTGATGGCGATCGATGGCGAGAGGCGACAGATGTGGCGTGCAGGCTTCACGAAGCGCGACAGCAAGCCGTTCCTTGTCATGATTCCGGAGCAAGGCGATCCTCGCTTCCTCGATCCGCAGCGCTGGTTCTACTGTGGCGCTGACTCCGATCTCGACTCGCTCGAATAGGCCACCTGATTCCGCGGGGGTCGTCGAGTTGAGCCACGACGAACCAAGGGGATCATGCGATACCTGGCTCTTGTCACGGACTACGATCGCGTGATCGCCCGGGACGGGCAGGCATCCGCGACGCGCTCGCGGCCATCGAGCGTCTGATCCCGGACGAGGTATCGCGATCCTGGCTAGTGGCCGGTCACGTAGTCTTTAGCGGCAGCTCGACGCGCACGACGGTGCCCTGACCCTCGGCAGAGTCGATCGAGATCGTGCCGTGCGCCGCCGTCACGATCTCGCGGCACTCCAGGAGGCCGACGCCGACCCGCGGAGATCCGGATTCGTCGACGGAGAACTTGGGTTCGAAGATCCGGGCCATCGCGTCTTCGGAGATCCCGCAACCGGTGTCACGGACCTCGA
>JBDTJY010000279.1:0-14124 GCA_039935615.1 Kofleriaceae bacterium
TCACGATCGCCGTCGACCGTCACACCCACGAGCTCGCGCGACTCCCCGCCACCGAACAGGCGTTCGCGCGCGGCTGGATCCGCATGGTCGATCTGTTCGGCGCCGCCGCGCTGCGCACCGATCTCGAGTACCTGACGCCACGCCCGGCCTCGCTGCCGAGCCAGCTCCTCGACGGCAGCTTCGCCGATCTGCCGCGCTACGAACGCTCGACGGCGCGCCGCGTGATCGCGCTCGGCGAACGGCCGGCGTGGCGATGGCCGCTCGAGCTCGCCGCGTGGAACCGCATGATGCGCACGCGGCCCGCGCGCGATCAGCTCGAGGCCGTGATGGTCGAGCTGTTCGGCAAAGGCCTGCGCGGCAAGTTGCGCGCGGCCCGCCGCATCATCTGAGCCGCAGCGTCAGCGCGAGCGGCTTGTCGCCACGCGTGCCGTCGAGCTCGACGACGTTCATCGTGTCCATGTGCGTGTAGACATCGAGCAGCGACTGCGCGTTCTGGATCTTGTTGTTGTTGATCGCGACGAGCGTATCGCCGTTTTGCAGGCCGACCGTGCCGGCGAGCGACGTGCCCCTGATGCCGAACAACTTCAGGCCCTTCATGCCACCGTTGCCATCGGGCAGCGGCTGCACGCGCATCGCGCCGGGCTTGACCGCGCCCGACACCAGCTCCTTGACGAGCTCGCGATCGACCTCGAACGTATGGTCGTCGATCTTCTTGATCCGACCTTCGAACGGGTCAGGGGTCGCGGCGGCGGCGGGTGTTGCCGCACCCGCGCCGCCCGCCGCAACTTGGTCCAACAGATCCAACTTGCCATGCCGCCCCGAATCGTCGAGGACATCGATCGAGCGCCAGCCGATCCGGGTGACCTTGCCGACGCCGGGGATCTTGTCGTCGAGGCCGTAACTGCCTTGGGCCTCACTGGAGGGCACGCGCACGGTCGCACGTGGGTCTTCGCCGACACTGGTAGCGATCAGGATCGCGGCCGGCGTGAACGAGTCACCGGCGGCCGCAGCCTCGACCGTGGGGGTACACGACGAGCAAAACATGTCTCTGGCGACCATCTCGTCCCCATTGCGGGGTGCGACGGTGACTTCAGGTAACGCCGCCGAGGGTGTGGGGAGCTTTGCACCCTCGGCGGATGGAGCCAGATACGACGCCTCGAACAGCGCTGTAACAGCCGATGCGGCAAATGCCGCACAGACCACCACGGACACCAACCCGAGGAGCCACGTCCGACGAACGATAGCGGCGACTAGCGTGTGAAGCGCTTGTCCATTCATCGCGGCCATCGAGGAGCACCATCATCAAGTCGCGTGCCACGTCGCGCCGTCGCTGCAACGTGCCGGACTTCGGTCACTCGAGTTTCAGTTCGCGTCACCTAGACGAGCGTAATGACGGCAAAGCTGACAAACTGGCACCTCGGTGACCGGCTCGACCCCCAAACAGATCGGGAAATACCGAATCCTCGATCGTCTCGCGGTCGGTGGGATGGCCGAGCTGTTCAAGGCGTCGCAAGAGGGGCACCACGGCTTCGAGAAGCTGGTGGCGATCAAGAAGATCCTGCCGCACCTCGCGACCGACAAATCGTTCGTCGAGATGTTCATCGATGAGGCGCGGATCACCGCGCAGCTCGATCACCGCCACATCGTCCAGGTGTTCGAGCTCGGCACCGATGCCGACACGCCGTACATCGCGATGCAATACGTCGATGGGCTCGACGTCCTCGCGCTGCTCCGCGAGTGTGCGCGCGCGCAGATCCGGCTGCCGGCGGATCTCGCGGCGCTGATCGCGCGCGACGTGCTCGATGCGCTCGACTACGCGCATCACGCGGTCGACCAGCGTGGCAAGGCGCTCGGCATCGTCCATCGCGATATCTCGCCGGGCAACGTGCTGCTGTCGTGGCGCGGCGACGTCAAGCTCACCGACTTCGGCATCGCGCGCGCGGCCGAGCGCCGCCACAAGACCGAGGCGGGCACGCTCAAGGGCAAGTACGGCTACATGTCGCCCGAGCAGGTCTCGAGCGGCGATGTCGATCAGCGCAGCGATCTGTTCTCGGTCGGCATCTTGCTCGCCGAGATGGTGATGGCGCGCCGGTTGTTCACCTCGACGAACGACCTCGACATCTTGTTGATGGTCCGCGACGCGCGCCTCGATCGCCTGCACAAGTACGCCCAGGAATTTCCGGTCGAGCTCCGCGTCTTGACGGTGCGGGCGTTGCAGCGCCGGCCCGAGGATCGCTGGCAGAGCGCGGCGCAGTTCCGCGACGCGATCGACGAGTGGATTCGCCGCACCACGCGCGTGACGTCGCGGGATCTGGCGTCGCTGATCGGCAGCGTGATCAATGCGCCGACGGCGGATCTCCACGGTGATGGTGCGGTGATCGAGCCCGCCGAAGATGCCGGCTTGTCGGGCCCGATGACGCGGATGAGCATCGCGAAGGCCGAGGCCGAGGCGAAGGCCGCGCGCGCGGAGTTCATCGCGGGCGAGGGGAGTATCCCCGACGGGATCACGGGCTTCGAAGGCTCGAGCGGGACGATCAGCGTCACCGAAGACGACGTGATGCCCGAGCCGCTCGACGTCAGCGGTGGCCGCGAGATCGGTGACTTCAAGGAGACGCCGGTGCTGCGGCTGATCTATCGGCTCGCGCGCACGAAGGCGACCGGCATGCTCTCGCTCGAGGGCCGCGCCGGCGTGTTGAAGGAGGCGTACATCACCGAGGGCCAGCCGCAGTTCGTCAACTCGAACATCGAGAGCGAGCGGCTCGGCAATTTCTTGCTCGCGCAGAAGGCGCTGACGCCGCAGGCGCTGCAGCGCGCGGTCTCGGTGATGCACCACTTCGGTGGTCGGCTCGCCGATACCCTCGTCGGGTTGGACTTGCTCGATCCACTCGAGGCGTATCGCTTGCTCGCGAAGCAGGTCGCCGCGAAGTTGATCGAAGCGTTCTCGTGGCAGAAGGGCCGCTACACCTGGCTGCCACGCGCGCCGAATCCGTATCGCTCGCGCGCGCTACACCTCGATCCGTTCCGCGTGATCGGTGCGGGCGCGGCGCAGGTCGGCGAGCCGCTCGTCGATGAATGGCTGGCTGCCAACGGCCGCGCGTTCGCGAGCCGCGAGCCCGTACAAGAGGGCGAGCTCGCCGCGTTCGGGCTCGGCGAAGCGTTGCTGCGCGTGTACTCGCTGCTCGATGGCCGCACGCGGCTCGGCGATCTCGCGGCGCGCGTGCGCTCGCCGGAGGCGCGGCTCAACTTGCTGCGCCTGACCTACTTGCTCGTGCAGACCGATCTCGCGCGGCTTACTTGAACGGCGACTGCTTCGCCGCGGCCTGATGGGCCTGCAGCGTCGTTAACAGCGTGTCGAGGATCGGTGGCCTCGTGCGCAGGCGATTCGAGTGCTCGCCCGGATCCGCGCGCGTGTCGTAGAGCTCCATCCCGGTCGCCGACTCGATCAACTTCCAGCGGCCCAGCACGATCGAGGTCACGCCGCCGGGGTTCGAGCGATCGAAGATCATCGCGGAGTACGCCGCGCCACCCTCGACGTTTTGCGCGCGCTTGCCGGTCGCGAGATCGGCGAACGACACGCCGTCGAGGCCGGTCGGCGGCGCGAACCCGGCGAGCTCGAGCAGGCTCGGCGTGAGCTCGGTGAGGCTGACCGTCTCCTCGATCCGCTGGGCCTTGATCCCGGGGCCCGCGATCACGAGCGGCACGTGGGTCTGCGAGTTGTAGAGATCGGTCGAGTGAAACACCTGGCCGTGCTCGCCGAGGCCCTCGCCGTGATCGGCGCTGACGATCACGATCGGTGCCTTGTCGGGCGCGCGCGACGCGAACGAGCTCAGCAACTCGGTGAGCATCGAGTCGGAGAGCGCGAGCGTCTTGTCGTACGCCTTGCGCCGCCCGTCCTCGGTGACCGGATCGCCGCTCGCGACCGCCCAGTTGTGCGGCTCGAGGATGTGCATCCACAGGAACAGCGGACGCCTGCCGGGGAGCTTCTCTCGCTCCTCGAGCCAGACCTGGGCGCGCCGCGCGAGCGCGAGCCCGTTCGGCTCGAGCTCGAGATGCTCGAGCCCGCGCTCCAGCCCGGTCCGCATCTCTTTGCCGTAGAACCCTTCGCAGCACAGAAAGCCGGCGGTCTCGTAGCCGCCAGCGCGCAGACGTTCGGCGACCAGCACGTGGCGCGGATCGACGCGCAGTGCCCAGCCGACGACGCGCCCGTGGACGCGATCCGGTGCGAGGCCGATGATCATCGACGGGATCGAGCGACGCGTGACGTTGCTCGGCGAGAACGCCCACTCGAACACGGTGCCGCGCTCGCCGAGCTCCTTCAACACCGGCATCTCGGCGGTGCCTGCGTACGGCGGCGTGTGATCGGCGCGCACCGTATCGATCGTGACGAGGATGATGTCGGGATGTTCGGCGCCCGGTACCGGCGACGGGAGAAACTCTGCGAGCGAGACCTTCGAGCGAATCGCATCGAGGTCGAACATCGAATCGATCGCGAGCCCGGCGAGAGGGCGGTCGCCCCAGATCGTGAGCGTCAGCGACGGTTGGGTCTGCCACGCGATCACGGCGCACGCGATGATCGCCGCGGCGAGCACCGCGATGATCGACCCGGCGATCGTGCGCGCTCGTGGCCACGCACGCCAGGCGAGATGGGCGAACAGGATCGCGAGCAACGCGATCATCGGCGGGTACAGCACCGACGTATCGACCGATCCGAGCCGCGGCGACAGCGCGTAGTGCCAGATGATCTTGATGGCGATGGCGAGCACGACCACCGTGGCGATCGCGAGCTTGGTCGGCGTCAGCAGCGAGCGATGGCCGCGGCCGCGCCAGCGCACGTCGAGCCCGCGAAACGCCGCGGTCAGGCCGCGCGCGGCCGGCCGCGAGAGCGCGATCAACGCAGCCATCGCGATCAGCGAGAGCACCGGCTCGGCGAACGCCATCGGCATCGGCTTGAACGCGGTCCACTTCGCGAGCAGCCACGTGCCCTCCCACATGAACCAGGCCAGGCCGACGGCGCCGCCCACGATCGTGACCAGCCAGCCCGCGAACCGCGGCGCCCCGCCCCCCTGATCGACGAGGCCGAGCGACGGCGGATCCCAGGCGGCCCACAGGCCTCGCGCGACCGCGCCGATCGCCAGCAGCAGCGGCACGGCGACCAGCGCGAGGAAGCCGGCGGTGGCGAGCATCCCGTACGGCGTAGCCATGCCGCGCGCCTCGAGCGCACCAGCGACGACGCCCGCAAAGCACGCGGCGACGGCACTGGGGGCGAGCCACCGCCCCGAGGCGATGACGATGCGACGGGCTCTTCGGTACGGCTGCACGCGCGGATAGAGCTTACCCGGCGTCAGAAATTTTGCGCGGTGGCCGCGCGCCTCGTAGCGTCCGGACGATGCCTGCGGTGCGGCCCTGGTACGTGATTCCTGCATTCGGGCTGGCCAGCGCTGCCACGGCGTTCGCGGTCGATCATCAAATCTGGGTCGCGCTCGCGCTCGGCCTGTGCGGGGCCGCGCTCGCGGCGGCGATCCGCGGGTTCCTGGGCCCGACGGCAGTCGCGGCGGTGGCGGCCGCCGGTGGAGCGGCGCTCGGCGTGCTCGGCCTGATCGCGCTCGCACCACACGGCGCGCTCCGCGAAGCGCTCGCCGGTGCGGCGGGCCTGTTCGCGATCAGCGAGCTCGCGCGCGCGAAGCAGCCGAACGCCTCGCCGTTGCCCGCGATCGGGGCAGCGCTCCTCGCAGGTGCGCTCGATCCGAGCTACGTCGGGCTCGTCGCGGTGAGTGGATTCGCGTGGCTGCGTGCGCCGGTGGCTCGACCACGCGCGGCGTTCGCGGTGCCGATCGCCGGGATCCTCGCGACCGTAGTCGCGTGCGCCTGCGCGTTGGTCTACGCGCGCACGTCGCTGTGGCACGCGTGGCTCGGGCACGCAACCTATCCGCGCGCGCTCGCCGCGACGCTGACCCGCACCGGCGATCTCGTCGGACCGATGACCGCGTTCGCCGCGCTCGTCGGACTCGTGATCTGCCTCGCGCACAATCGGCTCGCCGCCGCGGCGATCGCGAGCGTGTTCGTGTTGACCGCGATCGCGAGTCTCGCCGGTGGCTTCGTCGCGCCGGCCGCGCCCCTCGTCGCCGCGCTCGGTGCGGGTGTAGCGATCGGTCGACTCGCGGCGCTCGTTCGCTGGCCGGTCGGGCAAGCGTTCGTCGGCGCGACGGCCGGGTTCGTGCTCGTGGTCGTGCCGGCGTGGGCGCTGATCGTGCCGGCGTAGCCTCGCGCTCCGGGCCGCCTGATCTATGCTGCGGCCATGGAGGTTGTCCGCGGTCACAAGCACGCGCCTGCGTATCAGGCCGCGGCGGTCGCGATCGGCAACTTCGATGGCGTGCACCTCGGCCATCGCGCGCTCGTCGAACGCGCGCGCCAGCTCGCAGAGGCCCACGACGCGCGCACCGTGGTGCTGACGTTCGATCCGCATCCGTCGTCGATCTTCGCGCCGTCGACCACGCCGAAACAACTGACGTCGCTGACGCGCCGGATCGAGCTGCTCGGCGAAGCCGGCGCCGATGTCGTCGTGGTCGAGCCGTTCACGCGCGAGCTCGCGAACAGTGCCGCGAACGCGTTCGTCGATGACGTCGTGCTGCACTCGCTGCGCGCGAGCGCGATCATCGTGGGCTACGACTTCACGTACGGCGCGCGCGCGACCGGGACCACCGATGCGTTGCGAGCGCACGGCAATCGTGCCGGCATCGAGGTCGACGTGATGCAGGCCGTCGAGTGCGCGGGCGAGGTCGCGAGCTCGACGCGCATTCGCGCGCACCTGCGCGACGGCAATCTCGCCGGAGCGGAGCGCTTGCTCGGGCGGCGCTGGGATGTCGACGGTGTCGTCGTGCATGGTGCGAAGCGCGGGCGCGCGATCGGCGTGCCGACCGCGAATATCCATCCGCACGGCGACCTGCCGATCGCGGGTGGGATCTACGCGGTGACGCTGCGCGTCGCTGGCGTGGACCTGCCGGCGGTCGCGAGCCTCGGGACCAACCCGACGTTCGTCGAGGGCGGCGCCCAGACGCTCGAGGTCCACGTCCTCGATTGGGAGGGCGATCTCTACGGTCGCGACGTGCGGACCACGTTCCTCGGCCGGCTCCGCGACGAGGCGAAGTTCGACTCGATCGAGGCGCTCGTGACGCAGATCAAGGCCGACATCGTCGACGCGCGCCGCTTGTTCTAAGGCGCCGAGGCGGATGCGCGTCCGCGACGCCCGCGTATCGCTGACCTGACACGCCACGGTCTCAGGGTGGAATGTCGTTGTCATGGCGCCCACCTTGGTCGATCTGCGGCCCGCGGTGTTAAGTCCCCTCGGTTCGAAAAGGGGTACTGCCATGCGTTTCCGGACAATAGCGATCGCGACTGCACTTGCCGCCGGCCTGGGGTCGACGGTCAGCGCCTACGCGCCACACAAAGGCTCCGAACAACCCGTCGTCGCAGCGGGCCGCGCGCCGCGCGCTCATCGCACGGTCGGCTACAGCGCCCCCGCGCACCTCGCCCCGCAGATGGGGATGTTCGCGAACTGGCATCAGATCTGGGATCGCGACACCGACGTGCCGCTCCGCATGTGGGGCCCGAGCCTTCCGTTCTTCGGCTCGACCGCGAGCTCGACGATCGCGGAAGCGGCCGCTCGCCAGTTCCTCGCGCAACACCTCGCGCTGCTCGCGCCCGGCGCGGCGGCGAGCGACTTCACGATCCTCTCGAACGTGATCGATGGCGCCGGCACGATCCGCACGGTCGGCTTCCAGCAAACCGCGAATGGCCTGCCGGTCGCCGGTGCTTCGATCGGCCTGACGTTCGAGCGCGATCACCTCGTGATGGTGAGCTCGACGGCGGTGCCGAACGTCACCGTGCGGATGCCGGTCGGCGCGCTGCTCGCGCCCGACGTCGAGCGCTCGGCGCGCGATTTCCTGTCGGTCGACAACATCTCGAGTCACGTGCTGCGCCACGGCGCGCGCGCGATCGTTCCGATCATCCACGAGCGCGGCACCAAGGCCGCCGTCGATATCGAGTATCGCGTCGTCGACACCGTCACGGTCGAAGCCGATCGTGGAGCGGGGCAGTGGGACGTGTGGCTCGACGCCAACGACGGCGCCGCGATCGCGCGCAAGTCGAACCTCATGTTCGCGAGCGGCACCGTGCTGTTCGACGTGCCGGATCGCGGTCCGCAGGGCACGCGCAGCGCCAAGCCGGCGTCGAACGATGGCCACATGGTCAACGGCGTCGCGACGACGAGCGCGGTCGACGGCTCGGTGACCTGGACCGCCGCCGGCGCCGCCACGGTCGCGCCCGGCCTCTCGGGCTCGCTGGTCAAGATCACGAACCTCGCCGGTGCGAACATCACCGACTCGCTGACCCTCGCGGACGCCGGCTCGGTGACGTGGAGCATGGCCAGCGACGGACCGTCCGACGCGCAACTCGATGCCTTCGTGTTCGCGAGCACGGCGAAGAAGTTCGTCGGCGATCGCATGAACCCGAGCGCAGAGACCTCGGCGTTCCTCGCGATGCAGAACGTCATCAGCGTCAACATGAACGACAAGTGCAACGCGTTCTCGACGGGCGACGCGGAGTTCTTCTTCCTCGCGGGCGCCTCGGGCAGCAACAACTGCGAGAACACCGGGCGAATCGCCGATGTCGTCTATCACGAGTTCGGTCACTCGGTTCACAACAACTCCGTGATCCCCGGCGAGGGCTTCTTCGACGGCTCGTTGAGCGAGGGCATGGCCGACACGCTGGCCGTGTCGATCACCGGCGATCACGGGATGGGCTACGGGTTCTTCGTCGACAAGCCGAACGTGGCGCTGCGCGATGTCGATCCGGTCGGCGTCGAGAAGAGCTGGCCGGCGGACGCCGACGGCGAACCGCACGACGAAGGCGAGATCATCGGCGAGGCGCTCTACGACACGCGCAAGGCGCTCGAGGCCAAGTACCCCGGCGGCGACGGCTTCAACAAGTTCCTCGCCGTCTACTACAACGTGATGGAGCGCGCGGCGGATATCCCGTCGTCGTTCCCGGCGGCGCTCGTCGGCAACGACGACGACGGCGATCTGTCCAACGGCACCCCCGATCAGTGCGAGATCCAGACCGCGTTCGCACTGCACGGCCTGACCGATACGGCGAGCGCGACCAGCGTGCTGCTCGGCCTCAAGCCGCCGACGCTGACCGGCAACACCGTCGCGTTGACCGCGACCGCCGCGCCGACGAACGCGAGTTGCCCGCTGCCGACGGTGACGACCGCGACGCTGACGTGGAAGCTCGAAGGCGGCACCGCGGCCGACGTGCCGCTCGCGCTCGCCGCGGGCGTGTACACCGGTGACATCCCGACGCAGCCGTCGGGCTCGGTGATTCGCTATCACGTGACGGTGGCGCTCTCGAACGGCGTCAACCTGTCGTTCCCCGATAACCCGGCTGATCCGGACTACCAGACCTACGTCGGTGCGGTCACGCAGATCCAGTGCTTCGACTTCGAAGGCGGCATCGGCGACTGGACGCACTCCGGCACGACGACGAACAACCGGCCGGCCGACGAGTGGGAAGTCGGCATGCCGCTCGGCATCGGCGGCGATCCGACGGTGGCGCACGGCGGCACGAACGTGCTCGGCCAAGATCTCGGCGATGGCCTCGCCGGCAACGGCGACGGTGACTACCGCGCGAACGGCATGTCGTGGGCGATCTCGCCAGCGATCGATCTCAAGGGCTTCACGCACGTTCGCCTGCAGTACTACCGCTGGCTCGGCGTCGAGGACGGCGCCTACGATCAGGCGACGATCTTCGCGAACGACATGGCGCTGTGGAAGAACCTCGCGAGCCCGGGCGATCCGCAGAACGCTGAGGTCAACCACGTCGACAAGGAGTGGCGGTTCGCCGATGTCGACCTCACGCCGGCGGTCACCGCGGGCATGCCGATGACCCTCAAGTTCGAGGTCGACGCCGATCAGGGCCTCAACCTCGCCGGGTGGAACCTCGACGACGTCTGCCTCGTCGGCACCGCCGACCCGGCGCTGTGCGGCAACGGCACCGTCGATCTCGGCGAGACCTGCGACGACGGCAACAAGACCGACGGCGATGGTTGTTCGGCGGCGTGTCAGACCGAGATGGGCAGCGGCAGCGGCGGTGGCACCGATAGCGGGGGCTGCTGCTCGGCCGGCACCAAGCCCGCCGGCGCACTCGTGCTCTCGCTGTTCACGTTCGGTCTCGTGCTGCGCCGTCGCCGGCGCACGTAACTCGCGCTTGGCTACACCGCGACGGGCAACACGCGGCGACGCACGAGCTTGATGCTGAGCAAGCGGTACAGCATCTTCGAGACCTCGAACGAGCCCATCCGCGACTTGCGGACGATGTCCTTGACGGTGTTCTTGCCGCTGACGAGCTCGAGCACCGCGAGCTCTTCGCGCGTCAACCGGCCGCGGCCCATCTGGGCGACCGAGTCTTCGTTGCGCAGGAACACGACATCGAAGTTGTCGATCGCGCGCTCGATCAGGTGCCACTCGTCGACGCGACGGTAGCCCTCCATCAACACCGCTTCGACATCGAGGCCGAGCGCGGCGTCGATCACCGGCGGCGGCAGCTCCATGCCGGCGGAGAACCGGAACCGGCCGTGCCGCCAGCGCAGGATCTCGTAGATCAGCTCGCTCGACTGCCGCGTCAAGCAGGCCTTGAGATCGGGGTCGGCGAGGTGGGCGAGCTTCACGAGCTGTTGCCCGATCAAGCGCTGTCCCGCCTTTTGACCCGGCGGGGTCGCGCGCGATTCGAGGAAGCCCTCGAAGTCGGCGCGGGTCATCAGCTCGGCGTCGGTGACGAACCGGCCGAGCAAGAACTCGTCGGGCACGCCGTCGGCGATCGCTTGATCGACGCGGCCGCGGCGGAAGTAGATATCGACGCGCGCGCCCGAGCGCTCGACCGTGAGCACGCCGGATTGCTCCTGGACATCGAGCAGTTGCAACACCTCGGCGAGCGGCACGACCCGGAGGTCGCCGCGCAGCCCGGGCATGCCTTCACCGAACAGCGTGAGATCGATCGAGCCGAGCGTGCGCGACAGCGCGCCGTCGTCGAGGGCGGTCTTGACGGCATCGGCGATCGCCGCGGCGTCGGTCGTGATCTTCTCGCCGTCGGAGCTCGCGGAGGCTGCGAGCGAGAACAGCGCGGCGACGCGCGCGCTGACCGCATCGGATACCTGCGAGCGAATCTGGCCCATCGCCGCGGAGCGCGCGTGCGAGCGATCCGCATCGTCGGTCGCGGCCAGATCCTCGCCCGTGACCAGCGACGGATTCTCTTCGTCGTGGCCCGAGCCGGCGTACTTGCCGATCGCGTGCTGGACGACCGCCGTGATCGCCTCGGGCGAGAACGGCTTGGTGATGTAGTCGACGATGCCCATCACCTTCACGAAGCGCTCGCCGACCTGATCGCCCTTCGCGCTCATCAGGATCACCGGGATGTCGCGCAGCTTCGGGTCGGCGGTGAGCTCGCGGCAGAACTGGTAGCCGTTCATCCGCGGCATCACGAAGTCGAGGAGGATCAACTCCGGACGCTTTTCGCGCACGGCGACGAGGCCTTGCTCACCATCGGCAGCGGTCTGCACCTGGTAGCCGGCCTTCGTCAGTACTAGTTGCACGACCTTGGTGATGGTCGGGCTGTCATCGATCACGAGCACGAGCTCGCCGGCCATGTGCGTGTATCCCTCACCCCGCGGCACAGACAGCCGCGAGATCGACATCCTATGTGTTTACTTCCTCAATTGGTAGCGCCGGAGCCACCGTGGTAGCTTCGGTTGGCGTGCCGTCTCACGAGGGAGACTGGGAGCATTATCCCAAGAAGTTCGGCAAGTATCACTTGCTGGCGCCCCTCGCCCAGGGCGGCATGGGAGCGCTTTATCTAGCGGTCGCCGGCGATCGCGGACTCGAGCGGATGATGGTCATCAAGACTATTTTGCCGCATCTCGCCGACGCCGAGTACGTCGCCAGATTCCGCGATGAAGCGAAAGTTGTAGTGAAACTGTCGCACGGCAACCTCATCCCGGTGTTCGACGCCGGGCTGGTGGGCGGCGAATTGTTCCTCGCGATGGACTTCGTGGAAGGCCGCGACCTCCGCGCGGTGTGGAACCGCTGCGCAAAGAAGCAGGTCGCGTTTCCGATCGACGTCGCGGTCTACATCGTCAAGGAGCTGTGCCGCGGCCTGGCGTACGCGCACTCGTTCCCGGATCTCAACCTCGTCCACCGCGACATCTCGCCGCCGAACGTCTTGGTGTCGTACGCGGGCGAGGTCAAGCTGACCGACTTCGGGCTCGCGTCGTCGACGCTCAAGCTCGAGAAGACCGCGCCGGGCATCATCTACGGCAAGGTCGCGTATATGTCGCCCGAGCAGGCGCGCGGCGAAAAGCTCGACGGCCGCAGCGATATGTACGCGACGGGCATCGTGCTGTGGGAGCTGCTCACGGGACGCCAGTTGTTCCCGCCGGGCAAAGACCAGCCGCAGGATCTACTGTCGCGCGCAAAGAACCCCGAGCCGCTGCGCCCGAGCAAGCGCGCGCCGCGCGTGCCGGTCGAGCTCGACGAGATCTGCTTGCGAGCGCTCGCGGCGGAGAAGGCCGATCGTTACAAAGACTGCGACGAGATGCGCCAGGCGCTGCAGACCTGGCTCTCGGCGAATGCGCCGACCACCGACGGCACACGGATGTCGACGTTCCTTCAGGAGCTGTTCGCCGACGACATCGTCCGCGAGCGCGCCGAGCGCCAGGAGATGATCTCGCGGGTCCGCACGCGCGCGCTCACGCTGCCACCGAGCGACGAGCTGCGGTTGATGATCGAGCACAGCGAGAAGGTCTCGCTCGACGAGATCGACAAGCTGTCGAACGGCGAATCGCCGGTGCGCAAGCCCGGCTCGTCGGGCCGGCGCTCGGGCGATCGCGGCGTCAATGAAGATGACCGCCGACGCGAGAGCGATCGCCGGTTGCCGCGCGCGTCGTCGCGGCCCACGGGCGATGGCTCGGCGGCGTTCGCGCTGGCCGAACAGTCCGAGCCGAGCAGCGAGCTCGACATCGGCTCCGAGGTCGATGGCCGCTACCGCATCATCGAGCTGATCGGTGAAGGCGGCATGGGCAAGGTCTACCTCGCCGAGCACGTCGAGATCGGTAAGCGCGTCGCACTCAAGGTGTTGCACCCGAGCTACTCGCGGATGCCGGATCTCGTCGAGCGGTTCCGTCGCGAGGCACGCGCCGCGTCGAAGATCGGGCACCCGAACATCGTCGACGTCACCGACTCCGGTGCGACCAACGACGGCAGCGTGTACTTCGTCATGGAGTACCTCGAGGGCGTCGAGCTCGGCTCGGTGATCGAGCGCGAAGGTGCGATCGATGTCGCGCGCGCGCTGCGGATCACCGGCCAGATCTGCCGCGCGCTGTCGGCGGCACATCGCGAAGGCATCATCCATCGCGATCTCAAGCCCGAGAACATCTTCCTGATCACGCGCGGCGGTGAGGCCGATGTCGTGAAGGTGCTCGACTTCGGCATCGCGAAGACGACCGAGGCCGAGGCCGCGCGCGAGCGTCGCTTGACGAGCCCGGGCATGGCGATGGGCACGCCCGAGTACATGGCGCCCGAGCAGGCCGCCGGTCGGCCGGCCGACGCGCGCACCGACATCTATTCGCTCGGCGCGATCATGTACGAGATGACCACGGGGATGCCGCCGTACTCCGGCGACAACTTCATGGAGATCCTGACCAAGAAGGCCACGATCGATCCGCCGGTGCCGATCACGGTGCGAACGGATCTGCCGCTGCCGGTCTCCGAGCTCGTCGCCGCGGCGATGGCTCGCAATCCCGACGAGCGCCCGCAGTCGATGGACGCGCTCGAGTACGAGCTCAACAAGTGTCTCGCCGGTCGCGGCGTCGCGGTCGCACAGATCCTCGGCATGACGACCGATGCGAACGTGGTCGCGTCGTTGAACTCCGGCCTGTCGATGCGCAACATCGACGACGGCATCGTGCGTCCGTCGGGACCGACGGGGCGCGCCGGCACGCACAGCGGAATCTCGGAGGTCTGGGAGACGCGCTCCGGCGTCTCACGCTCGCCTCAGGCCCAGCAGGGTCAGGCCCAGCAG
>JBDTJY010000280.1:0-38612 GCA_039935615.1 Kofleriaceae bacterium
GATCCGAGCGACGACGATCATCTCGCGCGGCTGGCATCGCTCGTCGCCGAGGTCGAACCGGCGATCGTTTCGGACCATCTGTGCTGGTCGCGGTTCGGTGGCCACTCGGCCCACGATCTGTGGCCGCTGCCGTACACGGCGGAGGCGCTCGCGCACGTCGTCGATCGTGTCGGCCGCGTGCAGGATCGCCTCGGTCGTCGCATCCTGCTCGAGAACCCGTCGAGCTACGTGACGTTCGCCGCGAGCGACATCGCGGAGCCGGAGTTTCTCGCCGAGATCGCGCGCCGCGCCGACTGCGGGATCTTGCTCGACGTCAATAACGTCTACGTGAGCTCGATGAACCACGGCTGGGATCCCCACGCGTATTTGGCGGCGCTTCCGGCCGAGCGCGTCGGTCAGATCCATCTGGCCGGCCACGCCGACCACGGCACGCACCTGCTCGACAGCCACGATCAGCCAGTCTGCGAAGCCGTGTGGGACCTCTATGGCGAGGCCGTCGCCAGGTTCGGCGCCATCGCGACGATGATCGAGCGTGACGACCACATCCCGCCTCTCACTGACCTGGTCGAAGAGCTGGATCGCGCGCGTGCGATCGCCGCGCCCACTGCGGAGGCGGCCTGTGGCTGACCTCGCGACGCTGCAACGCCGGTTCTACGAGCTGGTCACTTCCGGAGCCGCCGTCGTCGAGCCGGATCTCTTCACGGGGCCGCCACGCCTGGGGGTGTACGCAGACATGTACCTGGCACGACTCCACGACACGCTCGCGGACGACTATCCCAAGCTCCGCACCGCGCTCGGCGACGAGGTGTTTCACGATCTCGTCGTCGACTACGTCGCGGTGCACCCGCCGCGATCGTTCACGCTCCGCGACGCCGGCACTTCGCTCGCTGCCTACCTGACCACCCGTTCCGATCTCCCGCCGTGGGCCGCAGACCTCGCGGCGCTCGAACGCGCTCGTATCGAGGTCTTCGACGGGCACGACGCCGTCGCGCTCGGCCGCAACGACGTCGCTCGCGTCGCGCCCGAAGCGTTCCCCGATCTGCGACTCGCGTGGGTCCCGGCGAGCGTCCTCGTCACGCTCGCGTGGACGGTCGACGAGCTCTGGGACGAGCTCGAGACCGACGCGCCGGTCACCGCTCCGCGAGCCGCCGCGCGTCTCGTCCTCGTGTGGCGGCGCGACCAGCGCATCTTCCACCGCACGCTCGACGACGACGAGGCCGACCTGGCGGCCCTCGTGACGGCGCGCGCGACGTTTGCCGAGCTGTCGGCGCGGCTGGTCGAGCGCGATGCCACGGCGCCCGAGGAGCGCGCCGTCGAGCTCCTCGTTCGGTGGCTGGATGCCGAGGCGCTCGCTGCCCGAGCTACATCGCAAAGCTGCGGGTAAACATGGAGTCGTTGTTGGAGGAGTCGTCGACCGTAGGGCGTCGTCCCGGTCCCAGCGGACTCACGTTGCCACGAGCGAGATTGTCTGTGGATCGCGATTGGCGTAGGCTCGCGTCCGTGCGAGCCGCGATCATTGTCTTGGCGCTGGCGACGAGCGGCTGTGGCGATGACTGCTGCAAGTCGGGTACGCATGATGCGGCCGTCGACGCCCCCACGGATGCGGGAGGCGCTTGCTATCCATCGGGACTTTGTGCAATGGGCCACGAGTGCGGCAGCGGATGCTGCAACTACGGCGAGCGCTGCGAGCTCGGCGCCTGCACCTGTGGAACCGGCGCGGCCTGCCTTCCCGGCGACGGTTGCACGAGTGGCGGGGCAATCGCTCCGGCGGCCGACGGCTGTGGCGTGTTCTGCTGCGGCCCGGCTAGCGGCGTCGGCTGCCCGATCTGATCCTCTACAACATCATCAGCCGGCGTCACGACCAGCGCTCGACGATCGCGCCTTCACTTCGTCCGGGTGCCGGTGACCTTCCACGCCTGCGCGCAGTGCGGCTTGTTGTTGTCCTGCCGGATGTACTGCGCAGTCAGCACGAGATCGACCGCGCCCGTGGCATCGACGTGACCTGCCACGGAATAGCGCGCCGACAGGCCCATCACCGCGGTGCCGATGATCTTCGTCGTCTTCGCGCTGATGCTGCCGTCCTTGAGCTCGCCGGTCATCGGAAACATCTTGTCGAGCCGGACGGTCACCACCGTCTTCTTGACCGTGATCGCGAGCTTGCCCTTCGACAGCGTTTCGGGCTTGGGATCGCAGGTGCTGGCGGTCTCGTCGAGCTTCACGTCGTAGGTGCCGGCCACGTTGTCGTCGGCAAGTGCGGGTGACGCGAGGGCAAACACGGCAACGAACGCGAGGCTACGCATCGCAGCGAGTGTACGATCTTTGTCGCGCATCCGCGATCCACGTGTCGCCGTGGGGATCCTTGGCCGGATCTACGCCGATCGAGAAGTCGAGTCGCGAGAAGGCTTGTTCTCCCTTGATGCGGACGGTGTCGGCGGTGGTCGCGAGGACCTCGGCTTAGCGCGGAGTTAGCGCTCGTATGACCATGGGCGGCTCGCCGCGTTCATCGAGCGCGAGCCGATATCGCCGGAGTAGCCGAACATGCGGTCGTAGCTGAAGTTGCCGTAGCCGTCGGCGAACAGCGAGCCCCACGTGCCGAGCTGCGTGACGCACTTCAGGCTGGAATTGCCGAGCCCTTGGTAGTCACCCACCTCGACCCGACCCGTCTGGCAGAACCTTTCGTTGACCGACGGAATCGGATCGAGCGTCTCGTCGACACCGTTGAAGATGTCACCCGCGTACGTGCGATCGAAGTGGAGCTGGCCCGTCGACGGTGTGTGACAGATGAGGTCGGACCTGCCATTGCCGTCGACATCGCCGACGAGCAACTTCGCACCTACGTGCGAGCAGAAGTTGTTCGTGCTCTCGTAGTCGGTGCCGGCGAAGATCGTGGCGGTGGCTGCGGCGTAGTCGAGCCACTTGTGACCGGTCGCCGTGTCGTGGCACAGCAGGTCGGTGCGACCGTCGCCGTTGAAGTCACCGGTGTGGAGTTGGCCGGTCGCGTGGCTGCACCAACCGAAGTTCGGCACCGCGATCGTCGTGCCACCGAAGCCGTTGTAGCCGTCGCGGCCGAAGTCGATGAAGTTCTGACCGGTCGTCTTGTCGTGGCAGAGAAGGTCGGTGATGCGATCGCCGTCGAAGTCGCCGGTCAGCAACTCGCGCCCGCCGGTACAGAACGAGCCGAGCGTGGCAGGCGAGGGGCGGATCAGCCGATTCACTCCGACGCCGAGCTTCTCGGCACCGGTGACCGAGTTCCAGCACAGCGCATCGGCTTGGCCGTCGCCGTCCGCATCGATCTCGAAGCGCCGCTCGTTCGCGCCGGTGCACCAGCGGTTCAGGTAGATGTCGGCCCACCCGTTCGTGTCCCAATCGGCGATCAGGCGATCGATCGTCGTGCGCCAGGGAATCGGATTGGAGAACCCGTTATCAAAGCCACTGTTGATCTGATAGATCGCGCCGCGCTGCGTGTGATCGCCGATCACTTTCGGGCCGCCCGAATCGCCCGGGCAGAGCGCGTGCGTCGCGGTGCTCGGCGCGGATTCGCGAAACCGCAGGAAGTCGAAGCCGGTTTGCGGCGCGACCGTGTTGCAGCCGAACCCCCAATCCGTGACGGTGCCGCTCGTCGGTGCGGCTGTCGCGATCGTCGCGGGCACGATGTTCGTGGGACCGGTCGGGACCGAGCTGAGATGCGCGAGCATGACGTCGTTGCCGCCGAGCTCGCCGGCGAAACCACTGAACGAGAACGTGCGATCGACCATGGTCGCGGCGCTGACCGCATGGCCATCGCCGGTCGCGGTGGTGTTGAACGTGGGATTCGAGTTCGTGCCGGACCAGTTGCGCGCGTCGGACCACGTGAAGCAGTGCGCGGCGAGCAGGAGCCAGTTCGGTCGGATCATCGTTGCAGTGCAGCCGTTCCATTCGCCGATCTCCGGGCGTGGGTTCGGGTTGACGGAGATTCCGCCGGTGATGTCATCAGCGGTACTGGCAAGGTCTGGCTCGGCATCGAGCGCACACGCGGACAGCAAGAGAAAGATGGCGGTGATTCGCATGGCGGGGCGTTCTGCAAAGCACTGCCCACGCGTAACTCCGCGGCGAGTCGATGCGCGCTGTTGCACCGCGCGCAACACGGTGACAGTTGACCTCGGGTCGATTGGCCGTCACGCTCGACGTCCTCGTCGATCGATCGCGAGTTGATCCTTGCTGAGACGGCGGGCGGAGCTCGGTCAGCGATCGTGTTCGCTCAGCCTCGCAAGCTCGCGCACCATGCGGCCCGGTGGCCGAGCGCGGCAATGAGCAGCCGCAGCGCCTTCATCGGCAAACACTGCCGGGGCCATCGGCGACGGTCGCGCACCTCTTACCGTCCGGACAGCTGGGTTTGCCCTTTGGATCGCACTTGATCTCGCAGCTCTTGAACTCCGGGCCGCGGGGACCGGCGATGCCGTAGTACGTGATGCACTCCGCCGGTGCGACGCACGCATCGCTCTTGCCGCACTTCGTATCGGGTGCCGGCGTCGGCGCAGGCGGAGGCGCTGGCGCTGGCTCGGGTGCGGGCGCGGGTGCGGGCGCCGGAGCGGGCGCCGGCGGCGGCGACGACGACGAGCATGCGGCGACGAAAGCAATCAACGCGAGCTTCATGCGTGGAGGGTCGCATACCGAGACTGTCTCGTAACCGCGCTCGGCACACCGGTTGCTGAAGGTCCGGCAGCTACGCCGGCAGATCGGGGATCGAGCGGCGGTGCAATTGCACTCGTCAGTGACGCTAACCCCCGAGCTCGACGACGATCACCATCACCGGGCACGCTTTGTTGTGACGTTCGATCCGGTCGGGAAGTGCCGGGCGATCGGAAACGCTTCCGATAGGTGCTGGTCGTCGGTCGACGGCCGTCGCCAAGAATCGGTTCGCGCGATCAGAACGACTGATCGCTGAAGCTGAACAGGCGCAGATGCGATGGCGTCGACAGTGGCTCGATGACAACCACGCCGTCCTGACCGCCACTATTGCGATGCACGAGGTGCGCGCCGGTGCCGCCGTAGCTCGTGGTGAAGATCGAGATGTGATTTACGGTTGCGAGCTCTGCGGTGATCGTCGAGACGATCTGCGCCTTGGTGTTGAGCGGCAGCGCGCTGGAGTGCACACCCAACGAGGGATAGTCGATCGTGACGCCGGTGTGGAAACCCTCGGTCCAGGCCGGGCCCGAAGGCATCGCGATGTCGAGCGTGCCGGTGTGGACGTCGTCGGTTTGGGTCTGGCCGTTAGTCGCATCGATCGCGATGTCGTAGATCGCGCCGTTCATCTTGATCTGCAGATGGACGTGCGAGCCGTCGTCGTTGCAGCCGTTCGTCGCGCCAGGCGCCACGACCGCGACGAGGTAGCCGTCGAGGCGGCCGAACGTACCCGCGGCGGGCAGCGCGCTACCGAACTGACTCGTACACGGCATCCGCGTGGGCGGGCCATCGACGCCCGAGAATGCGTCGGCAGCTCCGTGCGCCGCATCGAGGGGCATCGCGCCACGCCCATCGTCGTGGCCGATCGCCGCGTCGGTCGCCAGGGGCGCGATGCCGCAACCCAGCCACACGAGCAGGATCGAACAGCGTAGGTACATCGATGACAGGCTACACACAGCCACGCGGCGGCGACGAAGCGGTTGGTAATACGCGGTGACACGAGATGTAACTCATGAGGCTCACGGCGTGATGCGCCAGTGAACCGGCGTACACACCTCGACCCTTCGAGCCCCGATTCGCTCGCGAGAACGGCCTTGCGACGTTCGCTGGTGCTCGCACATACACGCGTCACGAGATGTTGCTGGTGGTCCGGAGCTACGCGTCCGAGCTCGTTGTCCAGTGGACGGTCGAATCGAGCGTCGCGATGAACGAGATCATCGAGGCGTGCGACGAGAACGTGCAGCGCGGCTCGACTAGCGCTCGCTATCGCGCGAGCCGCGCGGGTTGTCTTGCTCCTCGCGCGTGCGGCCGGTCCAGAACCCGCCGGTCCCCCAGCTCGACCCCGAGCGCGCGGCGCGATCTTCATCGTCGCGCGTGCGGCCGGTCCAGAACCCACCCGTCGCCCAGTCAGAGCCAGCACCGCCGAACACCTTGGAGAGATCGATTGTTGGGAACATGTCGGTCCTCCGTGCACGCACAGGGCCACGACACCGGTGCGTGATTTCAATGGCGTACGGATTCGGTGGCAACTGGGGTTTTGCCCCTCGACGGCGTCACCCTCGGTCGGCAGGTGGGGACGGATCGCAAATTCATCGAGCAGGGCGACGGACGTGAGCGCGATACTCCGAGCGTCCTTGGCTCGGCGAGTTCATGCGTAGTGCGCCGACTCACGTGTGCTTCGCGTTGCCTCGCTCTGGCACATCAAGCTAGGTCGCTCAAGAGTACGCCGCGCGCTTCGCGGGCGTTTCGAAACACAAACGCAACAAGTCGTCGCGGACGGCGGGCTCGAGTCGCTTCATCCGACGCTTCGCCCCGGCACCGAACTTGTCGGAACGCTGCCACGTGTTGTCTCCGTCTCCGACGCACAGCTCGCAGCCGCGCGCGCGCTTCACGGTCTTGCCGACCGCTTCGACGACTGCGAGCAATTCTTCGATCAGGATCGCGGTCGGCGGCTCGTACGCGTTGCCCCACGAAGGCGCGGACGGATCGCCGACGAGTCCGTGGCGCTTGTTGAACGCTCGCAGCACGGGATCGGCGTGATCTCCGGTCTTCGGAATCCTCGTCGCGAGCTTCGGCAGTCGCGCGACCACCGAGTCACCGCTGCCCTCGAACGCGAGGAAGTGCACCGTGATGTCGTCGTCCAATCCGGCGAGATGGATCCGCGTGATCGGCACGGGCAGCTCGAGGGTCTTCGCCGCGACGAGGGACGCTTTCAGGACGGCGGCGACGTACGCCTCGAAGCAATAGCCTTGCTTGGGATCGCTCGGCGTTACCCTCGACGCGACGACCTTCGGCGCGTTGCCGAGGAGCCGGTCGAGCTTCGCCTCGTAGATCTTCTTTGAAATCTTGCCGTTCGTGCGGCGAGGCTCGAGCTTTCTCGCGCGACCGCGCTCCAACCACGGACGCGCGAACGCCTTACCCTGCTTTGCAATCTTGCCGTACCACTCGAGCCGCAAGATGTCGTCGGCCTCGATGTTCTCGTAGGCGTCCCACACCGGCCCGACGCGCTCGCCGAGCCAACTCCACGCATGATCGGCAATGTCCCAAACTCGGGGCCAGTTGATCGGCGGCGTGAGCGACACCGACTTGACCAGCAACTGCGAGATCAGCTCCACATGGGCGCCGGGCGCCTCCGCATCGAGCTCACGACAGGTGTAGTGCGCGTCGTGCGGGTCGGGCTTGGGCTGGCCAAGCAGCTTCTTCGCGGTCGCGACAAGGGTCATGGGTCAGCCTATCTCGTGTGGCACTGTCAACAACGACCCTACTAGGTTCGTCGCATCGGCGAGCGAGTCGCGACCACGACGAGTGCCTTGCCGCGTTTGAACGCGGCGACGAGATCGAGGGCGATCGTGTGGCGCGATGGCCGGAAGCTCGCGGTCGCAATGATCCGAGCTTTGCCGTTGCTCGTCGCAGCCGGTTAGTGCGACGAAGACGGATGATCCGATTGGTCGTCCTCTTCGTGTGTGCCACCGCGTGCAACAACGATCACAACACGACGATCGACGGCGCAGTCGCCGTCGATGCCGCTCGCGACGCGTTCGTGCCGCAGGACGCGCCCGCCCCGCACGTCAACGGTCAAGTCGCGATCGCGATGGGCACAGGTCCCATGGGTTCGCTCACGAACGTGAGCGCGACGTTCACCGACGGCATGATCTACGGCATCCCGGTGGCCACCGAGGGAGCGTGCACGCTGTTCGGACCGAACACGGCGATGGATCGCTTTTCGGCAGGCTCGATCGCGGTGACCGGAACGAACACGGCGATCACCCTGACGCCGTCGGGAACGCCGCTCAAGTACACGCCGGCGCCAACACCACCGACCGATCTCTACACGGCCGGCGCGACGATCTCCGTCGTTGCCGCCGGCTCCGAGGTCCCCGCGTTCTCGGCGACCGTCACCGCACCGGCGGCGCTCGCCGGGTACACCGTGCCGACGGTGCTGTCGCGCGCCGGCTACACGCCGACGTGGACGGCCGTAGCGGGTTCGAAGATCTTCATCATCCTCCTCGGCATGCACGGCTCGACGTCGGACACGATCCTCTGCCGCATCGACGACACCGGCACGTTCACTGTCCCGGCTTCGACGTTCGCACTCCTGCCCGCGACCGACACGACGGGCGCGGTCGCGATCGCGCGCGTCGCCGAGCACCTGGTGACGACGCCGGATGTCTCGGTCGTCGTCGTCAGCGAGCTCGCCTCCGGCCTCATCCCGATCAACCCGTGATCAGCAGGAGCGAGCGCATCGAACCCTGCGTGTGTCAGCAAGGTCGTCCACTACAGCCAGGTGGACCAGCCTGCGTTCGTCGCGATCGCGAAGCAGTGTGCCGATTGACGCGCGACAGGTGAGCCGCGAAAGACGTTAGTGCATGGCTCGGCGGCGAAGCTCGCCGACGCCGAACAGGACCGCGAGGAGTCCCGCGGCGATCCCCGCGAGCTCGATCGGTCGCTTCGCTTCGATGGCACCCTGTGCTCGTATGTCTTCGAGAGTCGCGGCAGGTGGCGGCGTCGCATCATGCTCCATGCTCGCGATGCCATCGTCGACCAGGTGCCGGTTGTGGAGCGTGCCGTAGCCGCCGGCCGCGAGGACTAGCGCGATCAACGCGAGCCTGGTCCAACGACTCCATGCCTGCGGCTTGACGATGTAGACGATGCTCACGATGACCGCGGCGATCGCGAGGTACTCGATCCAGAACATCGTCGGACCGCCCTGATGGAACATCGTCGAGACCCATGTCATTGCTGGACCGTAACACCGTTGATGGTGCGGCGCCTCGCGGCTCGAAGGCGACCCCGCGATCGCGCCGGCGCGCCGTTCAGTGCGCGACTGCCTACCGTGCGTGCTTGCGCTGTGCGACCGGCTCGCGACCGTGCGGCGATCGCGATCGAGACTCGCTTACTCCACGCCATGACGACGCAGCCAGGCGCCGGAGCTTCCGTACACCGTGGTCGTTTGTGCGGCAGGCCCTAGGTTAGACAAGCTTCTGACACCCGCGGTCACGGCTCGCCGTCCACGCCGTGGCTGCGGTGATCTTGATGAAGCGGTTGCCGCTCGGCTTCGCGGTGGTTCGAGCCCGAATAGCACGGGATCGCAGCCGATTATTTTCGCAGCGGTCTTGTCGATCTAGCGCCGCGTCGTTCGTCGCTACGTTACACACCGAACGAGGAGACTGCGATGAAGTTCATGCTGTTCGTCATGGCAACGAAGGAAACGGAAGCGCGTCGGAAGCCACCGACCAACGACGAGTTGCTCGCGATGCACAAGTTCAACGAGGAGCTCGAGAAGGCAGGCGTCTTGCTCGAGCTCGGTGGGCTGGCTCCGAGTAGCGAGGCCGTGCGCATTCGGTTCGAAGGCAAGAACCGCTCGGTGATCGATGGACCGTTCGCCGAGGCGAAGGAGATGGTCGCCGGGTATTCGATCATCCAGGTCAAGTCGCGCGAAGAGGCGATCGAGTGGGCCAAGCGCAGCCCGTTCGGCACCGACGTTCACCGTGACGACACGGTCGAGGTCGTGATCCGGCGGCTGATGGGCCCGGAAGACTACGAGCCGGAGATGCCCGGCAAATCGTAGCGCGACGACGCTCACCGCTCGCTCCAAGCAGCGCGATGCACCGTTCGCAGCCGTCGGCTTGGCCGTCCTCGGGATTATCGGAATCGGCGTCGCGCTGATCTGCGCGTAGCGATCACTGCTGGCAGGCGGCGCTGCACTCCGTCGGGCAGCCCGAGCTGCAGATGCAGTTCGGTCCCATGTTGTAGAGCGTGACCGAGTTGGGATGGGCGGTGACGCAGGTCTGTTGGCACGTGGCGTCGGTGCACGCAGCGAGGCAGGTCTTCAACACCGTGCAGTCGGCGTCGTTGGTGCAAGCAGCGTAGGCGGAGGCGCAGACGCCGTTCCCGGTCGAGACCGTGTTGAAACACGCGTTGCAGGCGGCGGGACCCGAGCACGTGTCGGTGGCGCAGGAATCACCGCTCGCGCACGCGTTGCCGCACGAACCGCAGTGGGCGTTGGTCGACACATCGACGCACGCGTTGTCGCAGACCTGTTGGTCGTTGCTGCAACCGGCGAACGACGTCGTCTCCGTCGAGCTCGTCGCGAGGTCGAGCCAGCCGACCGCCTGGACGTCGCCATCGGGGACGGTGCCGGTCGTGCTGAGGTCGTAGATCGAGTGCACCTTGTTGCGAGTGACCGCGACGGTGAGCGAGCCGAGGGTATCGCCCGTCGCGAGGACCGCCTTGATCGCCTGGCGTGGCAGGTCGAACTTGCCGGTCGTGTCGTCGCCCTTGCAGGTCAGCGTCCCGGCCTTCCCGCTCACCGCGATCACCGTGGCCGTGACCGTGATGTCGTCCTGGCCGGCGGTCCAGCGGATCGGGACATCGCCCGCGCCAAAGATGTCGGAGATGCCGAGCTTGTCGAGCGAAGGCTCGGTGCGGAACACGTGCGTCGCGGTGAAGCTCTCGGTGAAGCCGAGATAGCCCGCACCGGCGCCGGCGCCCGTCGCGGTGACCGCGAGCTCGGCTCCATCGTTGAACAGCGAGCCGCTATCGATGCCCTTGAACGAGTAGGGCGGGAACAAGGTCACGGGCGTGGTGGTGCCCGAGAGCGTGAGTGTTCCGGCGTCGAAGCTCTGGCGCTGCCGGCACGCGGAGGTGGTCGGCGTCGGGAAGTAACACTCCTCGGTGTCGCTGCACGTCGCGTCGCAGATTGGTTTGCACGTGGCGGTGCAGCCTTGATCGAAGGTGCAGAACTGCTTGGCGCCGCAGGTCCCATTGCAATCGGGCGCGAGCATCACCTCGCACCCCGCGATCGTCTTGGTGCAGACCGGTGCCGCCGTCGCGGCGTCCGGAATGAATCCCGCGGCGATCGTCGAGGTCGCGTTGCCTCCGGTGGTCGCGTGGGCCTCGATGACGGTGATCGCGCCCATCGCGTGCGGCCCCGTTGGAGGACCTCCCGAGTCAGAACCGGAACAGGCAGCCAGGAATCCAGCCAGGAGTCCGAACGTGATCGTCGCGAAGCGCATCTGCATAGCTGAGCGAGCCGGCAGACGACCACATGTCGCATGAAATCGCCTCGCCGATCGCGCGTGGTCGATTCCGTGCGACCACCGGCCGGCTCGCGGCTCGTCGCCGATCGGCTCGAGCGCTCTACTCCGTCCACGGCACGCGCGCCGCCGTGAAGTTCAGGTAGAACCACCAGCCGCGCACGCCGTTGTTGAGATCGCGGTCGTCGTGACCCGAGTTGCACGCGCCGGTTCCGCCCGCGAGCAGCGAGCTGAGCGGCTGGCCACCGACGAGCGGCAGCGAGGTCGGCAGGATCGTCGCGTTGGCGTCGGCCTCGCTGATGAAGCCCAGCAGCAGGCCGTTGACCGTCGACGTGGCAGGCGTACCGACGAACGTCGCCGCGACCCGCGCGTCCGTGAGCGTGATCGGGATGCCCGCGAGCGTGACCGTGACGGTCGTCGTCGACGACGAGTAGCACGGGCCCGTCGCGTTCGTGATCGAAGGCGCGTACGGACGGGTCGTGCCCGCGATCGGCTGCATGCACGTGCCGGTGCTCGCGATCGTCGCGGTGACGCTCGCCGGTGCCGTCGCGCCCGGATGGCAGGTGGTCGACGCCATCGGCGCGGTGCAATCGGCGAAGTAGAAGTCGAGCGCGGTCGTCGCGCCGTTGGTCTGCGTGAGCGGGCGGAACACGACGGTCGGCGACAGGTTGAGCATCCCGTCGGGCGGCATGTCGGTATCGGTCTGGATCGACGTCTGGATCTCGTTGTTGACCGAGAAGCCGACGAGCTGGGTGTCGGTCACGTCGCGGCAGCCGAGGAAGCTCACCCAGACGTGTGGATCCCGCAGGTCCATGTCGGTGAAGCGGAACGCGGTCGGCTCGCGCGTGCACGTCGACGAGCAGCCGTCGCCGTTCGTCGTGTTGCCATCGTCGCACTGCTCGGTACCTTCGACGACGTGATTGCCGCAGACCGGCGCGCAATCGGTGTCGTTCGTCGCGTTCGCGCCCGGGGGACAACAGCCGTCGCCGTTGACCGCCATCGTGATCGCGGGGAACACGCACGCCGCCGTGCACGTGCCCGCGTTCGAGAGCACGTCGGTCGTGCACGCCATGCCGTCGCTGCACGCGGTCGGGCAGGCGCCGGCGCCGGTCGCGATCGCGGTGTCGCACGTCTCGCCGGAATCGACGACGCCGTTGCCACAGCTAGCGAGGCAGTCGCTGTCGTTGCCGCTGTTCGCGCCCGCCGGGCAGCAGCCGTCGCCATTGTGCGGCATCGTGATCGCCGTGTGCGCGCACGCCGCCTGACACGAATTCGCGTTGATCAGCGTGTCGGTCGTGCAGGACTGGTTGTCGTCACACGACACTGGGCACGCACCGGCGCCCGCGGTGATGCCCGTGTCGCACAGCTCGCCGGCCTCGACGACACCGTTCCCACACATCGCGGTGCAGTCGCTGTCGTTGTTCTCGTTCGCGCCCGCGGGGCAACAGCCATCGCCGTCGCTGGGGTCCGTGATCGCGGTGGCGATGCATGCGGCCGTGCAATCGGAGCCGGTCAACACGTCCGTGGTGCAGACCTGTCCGTCATCACACGTCGACGGGCACGCGCCGTCGAGGCCCGCGGCGATCGCCGTATCGCACGCCTCACCTGCCGCGTCGTCGACGTGGCCGTTGCCGCACGTGAAGTGGCAGGTCGAATCGCAGATCGCGTCGGTGATCTGATCGCCGTCGTCGCAGTCCTCGCCGGGCTCGACCTTGTAGTTGCCGCACACGGCGGCCACGGGACCGTCGGAGGGTCCGGCGTCGCCCGGCGCCTTCCGGTTATCGCCACAGCCGAAAACAAACACCACGGCAAGCAGTGCGTTCCACCTCATGGCCGCGGACTGTAGTACGCGCCCTCCGCGATCATCAACGGATCTTTCACGAGCAACCGGGGCATCCCGCGCGCGTGGCGTGCTGCCGTCGGCGCTCGTGAACGCGAGTCGTGACCGTCCGTCGCAGCCGCCGCTGCAATTTCGGGATCGTCCAGCGCGACCGAACGAGGTGAGCGCGCCGTCTCCGGGTGCCTCGATCATCGCGGCCAGCAGGGTGATCGATGTGCGATGGGCCCACCCGGTCATCATGGTTGCGCTGCATCGTGATCCGAGCCACTCGCGACATCCGGCCCGGCCGCACCGAGGGTTGAGTTGCGCGAGCGCAAGACCTGCCACACCGTGACCGCCGCGAGGGCGACGAGACATGTCACACCGAGTGCGACATAGCGGTGCACGAGCTGATCGACGTTCCACCCGTAGACCTCGGTCAGCTTCGACGGATCGGAGAGCCCGACCCCCTCGATCTCGCCGAACGGGATCACGTCGAGGTCGCCGCGCGCGGCCCACCAGGTCGCGAACGTATCGACGAACGCCGCCGCGCCGATCGCGAGCAGCCCCCAGCGCAACCCGTGCTCGCGCAGCTTCGGGACGAAGAACCCCGCCATCAGCAGCGTGCCCAACACCATCGCCCCACCATCGCCGCCGAAAATGATCCACGCGTGCGCGACCTCACTCGATGCGGTGATCGCGACGAGCTGGATCGCGCCGAGCGCGAGCCCGACGAGCACGAGCACGAGACGCTGGCGCTTCCACCCGAACACCACGAACCCGATCTCGAGCCCCGTGACCAGCAACCAGACCAGGCCGCGGGTCTCCGGAATCATCGTCCGCCACAGCGTCGGGATGGCACCAAAGCCACACCACCACGCCGTCACGGCGTGACCGAGCTCGTGCACCATCATCGAGAGAAACGTGCGCTGCAGGAAGTGGCCGGTCGGCCACGCGTGGAAGGCGAGCGCGACGAGCAGCGCACCGGGGATGGCCGCGGCCCGCAGCTTCCACTCGCGGGCCTCGGGCTCCATCCGATCAGTGTCGCATTGCGGCGTTCCTAGATCGAATCGAAAGACTTCGGAACCGGTCCACAGATTCTCCTGATCGTCGTCGGTGGCGCGCCGATGGGGTACCTCCGGCGTGCGTGATACGCTGCGCGCGCCTGGCCCCGCGTAACTACCGCCCAGCAGCGACCATCGCGATCGTCACGTTCGTGGCGCTGGTCCTCGAGCTCACGTCCACCAGGCTCTACGCCTATATCGGCAGCTCGCACGCGACCTCGACCGCGCTGTCGATCGGACTGCTCGGCCTCGGCATCGGCGCGGCGATTCGCGTGCGCACTCCACGCTGGGCAGCACCGCGTCGAGTCGCGCCTGGGCTCGCCGCGGCGCTGTGCTGTCTGGCGTCGGCGGCGATCGCCGGAGCGTCGTTGCCGGCACTCGTCGCCCTCACGCTGGTCACGTTCGCGCTCGCAGGCGTGCTGGTCTCCGACGCGTACGCCGCGCGCGGCAGCGACGTCGCGCGCTCGACCTACGCGGTGGATCTGTTCGCGGCGGCGAGCGGCTGTCTGGTTGCTCCGCGGCTGCTCGGTCCGCTGTCGCCGACCGAGATCATGCTGGTGCTCGGGCTGATCTGCTGCGGGTTGGCGCTGCTGCTCGTCGAGCGTCGCGGTCGCTGGGTGATCGCGCTGATCGCCGCGGCGCACGTCAGCTTGTTGGTGCTCGGACGCGCCGGAGAGTTGCCCGACGGGCCGCTGGAAGTGCTCCTCGGATCGGATCCTCACTCCGAGAAGGCGATCGTCGAAGCAGGAACGTCGTCGCGCGACGTGCTCGATTCGCAGTGGAGTCCGCTCGGGCGCCTCGACGTGCACCGCGTGCCCGGCGAACCCGACCTGAGACTCGGCGTGTTCACCGATGGCATGAGCCCGACCTATATGGTGGAGGCCGCGCGAGCGAAGGCCGGCTCATTCGAGACGACCTGGGGCCTGCTGATGGCGTTGCCCTATCGGGCGCTCCATCCCGATCACGTGCTCGTGCTCGCCGCCGGCGCAGGTGCGAGCGTCTGGCTCGCCAAGAAGTACGGAGCGTCGGTCATCGACGCGGTCGAGGTCAATCCCGCGATCCCCGGCGTGCTCGCCCGCTGGAGGCAGTTCGCCGGCGACGTCTATCACCAGCACGGCGTTCGGCTGGTGATCGCGGATGCTCGCCGATACCTCGAAGACTCCGCGGACCACTACGATCTCATCGAGCTCGCGTTGGCGCTGACCGGAAATGCGCAGGCGCAGCCGGCGGGGTTGGAGGCCCACCTGTACACGGTCGAGGCCGTCGAGCTGTACCTGAGGCATTTGACGCCGACGGGAGTCTTGGTGCTTGTCCACAGCGATCCTGGAAATGCATATCGCCAATTGCTCACGGTGATCGAAGCGCTCGAACGGCTCGGCGTGGCTCGCGCGCGCGCACTCGAAGGGATTGCCGTGCTGCGCGATCCGCGACCTGGAACTGCGTACCGTTACCTGGTCGTCGTCCGGACCTCACCGATGCCGCTGGAGGTGGCCGACGGTCTCGACGTCGAACCGGCAGAGCTGTTGTGGGGCCCGGGGGACACGGCGGAGCGTCGTACCCGACTGCTCGATCCGGCCTCGCTCGGTGCCACCAACCGCGACGACCTGACACCGGTCCACGACGAGCGTCCGTACTTTTTCCAGAACACCAAGGGGCTGCGCGCGACCGCTCTCGCAGAACCGGATCAGCTGTGGGTGCTCGCCGGCGCGGTGGTCCTCGTGCTCGTCCTGATCCTCGAGCGCCGTCGCGACACACGCTCGTTCGTCCGCCCGGCCGCCGTCGCGACCGGCCTCGGTGGCGCGTTCTTTTGCGTCGAGCTCGCGCTGATTCAACGGTTCACGCTCGCCGCGGGCGGAACGCTGTATGCCGTCTCCTTCGTCTTGTTCTGTTTGCTCGCGTGGAGTGCGGCGGGCGCGCTGCTGCTCGGCGGCTGGTGGCGTCGTCGCGCGCGCGGTGTGTCGGGGGCGTGCGTCGTCGCAGGGATCGCGATCGCGTCGACCGCGATCCTGCTCCGCAACGTCGACTGGCTCGACTCGATCTCGAGCGACGCCGGTCGACTGTTGCGGATCGCGGCGATCCTCGCGCCCGCGGGGCTCGCGATCGGTTGTCCGTTTCCGGTGCTGCTCGCGCACCATGGCGAGCCGGCGGGGCGGATCGCCAGCTTGTGGGCGGTCAATGGCGCCGCGTCGGTGGCGGGTGGAATCGTCGCGGTGCTCGCGTTGCGGGTCGCGGGCTCGACCGATGCGCTGTTCGTTGCCGCCGGATTGTATCTAGCCGCGGCGCTCGTCGCGCCGGCCTACCGCGCGAGCGCCGAGACGTCGTCGTAGGCCGAGCGATAGATCGTCACGCTCCCCGACGTCGCGGGCTCGGCCGCGAGCCACGTGCACGCGGGCAGCGGCAGATCGACGCAACACACGCGAATCGGCCGGGTCTGCGCGATCGCTTCGAGCTCGGCGAGCACGTGCTGCAGGCGCTCGCCGCTGAACGGACAGTAGAAAAAGAACACCGAGCCGACCACGATGCAACACGTCAGCTCGACGGCGTCCCCGTGCACGTTGCGGATCTTCGATGACACCACGCGCGCGACGTCACGCGCCGCTTGCACGAGCCTCGACTGGATCTCGATGCCGATCGAAGCGGCGCCGGTGAGGAGATGCACGAGCGCCATCGCGCGCCCGACGCCGGAGCCGACGTCGACGAACACGTCGGCGGGCCCGACGTGCGCGCTGTCGACGATCTCGAGGAGCGCTTCGACACCGCACGGCAGATATGGCACGCAGCCGGATGGCAGCTCCGGTCCGTCGTCGGGCAACGTGCCCAGGCCGAGCACGCGATCGAGCCACGCATCGCGCGCGTCGGGCGGGACCGCGAGCAGCGCTCCACGAAACGCGAGCCGATCGTGGGCGCCGGTCTCGATCCGCTGCCGGACCTGGTCGGCCGAACGTACATCGCACTCGTTGATCGACAATCCGTCGACGAGTCTACGTGATTCCGCCGTCCGTGCGAACATCGCGCCACGAATGGCGACTTCGCTGAGCTACGCGCTCGTCTTGCTGGTCGGGTGCGGTGCCAAGAGCGCGCCGCCGCCACCGCCGCGCGCGGCGACCGTCGTCGTCCAGCCGCCGTCCGACGAGGCCAAGCATGACGAGATCGTCGCGAGTCATCGCAAGATCGAGTCCGAGCAACAAGACGCGCTCGCGCTCGCGTGCACCGGAGATGCGCCGCACGACAAGCGCTGCAAACCCTCGTGCTACGTGCCGGCGTCCGCCGATCCGCGCGCGGGCAAGACGCTCTCCGGCGCCGTCGAGATCCAGCACCTCGCGTGCAAGCTCGGCGATAGCTTCATCGTCGTCGACGCGCTCGATCCCGACCTCACCGCACGGCGTGCGAAGGGCCGGTTTCCCAAGCCTCACAAGACGGGCTGGCAAGCGGCGATCGAACACGCGCCGCTGCTGCCGAAGCTCGCACATGGCGACGTGTTGGTCGTCACCGGCACCAAGCTGCGCGAGCGCACCGACCCGGTGACCCACGAGACGCGCACGTGCGTCGCGGTCTCGTACTTCACCCACGTGAGGAAGCCGCTCGACAAGTGCGGCGGCGACAACGACGGTTGCGAAGCGACCGGCAACAACGCGGCGCACGGCATCGACGTCGTGCACTTTCGGCTCGCCGAGGCGCGCACCCTCCAGGCCGAGCACAAGACCGCGCCGTGCCAAGCCGCGGCGCTCGAGGCGATCGCCGTCGCGCGCGGGCTGCCGCGCTGGCGCCAGTACGCGAAGCTCAACACGCGCGCGTGGCACGACGTCGCCGCCTACCGCACGCGGTTCGACGGCATCCTCGACGAGGACAGCCTGTTCGCGGCCGCGGCCTCACTCGGCAGCGACGCCGAAGCCGTCTACCTCGCGTGCGGCGGTGCGTCCGCGAAGACCGCCGCCGAGGACGAACAGTCGTTCCACGGTTGCTGGTGAGTCGCGCTCCCGAGATTCGATAGCTCGGCTGGCTGACCGAGTCCCCAGGTAGGTAGTTGGCCGAGCGAACGCACCCTCGGGGAGTCGCAGCCAGCGCGTAGCTCCTTGGATTCACTCGAGACCGGTCCGAGCACACCCCGTGCAATCACGTCGGGCATGCGTCCACGATTCGAACCACTCCCACGCGCTGCCTTGGCCCAGGTCACCGGCGGCGGCGCCAACATCGGCGGCATCCTGCAAGCGGCCAGTCCGCTGCTCGGGATGATCCCCGGCATCGGACCGATCGCCTCGGCGATCATGCCGATGATCGGTCAGATGACGGCGGGCGCCGGCGGCGGCCAGCAGCCTCAAGCGCCGGGTGTGGCACCGCAAGGCGACCCGCAGGCGGCCGCGCAGCCGAGCCTGGGATCGAGCGGGGGGCGTCATCGCCCGAGCGTCTCGGTCTCCGTCGGCACCGCGTAGGCGCGAACACGATGCAGATCGCGTTGACCGCGTTCGACTCGAACTAGCCACGCGTTGGTGCCACGCCGCATCGCGTTGACGTCCGGCGACCGGACCGTTTGTGGACGCGCCGGCCGACTCGCGCGATACTGGGGGTGATGTTCCAGCGCCTGTTGCTCGCATCCGCGATCACGGTGGCGTGCAGTTCCTCGGATCATCGTCCCGCCGCGCGGCTCGTGCCGGTCGCGCCGAGCGCGGGCTCGCACGCCGCGTGCGCCGCGCCGGTGTCGCTGATCGAGCATGGTCGCGAGCCGTCGGCGGTGTGCTCGGTCCCCGCGACCGCGACGATCGTCGATCTGCGCGACGCCTGGACGCCGGTGTTGTTCGCGGTCCAAGCCGACGGCACCGCACCGGACTTCCGGCCGAGCTATCTCGCGCTCGCTCGCGAGCAGGATCTCGACGGCAAGCCGCTGCCGGCGAACGTCGGGCTCGGCGAGCTCTACGGCGTGGTGCCTTCGTTCGCGATCGTGCGCGACCGGTTCACGCAGAGTGCGCGCTACGCGTGCCACACCAAGATCGATGCGGCGCCGCTCGCCAAGCTCGCGCGTCCGTACGGCGAGGAGCTCTCCGGTTTGGTGCGCTTCAACAATCGGCAGCGCGAGTTGCTCGGCGCGCAGCTCGAGCGCGTGCGCGTGCAGCGCGGGCTCGCCGACTACGCGGCGCTCGCGACCGACCGCGAGCTCGGCGACGCCTACACCCGGTGGAAGACCGCCGACGAGCTGTACACCGGCATCGTCACGGCGCAGCGGATCCTGCAGTGCGAGGGACTGCTCGCCGACAAGAGTGTCGACGGCACGTTCTCGTGGGTGCTCGGCCAGGCGATCGAGCAGTTCCAGCGCCGCAACTTCTTGATCCCGAACGGGCGCCTCGATCCGGATACGCGCACGGCACTCGCGGCCGATCCTCGCGAGCTCGATTTTCGGTTCGCGCTGCGCGTGCTGCGCGAGCGCGTCGTCGACGCGACCGGCCTGATCGAGGACGGGACCGCGGGGGCAGGCGAGCAGCCGATCCTCGGCCGGATGCTCGATCCGCTCGCGATGCGCGAGGTCCATGGCCACGACAAGCCGCTCGCGAACGCGGCACCGGATCTCGTCGACGCGGCGACCGAGGCCGCCGCGAAGGAGCTCGGCTGGATCGATCCGGCGGCGACCGCCACATTCCTCGCGAACCACCCGGGTGGGTTGCGCGTCGCGCTCGCGCTGCCTGCGCGGCCGGCCTATCACGCCGCGCACATGGCGCTGTCCGCGGAGATCGACCGCGGCGATGTCTGGTACGACGAGCAGCCGGTACCGCGCGTCGCGTGGCGCCGCCCGGCGCTGATCCTGTACGCGCAGGACGGCGCGACGAAGCGCGCCCTCGTGCGGTGGCCGACGACGATCGGCGGCTGGGCGGACGTTCGCGTCGATGGCGTGTTGACGAAGCGCTGGAAGGAATCCGACGTCGGTCCGCGCGAGTGGCGTCAGCTCTATGCCGCGCCGACGTGGCTGCCACCCGACACCACGCCCGACGACGAGCTCGTGCGCTGGGTCGCGAAGGGCAAGTGGGAGCTCAAGAAGTCGATCATGGGTCCCGGTCCGCTGTCGGCGTTCGGGATGATCCGGCTGCCGCACGAACGTGCGGTGCGGATGAAGAACGGCAGCGTCCAGTACGTCGACAACGGCATCGGGACGCACGGCTCGGCGGTCGTCACGTCGCTGCTCAACGGTACGAGCCACGGCTGCCACCGGCTGTACAACCACATGGCGATCCGGCTCGGCGGGTTCTTGCTCGATCATCGCAACCACGTGGTGCGCGGCCAGCAGCCCGAGCACTTCCGCCGCACGATCAATGTCGGCGGCACGTTCCACGCGCAGATCGATACGCGCGGCTTCATGTACGAGCTGACGCCGCCGGTCCACATCGACGTGCTCCCGGGGACGATCCGCTCGACTCGCAAGGTGCCGCCGGCCGATGCCGCGCCCGCCGGTGCGGATTAGCCCTCGCGGCGGAGTGCGGCGAGCTCGCTCCACGGGATCGCGTGCCACGCGCCGGGCCGCGCCGCGACGAGGAGGTCCTCGATCGGATCGTAGTAGGCGAACATCGGCCGCTCGTCGAGCTCGAGCACGCTCGGCGGGATGTGCGTGACCTCGCGGGTCGCGGGCCACCACAGCTTGTAAGCATCGCCTTCGGGGTTCTCGCCCTCGCCGATGATCAGCACGTCGTTCGGGCCACGCGCCAGCGACGTCACGTTGTCGAGCGGCAACACCGGCGTCGAGGTGCCGGTGCGCGCGACGCGTAGCAGCTTGTGGCCGAAGCCGCCGACGATCGAGCCGTCCGAGAGTGCGACCGCGGCGAGGTCGTCGGGCGCGTCGAGCGTCTCGCCGAGCATCACGGGTGCGCCGACACCGTCCCAGCGATACGCGACCGCGTCCCACACCACGAGCAGCTCGCCGTCGCCGAACGCGATCGCGTCGCACTCGACGCGCTGGGTCTCGACCGGATCCGGCACGAGCAACGACTCGAGCCGATGATCGGCGCGCATGACGAGTGGCCGGATGTTGGTGCGCTCGGTGGTCGTCGCCTGCGGGAACAAGATCAGACAATCGCGGCCCGGCCGGGCGAGGCCGATCGCGAACGGTGGCTCGATCGCGAGCGGCGTGCGATCGGGGAGCTCGACGTACGAGAACTTGAACGGACGGACGGTGCGATCCGTCGCCATCCGCACGAACGTCGTCCCCCACGGCGTGAACGCGGCGGCGTTGACCTGGGTATCCTCGTGGGTCACGACCGACGGCGGGAACGTGCGGGTGTCGAGCTCGTGCAGGGCGACGTGATCGGCGACGAGCATGCGCGTGCCGTCGATCGCGCACGGCCGCGCGAGCGGGCTCGTGAACGGGTTGGGGAGCTTCACCACCGGTGACGGTCGTTGCGGCAGCCACTCGGGCCGCGCCAGGGTCACGTCGAGGTCGGTGCCTTCCCAGTACGCGAGGTTCCGCGCCGCCGCGACGCGAAGGATCTCGACGAGCGGCCGGTAGGTGACGGCCTCGCGCGGCGGCATCGCACCGACGACCGGCTCGACGAGCTCGAGCAGCGCCGGCACGTTGCGCGCGGTGACAAACGGGCCGACGCAGAATGCCCCGTCGAAGCGCGCGGGCAGGTGTCCTGCGATGTTCGGATACGCCGAGATCACGTCGGGGATCCGAGTCTCGACGGAGGTCAGGAGCTGCGCCGGCAGGACCGCCCCCATCACCGCCGGATCCCACAGCGAGAGCGCGAAGCCGCGGCAGTACAGGTGCGGCGTCTCGGTCGAGACGTAGAGCAGCGCGAGCTCGGCGAGTGCGCGGGCGCCGGTGCTCGGATCGTCGGCGATCAGCTGCTTGACCTTCGCGATCAGGTCGTCGCCGTCGAACTCTCGATCGAAAGCGGTACCGCGGTGGAGGCCGCGCAGAAACCGTGCCGCGAACCGCGCGAGCGAGGTGTCGTCGACGACGTGAAGCGTGCAATCCCAGCCCATGCCAGTCCGTAGAGTGACACAAGCCGGCCGTGGAACGCTTACGCAGGCCTTACCGACCGCGACGACGACGTCTGTCATCGTGCGAGGCAGGAGGTTCACATGTCTCGATTGCTGCTGTTGACGATCACGGTGCTTGCAAGCTGCGCGGCGACCACCGCGGCCACGATTCCTACACAGGTCGACTCGGTCACGACCCTCGCCGGCCGGCGCGCGGAGCTCATCGGTTGGCTGCACGACTATCGCGTCGCCGGCGTCTATCCGGCGGACGCGAGCGGCAACCCGGCGAGCGTGTTCGTCGACGCGAACGGCGTGCGGTGTCCGATGGCGGAGCTCGTCCACAAGACCGGACGCGACGATCTCGTCGAGGCCGTCCGCCAGGAGGGCAACGGCGCGCGGCTCGCCGACGTGCACACCGGACCGCTCCACGACTGGATGCTGGCGTCGGGTCTCACGCAAGAGGAGATCGCGATGGTGCAAGGTGCGATGACCATCGACTTCAACGGCGGTCGACGGGATTGGACCGTCGTGATCGAGCAAGCCGAGGTCCGCGGTCAGCTCGAGATGGCCGAAGCGGCGCTCCGTCAGGCGACCGCCGCGAGCCTCGCGATCGTGGCACGCCGACTCCCCACCCCGAACGTGATCGCCCTCGCGTCCAGCCCGATCAAGGGCCACGTGCTCCCCGAGCCACACGCGGCGACCACGATCGCGCGCGGGAACTCGGCGAGATAGCGCGCGACGTAGCGTAGGCTACGCCCGTGACCGGCCGCCAGACTCGCAGCTTTCGCTACGGTGCGCGCCTCACGATCACCGCGCCGCTCGCGATGGTGTTCGTAGCCGTCGCCGCCGAGATGGTGTGGGTCGCGACCGCGGCGAATCGTTACTGGCGCGTGGTGTTGATCATCATCGCGTCACTCGCGGGTCTGCTCGCGATCAGCATGATCCGCGAGACGGTGGTGCGGCTCCGCGGCCGGCGCCGGATCGTGATCGCGACGCGCGAGCTCGTGGTCCCCACCGACCGCAAAGGCGACGACATCACGATTCCATTTCGCGACATCCGCGCGCTGGAGCTCACCGGCGGGCCGGGGTTCACCCGCGTGCTCCGGATCCGCCATGCCAACGGAGAGCTCTCGATCTCCGGTGTCATGCTCGGCTCGGTCGGCGAGCTCGACGAGATCCACGGTCTGCTCAAGGCCACGCGCAAGACCCGCTCGTGATTGACACCAGGTCGCGATCCTGGTGACGTGAAGGGATGCGCGAGCGTTTCGGGTCGTACGAGATCTACGAGGAGCTCGGCGCGGGTGGTCTCGCCGCCGTCCACCTCGCCAGGTCTCGCGCGATCAAGAACCCGGTCGCGCTCAAGCGCCTCTACCCGCACATCGCGAATGTCCGCGAGCTCGTCGGCTCGTTCATCGACGAGGCACGGCTCGCACGCCACCTGCGCCATCCCGGCATCGCGCGGGTCTACGAGTTCGGCAAGCTGCGCGGCATCTACTTCATCGCGTTCGAGTTCGTGCCGGGCCCGACGCTGCTGCAGCTCCAGGAGCAGTGCAGCACCTACGTCGGCCAGATCCCGACGATGGTCGCGCTCGAGATCGCGTACCAGTTGTGCGACGCGCTCGATCACGCTCACAATCTTCGCGACGAGCTCGGCCTCCCGCTCGGCATCGTCCACCGCGATGTCTCGCCCGCGAACGTGATCGTGTCGACGACCGGTCAGGTCAAGCTGATCGACTTCGGGCTCGCGAAGACCAAGCAGTCGTCGGTGCAGAGCCAGGCCGGTGTGATCAAGGGCAAGCTCAACTACGTCGCGCCCGAGTACCTCTCCGGCAAGCTCGATGCGCGGTGCGATCTGTGGGCGCTCGGCGTGGTGATGTACGAGCTGCTCACCGGCCGCCGCCTGTTCGATGCGCCCGAACAAGGCACGATCCTCGACCACGTGCGGTCGTTGCCGATTCCGGCGCCGTCTCAGGCGAACCCTGAAGTGTCGCGCGAGGTCGATCAGATCGTGCTGACCGCGCTGGCGCGCAACCCCGACAAGCGCTGGCAAACGGCCGGCGAGATGCGCGACGCGATCGGCGTCGTCGCCGCGGGTCGGCTCACCCAGCGTCAGTTCGTGTCGTGGGTCGAGTGGGCGTTCACGCAGAAGCAGCCGTTGCGCCGCGAAGACAGCGGCGTGTCCGCGCTCTACGAGATCATCCAGAGCAAGGAGGTCGAACTGGTGGGAGAGCTGCCCGCGACCTCGGAGGCGATGATGGAGCGCCGGCGCGAGAGCATCGCGATGATGCCCACGCTCGGCGCGGCGATGCTCCAACGGCGGACCCGGCACTGGGCGTGGATCGTGATCCTGCTCGCGCTCGCCGGCGTCGGGCTACTCGCCCACGTGCTCGGCGCGTTCTGACAACGCGCTGCCACGATTCGCCGGCATCACGCGCATCCCGTGGTTCGTCTGGGTCTCTCTCGCGTCGGATCGGGGTGTCCGTCCGGCGCGTTCCTCGGCGCGCGCGACATTCATGTCAGTGACGTCGAGCCGAGGCTAACGCGACTTCGCAGAGTTGGCGGCACGACGTCGCCCGCGCTGTCCGGAATTCGGACGAATCTGCGCAGTTCGCGCAGAAAATAGGTGCGACCTAATTTCAGGACGACGCTCTAGAACAGTCCGCCGCACTGGTTTGCGAAGCCGCCACCACCACAGCTCAGGTTGGTCGGGCACGTCCCGCAGTCGACCGTCGAGCCGCAGCCGTCGCCGATCAGGCCGCACTGAGCGTTGGCCTGCGCACAGGTCTGCGGCGTGCAGACCGTGCCGCACGTCCCCGCTCCGCCCGCGCCACACACCTGGTTCGTCGGGCAACTGCCGCAATCGAGGACGATGCCGTCGTCGCAGCCATCGCCGGACTCGCCACAGGTGAAGCCGAGGTCCATGCACGTCTTCGGCGTGCACGTCACCGGCGGCGGCGGGCCGACGCACGACGCGAGGTCGAACAGCATGAACTCGAGCGTCTTCTCCTGTGCGGTCATGGTGCCGGTCGTGCACTCGGTCGGGAACGTCGCGCCACCCGAGACCGCGTCGGAGACATGGAAGTCGCTATACAGCACGCGGCCGCACTGCGTCGTCGGTGCGGCATCCGGCGCATACGCGACCGGCGTGTCGAACGTGTAGTGTAGCGGTGCGGAGAACGGCGTGCCGCTGCTGTACAGCCACTGTTGCGCCGGCGTTCCGGCGGCGGTCGCGGGCAGGGCGCTGACGGAGTTGAAGTCCTCGCGCACGACGTTGACGAGGATCTGGCCGAGCGTCGACGACGCGCCGACCAACTGCAGCCATTGCGCGAACGCGACGCGACGCGCCTGGGTTCCCGGATCGCCCTGCAGCGTCTGATCGACGTAGCCGGTCGCGGCGGCGGCGCTGTTCTGATTGACCATCCAACCGGCGGTCTGGAAGAACGGCTTGGGCGCGGTATTCGAGGCCGCCGTGCCGGTGCTGTTGGTCAGCCACACGTAGCTGTAGTGGGTGGCGAACACGCGGCCGCCCGCATTCGCGTAGTTGATCAGGCGAGTCTGGTCGGCGGCGGCCTTCGCGACCTGCGAGCCGACGCACTCGAACAGCGTCATGTCGTACTTCGCGAGCTCGGTCTGGCTGCCGTACAGCGTCGATGCGGCCGGCGTGCTGGCGTTGATCTTCGCACCGTTGTCGACATAGAAGCGGACGCGACCGGTGCCGCTCGGGTTCGTGAACTCGGTGTCCGCGATGCCGATCTTGCGCAGCACGCAGTGCAGCGTATCGACATCGCCGGTGCTGAACGCCATCAGCGGGATGTCACTGCGCACGTCGCCGGTGACGCCGACGTGATCGCGCGGCAAGTGCGTCTGCGTGTTGGTCAGCGGGTTGTCCGCGCAACACGCGACCGACGGGATCGTGATCTGCCGGCGCCAGCGGCCGAGCTGGATCACGAGCGGGATGTTGGTGCCGCACGGTGCATTGTTGAGCGTGAACTTGCCGTCGACGCCGGTGGTCACGCTGACCAGCGGATCGCCGGTGACCAGCGTGCTGCACGAATCGCACGACACGCCGCTCGTGAACGCCGTCACACCGTAGGTCGGCGGACCCGCCGCGCCGTTCGGAACGTAGACCAGCGCGCCGTAGATCGGATCCGGCGTTCCCCACGTCGCGGTGTTGTCGTGCCCGGGCGCCGTGATGGTGCCGCTGATCGACGTCTTCGGCATCATCGCGCAGGCGTTCTGCTGCAGACACAACCCAGTCGTGCACGCCGGTCCCGTCGCACACGTGTTCGGGACGGTGCCCGCGCCGCACGTCTCGCCGGAGAGACACGCGCCGCAATTCGCGGTGAGGCCGCCGCAGCCATCGGCGACTTGACCACACGTCGCGCCGGCTTGCGCGCACGTCCGCGGCGTACACGATCCGCTGCCGCTGCCCGTGCCGCCGCACGTGAATAACGTGCCACCGCCGCCGCAGGTCTCCGGCGACGTGCATCCGCCGCAATCGATCGAGCTACCGCAGCCGTCGCCGATCGGACCGCACATCGCGTTTTGCGCTGCGCACGACGTCAGACCGCAGGTCGCGCTGCCGGTGTTGCTTCCACTGTTGTCGGTGTCACTCGGGACGAACGCATCGTCATCGCCGAGCCCGTCGGACGGCACCCCCGTGTGAGCCGACGGCCCGCAACCAACGATCCAGATCAACAGGAGGAGCGACCGAACAAACTTCGTCATGGGGCGTACGGATGCTCACACACCTGCCTGACGAAGTAATCGACGAAGTAATCGACAGCTTGCGGAACGGGGCGAGGTGGATCATCACGCGGTGCGTGATGAACTCCAGTCGTCAGAGGTCGAACCGGTCGGCGTTCATGACCTTCGTCCACGCCAGGACGAAGTCGCGGACGAACTTGTCCTCGGCGCCGGCGCTCGCGTAGACCTCGGCGATGCCGCGCAGCACGGAGTTCGAGCCGAACACGAGATCGGCTCGGGTGCCCGTCCAGGTGATCTTGCCGGTGGTGCGGTCGCGCCCCTCGAAGACCTCGCCGACTGCCGTCCAGGCCACGCGCATGTCGAGCAGGTTGACGAAGAAGTCGTTCGTGAGCGTCCCGGGGCGGTTCGTGAACACGCCGTGGTGGGTCTGGCCGACGTTGGTGTCGAGGACGCGCAACCCACCGACGAGCACCGTCATCTCGGGTGCGGTCAGCGTCAACAACTGGGCGCGATCGACAAGGAGCTGCTCGGCGGGCACCGCGTAGCGATCCTTCGCGTAGTTGCGGAAGCCGTCGACGATCGGCTCGAGCACCGAGAACGAGTCGACGTCGGTCTGGTCCTGCGAGGCGTCGGTGCGCCCCGGCGTGAACGGGACCGTCACGGCGTGCCCGGCGTGTTTCGCGGCTTGTTCGATCGCCGCGCCGCCGGCGAGGACGATCAGGTCGGCGAGCGAGACCTTCTTCGCACCTGCGGAGGCGCCCGCGGCATTGGAATTGAACTCACGTCGAATACGCTCGAGCGTCGCGAGCACCTGCGCGAGCTGCGCCGGCTGGTTGGCCTCCCAGTCCTTCTGCGGTGCGAGCCGGATCCGCGCGCCGTTCGCGCCGCCGCGCTTGTCCGAGCCGCGGAACGTCGACGCCGACGCCCACGCCGTCGCGACGAGCTGCGCGATCGAGTGGCCCGATGCGAGGATCTTCGCCCCGAGCGCTGCGACGTCGCGCTCGTCGACGAGCGGGTGGTCGACGGCCGGAACCGGGTCCTGCCAGATCAGATCCTCGGCCGGAACTTCGGGACCGAGGTAGCGGACCTTTGGACCCATGTCGCGGTGCGTGAGCTTGAACCACGCGCGCGCGAACGCGTCGGCGAACTGGTCGGGGTTCGCGAGGAAGGTGCGGGCGACCTTCTCGTACGCCGGGTCGAACCGCAGCGCGAGGTCGGTCGTCAGCATGCCGGGCGCGCGGTGCTTCGTCGGGTCGTGCGCGTCCGGAACCGTGCCGGCGCCGGCGCCATGCTTCGGCGTCCACTGGTGCGCGCCGGCCGGGCTCTTCGTCAGCTCCCAGTCGTAGTGGAACAGGTTCTCGAGGAAGTTCATGCCCCACTTCGTCGGCGTCGTCGTCCACGTGATCTCGAGACCGCTCGAGATCGCATCGCCGCCGTGGCCCTGGCCGAGCGTGCTGTGCCAGCCCAGGCCCTGGTGCATGATCTCCGCCGCCTCGGGATCGAAGCCGACGTGCTGGCTCGGATCGCCGGCGCCGTGGGTCTTGCCGAACGTGTGGCCACCCGCGATCAGCGCGACGGTCTCCTCGTCGTTCATCGCCATGCGCGCGAACGTCTCGCGGATGTCGCGCGCCGACGCGATCGGATCGGGCGTGCCGTTGGGGCCCTCGGGGTTGACGTAGATCAAGCCCATCTGCACGGCGGCGAGCGGCTGCTCGAGCTCGCGATCGCCGGAGTAGCGCTGGTCGTCGAGCCACTTCTTCTCCTGGCCCCAGTAGACGTCGGCCTCGGGCTCCCAGATGTCCTCGCGACCGCCGCCGAAGCCGAACGTCGGAAAGCCCATCGATTCGAGCGCGACGTTGCCCGCGAGGATCATCAGATCCGCCCACGAGATCTTGCGGCCGTACTTCTGCTTGATCGGCCACAGGAGGCGGCGCGCCTTGTCGAGGTTGACGTTATCCGGCCAGGCGTTAAGCGGTGCGAACCGCTGGCTGCCCTTGCCGGCACCGCCACGACCGTCGCCGGTGCGGTACGTGCCCGCGCTGTGCCACGCCATGCGGATGAACAAAGGGCCGTAGTGGCCGAAGTCGGCGGGCCACCACGCCTGCGATGTAGTCATCGCGGTGCGCAGGTCGGCCTTCAACGCCGCGAAGTCGAGGCTCGCGAACTCGGCGGCGTAGGACCGTTCGCCGGCGATCGGAGTCGACATCGGCAGGTGCTGGTGCAGCGTCTCGAGCCGCAGTTGATTCGGCCACCAGTCGCGGTTCGAACTGCCTCCGCCCGTCGGAGGCTTGAAGGGACACGTTGGTTCGTTCGCCATGATGACGACACTGTACGGCTCGCGGCGGGCGCGGGGAAATCGGGCCTGGTGATGGCTCTGATAGAGCTTGTCTATCAGTGGTCATGTTTCGATAATCAGGGCAGCGTCGCCCGACCAGCGACTCGGGCGGCTACTTCAGGCCGCGCTGCACGAGCAACGCATTCGCGCTCGGCTCGCGGCCGCGGAAATCGAGATAGAGCTGGTGGGCATCCTTCGTCGCGCCGCGCGACAGGATCCCGTCGCGGAACTTCTGGCCATTCGCCGCGGTCATGCCGCCGTGCTCGGCGAACCACGCCGCGCTATCGGCCGCGAGCACCGCGGTCCACGCGTAGGCGTAGTAGCCCGCGGCGTAGTCGCCGACCCAGATGTGCGAGAAGTAGGTCGTGTGGTACCGCGGCGGCACCGGCGCGAAATCGACGCCGTGCTTCTTCAAGGCCGCGGCCTCGAACTTCTCGACCTCCTGAGGCGGCGCCGAGGCCGACAGCGCGTGCCACTCGAGATCGAGGAGCTGATCCTCGAGCGTCTCGAGCGTCGCGAAGCCTTGGCCGAACGTGCTCGCCTTCTTGATCTTCGCGACGAGATCCGCGGGCATCGCCGCACCGGTCTGATAGTGCTTCGCGTAGTTCGCGAACACCGTCGGCTCGAGCGCCCAGTTCTCGTTGAACTGTGACGGGAACTCCACGAAGTCGCGCGGCGTGTTCGTGCCCGACATGTTCGGGTACTTGACCTTCGAGAACAGGCCGTGGAGGGCGTGGCCGAACTCGTGGAACATCGTCGTCACTTCGTCGAACGTCAACAGCGCCGGTTGGCCGGCCGCGGGCTTCGGAATGTTGAGCACGTTCGAGACCACCGGCTTCTCGCCGAGCAGCTCGCTCTGGTCGTTGTAGCTGTTCATCCAGGCGCCGCCGTGCTTCGACTCGCGGGCGAAGTAGTCGGTGTAGATCAGGCCGATGCTGCTGCCGTCGCCGTCGAACACTTCCCAGGCGCGGACGTCGGGCTGGTAGACCGGGAGATCGGTGCGCGGCTTGATCGTCACGCCGTACATCTGGTGGGCCGCAAAGAACACGCCGTCCTTCATCACGCGATCGAGCTCGAAGTACGGCCGGATCTGCGTGTCATCGAGCGCGTACTTCGCCTTGCGGACCTGCTCGGAGTAGAACTGCCAGTCCCAAGGCTCGAGCTTGAAGCCGCCTTTTTGCGCGTCGATCAGCTTCTGGAGCTCGGCGGCCTCGGCCTTCGCGTGCGCGACGGTCGGGCCGGTCATCTGACCGAGCAGCTCGAGCGCCGCCTGCGGCGTCTTGGCCATCTGGTCGGCGAGGATGAAGCCCGCGGCGCTCGAGAAGCCGAGCAGCTTCGCGCGCTGCGCACGGAGCTGGGCGAGCCGCGCGACGAGCTTGGTCACGTCGGTCTCGCCGCCGTGGCGACCGCGCGCGATCGAGGCGCGAAAGATCTTCTCGCGCAGGGCGCGGTTCGTGAGCTGTGCGAGCGCCGGCTGGCCCGTGGTGTTGATCAGCGGGATCATCCAGTGACCCTGCTTGCCGCGGGTGGTCGCGGCCGCCGCGGCCGCCGCGATGTCGGTCGCGGACATCCCGTCGAGCTGTTTGACGTCGTCGACGATCACCGCGCCGGCGTTCATATCCTTGAGCTGGAGCTCGGAGTACTTGGTCTGGAGCGTCGAGACCTCCGCGTTCATCGCGCGCAACGACGCTTGATCGGCGGCGTTCAACTGCGCACCCGCGCGGACGAAGTCGAGGTGATAGCGCTCGAGCAGCCGCTGATCGACCGCGTCGAGCTTGAGCGCCTTGCGCTTGAGGTAGAGCGCGTGGACGCGGCCGAACAGCTTCGCGTCGAGGTGCATGTCGTCCAGATGCTTGGCCATCATCGGCGCGACCTCGGCCTCGATCTTCTGCATCTTGTCGTCGGTCAACGCGCTGGCCAGGTTGCCGAACACGTACGCGACGCGGGTCAGCGTGATGCCGCTGCGCTCCATCGCGACGATCGTGTTCTCGAACGTTGGCTCGTCCGCAGCATCGGCGATCACCCGGAGCTCCGCGGCATGTTGCTTCATCGCCTCGACGAACGCCGGCATGTAGTCGTCTTCGCGGATCTGATCGAACGGTGGCGCGTGCTCGTACAACGGGCTGATCGCCAACAGCGGGTTCGCGCGGGGCGGTGCGGGCGGCGGAGTCGGCATCACCGGTGGTGTCGGTGCCGGTGCCGGCGCGGTGGTGTCGGCGACCGGAGCAGGGACCGTGGCCGGCGGCTTGGTGCCACCGCTGCACGCGGCGACGAGGAGGATGGCGAGCGAGCTCCGCGAGTTGATCACGAGCGCAACCTACACGCGGACGGGCCCGGATGCATCCGACCGCGTGATCGACCGACGGCTTGATCCACACCGCCGCCACGTGCGACACCGTGCAGGTGGGAGAAGACGTCGGAGTTGGCGTGGTGACCGCACCTCGGGTGGCAGTGTGGCCGCGCGTCGTGTGGACGCTCGTCGCGGTGGCCGCGATGTTCGCGGCGGGCCGTATGACCTTGCCGGGCGTCAACCGGGTCGAGCTCGCCCACGTGATCGCGCACGGCACGCACCTCAGCTGGGGGGCGATGTCGCTGATCAGCGTGGTCGCGCTCGGCCTCCGACCGCTCGTCACCGCGTTCGTGCTCGTCGAGGTCGTCGCGCTCGCCGTGCCGCGCTGGCGGCCGTTGCGGCAGCTCCCCGAAGGCCGGCGCAGGCTCGCGTATGCGGTCGCGGCGACGGCGATCCTGCTGGCGCTGGTCCAGGCGCACTTCGTCGCGCTCTACCTCGACGCGTTGGATCGCGGCGGTGCCGAGATCGTCGCGTCGCACATGGAGGCCTTGATCACCGTGACGCTCGTCGGCGGCACGATGTTCTTGGTCTGGCTGGTCTCCGTGATCAACCGCCGCGGCATCGGCAACGGCTACGCGGTGCTGATGGTCGCGGGCTGGCTGATGTCGCCGTACTGGGGCGGCTTCGCCGAACACACGTGGTTGGTGCTGGTGCTCGCGGCGCTCGCGATCACCGGCGTGGTCGTGGTCGTCGTGGTGCTGACGCGCATGCGCGTGGCCGCTCCCGGTGGCGCACCGATCCCGCTGCCGTCGTCGGGGCTGATGCCGCTGTCCGAGCTCGGTGGCGCGATGGTCGCGATCAAACAATTGATCGCGCTCGGCATGGCGCTACCGCTCGCCGCCGCGACGGTGATCCAATCCGCGGAGTCGTTGCTCGTGGTCGCGGTCGCGGTGCTGATCGCGGCGACCGTCGCGTGGTCGTGGCTGTTCACGCGGCCGACACTCCGCCGCAGCGTGCTCGCGCGCTCCGGCTACGCCGAGCCCGATCTGCGCACGTGGATGAGGGCGACCGTGCTCAGCGCGATCGGCCTCGCCGTGATCTTCATCGTGATGTTCGTGACGCGACGCGAAGTCCCGGAGCTCGGCGTCCTCGCCGATCCGTTCGTGATCGCCTTCATCGCCGCGACGTTGCTCGATCTTGTCGACGAGGCGCGCGCTCGTCGACAAGCGCTCGTCGCGGTGTGGCCGCTCCACGATCCGATCCTCGCGGCGGTCGTGCGCGATCACCTGCGCGCGGCGGAGATTCCGCATCACCTCCAGGCGTCGCGCCTGCGCTCGCTGCTCTGGTTCTTCGGGCCGTACGTGCCGATCATGGTGCTGGTCCCCGAGTCGCACGCGGTGGCGACCGAGCAGCGACTGCGCGCGCTACTCGCCGAATGAGCCGACCACGCATTCGACGTGGTCGACCAACGCGACCAGCGCGGATCGGCGGCGCGTTCGGCGCGAGCGCCACACGCGACCCGAGGCCGTCGGCGATACGAACAGCGTGACGACGATCGCGAGCGCGGCGAGCGCGCGGCGCAGCCGTTTCTCGAGCTCGTGCGCGATCCGACTGGCCACGCCGCCAGCACAGCACGCACGACGATCCGGTCACGGTTCCGAACGTCGCGACGCGCCGCTGAGTTGGCGGCGAATGATACGATCGTGCGGACGTGGCAGAACCGCGCGCGCACCCGCTGTTCGAACAGACGCGTCGGGCCCTCGAGGGACTGCGCGATGTGCCGACGGCTCATGACCTCGCGCTGCGGCTCGAGCTCGCGTGGTCGCGCGAGCCGCTCGGCGTCGGGCTCGGGGGCGATGACCTCGGCGCCCGCACCGAGCTGATCAACGCGCTGTGCGGCACGACGCTCCTCGCGCGACGTGCGACCGGGTGTGCGCCGATCCGACTTCGCCGAGGCACGACCGCGCGCGTTCGAGCACGCCGCGACGACGGCTCGCACGAACATCACGTGCTCGCCGAGCGCGGCGACGACGATGCCACCGCCGAGCGTGCCGCGGTCCATCGGCGCGTGGTCGCGCGTGCCGAGCTCGCCGATCGCGAGGTCGCCCTCGAGCGGATCGACGCGACGTTGCCGCGCTTGGTGCGTGCGCGTCCGACCGGGTGGCGCCTGGTGCTCTGGCCGATCTGGTGGGTGATGAGCTGGTTGCGGCGTCGAGACCTGGTCGAGCGAACGGAGGCCAGCGACGCGCTCGAGGTGTCGCGGCTGGCGGCCGCCGCGGTCGACAAGGACGTCGCGACCCTCGCGATGCGCGGGGAGCGCGATGCGGCGGCCTACGTCCAGACCGTGCGCGCGCTGGCGTCGGCCCGAGATGTCGTCGAGCTCGAGCTCGAGGTCGCGAGCGGTCTCCTCGCGAGCGGTGTCGAGGTCTGCGAGCTCGGCGGGATGTCGACCAGCCTCGACGTGGTCCTCATCGTCGAGGACGGCACGCTGCTCGCGCCGGGCGGGAGCAGCGTCGGCACGTTCGACAATGCGATCGCGAAGCTCGCAGCGTTCTCGTCCGCGGCGCGCGCGATGCGGCTCGCACGCCGCGCGCGCGAGTCGATCGCGCTGACGGTCGCGGCGCTCGACGATCAACTCAGCCGCGCCGAGGACAACTTTCGGCATCGGCTCGCGAAGCTCGAGATCAAGCGGATCCGTGATCGGCCGACGTTCATCGCGGCGCAGCTCGAGCGGATCCGTCCGCAGATCGTCACGAGCGTCAACGCGGTGATCGAGCATGCATCGGTCCACCTCGGTGCGGAGCTCGCGGCGGTCGGCGAAGCATGGATCGTCGGCATCGCGAACAGCGACTCGAGCGATGCGTTGAAGGAGACCATCACGCGGATCGAGACCACCGCGACGGCGAGCATGCAGCGGATCGCCGAGGAGACGCGCACGCTCGTGATCGGCGGCGGCGGCGGCAGCGCACACGATCTGTATCCGGAGCTCGTCGCGGCGTTGATCCCGCTCGGCCTGCCCGACGACGTGTTGGGGCGGCGCTCGGCGCCGGCCCTGCCACCGGTCGAGGTGCTGCCGTCGCTCGCCACCACGTCGATCGCGAAGCTGTCCGGTCAGTGGCTCGGTCGGGTGTTTCGGTCGCTCGACAGCCGGCGCACCGAGGTGCGCGAGAAGACCCACGCGCAGATCGAACAGCTTCGCGAGCTCGCGACCGACGAGCTACTCGACGTCGAACCCCAGCTCCATGCCGCGATCGAGCAGGTGCTGGCGCCGCAGCTGGGCGCTGCGTGCGAGCGACAATCCGCCGCGGTCGAAGCGGCGCTCACCGCCGAACATGCCGCGATCGCGGCCGAGCGGTCACGGCTCGCGCCGGCGGTGGAGCAACGTGATCGCGCACGCTCGATCCTGCTCGAGCTGCGCGGGGAGATCGCGGCGCTCGAGACCGAGCTCCCCGAGTGCGCCGCCGCGAGCGAGGCGGTGGGCGACTAGCGCGCTCTGCGTCAACTTGTCCTGATCCGTTCAGACCGCCTCGTGTATCCAACCGGCATGGCTTCCAGATTGCGGCGTTGGTTCCGGCGAACGAGCATCGTGCTCGGTTGTCTGATCGGACTGTTCGGGGTCATGCAGATCGTGCCCTACGGCCGCACGCACTCGAACCCGCGCATCCTTTCGGAGCCGGCGTGGGATTCGCCGCGGACCCGCGAGCTCGCGGTGCGCGCGTGCTTCGACTGCCACAGCAACGAGACCCGATGGCCGTGGTACGCGGACCTCGCACCGTTCTCGTGGGTCGTGCAGCGGGATGTCGAGGGCGCGCGCGACACGTTGAACTTCTCGGAGTGGACCCACCCGCACGAGCTCGCGCAGGAGTCCGGCCCGTCGGTGATCCGCGGTGACATGCCGCCGTTCAAGTATCGGAGTGCGCATCCCGAGGCGAACCTGAGCCAGGACGAGACGATCGAGCTCGCACGCGGTCTGAATTCGACGCTCGGTGCCCGCGGACGGATCTAGGGCGGGATCGAGTGCAGCTCGCCGTACGCGCAACGCAGGCCGGCTGACTTCGGCGAATCGAGCTGGGTCTGCGGTCGATCGTGCGAGAACAGCGCGCGGATCGGCGAGTCGACCGGATCCCACAGCGCCGTCTCGTCCGCGTCGGGCATGCGCCGCGCTTCCCATTGCTCCGGTCGAAACCGCCAGAGTCCGAGCAGCCCGATCGCGATCGTGATCGCGACCGCGCACCGGCGAACGGTGCGGCGCCACGGCGACTCGAAGATGCCAGCACCGAGGGCGAGCCAGGTCAGGAGCCACGTCACCTCGGCGAGCAGGCGTGGACCGAACGCGAGCCCACCGTGCCACTTGTAGAACGCACCGACGACCACGAGTTGCAGGATCGCGCCGGCCGCGACCAAGCGATGCAGTCGCACCTTCGAGGTCGCGCCGTACCACAGCCCGACGAGCGCGATCGGCGCGAACCACAACAAGCCGCGGCCGGGACTCACCAGCAGCCCTCCGACCCCCTTGACGAGGCCCGCCGGAGAGATCCGGAACGCGTGGTCGGTGATCCGCGCGTTGGCTCTGAGCTCGCCGATCGGAAACGGTGACCACAGGTGGATCACGTTCCACACCACGAACGGCGCCGCGACGACGAGCGCGAGCGCGCCGGCCCACAGCCAGCGCTTGCCGCCGCGTCCCGACAACGCCCACGCCACGCCGAGCGCGAGGCAGAGCGGCGCCAGGAGCGGGCGCACCATCACGGCCGCGACGAGGAGCGCGGGGGTCGCGAGCGCGAGCCTCGGATGGCGCTCCGCGTACACCAGCGTCGCGAGCGCGCCGATCAGCGCGGGCAGCGCGACGGTCGCTTGCCACAGGCCTTGGCCCAGCGAGGCCGCGCCGGCGAACGACGCCGCACCCGTGAAGCCGACGACGAACGAGCGCCACGGGGTGGTGCGCAGCCGCGACGCGACGACGACGAGACACGTCGCGAGTGCGACGAGCCACGCCGCGACATCACGCTCGCGGTGGCGCAGCGTGGCGTCGTCGATCGTGTCGCCCTCGCCGAAATCGAGCAGTCCGAGCGCGCCGACCGCGGCGGGGCCGGGACCGAAGATCGACGTGTGCTCGTCGGCGCGGTCGGGTTGCTCGAAGTAGTAGATGGTGTTCTTCCGCGTCGCCTGATGGATCCAATCCACGGTGTCGAGATCGAAGCCGCCGCCGCAGCGCACCACCGCCGCACCGAGCCGACCGGGGACGGTGTCGCCGCTGATCGCCCGCAGTGGCGACCCCAGCGCGAGCCCCACCGCGCACAGCGCGCTCGCGACTAACAGCCAGATCCTGGTCGTCCGGTCGCCCACGCCCACGAACCATACCTGCTTCTGCGACCTGGACTCCGCCGCGGCGTCGCGTTAGCACGGGCACCATGTCTACGGAGCTCACGCGCAACGTCGCCGGCGTCTCGCTCGCGACCCAGAGCCACTACGTCATCAAGCGGAGGTTCTGGTCGTTCTTCGAACGCGTGTTTCGAGTGTTCACCGGCGACGGCCAGTTGATCATGTACATCCAGCACCCGCTGCTCAGGCTGCGCGAGGAGTTCATGGTCTACGCCGACGAGGCGAAGACGCGGCCGCTGTTGCGCGTGAAGTCAAAACAGGTGATCGCGATCAACTTCTCCTACGAAGTGCTCGACGCGGAGACCGGCGCGGTACTCGGTGCGGTCCAGAAGCGCGGACTGCGCTCGATCATTCGCGACAAGTTCCACATCTTCGATGCGAACGGCACCGAGGTCGGCTACGCGGAGGAGCAGGGCGCGTCGCTGTTGCGCCGGTTCATCCCGTTGCTGACCTCGAAGCACGCGATCTTCGTCGGCGGTGCCCAGGTCGCATACATCAAGCAGCGGTTCCGGTTCTTCACGAAGGAGTTCACCGTCGACACCCAGCCGTCGGCGCTCGATCCGCGGTTCGTGCTCGCGATCGCGCTGCTGGCGCTGATCGCGGAGGCCCGCCGCGAAGACCGCAACTGAGCTACTCGGCTGCGTCGGCTTCGTTTGCCTCGACGAACCCAGCGTCCGTCGGATCGGCCTCGTCGGCGTCGACGACACGCGCACTGGCGGCGAACGCGTTGTAGACCTGAGTCGCGTACGAGATCCGCCTCGCCTCGTCGCACTGACCGCACTTCTCGAAGTCGCGCTCGAAGGTGATCGTCGCGCTGCGGATCGTCGTGGCCCTGCGCAACGCGGTGATGCCATAGCCACCGACGGTGTGGAGCTCGTACCAGGTGAACGCGAGCTGCGTCGCCAACGTCCAGCGCGACTCGTTGTGGAGCCCCGCGTACCACGTGACGTTGTCGTGATGGGTCGCGTTCCAGCGGCCACCCACGCTCCACTGCGCGATGCCGCGACCGGGACCGCCGCCGTACTCGATCGCCTTGGGATTGACGCTCGATTCCTGGATCAGGTTGCCGACGATGCCGGCCGACTGGCGCTTGGTCAGGCCGCGCGCGACGAAGTATTGAAACGCGGCCTTCTGATTGCTCGAGAGCTCTTGCTCGGTGGTCGAGGTCGAGTTGTCGAGGTCGCTGTCGTCATCATCGGTCGCGCAACCCGCAACGAACGCGAGGGCGACCGAGAACAACGCGATGACAGTGTAGTGGCGGAGATGCATGGCCGGCCGTTGTGCAACGGATACGCCATGCACGATCTGCGCAGAATGCGAATCAACGGCGTCGCGGATGCAATCGTTCGTTTGCAGGTGCGCACTGAATGCTGCTGTTTCAGGAACGCAGTCTCAGCGCGCCCAATACGCCTCGTCGTCGAGACCTTCTTCACGTTCCGGTAGGCCGCGCGTCAACCGCGGCGCGGCTTGCGCGAGCACCTCGTAGCTCACGCGATTCGCGTAGCGACAGACCTGACTCATGGACGAGTAGGTGAGGAACTGGCGTACATGCTTCGCCGAGTTCGGCACGCGTGTCTGGTGGTAGCGGTTCGCCGCCATGTCGTGGAGCAGTGCTGACAGCGCCGCATCGCCGGCGCCGTTGGTGCTCGTGATCCGATCGGGTCCGCCGAGGTAGGGCGCGATATGTGCGAACACTTTGACCGGCGTCGTGCACTGCGCGCGGATCATCGGCCGACTGAATTCGTAGCGATTGAACTCGGGAATCGCACCGGGCAGCAGTGGGTAGCGCGTCTCGCGCTTCGCCTCATCGTCGGTGTGCGCGGCGAGGTACAGCCCGGTCGCGCCGGCCGTGCACAGG
>JBDTJY010000281.1:0-34625 GCA_039935615.1 Kofleriaceae bacterium
GCTCGCGCTTGCCCGGACGCGACGGCCTCTCCAACACCGGAAGCTCCGGCTCGTCCGACATTCTCATCTTATACGGTGCCCTCGGCGGCGAAGGCAAATACCCGGCAATCCTCGAAAAGCGGGTTCACCACGGTCACGCGCGGAGCATAGACGGTTAGCTCGCGGTCGCGGCCCGAATCAGGGCCACCGCGACGACGGGAGCGGTCTCGGCGCGCAGGATCCGCGGCCCGAGCCCGAGGGATGCAAAGCTGGCCTGCTCGAGCTGCTCGAGCTCGATCGGGGCGAGCCCGCCCTCGGGACCGCTCGCGAGCGTGACATCGCCGCGGTAGCGGGTCGCGGCGCGCTCGGCGGAGGGATCCAGCACGAACCGATCGCCCGCCGGCAGCGCACGCAGGATCTCGCGCAGGGTCGCGGCCATCGTCACGGCCGGCATCGTCGCCCGGCCGCATTGCCGCGCCGCGGCCTCGGCGACGCCGAGGTAGTGCGCGAGCCGGGCGTCGCGCTTGGCGGGATCGAGCTTCACGATCGAGCGCTCGGCGCGCCACACGATCAGCTCGTTCGCGCCGACCTCGACGAGCTTCTCGAGGCAGAGGTCCATGCGATCGCCCTTGATCAGCGGCACCAGCACGCGCACGTGGGGCGGTGCTTCGACCACGGTCTCGATGTCGCCGGCGGTGACCGTCGTCGCCGCGTCGCTGATCGCGGTGATCGTGGCGCGCGCGCGATGGCCGGCGCCGTCGACGAGCTCGAGCTCGTCGCCGACTCGCGCGCGGCGCACGTGGCCGACGTAGAAATGTTCGTCGCCGGTGATCTCGAGCTCGCCGGCGTGGAGCTCGGCGACGAAGATCCTCATCGCGAGAGCACGGCGCACGACCACTGCGCGTCGGTCGCGCTCGCTCGCACGCGGATCAACCGCAGCCCCGCGGCCACGTACTCGTCGGCGAGCGGCTGCGCCTGCGGCGTCAGCAGGCCCGAGAGGATCAACGTGCCCCCGGGCGCGAGCTTCGCGATCAGCTCGTCCTTCAGCGCGCGCAGGACATGGGCCTGGATATTCGCGAGCACGAGCGGAAACGTGCCGGCGATCTCGCCGACCGGGGTGATCGACGCACCGACGAGGACCTGGTTGTGGGCCGCGTTCTCGAGCGTCGCCGCGACCGCGATCGGATCGTTATCGATCGCGATGCAGTGCGTTTTCGGCCACCACTTGATCGCCGCGATCGACAGGATGCCCGAGCCGCAGCCGACATCGATCACCCGGTCTGGAACGGCCCCGTCATCGGCGAGCGTCTGGAGCTCTTCGAGCACCAACTGGGTGCTCGCGTGCGTGCCGGTGCCGAACGCCATCCCGGGATCGAGATCGATCACGACGTCGTCGGGCTGCGCGGTGTACGTCTCCCAGCTCGGCACGACGACGAACTGGCGCGTCAGCCGGCTGACCTTGAAGTACCGCTTCCAGGCATCGCGCCACTCGGCCTCCGGCATCGCCGTCGCCGTGCGCACGCGCGCCGGATCCAACCCAGCACCACCGGCGGCCCAGCGCGCGACCGCATCTCGCGTCTCCGCGAGGGCGCTCGCGACATCTGCCGCGTCGACCCAAAACACGATCTCGTCGCCACGCTGCTCGGTCCCAGCAGCGGCGGCCCCCACGTCCGATGCGATCAGCGCAGCGACGTCATCGACGTCTGCGGCACCGACCGGAACGATGATCTCGACCCAATCGGCCAAGACAAGCGGCTAGCGAGCAGGAGCCGGAGTGATCCGGCGCTTCATCTCACGGCGCAGGCGCTTGCGAGCCTCGCGCGTCTTCCGTTTCTTCTTCACCGACGGCTTCTCGTAGAAACGGCGACGCTTGAGCTCTTGCAGGATGCCTTCCTTGGACATCTTCTGCTTGAGGATCTTCATCGCCTTCTCGAGGCTGTCGCGAACTTCGACCTCGACGGGCCTTCCGAAAGTGTTCTCCATGGGGGAGTGGGTTGGTACCTGATCCCCGTCGGGAGATCAAGCCAACTCAGGCCTTCGCGTTGTGCTTGAAAAACAGGGTGATCGTGAGGCAGTGGAACTCGCTGTCCGAGCTCTGGGTGACGATCTTGTCCACGATCTCGTGCTCGGGGTGGCTGCGGATCCAGTCGGTGATCAGCTCGCCGAGGAGCTCGCGCTCTTTCGCCTTTGTCGCCGAAAACACCTTCACGCCGGTTACATCGATCATGCTGCTACGCCCTTCCTCAACAGTTGACTGCACTCGTGCCACAACACTCTCCTAGTTTGATGCGCCACTTTGACGTGCGCGGTCGTTCCAGTCAATCAGGATAATTCCGTTATCGGTGAACATCGGGCGTTTTGACCCAGCCTGCCCGAAGCATTCGCCAAGTACTGGCATCGTCGAGATGTTCCGCTACTGTCCGCGCAAATGAAGCGCCTCGTTGGTTCGATTCTGATGATCGGACTGTTTGGGATCGCGCCGGCTGGCGCAGCACCCGACAAGCCCGCCATCGCGCATCTTCCCACGGTCGAGCAGTTCACGCTCTCGAATGGACTGCAGGTGTCGTTCCTGCAACTCGATACCGCACCGGTCGTCGCGGTTCAGGTCTGGTACCACGCCGGCAGTAAGGACGAGCCGCGCGATCGTCGCGGCTCGGCGCACATGTTCGAGCACATGATGTTCAAGGGCACCGATCACGTGCGGCCCGAGGCCCACGCCCAGATGCTCAACGGCGTCGGCGGCTACGTCAACGCGCAGACCGACGAGGACGCGACGCACTACATCAACACGGTGCCGTCGGACTATCTCGACTTCGCGGTGCAGCTCGAGGCCGAGCGCATGCGCCACCTGTTGTTCCGCAAGGACATGATCGATGGCGAGCGCGAGGTCGTCAAAGAAGAGATTCGTCAGGGTGAGAACTCGCCGCTGACCAAGGGCTTCTTCAAGTTCCTCGACATCGCCTACACGAAGCATCCGTACGCGTGGACCGCGGCCGGCAAGATCAAGGACCTCGACGCGACGACGTCCGAGGATCTGAAGAAGTTCTACGATTCGTACTACGAGCCGAACAACGCGATGCTGGTCGTCGTCGGCAAGTCGACCGTCGCGGCGGTCAAGGCGAGCGCCGAGAAGTGGTTCGCGAAGATCCCGAAAGCCGGCGACCCGCCGCGCCCGTCGAAGGATGCGCAGGAGCCGCTGCAGAACCAGAAGCGTCGCGAGGTCGTCGAGCCCGGCCAGGTCGGGATCACGATCGTCGGTTGGCACATCCCGAGAGCGAAGGACAAGGACATCTATGCGCTGCAGGTGGCGTCGATCATCCTCGGCGCGGGCGACTCGTCGCGCCTTCAGATCCGGATGAAGACCGCGGATCCGAAGACCAAGCGGCCGCTCGCGCTGCAGGGTGCGATGGAAGCGCTCGTCCACGAGGATCCGGGCATGGTGCTCGGCCTCGGCGCGTATCTCGATCCCGCGCAGGCCGCGCCGGTCGAGGCTGCGATCTTCGAAGAGGTCGACAAGCTCGGCGCGAGGGGCCCGTCCGCCGACGAGCTGCGCAAGGCGAAGAACCAGGTCCAGTCCGCGTTCGTGTTCTCGCTCGAGCACGCGCAAGGCCTCGCCGAGGCGATCGGCCGGTCGTGGATCAACACCGGCGATCCGAGCTCGTTCTTGCGCGACGTCGACAACGTCGAGAAGGTCACCGCCGCCGATGTCGAGCGCGTCGTGAAGCAGTACATGACGCAGGATCGCTCGACCGTCGTCGTGATCCCGCCGCCCAGCGCCGCGCCGCCGCCACCGGCGGCCAAGCCCACGCCGGCGCCGACGCCGGCACCCGCTCCGAAGACCGGAGGTGCGAAGTGAACCGCCTCCTCGCGCTCCTCTTGATCGCCGGCTCGTGCGGTCCCAAGCCGACGCCGGTCGAAGTTCCGCTGCTGCCCGGCGATGGCACCGCGCACACCGCGAAGCCGATCGCGCCGCCGGCGAAACCGAAAGACGACGCCTGGACCGGTCGCACCGACCTGATCACCGCGCCGCCCGCGGCCGCACCTGCGGCGTTGCCGCTGCCGCCGGTCGCGGATTGGAAGCTGTCGAACGGCCTCCAGGTCTACGTCGTGAAGAACGATCGCCTGCCGGTCGTGAGCTTCGAGCTCGCGATCCGCGCGGGGCGCCAGCAAGAGCCGCGCGCGCGGCTCGGCGTCTCCGAGGCGACCGCCGACATGCTCGTCAAGGGAACCAAGAAGCACGACGCGGTCGGCCTCGCGAAGGCGATCGACTTCGTCGGCGGCACGATCGGCGCGGACTCGACGTTCGAGGCCACGCTGGTGTCGTGCAGCGTGTTGTCGCGCAACAAGGCCACGTGCCTCGACCTCATGCCCGAGATGATCACGCAGTCGACGTACCCCGACGGCGAGCTCGTGAAGGTCAAAGAGGCGATGGTCGCGAACGTGCGGTCGCGCCTCGATAGCGCCGATCAGCTCGCGGCGGTGCACGTGCAGAACCTGTTGTGGGGACCGGACCACGTGCGCGGTTGGATCAACAGCGAGAGCTCGGTGCGCGCGGTCAAGCGCGACGAGCTCGTCACCTGGGCGAAGACCTGGTTCGTGCCGAACAACGCGATCCTCGTCGTGTCGGGTGACGTCGATCCCAAGACCCTCAAGGGCGAGCTCGAGCGCGCGTTCGCTGGCTGGAAGAAAGCCGAGCTGCCGCCCGTGCCGACGTTCAAGGAGCCGGGCCTCTCCGGGATCCGGATCCGCCTGGTCGACAAGCCGGGCCAGACCCAGACCCACATCCGGATCGCGCAGTTCGGCATCCGCCACGATGACCCGCGGTTCTTCGACACGCTGGTGTGGAACTACGCGCTCGGCGGCGGTGCGTTCAGCTCGCGCTTGATGAAGGTCGTGCGCGTCCAGGGCGGCAAGACCTACGGCGCGAGCTCCGCGTTCGATCGCAACCTCGACAAGGGCTCGTTCGTCGCGCAGACGTTCACGCGCAACTCCGAGGCGCTGGCGACGACGAAGTTGCTGCTCGCCGAGATCAGCAAGATGCAGAAGGACGGCCCTTCGGAACAAGAGGTCCAGGCCGCGGTTGCGAACATCGCCGGTGGCTACGCGCTGCGCTTCCAATCGGCGAACGATTTCGGCTCGGCGCTGATCGGCGCGGAGCTCCACAACTTCGGTACCGAGTACCTCACGAACTACCCGCTCGCGGTCGGAAAGGTCAGCGCCGACGCGGCCAAGCGTGCCGCGGCGGAGATCCTCGATCCGAAGGACTACGTGATCGTGATGGTCGGCGATGCCAAGGATCTCGAGCCCCAGCTCAAGAAAGAGGGCTGGCGCTACGAGAAGGTCTCGTTCACCGACACGATCACCGCCGAACCGGTGGTGCCGGTCGGCCCGGCCGATCCGAAGGCGCTCGCCGCCGCGCATCAGGCGCTGACCGAAGCGCTCGTCGCGAAGGGCGGCAGGGCGAAGATCGCCGGGATCAAGACGCTGCACATGCTCGCGACGGGCACGACGACGATCCAGACCCAGTCGCTGCCGGTCGAGATCGAGCGCGAGCTCGTGCTGCCCGACAAGATGCGGATCGACGCGACGATCGCGAAGCAATTGAAGGTCACGGTCTCGGTCGATGGCGCGAAGGGTTGGGAGGTCGCGCCGGATCCCAAGACCGGCAAGTCCGCGATCGTCGATCTCGCCGGCAATGACATGGCGGCGGCGCAATTCGAAGCGTGGCGCGAGGCCGAGCTGATCCTCGTGAAGGCGAACGATCCGGCGGCGAAGATCGTGCCGCTGCCCGACGACAAGCTCGACGGCAAGGATCAGTCGGTCGTCCAGCTCGCGTCCCCGTTCGGGACGCTCGCGGTCCGGCTCTACATCGACAAGAAGACCAAGATGATCACCCGCATGGACTACACCGATGCGGGTCAGACCGAGATCGATGACTTCTCGGACTACCGCGACGTCGCCGGGATCAAGGTCGCGTACAAGCGCAACAGCACGGCCACGGGCCGCAACACGGCGCTGACGCTCGACAAGGTCGAGTTCAACACGCCGATCGACGCGGCGCACTTCAAGAAGCCGGCCGCGCCGTAGCGCTCCTCACGGCGCGATCTTGGCGGCAAACTCGTCGGGCGGCAGCGTGTTGAGCACCTGGTGCTTGCGAATTCGCGCGCGTCGCGCCATCGCCGCCGCCCAGCGCACGTAGGCGAGGTTGCCCGTCGAGTGCGCGTCGGTCGACAGCACGAACGGGATGCCGCGCGCCGCGGCGGCCCGTGCGTTGACCGGGTCGAGATCGAGCCGGTGAGGATCGCCGTTGATCTCGATCGCGACGCGGGACTCGGCCGCAGCGTCGAGGATCTCGTCGATCCGCACGTTGATCGGATCGCGCTTCAACACGAGCCGGCCGAGCGCGTGGCCCCAGATCTTGAAGAACGGCTGGCGCATCGCCGTGACCAGGCGCTGGGTCATCGCATCCTCGTCGAGCTTGTAGCGCTGGTGGACGCTCGCGATGATGAGGTCGAGGTCGTGGACGAGCTCGCGAGGGACGTCGATCGAGCCGTCGGCGAGGATGTCCGCCTCGGTGCCGCGCAGGATCCGGATCGGTGGGGTCAGCCCACGGATCTCGTCGGCCTGCGCGCGCAGCTGGTCGGCGTCGAGCCCACCCGCATACGTCGCCGCCGCGGAGTGATCGGTGATCGTGATCGCCTGGAGCCCGCGGGCGGCGGCGGCTTCGACCATCTCGGTGATCGTGTGGCGACCGTCGCTGTACGTGGTGTGGCAGTGACACGCGGTCGTGACGTCACTCTCGGCGACGAGGTCACTCCAATCGACGCCGAGCTCGTCGCTGCCTTCGCGGAGCTCCGGCGGGACGAACGGCACGTCGAGCGTGCGGTAGACCTCGGCCTCGTCGCCCTGGATCACCGCGGCGCCGCGGGTGCGCAGCAGCTCGACGTGCTCGGGCGAGCCGGTCGCGCAGATCAGCGCCCAGCCGAAGTGCGCTCGCGGTGCGAGATAGACCTCGCAGCGCATGCCATCGGCGAGCCGCGCGGTGATGTGGTTGTCGCCGGCCTCGACGCCGGTGATCAGCGCGTAGCTGCGAAACCGCTCGACGATCGCCTCGGCGTGCTCGGTCTCGACCGCGAACGCGAGGTGATCGACGATCTCGATCCAGCGGCGCACGGGGCCGGCGATCTCGACGCGCGTCGCCGCCGGATCCGCGCGCAGGTGCGCGGCGATCGAGATCGCGTGTTGCTCGGCATCCAGGTGCAGCGCGCGATTGCCGCGCGCGCGGCGCTCTTCGATCGAGGCGAGGATCTTGGCTTCGCTGGTCTCGCCGAACCCCTTGATCGTGCGCAGCGCGCCGGCGCGACACGCCGCGGCGACCGCATCGAGATCCGCCGGCGCGAGCGCCTCGTGGATCTTGCGCGCCTTGATCACGCCGACGTACGGCAGTTGCGCGAGCTCGACGATCACCATCGGCCACTTCGCGCGCAGCGTGTCGAGCACGGTCGCACTGCCGCGCCGCGCGAGATCACCGACGGTGCGCGCGATCGACGGCCCGATCGACGGCAGCTCTTCGAGCCGGCCCTCGTCGAGCAGGCGCTGCAGTCCGGTCGCCGCTTCGATCGATCGCGCGGCACGGTCGTACGCGATCGCGCGATGCCGATCGCCGTCGAGATCGAAGTAGATCGCGATCTCGCGTAGCTGCGCGGCGATCAACGACGGCTCCATACCCACACCTTAGTGCATGTGGCACGCGTTCGTACCTCCGCGAACGACTCGTAAGCGTGCTCGCAACGCGATCTGCAAAGAGGCAAACCCTCGTCGAGCGCTCCGTGAGGCGTCCGTATGATTCCGTCGACGACTGTGCGTCTTCGCTACGGTCGATCCGTGTCCACCACGCATTCCAATTCCGAACAGCGTCCGACCTGCAAGATGACCCCGGAGCAGTTGCTGGGACTGCAGCGCACGGCCCGCGCGAAGACCGCGACCCTGACCCCGGAGATCTCGATCATCGATCCGAATGCGGCGCCGACCGTGATCGTGGCGGAGGGGACGCAGGAGTCGGTGCCGATCGAGATCGACGATGACCGGATCGACGAACCGAGCGATCAACCGAGCGGCGAACCGAACGAGCTCGACCACGTGCTCGAGACGCTCGCGGTCGAACCGGCCGTCGAACCGGCCATCGACCCTCCCGGCCGCCCCCACCGTCCGAGCCCGCTCGGGGCGGTGATCGGCTTCGCGTTGTTCGCGGCGGTGACCGCCGCCGAGATCCTCGTCGTCGTCTGGTCGTGACGCTACATCGCGGTCAGGTGCTTGAGGAACGGCACGACCTGCCGCGACGTCACGTCCTCCGAGACCGCCTCGAGGCAATCGCGCACGCCGCCCGCGACCTCGCGATCGCTGTTACCGGTCATCGCCTTCGCCGAGCCCGAGGCCGACGCCGCCTTGTTCGCTTCCCATTTTTCGCCGCCGTCCTTGCCCGCCCACGGCGCGACGCGAATCGCGACCGTGCACGCGATCTGGGTCTGATGACCGCTGCGCGAGATGTCGACCTTCTTGACGGTCGACGCCACGATGTAGCCGCGCGACTTCGCCGACGTCAGGTCGCGGTTGGTCGGCAGGCCACCCGGCCAGCTCGTCGCGTAGCCGGTGCGCTCGACGCCCTGCTTGACGATCTTCGTCACCCGGTCGGTCCCGTCGCTCGGCGCTTTCTGTGATTGGTCGATCGCGGCGTCGACGTTGACGAACACCTCCGGCTTGTCGCCGCGGTTGACCGGCGCCGCCTCCGGCTTCGGCTTGCGCAGATGCCCGAGCGCGCGCAGCACGCTCCTCGCGGTCTCGCGCACCTTCGCATCACCATCGGTCTTCGCCGCCTTGTCGAGCGCGTCGAGACCGAGCGCGAGCGCGTCCTGCGGCGTGTCCTTGTCGACCATCTTCTCGAGCGCGAGTGCGGTGACGCGGCGGACGGTCGGGTTCTCGTCCTTGTCGAGCGCGTCGGCGAGTGCGAGCACCGCGCGCACGTCCCTCGACTTCGCCAGCGCGAGCGCCGCGGCGAGCCGCACCTTGTAGCTCGTGTTGCTGTCCGCGAGCTCGCGAACATTTCGATCGACCGTGTCGGCGCGGACCCGCGCGGCGCTTAGCACCACCAGGCAAGCGGTGATCACCGCCACCACACGCGACATCACCCTCAATCTAACACGCGACGTAACCGCTTCGATCACCGCTCGATATCCCACCTCGGAGTAGACTGAGCGCAAGGTGAGCGTCATCGACAGTCTCCGCGTCATGGGTGCGATGGGCCGGATCAGCGTCCCGATCGTCGTCGACATGTTGCGCGGCAAGCTCGCGCGCCAACAGGTCGACGATGCCGCACGCTGGTACGCACATCGGGTCGTCGAGCTGCTCGACATCGATCTCGTCGCGACCGGCGCGGAGCGTGTGCCGCAAGGGCGTGCGTACGTCTACATGTCGAACCACCAGAGCCACATGGACATCCCGATCCTCTACGCGACGTTGCCGTCGCCGACCATCCGGATGCTCGCGAAGAAAGAACTGTTCGCGATTCCGATCTGGGGCAAGGGCCTACGCGCCGCGGAGTTCATCGAAGTCGATCGCGCGAATCACGTGCGCGCGATCCAATCGATCGATCGCGCGAAGGAGCTGATCCGCGATGGCGTCAGCGTGTGGCTCGCGGCCGAAGGCACGCGGTCGTTCGATGGGCGCATCGGACCGCTCAAGAAAGGTGGCTTCCACCTCGCGACCGAGACCGCGACGCCGATCGTTCCGGTCGCGATCCGCGGCACGATCGAGATCCTGAAGCGCGGAACCAAGGCGATGCACCGGGGCAAACACGTCGAGGTTACGATCGGTGCGCCGATCGCCGTCGAGGGCCGTTCGATGGACAGTCTCGCCGACGAGGTCCGTTCGTTTCTGATCTCGAACGTCGAAAGGTAGGCCCGAGAGTACGGAGAGGTTGAAGACTACGGGGTTTTCGCGCGTCCCCGGCACCTTGACGTTGGGCGTCAGGATCGCGGCCTCATTCGTCTAATCTGCGGTATCTTCATATCGTGACCTGGGTCGTGCCGTTGGCGCTCGGGGGCTTCGCCGTCTTGCTGATGGTGACGTTCACGATGTTGTCTGCCCGCAAGCGCCATCACGCCCATGCGGCACCCGCAGCGGTCGTCGGGCCGCGCGTCCTCATCCACGATATCAACGACGATCGCTGCACCGGCTGCGATGCGTGTGTGGCGGTGTGTCCCACGAACGTGCTCGATCTGGTCTCGAACAAGAGCCGGGTGCTGCGCTTCGAGGATTGCATCCAGTGCGAGGCGTGCATGTTCGCGTGCCCGACCGAAGCCCTCGTGATGTTTCCCGAAGGTGGCCTGCCGCCGCCGCTCAAGGTCCCCGAGATCGACGACAACTTCCAGACCGCGGTGCCGGGCCAGTATCTGATCGGCGAAGTCGCCGGGAAGCCGCTCGTCAAGAGCGCCGCGAACCTCGGCCGCGCGGTGGTCGAGCACATGATGACGATGGGCCTGCGCCCCGGTGCGCTCGGTCGCGGCGGTGGCGTCGTCGATGTCGCGATCGTCGGCTCCGGTCCCGGCGGCTTGTCCGCGGCGCTGTCGTGCATCCAGCGCGGCCTGTCGTACGTCGTGCTCGAGAAGGAGCAACTGATCGCCTCGACGATCGCGCGCTATCCCAAGGGCAAGCTCGTGATGGCGGAGCCGTACGACACCCAGAACGTGTCGCTGCTCCCGGTGTTCGACTCGTCGAAAGAGCAGCTGATTCCGATCTGGACCGAGCTGATCGAGCGGGTCGGCCTCGTGATCAGCAAGGGCGAATCGGTCGAGACCGTGTCGAAGGGGTCCGACGGCACGTTCGACGTACGGACGACGGTCGCCGGCTATCGCGCCCAGCGCGTGGTGCTCTCGATCGGCACCCGCGGCAAGCCTCGGACGCTGCAGGTGCCCGGCGAGAACCTCCCGAAGATCTTCAACCTGCTCGACGATCCGGACGACTGGCGTGGCAAGAACGTGCTGGTCGTCGGCGGTGGTGACTCGGCGGTCGAAGCCGCGCTCGCACTCTCCGACGCGGGCGCGCGCGTGATGGTTTCGTATCGCGGCAAGGGCTTCAATCGCGCCGCACCGAAGAACAAGCAGACGATCGAGTCGTACGCGGCCGAGGGCCGGATCAAGGCGAAGCTCGGCTCGCAGGTGCTGCAGTTCGAGGCCGACTCGGTCACGCTCGCGCTCGGCGACGGCACGCAGAAGCGCTATCCGAACGATGGCGCGTTCGTGCTGATCGGCGCCGATCCGCCGGTGCAATGGCTCGAGAAGATGGGCATCCACTTCGTGCAGCGCCCGCATCAACATCAGATGGGCAAGACCGACGACATCGTGCGCCGGCTGATCCAGCGCGCGGCGGAGTGTCCGGAGGATGCGGCGCGTGCCGCGGCGCAGATCCTCGGCGGCTCGACCGGCAAGGAGCCGTCGGTCCTCGCGCCGCGGCTGCCTTCGCGTCCCGGCTCGCGCCCGCAGACCGGCGACGAAGTGCGTGGCCCGCGCAAGTGGCTGCGCTCGGCGACCAGCATCTTCTCGCTGTCGGGCAAGTCGGGCATCCATCAGCTCAACGCGCCGCCGCCGTCGCCGACGCGCGACAAGACCGGCAAGCGCAACCAGCGCCTCGATTCGCCGATGCCGCTGTCGGAGTTCGCGGCGCGCGGCCGGGCGAGCTCGAGCCACCACACGCACACCGGTCACGGTCGCCGCGATGCGCTGAGCGCCGGCGAGCGGACGCGTATCCTCCGCATGCTGCGTGACGAGGGCGGCCGGATGGCCGATGAAGACTCGGAGGTCTTCGTCGGCGTGCCGCCCGCGCCGCGCGGTTACGACTTCGATTTCGATGACAACGAGGCGCCGCCGCCGATGCCGTCGATGCAGCGCCCCGACGTGCCGGCCAAGCCCGCCGTCGTCGTCGGTCTCGCCGCGGCGCGCCGCCAGAAGCGCCAGAGCGGGTCGCCACCGCCGCCGCCGGGCCGCCCGCCGGTTCGCAAGGCCGATCCGCGCGCCGCGGTCACGGGGCGCGCGCGTGCGCCACTGCCGAAGCCGTTCGAAGGCGACGTTCCGACCCGGGCGATCAACGATGCCGAGCTCGTCGCGCAGGTCCGCAACGCGGCCGGCCCGGGCCGGATCCCCGGACCGTTCGACGACCTGCCGACCCGGTTGGGCGATGTCGATGCGCGGATGCTCGACAACGACGTGATCGAAGAAGCGCTCGCGACGTTGCCGGGTGACCGGTTCATCGGCGCGGTGACCGAGCCCCAGTCGCACCTCGGCCTCGAGGACAACTCCGACGAAGCGACGCGGCTGTCGTCGATCGAGAGTGTCGTCGCCGACCGCGGTACTCCACGCCAGAAGCACCCTCCAAACGCGAGACGGGCTCGCCCCGGCGAAGCAGCACCGCCGAATGGCGGTGCGGAGTCGATCGACGAACGCACGCGGTCGGTCGATATCCGCAACGATCCGAGCATGTCGGATATCGACTGGGACATCGACTAAGCTAGAGGCGTGGCGGACGAGCGGAGATCGCAGGACACCGCCGATACCGTGCCGGCGGCGTCCGCGCCCGGGGCCCACGCGACGTCGGTGGGGCGCCCCGAAACCGACCCCGAGACCGAGCGCCCGCAGCGCGCGACGATGCCGGATCTCGCGCGGCCGTTCGAGCAGCGCTACCGGCTCGGCGCCGAGCTCGGGCGTGGCGGGATGGGCCGCGTGGTCGAGGCGTTCGATACCCAGCTCGGCCGCACCGTCGCGCTCAAGGAGGTGTTGTCGCACGGCTCGACGGTGATCCACCGGCGGTTCGAGCGCGAGGTCCAGATCACGGCGCGCCTCGAGCATCCGTCGATCGTGCCGCTCTACGACGCGGGCACGATGCCGGATGGCCGCGCGTTCTACGTGATGCGCCGGGTGACCGGGCGTCCGCTCGACGAGCTGATCAAGCGCGCGCGCGACCTCGAGGAGCGGCTCGTGCTGCTGCCGAACGTGCTCGCGGCGCTCGACGCGATCGCGCACGCGCACAAGCGCGGCATCATCCATCGCGATCTCAAACCGGCGAACATCCTGGTCGGCGAGAACGGCGAGACGATCGTGATCGACTGGGGGCTCGCGAAGGTGATCGGCGAGGAAGAGGTCGAGGCCGGCGACGGCATGATCATCCCGAGCGCCGCGGATTCACTGCAGACCGTCGCGGGCGCGGTGTTCGGCACGCCGGGCTTCATGGCGCCGGAGCAAGCGCGCGGCGAGGAGCTCGGGCCGCCCGGCGACGTGTTCGCGCTCGGTGCGACGCTGTATCAGTTGCTGGTCGGCCGCCCGCCGATCTCGGGCAAGAGCTCGACCGAGGCGATCGCGTCGACGATCCAGCGCAAGATCGTGCCGGTCGCCGAGGCCGCGCCGAGTGCGCCGGTCGAGCTCGTCGCGATCGTCGAGAAGGCGCTGATGTTCGAGCCCGCCGACCGCTATCAGCACGCGGGCGGGCTCGCCGAGGACGTCCGGCGGTTCCTCACCGGGCAGGTCGTCGCCGCGCATCGCTACACGCGGCGCCAGATGATCGCGCGGTTCGCGAAGCGGCATCGCGCGCCGCTCTCGGTCGCGGCGCTCGCGATGGTCTCGCTCGCGGTGCTCGCGTGGATCGGCGTGCACCGCATCCTCGTCGAGCGCGACTCGGCGAACACCGCGCGCGCCGAGGCGTTGTCCGAGCGCAGCCAGGTCCTGAAGGTCAACGCGCAGCTCGTCGAGCGCGCCGATCAACTGCTGATCACGCGGGCGCGCGCGCTGATCGACAGCAACCCGACCGAGTCGGTCGCGCTGTTGAAGGAGCTGCGGCCGACCTCGCCACGGCTCGCCGAGGGACGCGCGATCGCACAAGCGGCCGTGCATCGCGGCGTGCCGTGGGCGCTGCGCGCCGAAGGTGAACCGAGAAAGCTCGTGATCGACGCCGACGTCCGGCATCTCGCCGAGCTCACCCGCGACGGCGCGTTGCACGTGTGGGACCTCGACAACCATCGCGTGCTGTACGAGCGGATGGATCAGCGCGACGCCGACGCGGCGTGGCTCACCGGCGGCAAGCTGCTGCTGATGCGCGCGCAGGGCTGCGAGCAGCTCGATCCGCGCACCGGCGTGATCTCGCCGATCGCGCAACTGCCGCCGGCGCAGCGCGGCCTGCCGAGCGCCGATGGATCGCGGGTCGCGATCCTCGCGTCGACCGGCGAGCTCGGCATGTTCGAGGTCGCGACGCAGTCGTGGACGCCGCTGTGGCCGGGGCACGTCGCCGGTGGCTTCGAGATCGCGCCCGATGCGAGCTGGGTCGCGGCGACCGACAAGCACGGGGTGGTCGTCGTGTCGGCGGCGGGCAAGGTGAGGTTCGAGCACGCCGGTAATTACCTGCTGGAATCGGCGAACGCGCACTCCGTCGCGATGTTCGACATGGCAGCGCCCAAGCAAGCTCGTGTCGTCGAGATCGACGTCGAGCCGGCGCCGACCTGGCACGAGGATCCGTTACCCCTGGCCGACAAGAACTTCCCGTTCGCGGCGTACTACCGCGCGGGCAATCTCCACGTCGTCACCGCGACCTCGATCCTCCACTACCATTCGCACGCGCTCACGTTCGCGTCGCCGATGGTCGAGTTCGACGCGTTCTCGATCCCCGAGCTCGGCAACGGCGTCGAGATCAGCGCGAGTCGCGATGGCTCGCTGCACTTCGTCGGCAACGGCCTCGACGGCCGGATCCACATGCCGGTGCCGCTGAGCTCGCCGCACCTGGTCGGCCGCCCGGGCTCGACGCGGTTCGTCGCCGCGGGCAGCGGGGTGGTGCTGGTCTACGACCTCGCCGACGTCGCGCCGCAGATGATCGCGAAGACCGGCGAGGACCACGTCGAGTTCTTCGACGACGACACGTTGCTGATGTGGCCCGACGACCTCCTCACGTTCTACGCGCGCGACCTCGCGACCGGCGCGGTTCATCCGTTCAAGCACGAGCTCGGGCCCGGCACGGTCGCGCTGTCGATCGACCCGCCGAGCGGGCGGATCCTGCTCGCCGAGCCGAGCGGACAGACCCAGCGCACGCTCGTCCTGGTCCGCAAGGGCCACTACGATCAGGTCGCGCGGTTCGGCGCCGCGAGCCAGGTCCAAGGGCGGTTCGCGAAGGTCGGATTCATCGCCGCCCACGACCACGATCCGCGGGTGCTCTACGCCGAGCACGACGACAAGTTCACCGAGCTCGCGAAGGTCGACGGCGGCGTGCAATCGCTGATGGTGCTCGACACCAACCGGTTCGCCGCGCTCGGCCGCTCCGGCGAGCTGATCCGCGGGACGCTGGCCGGCGGCCCGCTCGAGCGGATCCATGTCGACATCGACGCCAACGCGTTCCTCGGGATCGATCGCGCGGGCCACGCCCTCGTCGTGACCGGCACTCACGTCGAGGTCTGGGACGTGACCCTGCGGCCGCTCGCGGAGCTGCCACGGGCGGCGCTCTCGATCGAGCGGGTCGCCGGTGGCCTGCTCGCCGTCCTCGACAACAACGCGGCCTATCTGATCGACGACACGGCCAAGGTCCACGAGATCATGCCGGCCTCGTCCGCCATGCCGGTGGTCGGCGGCGATGGCGCCTGGCTCGCCTCGGCGGGCGGCGGCGGCCAGGTCACGATCGTCGAGCTGCCGTCGCTGGTCCGCTGGACCTTGCCCCAGGTCTACACGACCTCGGCGAGCCTCCTGGTCGCCTCGCCGACGAAGCGCCGGTTGGTGCAGGCGGTGCCGCCGGAGCTCGCGCTGTGGGACCTGGCCGAGGTCTCGGGCGACTTCGCCGGCTGGCTCGACGTCCATACCAACGCGTTCGAGAATGCCGATGGATTCGTGTCGTGGCCCTGGCTGCGCCCATAGAGCTGACCACAGAGCTGATACGATGGCTTCGTGCTGGCGACTCAGATCCGTCAAAAGGACAGCGTCTTCTACTTCTGCGCGTACCCGGCGGAAGACCTGTTGGAAAAGGTGCAGTTCATCCATCGCTTCTACGCGGAGGGCGCGCCGAGCCTCCCGGGTGAAGAGGTCGCCGCCGACGACGACGTCGGGAAGTTCATCCAACACATCGAATCGACCGATGCGGCGTTCCAGCGCGAGCTGGGCAAGGCGAAGGTCACCGCGATCAAGAACTTCTACGAGACCGCGGTCTCGCAGCCGCCGATCCCCGGCACGGTGCTGCTGTTCACCGACGAAAAGCTCAAGTTCGATGCGGTCAAGCCGTTCGCGAACGTCGGCAACTTGCAGGAGCCGCGCGGCAAGTACCTGATCATCGACGGTCAGCACCGCCTCGCCGCGCTGCACTTCTTCATGCGCGAGCGTCCGGACGACGCGCGCACGATGAACGTGCCGTGCGTGATCTTCGACGGCAAGAGCGAAGACTTCGCGACCGAGATGTTCGTGATCATCAACTCGACGCCGACGCGGATCAACAAGTCGCACTTGATCGACTTGTACGAGAAGGTGTCGTGGGCCGAGCCCGACAAGAAGTTCGCGGCGCGGATCGTCGATCACCTGTATCGCGAGGGCGACTCGCCGCTGCGCTACAAGATCAACCGGCTCGGTGGTCGCAGCAAGCAGGAGAAGTGGATCCTGCAGGCCGAGCTGTTCAACGAGCTCCACAAGTGGGCCGCGTCCGAGTGGAAGCGCCTCGGCAAGAAGCAGAACCTGCCGCGTGAAGCGGAGAAGTATTACGAGATGGTCCGCGACTTCCTGCGCGCCGCCGAGAAGGTGTGGGGCGAGGCGTGGGGTCACGCGAGCTACATGGTCACGCGACCGGTGACGTTGAAGGCGATGCTGCGCGTGTGCGCGGACCTCGCGGCCGACGACGCCGAGCCGAAAGACGACCGCGTGAAGCGGTGGGCAAAGCGCCTCGCGCCGTGGACCGAGATCGCCCGCCAGTTCCGTAGCGAGGGCTTCTACGAGCGGTTCCCCGCGAAGGGCCAGGTCGAGCGCGTCGGGCGGATCTACAAGGAGCTCGGCCGCACCGCGAACATCGCGCGCCGCGGCAAAGACGCCTCCGACGACGACGCCGGGTAGTGCCCGGGTCGGTGCCGGGTCTTGATGGACACGTACTTCACGTGGCCGGATCGCAAGCTGCGGTACGAGTGCCGCGGCTGCGGTGCGTGTTGCAAGGGCCACGGTATCGGCCTCGATGTCGCGGCCGGTCAGCTCGTGAAGCTCGTCGCGAAGCGGCCGGAGCTCGCGGCGTTCGTGCGGCGGCGCGGCGATGCGGTGACGGCGTTCAATCCGCGCGATCGCTGCTGGTTCCTCGCCGACGATGGCCTGTGTCGCGTCGAGGTCGAGGACGGTCGCGCGGCGAAGCCGGCGTCGTGCCGGTTGTTCCCGTTCAATCGCGTGTTCCACATCGGCACGACGATGGTCGTCGACTACAACAGCGTGATCTGCCCGCTGCAGCTCGGCGATGACGGCGTCGCGCACGCGGACATCCTCGACGAGATCACGACGATCCAGGACCCGGCGATCACCGGGACGGCACTGCCGGCCGACGGCGATCTCGAGCGCGAGCGCGCGATCGCGGCGCGGATCTTCGACGGCGACTACGCGACGGCGTTCGCGGTGCAGGGCGAACCGGAGCTGGTCGGCTTCGAGCTCGTCGCGGGCCTGCCGTGGCAGCTCCCGGAAGGAGCGACGCTCGCCGCCGCGCTCGCGCTGACCCCGTCGATGCGGTTCAACGAGCTCTACGGCCCTCGCCAGTATCGCCCGCGCGCGAAGATGGATGCGGTGCTCGCGAAGATGTGGCTCGCGTGGCTCGGCTTCGCGCAGCTCGGCGCGGTGCTCGCACAGCGCGCGCTCGGCCTGCAGGAGCTGACGACGATCTGGTCCGAGCAAGCGAGCCTGATGCACGTGCTCGCGCGCTGGCACGAGGCGCCGTACTTGAAGCCGGGGCTGGTCGAGCTGACCCACGAGCCGCTCGTCAAACAGCTCGCGCAGCGCTTCATCGACAACAAGCAGAAGCGCCGGCCGCTCGGCGAGATCGTGACGGGCGCGCTCGAGGGCGTCGACCCGGTGCGCCGGGTGACGACGCTGAAGCTCGCCGACGCGATCGTCAAGACCGCGCTGGGAGGCTGACCGTCACCACTCGGGAACCCGCCAACGGTCCTACCAGACGACGCAGGCGTTGGCCGGGCGCATCTTCGCCGACGCTTTGCAGCGGAACGCCTTCGCGAACGCGGGCGTCGCCGACAGCGCGCCGTTGACGCGCCAGTGTGCCGGCGAGTGAACGTCGACGGTCGCCATCAGCTTCTCGTAGTCGGGGCGCGCCTTCGCACACCACGCCTGGCCGTAGCCGAGGAAGAACTGCTGATCCTCGGTGAAGCCATCGGCGACCACGGTGTCGGCCGCGCTCGAGCGCAGCGCGCGATAGCCGGCGAGCGCCAGCTTGACGCCACCGATGTCGGCGATGTTCTCGCCGACCGTGTTCGCGCCGTTCAGGTTCTGCCCCGAGACCTGATACTTCGAGTACTGGTCGATCACGCACTGCGTGCGCTGCTTGAACAGCTTCGAGGTCTCCGGCTTCCACCAATCCTTGAGGTTGCCGTCGAGGTCATACTGCGCGCCTTGATCGTCGAAGCCGTGCGTCAGCTCGTGGCCGACGACGACGCCCATGCCGCCGAGGTTGACCGGGATCGACGAGTCGACGCTGTAGAACGGCGGCTGCAGGATGCCGGCCGGGAACACCATGCCGTTGAGCGACGGCTCGTAGTACGCGTTCACCGTCGGCGCGGTCATCTCCCAATCGTCCTTGTCGACCGGCTTGCCGATCTTCGCGAGCTCGCGCGCGGTCTCGGCGCGGTTCGATGCGAGGACGTTGCCGCCCCAGTTCTTCGCATCGAGCTTGAACGCGTACGTGCGCCACTTCTTCGGATAGCCGATCTGGTAGGTCATCGCGTCGAGCTTCGCGGCGGCCTTGACCTTGGTCTCGGCATCCATCCACGGCAGCGACGCGAGGTTCGCCGTCATCGCGGTCACGATCGCGTGAACCTGCTCCTCGGCCGCTTGCTTGCTCTGGCCGCCGAACCTATCGCGCACGAACGCTTGGCCGAGCAGATCGCCGAGCGCCGCGTCGGTCTTCGCGCTGCAACGCTTCCAGCGCGGTTCCATCTGTTTCTGACCGGTGATCGTCGCGCGCAACTGGAAGCCTTGATCTTCGAGCTTCTTGTTGAGGAAGCTGGTCGACGAGCGGACCGTGACCGCCGTGAGGTAGTCGCGCCACACGTTCATCGGCGTCTTCACGATCAGCGCGTCGACGCCGGTCAAGAAGTCGGGTGACCCGACGGTGACGTCCTTGACCGTGCCGAGGCCGACGCCCTTCCAGAAGCTCTCCCACTCGAAGTGGGGCATCGCCTTCGCGACGCCGCCGCGATCGAGTCGGTTATACATGCCCTTCGGATCGCGGCGCGCGACCTTGTCCTTGCTCACCTTCGCGAGCTCGGTCTCGAACGCGATCACGCCGTCGGCTTGCTTCGCCGCTTCGTCGGGCTTGCGGCCGACGTCGACGAGCGCGGCCGCGATGAAGTCGCGATACGCGGTGCGGATCTTCTTGGTCTGGTCGTCGTCCTTCAGGTAGTAGTCGCGATCGCGGAGGCCGAGGCCGCCCTGCTCGAGGTCGGCGATCTCTCGCGTCGCGTCGGCGGCATCCTGGGTCGGTCCGAGGCTGAACACGGCGTTGATGCCGTCGAGCTGAAGTTGCGTGACCGCTGCGGTCAGCGACTTCGCATCCTTGATCTTGTCGATCTGCGCGAGCAGCGGCCTGATCGGCGCGAACCCGGCCTTCTCGATCGCCGTCTCGTTCATGCACGAGCCGTAGAACGTCCCGAGCTGCTTGAGGATCGCGTCATCGCCGGGCTTGGCCGCGGCGGTCTCGAGGATCGACTTCTCGTACTCGAGGTTGCGATCGCTGATCGCCACGAAGCTGCGCATCGTGATCGGTTTGTCGGCCGGAATCTCGGTCTTCGCGATGTAGCCACCGCACGCGAATTGATAGAAGTCGTCGCAGGGATCGGCGGTGCGATCGAGCGCGTCCGGATCGAGTCCGATCGCCTGCAGCGACTTGGTGGTGACCGGCTTGGTCGGCACTTCCGCCGGCGGGACCGAGTCGTCGGGCTTGGCCGCCGTCGTCGTGCCTCCGGTGTCGCCCATCGGCGGTGGAGGCGGCGCGGTCGGCGGCGTCTTGGAGCCGCACGCAGCGGCAAATAACATCAACGCGAGTGCGTTTCGCATGGCCGGTGCGATAGCACGCCAGTTTCGGACGATCTACGCGCGACAGCGGTGCGACACGTGCGACAGCCCTATCTCTTGAAGAAATGTCGCAGCGCCGGAGTCTCGCGTGCGACCTCGGCGATGCACTGATCGGTGAGCTCGACTCCGCGTGCGACCGCGGCCTGCGCGCCATCGATCTTCGTAGCGCGTTGGACGAGCAGGTTCGCCACGCGATCACGATGCGCCGGGTCGCAGAACGACGAGGCGATGAACCCGAGCGCGACCGAGGCCTCGTCGTCACGCATCCGGCCGAGCAGCTCGTCGATGTGGTTCTCGAGGCTCTCGAACGCGTCGTCGCGGGTCTCGCGGCGCTGCAGCTGGACGTACATCGCGTCGAGCGAGTCGCGCAGATCGAAGTCCTTGCCGTACACCAGCGCGCGCGTGCGCGCGGCGAGCTTCGGATCGGTGAACGCGCCGAGCGCGCGGAGGAATCGGGCGATCTCGGTGCGGTCGTGGGGCGCGCGCGCGGCCGCGAGCAGCCGATCGAACAGCGCCACGTCGCCATCACGCGCGACCGCGGCGAGCGCCGGCTCGACCAGATCGTCGTCGAGACCGGAGCGATCCGTGAGCCAGTGGTCGACGAGCTTCACCGCCTGGGCGTGCAGCGCGGGATCGAACGAACCCGCGATCCGCATCGCCATGATCCGCAGCTGGTGGCGCTCGATCGAATCGGTCTTCGCGCGCTGCCAGCCGAGCTTGCGTGCGAGCGGGCTGAACATCGCCACCGACCAGGCCCGCGCCCGCTGAAACAACACGTCGTCGATCCCGCCGCGCGGGTACGGCGCCGCGCCGTACGCGTCTTGCGCGACCTTCGGATCGGCATCGGCGACGAGCAGTGGCACCAGCGGCAGCGCCTGATCGAGCGGCAACTGGCCGCGCTTGACCATCGCGCCGAGATCCGCGATCAGCATCAGTTTCTCGGCCCGCGTGGGCTTCGCGATCTTCGCGATCGGCGACGCCGGCGTCAGCAGCGCCTTCGCGATCGCCGGATCGATCGCCGAGCGGTAGTAGCCATACGCGCCGGCGTTCGAGATGATCCAGGTCGGGCAGTACGCGGTCGGGATCGGCGCGCCCGTCGAGCACGCGCTGTCGCTGTGGCGCGCATCGCCGTAGCGCACGCACACCGGCACGCTGAACACGCGCTGGTCGAGGGTCGTTTCCTGAACGCCCGCGGGCAGCGCGCGCGGCATCGGATCGAGCACGAGCTGGGTGCCGGCCTTGCACTCGGCGTGGACGTGCGCGAGCGGCACGCCGGGCTGCGCGATGTACTGCTCGAAGCTCGAGGCGGCCGCATCGCCGAGCCGGGCGCGCATCTCGCCGATGAAGTCCTGGTCGGTCGCGTTGCCCCACGCGTGCTTGCGCACGTACGCGCGGATGAACGCCTGCCACTTCGCCGCGCCGACGAAGTACTCGATCTGGCGCAGCACCGTCGAGCCCTTGTTGTAGGTCAGGTCGCCATCGAACGACGCCTGGATGCCTTCGTTGGTCGTCACCGGTTGGCGGATCGACTGCGCCGACAGCGTCTCGTCCGCGGTCATCGCGCTCGTCGCACGGCCGACGCGCTCGTCGCCGAAGTTCCACGTCGGCTCGACGGCGTCGGTGATGATCACGTCGAGCCACTCGCCGAGCGCCTCGTTCAACCACGTGTTGTCCCACCACGCGAGCGTGACGAGATCGCCGAACCAGTAGTGCGAGAGCTCGTGCGCGAGGATGTTGGTGTAGCCGAGCTCGCGATCGTGGCTCTGTTGGTCCGGACGGATCAGCGTGAGGGGTTGGCCCATCGCGACGATGCCGGGGTGCTCCATCGTTCCCCAGAACCGCGGCACGACCGCGACGTCGAGCTTGCCGTACGGGTAGTCCATGTCGAAGTAGTTCTCGAGCGCGGTCACGACCTTCGGCGTGACCAGCTTCGCGTAGCCGAGCTCGCCCGAGCGGCCCTTCGGGATGATGAAGTGGATCGGCGTCTTCGCGCGACCGGCGGTGCCGTCGTCGATGTCTTCGAACGGCCCGACCATGAATGCGACGAGGTAGCTCGGCAGGGGCTGGGTCGGGGCGAGCTCGACGCGCTTCATCCCGTTCGGCTCGTTGATCTCGCTCACGATCTTCGCGTTGCCGCGCGCGAGGTGGTCCTGCTTGATGTGGAACGTGAGCTGCCACGGGACCTTGAACGCCGGCTCGTCGAAGCAGGGGAAGGCACGGCGCGCGTCGATCGCCTCGAAGAACGTGTACGCGTACGCGTCGGCGCCTTCGACCTCGGCGTAGATGCCCTGGCTCTTCACGTGATCGATCACCGCGCGATACGCGACGGAGATCGCGAGCGGGCCGACCGGGAGCTCGGTGGCGGCCACCAACCCGACGAACTGCTCGCCGCCCGGGATCACGCGCAGCGGCTGGTCTCCCGCTTTCGCACTCGCGACCGTGAGGCCGCGCGCGTTCAGCCACACGACCCTCGTCGGCCGGACGACCCGCGCGGCGATCCGGACGATGCCGTCGACGTGATCGCTCGCCGGGACGATCGTGAGCTCGAGGCCGTAGCTCTGGGGGACGACATCGCCGGGCAACCGAAACGCCGGCGGCGCTGGATCGGCCGGCGCAGGCGTCGGCGTTGGCGTTGGCGTCTCCGGCGACACCGGCGTCGTCGCGGGCGCCGAACAACTCGTCAGGACGATGAGAACGAACAGCCGCACGCGTGTCATCGCGGACGAGCTTACTCGAACCCGGCGCCGAGCTCGGCGCTCACTTCTTCGAGAACTTGTCTTCTTTTCGCTGACCGAACAACACCTTCTGCTCGAGGTGCGCGCGTTGTGCCACGTAGAAGTCTTTGAGGAAGCGCTCGCTCTCGGTGACCCGTCCCGGGTACCGAATCTTCTCGCGGATCTTGTCGCACACCGTCGCGGTCGCCTCGAGGTAGCCGAGCGTGTTCGGGTCCTGGCGCAGCACGGCCTCGAGCACCTGGAGCTCGTAGATGCCGTAGATCTTGAGCTGCTCGTCGGTGAACGTGTAGGTCGGCTTGGCCTGCGCCTTCATCTGCATCGACATCGCCGCCGACGCGACGAGATCCGGCAGCAGCACGGTCTTCGGCTGCACGACGACGCGCGTGCCACCGACGAGGTCACCGACCCGCAGCTTGTCCTTGTTGAACAGCGGCAGGAACAGGAACACGAACGTCCACATGCCGGCCAGGACCAGCGCCCAGCCTGGCGCGTCGGGCCACACCATGCGGTGGAGCAACAGGAAGCGCAGCGGCGTCCACACCTCGAGCTCGCGCACGAGGTTGCGAGCGAGCACCGCGTTGGTCTCGAGCTGGCCGCCGCGCGAATCGATCACGCGGATCCCGATCTTGCGCTTGCCCGGTGTCTGACCCTGCCACCGCACCTCGAAGAAGGCGAAGTAGAAGTTCTGGATCATGAACGCGAGGATGATCACGAACGGCTTGACGAAGTCGTTGCCGGCACCGGCGAGCCCGAGCAGGAGACCGATCGCGACCAGCACGCCGATCTGGATCGCCATGTCGATCAAGAACGCCGCCGCACGATCGCCCGCGCTCGCGAGCACGAAGTTGATCGGCACGCCCTCGGGCGTGACGATCTCGCGAGTCAGCACCGAGCGCTCGGCCTGCAGATTCGAGGGCGCCATCGGCGCTGCGGAGCGACGGCTCACCGGTCGCCTCGCATCGCCGCGAGCTCGCGATCGTGCTTGCGACCGCAGAACCCGAAGTACCAGGTCCAGAAGATCGCGGTGCCGATCGCGACGCCGTAGCGCACGTGAATCTCGGTGACGGTCTGGCGGAAGATGCCCTCGATGCAGCCTGCGAAGAACAGCATCAACACGCAGCCGACGACGATCACCGACGCGGGTCGGCCGCGCTCGCGCAACGCGTCGAGACGTGGCTGGGCTCCGGAGAACACGAGCCCGTGCGCGAGCATCAACCCCGCCGCACCGGCGAGGATCACGGCGGTGAGCTCCGTCACCCCGTGCGGAAGGAGCCAGCCCCAGATATCCCAGCCGAGCCCGCGCGACGTGTACAGCGCGACGAACGCGCCGAGCGTGAGGCCGTTGTAGAACAGCAGCAACAGCGTCGGCAGCCCGGCGACGAAGCCGAGCGCGAATGCGAGGATCGCGATCCGCGAGTTGTGCGAGAACAGCTCGGCGGCGAACGTGGTGAGGAAGCTCGAGACGCCCTCGGAGTGATAGAGGCCGTCGCGCAGCTCGGTCGTGGTCGACGCGGGCGAGCGGCCCTGCGCCATGTCGCCGACGAACGAGTAGTAGTAGTCGTTGTCGTGCATCGTCAGCTTGTAGGCTGCGATCGCACCGGCGATCGAGATCACGAGCGAGACCAGGATGTGCCACTTCGCGGCGCGGATCGTCGACGGCAGCTTCCACGAGAAGAACTGCGCGAGTTGCTTCCGGACGTGCTGGCGCGTGCCGTACACCACGAAGTACGCGCGCCCGACGAGGCTCTCGAGATACTCGACGAGGGCGCGGTCGAGCGAGATCGATCGCGCGACCGACAGCGACGACAGCGTCGCGCGATAGAGGTGCGGCAGCCGCGCGAGGCTGTCGGCGCCGAGTGCACGCAGGCCCTTCGAATCGGCGAACTGGATCATCGCCTCGAGCTCGGCCCACGTGCTCTCGCGCTCGCGGCGGAACTCGACCGACTTCATGACGCCTCCGGGAAGCTGACCCATCAGAACAGCTCCCTTCGCTTGATCTCGATGTAGCGATTGACGAGCTGCATCGAGAACTCGCCGGGCGTGGCGTCGATGCAGTGCGCGCCGGCGCGGCGCAGGCGCTCGAGCACGACGTTGCGCTCGCGCGCGAAGTCGCCCGCGACGACCGCTTGGTGGAGGATGTCGAGCGAGCGCGGCACGGCGAGGGCGCGTGCATCGAGCGTCGGATCTTTGACGGCGACGAACAGCACGAGGTGACGGCGCGCGAGTCGCGTGACGTTCTCGATCATCAGCTCGGCGGTGACGGTATCGAGGAAGTCGGTGAACAGCACGACCAGCGAGCGCCGCTTGAGGCGGGTCGATAGATCTGCGAGCGTCAGCGTGAAGTTGGTCTCGACCCGGCGGTAGTCGATCTCCGCCGACAGCGCCTGCAAGCGCGCGAACGTGTGCATGCCGCCCTGGGGCTCGGACCACGAGCGGACCTTCTCGTCGAAGCCGAGCAGGCCGACGCGATCGCCGGTGCGCAGGCAGAACCAGCCGAGCAGGATCGCGGCGTTGATCGCGTGATCGAGCTTCGGGATACCGGCGACCGGCTCGGCCATCAACTGACCGGCATCGACCGCCATCACGACCTGGTGATTGCGCTCGGCGCGGAACTCGGTGCACAGCAACTTGCGGTGGCGGGCCGACGACTTCCAATCGATCGCGCGATGGTCGAGGCCGGGCACGTACTCGCGCAGCGATTCGAACTCGGTGCCATCGCCGAGGTAGCGCTCGACCTTGAGGCCGGCCATGAACGAGCGATCGGCAAACATCCGGAGCGCGATCGCGCGCACCGCGCCGATGTTCGGCACGACGCTGACCTTGACGTCGACCGGCATCGCGATCCGGCGCTCGAGCAGGCCGATCGGACCGGTCCACCGCACGTGCAGGGTGCGGATGCCGTGATCGCCTCGGCGGCGCGGCACGAGCGGCAACTCCACCGTCAGCGTCGACGGACCCTTCTCGACGGGCGGGCGCAACACCGCGGCCATCGCCGGCTGCGGTGCGAGGTCGTCGTCGAGCTCGGGCAGGATCTCGAGCGTGGTCGGCCGGCGCCAGCGGGCGGTGATCGCGAGCCGCGCGACGCCGGGCTCGCCGATGAACAACTGCTCGGGCAGCGAGGTCGCGATCTTCAACCGCCGCTTCGGCAGCGCGAGCACGAGGTCGATGCCGAGCAACAACACCGCGGCGCCGAGATACGCGAGCCACGTCGTCCACAACCGCGCGTTGATCGTCACCGCCAGCAGGGAGATCGGAATCCCCGCCAGAAAGACGATCACGGCGCGAAGGGTAGGACGCATGGTTAGCGAGGAGCCGGGACCTGCTCGACGATCTGACGGATGACCTGTTCGGTCGTGAGGCCTTCGATCTCGGCGCCAGGCGCGAGCACGATGCGATGGCGCAGCGCCGGGATCGCGAGCGCCTTGACGTCGTCGGGCAGCACGAAGTCGCGACCCTGCATCGCGGCATACGCGCGCGCCGCCGTGGTCAGCATCGTCGCCGCGCGCGGTGATGCGCCGTACGAGATGCTCGGCCGCTCGCGCGTCGCGCGGACGAGATCGACGATGTAGTCGATGATCGCGTCGCTGACGCGGATCTGCGTGATGATCTGGCGCATCGCGACGATCGTGCCGAGGTCGGCGACCGGGCGAATCTGGAAATCGGTGAGCCGCGGCATCGTCGTGCGGTGGCCGTGGCGATGCACGATCGCGCGCTCTTCGTCGCGCGTGGGATAGCCGAGCACGACCTTGAACAAGAACCGATCGAGCTGCGCCTCGGGCAACGGGTACGTGCCCTCTTGCTCGATCGGGTTCTGCGTCGCGATCACCATGAAGCCCTGACCGAGCTCGTAGGTCGCGGTGTCGATCGTGACCGTGCGCTCCTGCATCGCCTGCAACAGCGCCGCCTGGGTCTTCGGCGGCGTGCGGTTGATCTCGTCGGCGAGCAGCAGCTCGGTGAACAGCGGGCCCTTCGTCAGCGTGAACTGGTTGGTCTGGAAGTTGAACAAGTTCGTGCCGATGATGTCGCCGGGCATGAGATCGGGCGTGAACTGCACGCGGCCGAACTGGAGCGACAGCGTCGCGGCGAACGTGCGCGCGAGCAGCGTCTTCGCGACGCCCGGCACGCCTTCGAACAGGATGTGGCCTTCGCTCAACAGCGAGACGAGCAACAAATCGATCGCGGTGTCCTGACCGACCACGACCTCGTGGACGCTCTGGCGCAGGCGCGCGGCTACTTCACGTACGGTATTTAGATCCATGAATCATCTCCATCCGCCAGCGATAGACCTGGTCGGCAAGCTCGAGCACGCGCTGCGGATCGCGCGTGGCAGCGACGTCCAGTTGCAACTGCGGTAACGCGATCTGCGTGCCGCGGACGTTGCGGACACGCTCGAGCCATTCTGCGAGCGCGCTCGGCCCGAGCGAATCCGGCGCGTGCAGCGCGTGGCGCACGATCTGGATCGTCGACGTCAGGTAGCGCTCGAGCGCATCGTGATCGTGACCGCCGAAGCGCAGCAGCGCCGCGGTGTTCGCGATCAAGAAATCCTTGCCCGGTGCGAGCGGCGGCGGTGGCGCGCGCTTGGGACCGAAGCGCACCATCGCCGCCCACACCACGAGCAGCGCGCAGATCAACACCTGCATCGTCGCGAGGACCAGCGGGAATTCGAACAGCACGTGGACCAGGCTCGGCGCCTGCGCGTGACCGTGCACGGTCTCGTCGAACACCACCGGGCCGCCTTCGCGCAGCTTGTCGATCAGCGTGACCGCGATCTGCGCGTTCTCGGGACTGCGCAGTCCGGCGTTGTTGATCACGTCCGGATCGGCGAGCAGCCAGATCTCCTTGCCGTCGTGCTCGAAGTGCGAGAGCAGCGCGCGCTGGCCATCGTCGATCACCGGTTCGACGAGCTCGTCGGACACGCCCTGCGCCTGGAGCTTGATCTTCGGGCGCGGCAGCACGAGCTCTTTCGACGGTGCCCACAGCGGGCTGATCGGCGTGCGCGACACGCGATGCTCGCCGGTCAGGCCGATCGCGGTGAGCACGGCCTCGACGTCGTCGAGCGGCTGCAGATCGACGGCCCCGACCCAACGGCCTTCGTCGTTCGCGTAGCCGTACCACTTCGGCAGCACGACGAGCACGTTGTGTGGCGCGGTCGCGATCAGCGCCGTCAGGCGCTCGTTCTCTTTGTCGGCGATCTTCGGCTCGGCGATCACGAGCACGCCGTGCTTCGCCTTTACCGCCGAGTCGTTGCGGCTGAGCACGACCGGCACGTCGAGCCTCTGCAACAGCTCGACGAGCCCCTTGTGGCCGATCGCCGAGACCGAATAACCGTCGCTGCCGGCCGAGTACTTCGCGCCGGGCCCCATCACGGTGAGCATCACCGTGACCACCAGCGACACGAGGCCGACGCCGACGATGATCCACAGCGTGGTCTTGGAGAACGGATTGGTCACGCGAGCGAGACTCCGGTCGCGCTGGGCATGCGCCCGGCCTGGGCGACGCCGGCGCGGAACGCCGTCGCGAACTTCTGGAACTGGTCGCGACACCGCACGTAGTCGTCTTGCGTTGCCGGGTCGCCACCGAAGTGCGTGATCTCGACCGCCGTGATCAACCCGGCGAGCGCTTCGCGCGCATCGGCGAGCAGCGGCACCCGCGCGAGGATCTCGCGGCTCGTCATTGCCGGTGACACACGCACGGCCGCGCTGCGGACGAGCTCTTGCAACGTGCGCAGCAGCAGGGTGTGGATCGCTTCGGTGTACTCGGCGCGCGCGGCGAGCTCCTCGGCATCGCCGAGCGGGCGTTGGATCACCGCGAGATCGACGGCGCTGTTGGCCGCGTCGTCGTCGGTCGCCGCGAGTTGCTTGTCGTCGCCGCCGTAGCCCATCAGCTCGGAGCCGAGCCAGAACACGAGCAGCGCGATGCCGACGATCACGACGCCCCACAACAGGAATTGAAACAGCGACGACAGTGGTCCGCCATCCCACTCGCCGGTCTCGTTGCGCGTATCGCGATGGCGATAATCGTCGTCGCGGATCCGTCCGTCGCGACCCTCGCGACGCGCTTGCGCACCGTCGGCGCTGCCGGTCTCGCCGGAGCCAGCGTTGCCGCTGCCGCGAGGGGAACGCCAATCGCCACCGGTCGTGCCGCTCGCGCCACCGCTGTCTTGCTCGGTGCCGGGCAGATCCTGCTGATACTCGTCGTCGAGGACCTGCTTGCGCTGTTCCTCGACCTTGGCGGACACGTCGGGCACGCGATCCGGCGTTGCTGCGACGACCGGAGTCACAGCTACAGCCAGCGCCCCCACCAGGGTCCAAGTCGCAAGAGCCCGCGCCACGCGGACCTAACTTCGCACGAGAACGATCATTCTTGGTTACGAGCTGTGGCTTTCTCGTCGGTCGCAGGAATTCAGCACCTCGGTGAGTCGCGCGTGCAAGAAGTCCCTCACCGCGGCGACGCGCGCGGGCACGTACGACGCCGAGGGCATGACGATCTGCATCGGCGCGCCCGTCATGAAGGATTCGGGCAACACGCGGTCGAGCCCTTCAGCCATGAACACCGGGAGTGGGCCGATGCCGAGCCCGGACGCGAGCGTTCGCGACATGAACCAGAAGTCGTCGACGCTCGCGATGCCTTCGACGTCGATCGACGCCTTCGCGGGCCGATCGAACACCCACGTCGCGCGCGCGTGGCGACCGCGAAACAGCACGAGGTCGTGGTCGTGGAGCTCGGCGAGCTTCTTCGGCCGACCGCGCTTCTTGAGGTACGACCTCGCCGCGAACAGCGCGAGGTTCGACGAGCCGACGCGCTTCGCGATCAGCGACGAGTCGACCAGGTTGCCGGCGCGAATGCCGAGATCGATCCCCTCCGCGACCAGATCGACGACGCGACTCGTGAGCACGAGCTCGACGACGATCGACGGTAATTTCGTGCGCAGCTCGACGAGCATCTCCGGGATCCCCATCATCGCGGCATCGGGGTTCGCGGTGACGCGCACGATCCCGCGCGGCTCGCGCCCCTGCTCGCGGACGGCTTCGGTCGCTTCTTCGAGCGCGCCGACCGCACCGCGCACACGCTCGTAGAGATCGCGCCCCGCATCGGTCACGCCGCGCTGGCGGGTCGTGCGCTGGATCAACCGCACCCCGAGCTCGCGCTCGAGCCGCGCGATGCCGCGCGTGACCGACGACTTCGGCAGCGACATCGCTTTGGCCGCCGCGGTGAAGCTCCCGTGCTCGACCACGTGCGCGAACAGCGCGAGATCGTTGTAGTCCATATTGTGGCTATTCTAGCAACAAGGTGTTGCTCTGTTGCAGTCTTGTAGACAAGCCTGGACAGGCGCAGGTTCAGGCCCAGGAGAAATGAACATGCGTTGGAACATCGACCCGACCCACTCGACCGCGGAGTTCAGCGTCCGTCACCTGATGATCACGAACGTCAAGGGCCGGTTCGGCGCGCTCTCGGGCACCGTCGACTACGACGCCGCGGCGCCGGAGCAGGCGAAGATCAACGTGACGATCGATGCGACGTCGATCGACACCCGCGACGAGAAGCGCGACGGGCATCTGAAGAGCCCGGACTTCTTCGACGTCGAGAAGTTCCCGACGATCACGTTCGTCTCGAAGAAGATCACGAAGGATGGCGACACGTTGAATGCGGTCGGCGACCTGACGATGCACGGCGTGACCAAAGAGATCACGCTCGAGGTCGAGACGCCGTCGGCGGCGAGCAAGGATCCGTGGGGCAACACCCGCATCGGTTCGTCGGCCAACGTGAAGGTCAACCGCAAGGATTGGGGCCTCAACTGGAACTCGACGCTCGAGGCCGGCGGGGTGCTGGTCGGCGAGCAGGTCAAGATCAACATCGAGGTCTCGCTGACCGAAGCGAAGTAATCGCTTTACCGATCGGGCAGTTAGCGCTGCTCGAACTCCGTGTTCAGGCAGGTCCATAGGACTTGCTGGGGACGATCCCACCGTGGTAGATCGCCCTCGTTCGGATTGTCCGGACAAATTCTCACCGAGCCCGAGATTCCTGGTCGTGGCCGCTTTCGCGGTTTCCAGGCGTCGCAGAAGGCCCGGGTGGCTCCCAACGAAGGATCTGACAATGGAAACGATGCAAGAAGCGATGGGGACGAACCCCATCTCGATGCGCGCGCTGCTCGAAGCAGGCGTGCACTTTGGTCACAATACGGGTCGGTGGAACCCGAAGATGAAGCAGTACATCTTCGGCGCGCGTAACGGCATCCACATCATCGACCTCCAGCACACGGTGAAGTTGTTCCGCCAGGCGTTCAACGCCGTGGTCGAGTGCACGAGCCGTGGCGACACCGTGCTGTTCGTCGGCACCAAGAAGCAGGCGCAGGACGTGATCGTGGAGGAGGCGACCCGCTCGGGTCAGCACTACGTCACGCAGCGTTGGCTCGGTGGCACGCTCACCAACTTCAAGACCGTGAAGGGCTCGCTCGAGCGCCTCCGCAGCCTCGAGAAGATGGAAGAGGACGGCACGCTGTTCGCGCTCCACAAGCGCGAGCAGGTGATGATCAACCGCGACCGCGCGAAGCTCATGAAGTCGCTCGGCGGCATCAAGGGCATGTCGAAGCTGCCCGGCATGATGTTCGTGATCGATCCCCACAAGGAGCACATCGCGGTCGAGGAAGCGAGGCGCCTGGAGATCCCGGTCGTCGCGATCACCGACACGAACTGCGATCCGGATCAGATCGACTACGTCATCCCCGGGAACGACGACGCGATCCGCGCGATCAAGCTGTTCGCGGCGAAGATCAGCGACGCGGCGATCATCGGTGCGAAGGTCTGGAAAGAGACCGCTCGTCATCGCGGCGCGAAGGAAGAGCAGGAAGGCGAGCGCGTCATCCATGTCTCGTCGGGCGGCGATGGTCCGCGCGTCGAGATCTCGACCGGTGGCGCGATGTTCAACCCCGAGGCCTCGGCCTCGCCGGACGCAACGGAGTAAGCGCCATGGAAGTCACGGCAACCCTGATCAAGGATCTGCGCGAGCGCACCGGCGCTGGCATGGCCGACTGCAAGAAGGCGCTGGTCGAAGTCAGCGGCGACATGGAGAAGGCGATCGACTTCCTGCGCGCGAAGGGTCTCGCGAAAGCGGCGAAGAAGGCCGGCCGCGAGGCGACCGAGGGCGCGGTGGTCTCGTACATCCACGCCGGTGGTCGCATCGGCGTGCTCGTCGAGATCAACTGCGAGACCGACTTCGTCGCTCGCAACGAGGACTTCCAAGGCTTCACGCGTGACGTCGCCATGCAGATCGCTGCGATGGCGCCGCTGTTCGTGAGCAAGGACGAGGTCTCCGAGGACGTGATCGCGCGCGAGCGCGAGGTGCTCCTCGCGAAGGCCAAGGAGACCGGCAAGCCGGAGCCCGTCATCCAGAAGATGGTCGACGGTCAGGTCACGAAGTGGATCAAGGAGATCTGTCTCCTCGATCAGAGCTTCGTGAAGAACCCCGACAAGACGATCAACGATCTGCTCCAAGAGCTGATCGCGAAGATCGGTGAGAATATGAAGGTCCGTCGCTTCGTCCGGTTCGAGCTCGGCGAGGGTCTCGAGAAGAAGAAGAACGACTTCGCCGCCGAAGTCGCCGCGCAAGCCGGCCTCGCGTAAGCGATCCTGGTTTCGTGAAAGGCCGCCCCCGTGGGCGGCTTTTTTCATGCGTGCTCGAGCCGCTCGAGCAGCTCGACGAGCTCGGCCTGCCGCTCCACGCCGGTCTTCGCGAAGATCTCGCGGAGGTGCGCGAGCACCGTGTACGAGCTGACCTCGAGCTCGGCGGCGGCGCGCGTCGGCGATGCACCGCGGCCGACCAGCAGCGCGACGCGGAGCTCCGCCGACGTCAGGCCGTAGCCGTGGCGCAACACGGCCTCGGTCGCCCGCGGCGTCGGGGTCTCGGTCACGATCGCGAGCATCGCGATGTCCTGCGAGACGCCGTCGCGCGGGCGCGGCACCGCGAACACGCGATAGGGCGCGGCGGTCGGCGAGCGCCGCACGATCGCGGCCGCCGCGTCGGTCATGCCGGCGAAGTGCGCGGCGAGCTGACGATCGTCGTCGGGGTGGAGCGCGTGGAGCTCGCCGCGCACGAGCTCGAGGCCATCGCGGGCCGCGATGATCCGCTCGGCCGCGGCGGTGCACGACTTCACGCGGCCGCGATGATCGAGGAAGAACACGACGGCACTCGTGAGATCGAGCGCGTCGGTCATGGCGCCGCGCGCGTCCTCGGAATCGGCGATCCGGTGCGCGAGCGACAGCGCGCGCCGCACGTGAGGTGCGAGGCGGCGGGTCAGGTCGCGCTCGACCTCCGGCTCGGTCACGCGGCTCGGTTTGAACAGCCCGATGCTGATCTGCCGCTCCTCGCTCTTCGCGAGCATGATCTTGTGGAGGTCGTGGAACTCGTAGAGGCGGCAGAAGTCTTGATAGAACTCGCTCGCCTCGAGCTCGCGGCGCGGCAGCATCTCGTCGCCGAACGCGTCGGCATCACCCGCGAGTGGGACGTGCGACCACGGGTCGATCCGGCCGTAGTACTCGGCGTAGCTGCGCAGGATCACCGGGTCGAACCCCGAGTCGACCATGTGAAAGCGCTCCGGTGAGTACGCGAGCCACTTGAGCCCGGCGGCGCTGGCACCGGTGTGCTCGCACAGCGCGTGCAGAAAGGGTCGCCACCCATCGGGGGTCAGCGGTGCGTCGTACGCGAGCTCGACGAGGCGTTCGAACAACGGCGCCACGCCGGGATGATAGTCAGTCCAGATCGCCGATGAAAGCACCACGTGCACGGCGGGCGACCGTCGACGATGAGCCCCGACGCTCTCCACGATCAGCGTGACACCTCCGATCCCGATCTCGACGCGCGGCGCTGTCTTAGCAGAGACCGTTCTTGCTGTTCAGCTCCGAGATCGCCAAAAGACCAAGCAGTCCGAGTGGTTGGCCTACTGCAGAAATCACTCAGGAAGCGACGCTCCCGCAGGAGGTTTGCTCTGTGATTTCCGTATGATGGGATATGGCCGAAGCGCCCGGTGGTGGTGGTGGTGCGAGGCAGGATCCGCAGGCGCTGATCGCGAAGCACGCCGCGGTCACGCAGTCGGGTTCCGCCAACGACGCCGCGATCGTGACGCGGGTCGAAGCGTCGATCAAGAGCTCGCCGATGGGCTGGTTGCAGGGAATGCTCGGCGAGACCAGCGGTCGCGCCGCGGCCGAGGAGGGTGAAGTCCATGGCAAGCTCGCCGAGCATCAAGACCTCGTCGCGAACAGCTCGAAGGACGCGCCGAAGGATGCGGGTCCACCGCCGGCGCCCGGACCGGCCGCGCATCCCGCGGTGCCGCACCCCGCCGCGGCCGGCGCGACCGCCGCGGTCGTCGCACCGCAACCGGCGAACGGGGGCGCGGCCGCCGAACACGCGCCGATCGCGGCTCGCGCACCGGCGAAGGCCGGCGCGGCCGCCACGCCTGCGGCCGCACCCGCACCGACGATCGCGAGCGCGGCCGCCGGCGCCGGCAACGATGCGCAGCTCGACGGCATCCTCAACACGTACACGCCGAAGAGCCCGCAGACCACGCAGACGCTCGGCCGCATCAAGC
>JBDTJY010000282.1:0-9092 GCA_039935615.1 Kofleriaceae bacterium
TAAGAAGAAGCCGAGCAGCGGCGCTTCGCTGCCGCCCCCGATCCTGTTCGAGGGCGCGCTCGCTGGCCTCTTCGGCGGCGGTCGCGGCAGAGGCAAGCGCGCCGCCAAGGCAGACGCGCTCTACCAGGCGCAGCAGCACATGTACTCGGCGTGGGAGAGCGGCGATCCGAAGCACCGCATCGCCCTCGCCAAGCAGGCGCTCGAAATCTCGCCCGACTGCGCGGACGCGTACGTGCTGCTGGCCGAGCACACGAGCGATCTCGCGGAGGCGACGCACCTGAACGGTCTCGGCGTCGAGGCGGGGATGAACGCGCTCGGCCCGAAGACGTTCGCGGAGGACGTCGGCCACTTCTGGGGACTGCTCGAGACCCGGCCCTACATGCGGGCACGGCTCGCCCTGGCGCAGTGCCTCTGGCAAGCGGGCGACCGCGACGAGGCGATCGGGCACTACCGCGACATGCTGCGGCTCAACCCCGGCGACAACCAGGGCATCCGATACATCCTGGCGAGCTGTCTGCTGGACGCGAGCCGCGACGACGAGGTCGTCGCGTTGATCGACGAGTACCAGGACGACGCGAGCGCCGCGTGGGCGTGGTCGCTGGCGTTGCTCGCGTTCCGCAAGCACGGCGACGGCGAAGACGCCAAGGCCGCGCTCGCCGAGGCCAAGAAGGCGAACCCACACGTACCGGCGTACCTGACGGGGAAGAAGAAGATGCCGAAGCGTTTGCCCGACATGATCGGCTTCGGCGACGAGAGCGAAGCGATCTCGTACGTCGGAGACTACGGCAGCGCGTGGAGGAACACGCCCAAGGCGATCGACTGGGCGGGCTCGCGATAGCCGTGGATGGCAGCGGCGATCCTGAGGCGCGATCCCGGCACGACTCGAAACTTGACAATCCTCGCAGCGAGTAGAGGCTTCCATCATGGTCACGCACCGAGCAGCCGAGCCCGTCGAGCGCCTCACGTGGGACGAGATCCGCTCGCGCTATCCCGACCAGTGGGTTGTCCTCGCCGATGTTGCGCGGGTCAACCGTACCGACTTTGCGTTCACCGGGGCCGAGGTCATTGCGACCTTCGCGGAGCGCAAGGCGGCGACGCCCACGATGAAGGACTTGCACGCGGCGAACCGCTGTTCGGTTGGGTGCTTCTTCACGGGAAAGCTCATCAAGGGCGACGTCGATCCGCTGTGGCACTCTCGCCCATGACCGTCACGACCTTCGATCCCGCCGCCGACCTCATTTTCGTCCAGGCGTAGGTGTGGGGCGCGCGCGGCCAGGAGCGTGAGTTGCGGCTCGTCGTCGATACGGGCGCGGGACCGACGATCATCGCGTCGGATATTCTCGACGAGTTGGGCTACAGCGCGCGCGCAACGGCCAGCAGGTCGCGAGCACGCGATCGATCGCTGGCCGCGAAGAAGCTACGTGCTGCGCGTGAATCAGCTCGAGCGCCTCGGCATGGTCGAGCAGGACTTTCGCGTCTATGCCCAGGACCTACCCTCGGGCTGGGTCAGAGTCACGGAGGCGCGCTGGGGCCGACATCCGCTGGCGGACCTCGGCGACGAAGTTGGCCTCAGGTCTGCGCGAGGACCTGGAAATGCTCGAGGAGATCGGGTGGCAACGGGTTCGTGAGGTGCCACGTGATTCCGATAGGCCGATCACCGGCGTGGTCGCGATAGGTCACCGGGCCGAGAAAGGCGTAGGCCCCGGACTTGTCGAGCTGAACGAAGAGGAAGAAGCGCCATCCGTTGGTGGCGCTGTCGAGGTAGCGGCGGCCGGCGTCGGACGTGACGCTGGCGGCTCCTTGGGTCTCCCAGTGGAAGAGGTCATGGCTGATGGCGTAGTCGCGGTAGCGCGTGGTGGCGGAGAAGTCGCCACCGCTCTTGTCCAGCGTCACGAAGAGCAACTCGCGGTGCGAGTCCTCGAGCTTCAGGATGCCGCCCTGCGGAATGCTGATCTTTTCGCCAGCGCAGCGCTCGCCGACGGCGGCCACGATTTCGCGGCGCTCGTAGCGGCGGTGGAGCGCGAGCGGCCAGTCGGCTTCGGGAAACGCCAGCGCACGTGGCGTCGAGGCATCCGCGAGGACATCCGCAAGCGCGGAGATCTCGGCCGCAGCGTCGGGGTTGCTGCGGTAGTACCGGGCCGTGGTCTCGGCCGCGCGCAAGACGCCACGCGCGGTGACCTGCGCGTCGAACATCAGGATCCTCCGCCGCCCGACGTCGTCACTCGGCAGCGAACCGTCGGCAAGCGATCGCAGCGAGGCGAGGTGAGCGGGGTCGTCGACGTGTACGAGGCGACCGATCCGTCGGCTCTGCTCGTCGGTCTCGTCGCTCCCGGGAAGTCCAGCTTGGCGCTGGACGCCGCGCCAGCCGAAGTCGTCTGTGTAGACCTCGTCGAGGTCGCGCCCCGTCTCGTGGAGGTACTCCGTAAGGGACATTGGCGAAGTCGACGCGCGAGCGGCTGACAGTTCGCGCAGCTCGCTGGCCAGACGCTTCGCGCCACCGCCAATGGTACGGCGCAGCGACTCGAGTATCTGCGTGCGAGCGACGGCATCGAGCGTGACGGCACAGCCGCTGGGAAGGAGTGGGAAGCCGCGCTCGACGGACGGTCGCAGCTTTGCTCGCGGAAGGCCGGTCAGTGCGCCGAGCATGGCCTCGAAGCGGTACTCCTCGCGATGCTGGCCGATGAAGTCCAGCACGAGGCACGTATCTTTGCCGTCATGTAACCGGAGGCCGCGACCAAGCTGCTGGAGAAACAGCGTCGCGCTCATCGTCGGTCTTAGCAGAAGCAGCGTGTCGACGAACGGCAGGTCAACACCCTCGTTGTAGAGGTCGCATGTAAAGACGAGGTTGACCTCGCGATCACGGAGGCGACGTGGAACGTCCTCGCGCACGTCGGGTGGGGAATCGCCGTGGACCGCGATCGCTGGCACGCCGCGCGCGGTGGCATGGGCAGCCATGAACTCCGCATGCTCGATGCTGACGCAGAAGCCGAGGCCACGGACCTCGAGAAGGTTGGCGACCCGACGCTCGAGCTGCCGCAGGACGAGATTCGCGCGCGCTTCGTTGCCCGTGTATAGACCTGCGAGGCTGCCGAGGTCGTAGCCGCTGCGCGACCACTTCACACGCCGCAGGTCGGTGCCGTCCGCGATGCCGTAGTAGTCGAACGGCACGAGGAGCTGTTGCTCCATTGCGTGCCACAGCCTCAGCTCGGCGGCGATGCGCTCGCCAAAATCGGGCAGGAGCGAGCGCCCATCCATGCGCTCCGGCGTGGCGGTCAGCCCGACGAGGTTCACCGGCCGCAGACGAGTGACGACATCTTGGTACGACGCCGCCGGCAGGTGATGGCACTCGTCGATGACGACGTGGCTCCAGTGATCGGAAGCGAAACGCTGAATGAGGCCGCCTGCGCTCTGAATGGTGGCGAAGACGTGATCCGCTCGCTCGGCCGCGCGCCCGCCACCCACCAGTTCCCCGAATGCGGCGTCGCCAAGCACGTGCCGGAAGGTGTCGCGCGCCTGCGCGAGGATCTCGTAACGGTGTGCGAGAAACAGCAGTCGTGGTGACACACCAGTGGCGGACGCGAGCCGTGCGTAGTCGAACGCGGCGACGACCGTCTTGCCGGTGCCCGTCGCGGCGACGATGAGATTGCGGTGATGGCCTGCCGCGCGTTCCGCGGCGAGGCGATCGAGGATCGCATTCTGGAATGGGTACGCCTGCAGGGTCACGAGCGTGAGCGCGGCGTCGGTGCGATCGCTCGTGCGCTCGGCGCGAAGAGCCGCCTGCACACGCGCCCGCTGAAGCTCGTCATCCGGATCGAAGTGCTCGAACTCGGGGTCCTGCCACAGCGTCTCGAAGGTGCCCGCGAAGTGCTCGATGACGTGCGGCAGATCCGTCGCGCTGACCTTGAGCATCCACTCGTGCCCAGCGCCGAGTGCGGTCGACGTCAGGTTCGCGGACCCTACGTACGCTGTCGACAACCCGTGGGCCCGCTGGAACAGCCACGCCTTGGCGTGTAGGCGCGTACGTCGCGTGTCGAGTGAGATTCGCACCTGAGAGCCAGGCAGGCGTGAGAGCACGTCGAGTGCCTCGACCTCTGTCGTGCCCGTGAAGGCAGTGGTCAGGATCCGCAGCCGAGGTTCCGACGTGGTGCGCAGCGAGAGCCTCTCGAGAGCATCTCGCAACGACCGCACCCCGCCGACCGTGATGAAAGCGATCAGGACGTCGACCCGATCGGCGCACTCGATCTCGCTGGCAAGTTCCGCAGCGAGCCGCGGCTCGAGGTGACTGCGAGTAAACAGCGTCGATGCGGACAGTGGCGACACGGGTCGCGCGGGAGCTGGCTCCCCGACAGAGAGCAGGCGGCGCGCAGGCGGTGCGAACGCATCCGCGAGCGCATCGTCGACGCGGCCCGCCTTCCGTGCGGCCTCGTCGATCGCGGCGGTCACACGCCTCGACAGATCAAGGCCAAGTTCGAGGTGGGCGCTCGTCGGCACCTGCGCGAACGCACGGCGAACCTCGGTCGCAACGTGGCGCGCCAGGATCGCCGCGACGTGCTCGGGCTTGATCGCTTCGACCTCGGCGCGATCGCTGATGTCGATGCGTGGTGCGAGCGCTTCCGTGACCGGATGCTCGTAGACGCCGGGGGCGAGCGGTTTGCCCATGGTCGCATTGCAGCACGACTACCGATCGCGTAGGCGGGACGAGTGGTTAGAACGCGAATGCGTCCCGATCCGTGGATACCTCAGCATCACCAGCCGTCGCGCCGCGACCGAGCACATGCGCGTCTATTCGCTCCCACGTTGAACGACGAAGAGCCGTGCATAGGAGGCGGTCAGCTCCGGAGCCACCCGATGGCGGTGAGTGGATCTTGAGATCCAGATGACCGCCGATCGATGGTGGCGGCGAGTGGATCCGTCGAGCACGGTGGCACTGATCCTGCTGTGCTGATCCGTGTGGAGATCTTGGCTGATCGGATCGACGTGGCACCGATCGTGCTGCGCTCTACGCAAGCGACTTGACCGCCACCGAAGCTGCGCGAGTGAGCGTCCGGCCGATCGCGCCGAGATCGCCCACTTGATCGCGACCCGATAGTCGTAGTTGCGGACTACGTTGCGGACGACGACGCACGTGCGGCCGCCGGCGCGCCCGCAGATCGAGTAAGCCGAGCTTCGGCACGACATCGGCGAGGTACTTCCGGGATCGCGCCCGCGACGACGCAACGTCTTTCGCGGATGGCTTTCGTCTGGCTTCAGGTAAGCTCTATTTATGGTCTCGACACCCCAACAGACAAAGGACGCCGAGACGGCCCTCCGCGAGGAGAGAGCCGAACGCTCCGCGCGCGTCGCGGCGATGCTCGATCGTTGGGCTGCCGAGGACGTCACCGATGAACCCGAATGGGATGTCGGCGACATTCAGCCAGTGACGCTCCGCAGTTCCAACGGCCCCATCGTCGACAAACCGTCGCGGTGAGACTGCTCCTCGACACAGGCGTGCTCGGCCAGGTTTGCCATCCTCGGAAGTATCGCGACGTGCGCTCCTGGTTTCGGCGCGCCGTGGTCGAGCACGAGTTGTTGCTCTCGGAGTTTGCCGACTACGAGCTCCGACGAGAGCTACTTCGGATCGATTCTCGGCGCAGCCTTCGTCGCCTCGACGAGCTGACCCGCGAGCTCCAGTACGTTCCGGTGACGACCGCGACCTGGCGAGCAGCAGCACGACTGTGGGCGGACCAACGGCGAGTGGGACGACCGACGGGCGCTGGAACCGATGGCGATCTGCTCCTCGTAGTGCAAGCGCGTGAAGAGCTCGCGGCCGTCGTGACACTGAACGAGAAGCACTTCGCTGGGCTAGTCGACGTGTACTCGTGGGCGTCCGTCCCCATGTCGACCGCAACGTAGATCTCCGTCGAGTGCAGGCAACCTCAGTCGGAGCTTCGTCTCAAGACGGCGTCAAACACGCGTCGGAGCGGATTCCTCGTCGAGTCGACGGCAAAAGCCTGGGAGTCCGAACCACAAGGAATCGCGATGCGAAGCGGAACCCCTTGCTTGAGATCGCCCTGATCAAGCGCCATGTGCCTGGGATTGCGCGATCTGATTCGTAGCAGCGCTGCGAGGGCCACTACCGGCGAAGCCAGGCGATCGTAATCACGGCTCCTGCCAGACCGAGAACGATCAGACCCAGCCAGCCGAGCAAGCCGATCCATGCGGGCGATAGTGACGCGCCGCCAGCGCGCACGCAGCTAAGACAAACCGCGAACGTGGTCGCGCCGCCCTCGGTCAGCGAGCAACAGTCGCCGCACACCGGCGAACAACAGCGAGCGCACGGGCCGACGGCGACGGCGCCGCACAGCTTGCAGCGGGCGACGGGACCGTCGCCCATGGGGATCAACGAGGGCACGGTGATCACGATAGCGGGATGCAGCGGCTGAGGCCACGTCGCGATCGTCGATGGTACGTGCAAGGCTCCACGTGAGAATCGTTCCGGCGATCGTCCAGCGAGATCAGGGATCTGTTTCGCCAGCATTCCGGCCACCGTCGATCCGCGACATCGCTGTGCTGACGTAGGATGCACCTTGGATGGTCGGCTCCTCATCGAGGCTTCCTGATCTACAGCTCACCGAGCCGCAGATCGACGTGATCGTTCAACGATACGTTCGCGAAATGGCGCGTTTCGAGAGGACAGCATCGGTCGTTGCCGATCGACTTCGTCGAGAACTCCGTGCCGAAGGTTACCTCCGCTACCTGCTGTCGTTTCGTGCGAAGCACCCGGACGACTTGAGAGAGAAGCTCCGGCGAAAGTCCGACGAGAGAGACGCTCGATATACGTTCGAGGCGCTGTCGGCCGAGATCGGCGAAGTCGTGACCGACTTGGCTGGTTGCCGCGTGGTCGTCTACACCACTCCCGATGAAGAGCGCGTATCGGCGCTGGTTCGGAGAATCTTCGCGCTTCCTGATCGCGCGGATGCCAAGCAGCCTCCGATCCGTGTGTCATGCGCAGCTCGGTCATCGGGCGTCTCCCGCCGCCGTGGCGCTGGTACTTCGATCGAACGGACTCGGTGCTGAGTATTACGACCAAGCAGCTCGTGCATACCGAGACCTGCTCGCTTCCGAAGCTCAGAATGGCTTTCCCTGAACAGCGAGGAAAACCACTAAGCTTCGAGATCGGTGGATCTATCGTCGTCTCCAAACCGCAAGAGCTCATGGACACGCGGCTCCACTTCGTAGCTCTCACCGGACCGAGTCACGATGGCAGACAATGCTGATCTGATCGACTTCGCCTCGTATCCGGTGCACCCGTACTGGACGAAGCTCCGCGAGCCCCTCTTCGAGGTGATCGCAACTATTAAGAACCGCGTCGACCGCGTGCGGAGCTGGTTGCCGCCGGCTAACGATCGGCCCCGGAGATCGCCCGCGCCGCACGCGCACAACCCCGACGACAGATTGACTGGGACAACATGTTGAAGCGCTCCCCAAGCGAGCTCGAAGCACTGGCGGTCCAATATCCCGGAATCGTCGAACAGATTGCGGCTTTCGAAGCGAAGGAGCTTCCTGCGTGCGCCCAATGCCAATCGGACAACACGGCCGATGTACAGGTCGGCATCATCGGCCGAACGATGGCTATTGCAGGTGCAACGACGAAGTTCCATTTGGTACCAAACAGACCGGCGGGTCGGTTCTTCTGCAATTCCTGCGCGAACTTCTTCGACTAGCTAGCTGCCTTCGGGCTCGGCACGATGCCGGCTGGCTGGATCAGAGGTTCGGAGCGGACGGGCGGGGCTGGACGCTACCGACCCAAGTGATGCCGCAATGCACGCATGTCGGCGCGTTGCATCGGCTCCTTGCGCGACACACGACCGAGCAATCCCGAATGGTAAAGTGGCAGCAGCTTGATCCCTTGCCAGGGATGAATCTGCCCGGCCGAAGAGCTCAGCGTCAGGTTGTGGGTCTCGACACGATTCAAGGCACGCAGCGCGGTGGCCCCCATCGCGATCACGATCGTGATGCCAGCGTCTTTGATCAACCGCACGAGCCACGGCTTGCACGCATCGATCTGCTGCAGGCTCACCGGATGCTTGCCGTTCTTTCGCGCCGGCAAACACAGCGCCGCGTTGGTGAACAACACGTCCGCGACCTCGCGCGGCTCGAGCCCAGCCTCTTCGACGAGCAACGTGTACATGAACTTGCCCGTCGGATCGGTCTCGAAGTCGTAGGTCAGGTAGTGCTTTGCGGGGTTGTAGGTGTCGTCGTAGTTCGGCGCTTCGGCGACGACCAGCACGCCGAGGGCGGCCGTGGGATTTCGCGCGAAGAGCGGGGTCGCGCAGCCAAGCTCTGGATCGACGAAGAGCAAGTTCCCTCCGCGCAGATCTCGGCATCTCGTGCAGGTGCTCGCGTCTTTCTGAAACGCCGCGAGCTCTGCGGTCTTCCCCGTCACCTATCCACGCTACCACCGATGCGCGGGCGCTCCAGGCGCGCATCCCTGGGCACGAAGCGCGTTCGTGCGCCGCGGTTTTGGCGCCGCGTAGTGTAAGTTCGCTCGATGGGAGCTTGGGGCGAGAAACCGTTCGAGAACGACTCCGCACTCGACTGGCTCGGCGACCTCGGCGAAGTCGCGGACCTGCGGAACACGCTCTCCTCGGTTGCCGACGCCGTCGACTACCTCGATGTCGACGATGGATCTGCCGCGATCGCAGCTGCTGAGATCGTCGCGGCCGCAGGCGACGGCGAGCTCGGGCGTCTCGCAACAGACGCGAGTGCGTGGCTCGGCCAGCATGGTAAGGAAATCGTCGACTCCGACCGCGCGCTTGCCGTCCGTGCGGTGGAGCGCGTGCTTGGCTCTGACTCCGAGCTCGCTGCCTTGTGGGACGAAGGCGACACCGACAACGAGTGGCGTCGAGATGTCGCCGGGCTCGTCGCCCGACTGGTAGCTCCGCGAGCGGAGAAACCACTCAAGTAATTTAGATCGCTAGACGCGCCCGCCGGTGGTGTCGATGGGCGGTGAGGTCCAGGCGGTGCTCGCCGACAACGGCGACGTGCTGCTGGTCGGCGACGCGGCGAGTGCACCGTTTCACGATCCGAAGCTCGACAAGGTCGATACGTAC
>JBDTJY010000283.1:0-3500 GCA_039935615.1 Kofleriaceae bacterium
GTCCGTGGGGAGCGCCTACCGGGCCACGGGACGTCGACGGCGGACCTCGACGACACCAGGTGGGAGGACTGGGCCGGCGCGGTCGAGACCAGCTTCGACGATCTGGCGCGGACGTTCCCGCACGTCGCGGTCGTCGGCCAGTCGTTGGGTGGATTACTGGCTCTTCACCTGGCGAGCCGCCGGCCCACCGTGGCGGCGGTGTGCTCGCTCGCGGCGCCGCTGTGGCTCGAGGGCCTGTCGGCGAGGGTCGCCGAGTGGGCCTCACGCGGTGCGCTGCGCTGGCTGAGGACCATCCCGAAGCTCTACGGCTCGGACTGCCGCGATCCGATCGTGCGCCGCGAGAACCCGAGCTATCGCGCGATTCCGACCAAGGCGCTCGCCCAGCTCGCGGCGTTCATGAAGGTCGCCGATGCGTCGCTCGAGCAGGTCACGCAACCGGTGCTCGTCGTGCACGGCAAGCACGATCACACCGCCCCGGTCGCGTGTGCGACGGAGATCGCGCGGCGCACGCGCGCGCAACGCACGAAGCTGCTCGAGCGCAGCTATCACTTGATCGCGGCGGATGTCGAGCGCGACATCGTCGCCGAAGAAGTCCGATCGTTCTTGCGCCGAAATACAGGAGAGCCTGCATGCGCCACGTAATCGCCATCGATCAGGGAACCACCGGCTCGACCGTGCTCGTCCTCGACGAGCACCTGGCCGTGCGCGGCCGCGGCTACCAGGAGTTTCGCCAGATCTATCCGAAGCCGGGCTGGGTCGAGCACGACCCCGAGGACATCTGGCGCTCGGTCACCGACGCACTCGCCCAGGCGCTGACGGGTATCGATGAGAAGTCGATCGCCGCGATCGGGATCACGAATCAGCGCGAGACCTCGGTGCTGTGGGATCGCAAGACCGGCAAGCCGGTCCACAACGCGATCGTGTGGCAGGACCGGCGCACCGCCGAGCGCTGTGCGGAGCTCCAGGCGCAGGGCAAAGAAGCGCGGGTCAAGGAGCTCACCGGGCTCACGCTCGATCCGTACTTCTCGGGGACGAAGGTCCAGTGGATGCTGCACGCCGTCGACGGGCTCGCGAGCGCGGCGCGCAACGGCGACATCGCGTTCGGCACGATCGATTCGTTCTTGCTGTGGCGGCTGACCGGCGGTGCGGTGCACGCGACCGACGTCACGAACGCGTCGCGCACGCTGGTGTTCGACATCCGCAAGCTCGCGTGGAGCGACGAGCTGTGCGAGCTGATCGGTGTGCCGCGCCAGGTCCTGCCGGCGGTCGTGCCGTCGTCGGGCGTGTGCGGGTCGACCAAGGGCGTCGCCGGCTTGCCCGACGGCATCGCGATCGCGGGCATGGCCGGCGACCAGCAAGCGGCGCTGTTCGGCCAGGCGTGCTTCACCCCGGGCGACGCGAAGTGCACGTACGGCACCGGCGCGTTCATCCTGATGAACACCGGCGACAAGCCGGTCGCGTCGAAGGCGGGCCTCTTGACCACGGTCGCGTGGCAACTCGGCAGCGGCGAGCTGCGCTACGCGCTCGAAGGTTCGGCGTTCATCGCAGGTGCCGCCGTGCAGTGGCTGCGCGACGGCCTCGGTCTGTTCAGCAAAGCCTCCGAGGTCGAAGCGCTCGCGCGCGAAGTGCCCGACTCCGGCGGCGTGATCGTGGTGCCCGCGTTCGCCGGGCTCGGTGCGCCGCACTGGCGACCCGAGGCGCGCGCCTCGATCACCGGGCTCACGCGCGGCAGCACGCGGGCGCACATCGCTCGCGCGACGCTCGAGGGTATCGCGTTGCAGAACGTCGATATCCTGCGCGCGATGGAGCGCGACTCCGGCCGCTCGCTCGGCACGTTGAAGGTCGACGGCGGCGCGGCCGCGAACGATCTGTTGATGCAGTTCCAGAGCGACGTGCTCGGTGTCGAGATCGCGCGCCCCGAGCTCGTCGAATCGACGGCGCTCGGCGCGGCGTTCCTCGCGGGACTCGGCACCGGTGTGTGGCAGGACCAAGCGCAGCTCGCAAAGACGTGGCGCGAGAATCGCCGATTCACGCCGACGGTCGAGCGCGCGTGGGTGAAGGATCACCTCGCACGCTGGGACGCGGCGGTCGCAAAAGCCTAGATCACGCTGTCGGGCCGATCGGGTAAGCTTTCGGCATGGTGAATTCGGGCAAGCGGCGGGAGGCGACGTATCAGGATGTGCTCGATGCACCCGAGCACAAGGTCGCCGAGATCATCGACGGTGAGCTGTATCTGTCGCCACGGCCGGCGGTGCCGCATGCTCGCGCGGTCTCCACGCTGCAGGCGTTGTTGGCGCCGCCGTTCGACTTCGGCGACGGCGGGCCTGGTGGCTGGTATTTTCTGATCGAGCCCGAACTGCATTTCAGCAAGCAGATCCTGGTTCCGGATCTGGCCGGTTGGCGCCGCGAGAATCTTCCGAAAAACCTGAACGTCGCTTTCATCACGGACCCACCTGATTGGGTCTGCGAAGGGCTCTCGAAGTCGACCGTACGACTCGATCGCGAGAAGAAGATGCCGATCTACGCGAAGGCGGGCGTCAGCCACGCGTGGCTGGTGGAGCCGATCATGCGATCGCTCGAGGTCTACCGCAGCGCGGATCGCAAGTTCGAGCTCGTGCGGATGTTCGTCGACGACGAAGTAGTCAAGGCCGAGCCCTTCGATGCCATCGAGCTTCGCCTCGATCGTATTTGGGCATTGCCGAGTCGCGCGGGTGAACGCGCGGTCGACTACGGCCGCTAGTCGATCGGGCTAGTCGAGCGCGTTGACGTAGTACGGCTTGCCGCGCACGAACTCGGCGATCACGCCGCCGGCGCTGCCCGCTGCCGCGACGATCGAGAACGGCACCGCGAAGGTGGGGAACAGCAGCGCCGCGCCGAGCATCGTGCTGACGCCGAGCACGCGACCGCCCCATGCGAGCGCCTTGGTCGCGACCTTGTGATGCGACAGCAAGTTGTCGAGGCCGCCGACCGCGAGCTCGAACGCGAGGATCGTGAAGATCGTCCAGCGCGGTGCATCGGTGTACTCGAGCACCGCGTACGCGAGGATCGGCACCGACAACGCGCCGATCAACCGCACCGTGTCGGCTCGACGGAAATCGGCGCGTCCGCGTAGCTGCTTCCAGCCGACCGCGATGTAGTCGAAGCCGCTGATCCAGGTCAGCGCGAGCACGCCGATCATCACCGCGGGCGGACCGTACTCGGGCCTGATCAAGTACACCGCCATCAGGCCGCAGAACGACAGGCTCATCCACAGCGCGGCGAGCCACAGCTTCTTCTTCACGAGGTAGAGCCCGGCCATCGCGACGAGCGGCAGCGCGATGCCGACGGCGATGATGCCGAGGAGGATCGTCCGGTTGTCGACGAGCGGGAACAGCAGCATCACGCCGATGCCCTGCATCTGCGCCCAGGTCTTGGCCTTCGCGATGTAGCTGGTCTTCATCGTGAGGTCGCGCTGCTCGTACGCCGAGCGCAGCGCGGTGATGAAGAACTCGCGCGTGAAC
>JBDTJY010000284.1:0-20352 GCA_039935615.1 Kofleriaceae bacterium
ACTTCGCTCGCCGCCTCGCCGAGGCCGGTGCTCAGGTCGCCGCGGGCGACGTCAAAGAGGATCTCCTCGCCGAGCTCGCCGAGTCGACCAAGGGTCTGCCCGGCAAGGTCCACGTCAAGAAGCTCGACGTGTCGAACGAAGCCGAGGTCGGCGCGTTCGTCGAGTGGGCGCACGGCGCGATGGGTGGCCTCAACGGCCTGATCAACAACGCCGGCATCCTGCGCGACGGGCTGCTCGTGAAGAAGGACCGCACGACCGGTGCGATCACGAAGCTGTCCAGAGAGCAGTGGGACGCGGTGATCGCGGTCAACCTCACGGGCGCGACGTTCATGGTCCGCGACACCGTCGCGAAGATGGTCGCGACCGAACGTCTATCTAATGCTCCGGCGGGCGTGATCGTCAACATGTCGTCGGTCGCGCGTCACGGCAACCGCGGTCAGTCGAACTACACGTCCGCGAAGGCCGCGCTCGCCGCGAACACCGTGACGTGGTCGCGCGAGTTCGCGCCGTTCGGCATCCGCGTCGGTGCGGTCGCGCCCGGCATGGTCGAGACGCCGATGACCCAGGGCATGAACCAGAAGGCGCGCGACACGCTGGTCGGGATGATCCCGGTCGGCCGCATCGGCCAGCCCGAGGATCTGTGGATCGCGGTGAAGTTCGTGATCGAGTGTGACTACTTCAACGGCCGCACCATCGATGTCGATGGCGGCGCGTCGATGTAATCAGCGGATCAGCTTCGCCAGCGTGCGAACCGCGGTCGCGATCCGATCGGACCACGGCGCACCCGCCGAGATCCGCAGGCAGTTCGAGAACCGCGGGCGCGCCGAGAACAACGGGCCCGGCGCGACGACGATGCCGCGGCGCAGCGACTGCTCGTGCAGCGCGAGCGCGTCGTTGTTCGGCGGCAGCTCGACCCACAGCACGAAGCCACCGCGCGGTGCCGACACGCGCGTGCCCTCGGGAAACTCGGTCATGATCGCCTCGCGAAACCGATCGACGTTGGTCTCGAGCGCGCCGCGCAACCGGCGCAGGTGGCGGTCGTAGCCACCGGATGCGAGGAACTCGGCGACCGCCATGCCGAGCAGCGCGGGGCACGCGAGCGACTGGCCGTACTTCATGCGGACGATCTGCGCGTGCCACCGGCCACCGGCGACCCAGCCGACGCGATAACCCGGCGCGAGGGTCTTCGAGACCGAGCCGAGGTGGATGACGTGCGAGTCTTCACCAGAGGCGAACGCGCGCAGCGGCCGCGGTCGCGAGCCGTCGAACATCAGCTCGCCGTAGACATCGTCCTCGATGATCGTGATGTCGTGGCGGCGCGTGAGCTTGACGAGCCGCTCGCGCTGATCCTCGGGCATCACCGAGCCGAGCGGGTTCGACACCGTCGGCGCGATCACCACCGCGCGCACGCTCTGCGTCGACAGCGCGGCCTCGAATGCCGCGACATCGAAGCCGTGGCGCGGATGGGCCGGGATCTCGAGCGCGCGCAGGCCGAGGCTCTGGATGTTCTGCAAGATGCCGAAGTACGACGGCGACTCGACGGCGATCACGTCGCCGGGCCTCGTGATCGCGCGGAACGACAGCGACAACGCCTCGGTCGCGCCGATCGTCGTGCACAGCTCGTCCTCGGTGAGCGCCATGCCGGTCTCGACGAGCCGGCGCGCGATCTGGCGGCGCAGCGTGAGTAGCCCCGGCGCGGCCTCGTAGCGCGCACCGAGCGTGGTCATCTCGCGCGTGACCTGGGTGACGATCCGATTGAGCTGCTGGATCGGCAAGTACGACGGATCGACCGTGGCACAGCCGAGCGGCACGAGCTCGGGGTCGCGCATCGCGGCGAGGATCTCGGTGTACGCGTCGTTGACCGTGACCTTCGAAGGGCGCGTGCACGGACGTGCCGAACGCGGCTCGACCACGACATCTGCGCGCCGGCGCACGAAGTGGCCCGATTTGGGACGGACCTCGATCTTGCCGGCGTTCTCCAACCGCATGTACGCCTCGAGCACGGTCGAGACACTGCAACTGCGCTCCTCGGCGAGGCGTCTCACCGACGGCAATCGATCACCGGCGCGGAGGGCACCGCGATCGATCGCGTTGCCGAGCTCGGAGGCGAGTGACTCGTAGAGAAACCCTTCCATGGTGCCGAGCATAGCGAGCACGGTCACCGGTGGCCAGCACAGATCCTGATGAGTCGAGCAGTACAGCGTATCTGTACTGGTCGCCATGCGTATCGGCGTGGTGAGCTGAGCGGGTGAAAGGAAAGCTGTTGGTGTGTCTGCTCGCGGTCTACGTGATCTGGGGAAGCACGTACCTCGCGATGAGCATCTGCGTCGCCGAGCTGCCGCCGATGCTGATGGCCGCGATCCGGTTCACCGCGGCCGGCACGACGCTGCTCGTGGTCGCGCTGCGCTCCGGAGCGAAGCTGCCGCCGCGGCGCGATTGGTTGCGGATGCTGCCGATCGGTGTGCTGTTGTTCGTCTGCGGTAACGGCTTCATCGCGATCGCCGAGCAAGACGTGCCGTCGAGTGGTGCCGCGGTCGTCGCCGCGACGATGCCGCTGTGGATCGGTGTGTTGGGCCGGTTCTTCGGTACGGTCGCGACGCCCCGCGAATGGATGTCGCTCGTGATCGGGTTTGTCGGCGTGGTCGTGCTGATGGGTGGACCTTCGCTCACCGGCGCGTCGAGCCACATCGCGTTGTTGCTGTGCGCACCGATCGCGTGGGCACTTGGCAGTCTGCTGTCGCGCCGCACCAAGGACATCGGCGGCGCCCATGCGACGCTGGTCGGTCCCGCGCTGCAGATGCTGACCGGTGGTGCCGCGCTGTTCGTCGGTGCGATGCTGCGTGGCGAGAGCTGGCCGGCGCACGCGAGCTCGCACGCCTACCTCTCCCTGCTCTATCTGTTCGTGTTCGGCTCGGTGATCGGCTTCACGGCGTATGGCTGGCTGCTGCGCAACGCGCGGCCGGTGGTGGCGACCAGCTACGCGTACGTCAATCCGGTGCTCGCGGTGTTCCTGGGCGCGCTGCTGCGCCACGAACCCCTGGGTTGGACGACGGTGGTGGCCAACGTGCTGATCGTGACGGCCGTCATCCTCGCATTGCGGAGGCCGCGAACTGGCGCGACCAGCCCCGATTAGCTACGCTTTTGCGGATGGTTCGCTCGCTCCTGCTCGCTGCTGCGTTGTGCGCGTGCGGCAGTCCGGCCAAGCCGGCCAAGCACGCACACAAGACCGATCAGCCGGTCAAACACGATCTGCTGAGCGAGGCGCGCGAGGCCGACAAGACCGGCGACTTCGACGAGGCCGATGCGAAGTTCGCGGCCGCGTACGACCAGACCAAGACATTCGAGGTGATGAACGAGCGCGTCGAGTTCTTGATCCGCGCAGGCCGCGCGAGCAAGGCGGTCGACGCGGCGAAGGGGTACTACGACGCGAACGTCAGCGACACCAAGGGCATCGCGCTCTACGCCGATGCGCTGCTCGCCGCGGGCAAGGGCAGCGATGCGTTCGAAGCCGCCGACGAGATGACGAAGGTCAACGCCGACGATCCGATCGCGCACGAGAAGAAGGGGCGCGCGCTGATGCTCCTCGACAAGAACGACGACGGCCTCGACGAGCTGCGCAAGGCGGTCCACCTCGATCCGAAGAACAGCGCGATCCACCTGTCGTTCGGCAACGCGCTGATCAAGGTCGGCAAGGTCGACGAGGCCGCGCTGCAATTTCGCGACGCCGTGAAGTACGCGACGAACGATCCCGACACCCACGTCATGCTCGGCATGGCGCTGCGGATGCAGAGCGAGTACGACGAAGCGAAGGAGCAGCTCGACAAGGCGATCGCGCTCGACGGTCGCAACGGCCGCGCGTACTTCGAGCTCGGCCTGTTGTTGAACGTGCAGAAGAAGCAGGCCGACGCCGAGGTCGCGCTGTCGCGAGCGGTCCAGCTCTCGCCGAACGAATCGCTGTTCTGGTACGGCTACGGCGAGATCTTTCGGCTGTCCGAGCGCAACGACGAAGCGATCAACGCGTACAAGAAAGCCGTCGATCTCGATCCGCCGTACGCGAAGGCGCTGACCAAGCTCGGGCTGTTGCTCGCACAGCGCAAGCAGTACGACGAAGCGGAGATCGTGCTGACCCAAGCGGTGCGCCGCGACGGAAAGACCGCGCAGAACTACATGCTGCTCGGCGTCGTCTACGCGGCGAAGCGAAAGCCGAAACAGGCGATCGAGAACTACGAATTGTTCCTCAAGTGGGCACCGAAGAACGACGCCGATCGGCCTCGCGTGCTCAATGCTATCAGTGAGTTGAAACACTAGATCCGTTATCGTTGACAGATCATCCGTTGCGGGTATATCCGTATATCCGTTATGACGGAGGGCGCGTTTCTACTCGTCTTGGTGGTGACCAGCCTCGGTGCGGCCACCGTCAACGGCGCGCTCGGCTACGGCTACTCGTCGATCTCGGTGCCGATCGCGCTGCTCGTCGTCGCCGGTCGTGTGCTCAATCCGGCGCTCGTGATCGTCGAGGTCGCGCTCAACCTCTACGCGCTGGTCTGGAATCGCCGATCGATCCGCCGCGTGTTGCCGCGCGTGATTCCGCTCGCGGTCGGGTTGATCCCCGGCGTGGTGGTCGGTGCGTTGCTGCTCGGTCGCGTTGCGCCGGCGAATGCGAAGCTCGTCGTCTATCTGATCCTGTTGCCGCTGATCCTGATCCAGGCCTCGGGACGGCGCTGGCCGATCCGCGGCGAGCGCGCCGCATCGCTGCCGCTCGGCGCCGGCGTCGGTATCCTGTACGGGCTCACCACGATCTCGGGACCACCGCTCGCGCTGTTCTGGAACAACCAGGGCCTCGCGAAGGAAGACTTCAAGGTCGGGCTCGCGGTCGTGCGCACGATCGAGTCGCTGTGCGCGCTGCTGGCGTATGCCTGGCTCGGCCTGCTCACGCGCGAGTCGAGCAGCCTGTTGCCGTACATCGTGCCGGGGGTCGTGCTCGGCTTCCCGATCGGCCACGCGCTGATCAAGCGGGTGTCGAGCGAGACGTTCCGCCGCATGTGCATGAGCTTCGACGCGTACCTCGTGTCGTTCGGGCTCGCCCGCACGCTGATCGAGCTCGGCATCGCGCCCGGCGTCGCATACCAACTGCTCGTCGCGACCGCGATCGTCGACGGTAATCTGCTGTGGACGTTCTTTCGCGGCCGGTCGCGTGCGGCGCGCACCGCGGAGGCGCCCTCACCGGGCCCGCTGCACGATGTGGAGCTTGCGGCGTGAACCTCGAAGGTAAGCCACCGGCGGAGATCCTCGCGTGGGCGGCGGCGAACCACCAGCGCGTCGCGTTCGCGACCGGCTTCGGTGCCGAAGGCTGCGTGCTGATCGATCTGATCGGCCGCGCGAAGTTGCCGATCGAGGTCCTCACGCTCGATACCGGCCTGTTGTTCGACGAGACCTACGCGCTGTGGGCCGCGCTCGAGCAGCGCTACGGGATCACGATCCGCGCGGTCGAGTCCGCGTCGACCGTGGACCAACAAGCGATCGCCGACGGACCGGCGCTGTGGGAGCGCGATCCAGATCGCTGCTGCGATCAGCGCAAGGTGAGGCCACTGCGCGAGGCGCTCGCCGGGTTCTCCTCGTGGATCACGGCGATCCGTCGCGATCAGACGCCGGAGCGCGCGACCGCGCAGATCGTCGAGGACGATCCGAAGTTCGGGCTGGTCAAGATCAACCCGCTCGTCGCGTGGACCCACGACGACGTGTGGGGCCACCTCTATTCGAACGACGTTCCGTTCAATCCGCTGCACGAGCGCGGCTATCCGTCGATCGGCTGCGTGCCGTGCACGTCGCAGGTCATCCCCGGCGAAGACCTGCGCGCGGGCCGGTGGCGCGGCGCGGCGAAGCGCGAGTGCGGCCTACACGTCGCGGAGAAGTCATGAGCCTGCTGTACCCGGTGTTCCTGAAGCTCGAAGGGTTGCCCGTCGTCGTCGTCGGCGGCGGACCGGTCGCGGCGAGCAAGCTGCGCGGCCTGGTCGATGCCGGCGCGCGGGTCACGGTGATCGCGCCGCAGATCGTCGACGAGATTCGCGCCCACGGCGCGACCGTGATCGAATCCAAGTTTCGCCCGGCGCACCTCGCCGGTGCGTACTGGGTCGTGGCCGCGGCGACGCCGGAGGTCAATCGCGACGTCGCCGCTGCGGCCGCCGCGCGAGGTGTGTTCGTCAACGCCGTCGACGATGTGGCCTCCGCGACGGCGTATCTCGGCGGCGTCGTGCGGCGCGGCCCCGTCGAGCTCGCGATCTCGACCGGTGGCCTCGCACCGGCGCTCGCGGGCCTGTTGCGCGAAGCGCTCGATGCGATCCTGCCGCACGATCTCGAGCGCTGGGTCGTCGTCGCGACCGCCGCGCGCCACGAGTGGAAGCGCGACCGCGTGCCGATGGAGCAGCGCCGGCCGTTGCTCCTGCGCGCGCTCGAGCGGATCTACAACCCGCAGGTGGTGCAGTGAGCGGCTTCGTCTCGCTCGTCGGCGCCGGGCCCGGCGACGTCGACCTGCTGACGCTCAAGGCGGTGCGCCGGCTGCGCGAAGCGGACCTCGTGCTGTACGACGCGCTGGTCGAGACCGAGTTGCTCGAGCTCGCGCCGAAGGCGAAGCGGTTCTTCGTCGGCAAGCGCGCCGGTCGCCATTCGATCGATCAAGCTGGCATCAACGCGCTGCTCGTGCGCGCGGCCAAGCGCGGCGAACGCGTCGTTCGCTTGAAGTGCGGCGACCCGTTCGTCCTCGGTCGCGGTGGCGAAGAAGCGCTCGCGCTCGAAGCCGCCGGGGTCGCCTACGAAGTCGTGCCTGGGGTCAGCTCCGCGATCGCGGCACCGGCGCTCGCCGGGATTCCGATCACCCACCGCGGCCTATCGGCGGGGTTCGCGGTGCTGTCGGGGCATGCCGCGTCGGCGTTCGGTGCCACGCTCGATTCGCTCGCGCCGAATGCGCTGACGATCGTCGTGTTGATGGGCCTGCGCACGCGCGGCGAGATCGCGCAGCGCTTGATCGCGCGAGGATGGTCGCCGTCGACGCCGGCCGCGATCGTGCTCGGCGCGTCGCACACCGGCACCACGCGCTGGCTCGGGACGATCGCCACGCTCGCCGATGCCGGAATCGAACGTGGTCTCGCCGGCGTGATCGTGATCGGCGCGGTCGTCACGCTCGCGACGCGGATCGCGAACGAACATGGTTTCGAAGTCGCTGCTGCGAGGTCCCTATGAGTGTCACGGATTCGGTTCCTGTCCCCGTCGGTCGTCTCGGGTTCGCACGTCACGAGGACGTCGACCTGTTCGTGCAACGCCTCGAGGCGTTCGAGCGCGGCGAGCTCTCGCCCGACGACTGGCGCTCGTTTCGCCTGCTCAACGGCGTCTACGGCCAGCGCCAAGACGGCGTGATGATGATCCGCGCGAAGCTGCCCGCCGGTATCGCGACGCCCGTGCAACTGCGCGCGCTCGCCGACCTCGCCGACGCCCACGCGGGCGGCAAGGGCCACGTCACGACGCGCCAGAACGTCCAGTTCCACTTCGTTCCGACCGGCGAGACCGAGGCCGCGCTGCGCACGCTCGCCGATGCCGGCATCACGACCAAGGAAGCGTGCGGTCACTCCGTGCGCAACTGGACGTGCTGCCCGTTCGCCGGCGTCGCCGAGCACGAGCCGTTCGATCCGACGCCGTACGTCGAAGCGCTCGCGCGCCACCTGTTGCGCGGCACGTACTCGTCGACGCTGCCGCGCAAGTTGAAGCCGTCGCTCGGCGGCTGCTGCGGCACCGATTGCTCGCAGGCCTTCATCAACGACCTCGGCTTCCTCGCGCGCACGCGGGGCGACGAGATCGGCTTCAAGCTGGTCGCCGGTGGTGGACTCTCGACGCTGCGACGCAGTGCGCTCACCGTCGAGGAATTCGTCCCGGTCGGCGAAGTCCTCGAAGCCGCCGACGCGATCGTCCGCGTGTTCCATCGCATCGGCAATCGCCACAACCGCGCGAAGGCGCGCCTCAAGTGGGCGATCGACAAGCTCGGCGCCGAGACCTTCCTCGCCGAGTATCGCGCCGAGCGCGAGTTGATCCGCACCGAAGGCGGCGTGCCGCTCGTGCTCCCGGCCCAACCGCCCGCGCCGGTGCGCCGCGGCGCGCTCGCGCAGGTCACCGAGACCGAGCCCGGCTTCACCGCGTGGGCCGCCGATAGCGTGCGTCCGCAGAAGCAGTCCGGATTCTCCGCGGTCGTCGTGCGGTTGATCCTCGGCGACATCACGTCGGCGCAACTGCGCGCCGTCGCCGACCTCGCGACGCAGTACGGCGAGGGCGAAGTCCGGCTCTCGAACGAACAGAACTTCGTCCTGCGGTTCGTGCCGACCGCGAAGCTCCCCGCCGTGCATCGCGAGCTCGCGCGGATCGGCCTCGCGCAGTCGGGCGCGAGCTCGGTCGCCGACGTCACGAGCTGCCCGGGCGCTTCGAGCTGCAAGCTCGCGGTCACCGCGTCGCGCGGGCTCGCCGGCATCCTCACCGACCTCCTCGATCGCCGCCCCGATCTCGTCGCCGCGACCCACGGCCTCGACATCAAGGTCTCCGGTTGCCCCCACGGCTGCGGCCAGCACTACATCGCCGGCATCGGCTTCCAGGGCGGCATGCGCAAGCTCGCCGGCAGACCGGCGCCGCAGTACCTCGTCTACGTCGGCGGTGGCATCGCCGCCGACCGCGCGAACTTCGGCCGGTTGATCGGCAAGGTCCCCGCGCGCCGCGCAGCCGCCGTGCTCGAGCGCCTGCTCGACTTCTACAACGCGGCCGGTGCGACCCACCACGCGTTCTGGCAGACCGTCTCCGCCGACGTCTTGAAGGCGCTGATCGCGGATCTCACGCACCTCGACGACGCCGACGCCACGCCGGAGGACTTCATCGATCTCGGCCAAGCCGCCGCGTTCGAAGTCCAAACCGGCGAAGGCGAGTGCGCGGCGTAGCTCAGTTGCAGGTCACGTCGAAGTCGTCGGCGTTGCAGTCATCGGCCAGCCGCGACCGGGAGATCTCGCGCGGTCACACCGTCAGCGCGACGTCTTCACGGTCTCGCGCGTCGCATTGAACAGGAGGCCGATCAGCCCGGCGCCGACCAGCAGCGCTCCAACGACGGTGCCGCCGCGGACCGGCGACTGATACGGGCAACCTGCCCCTTCGCACATCGCCGGCTTGTTCTGGGTCAGGTCGTACGCGACCGCGCCACCGCCCCCGGCGATCAGGATCGCGTCACCGACGTACGACCAGCCCTTCGCCGACGAGCTGTAGCCGAAACAGCCGCCCAGCAGCGCCACGCACAAAACGAGGGACACCACTCTCATCCATCACCAGTATCGGCGCCGTCCGCCGGCAAGTCCAGCGGACCTGTGAGAACCTGCGCTCGCTTGAAGAGGCCGCAGTCTCCGCTTCTCCCGATCTTCCTGATCGTGCTCGTCGATGTCCTGGGGTTCACGATCGTGATCCCGTTGCTGGCGTTGTTCGCGAAGCGGTTCGGTGCGTCGAACCTCGTCGCGACGTCGATCGTCTCGGTCTACGCGGTCTGCTCGTTGGTCTCGACGCCGATCATCGGCAACCTCTCCGACCGCTTCGGCCGCAAGCCGCTGCTCCTGATCAGCCAGGCCGGCACCTGCGCGGGCTTCCTCGTGCTCGCGAATGCCTCGGCGCTGTGGATGGTGTTCTTCGGCCGCATCTTGGACGGCCTCACCGCCGGCAACCTCGCGACCGCGCAGGCCTACATCTCCGACCACACCAAGCCCGAGAATCGCGCGAAGGCGTTCGGCGTGATCGGGGTGGCGTTCGGCGTCGGCTTCATGTTCGGCCCGTTCCTGGGCGGTTGGCTCGGCGACAAGTACGGCTTCCACGCGCCGTTCTTGCTCTCCGCGTCGCTGTCGTTCCTCAGCATCATGTGCACGTGGCGGCTGCTGCCGAAGGGCCGCCCGCCGCAGCACGACGTGGCCAAACCGCAGGTCGTAGGTCCCGCCGGCAAGCGGCCCGGCCTGTTCGAGTTCTCCGTCTACGCCGACTACTTCAAGCGCCACGGCCTCGGCGCGGTCTATCTCCAGTTCTTCCTGTTCACGTTCGCGTTCTCCTGCTTCACGAGCGGGTTCGCGCTGTTCGGCGAAGCGCGCTTCGGCTGGTCGGCGCGCCAGACCGGCTACATGTTCGCGTACGCCGGCGTCCTCGGCATCATCTTGCAAGGCGGCCTGATCGGCCGCCTCGTCAAGAAGTTCGGCGAGATCAAGCTCGCGCTGATGGGCTTCATCGCGGCGGTGATCGCCTACGTCGTGATGGGCTTCGCGTACACGCTCGCAGTGTTGTTGATCGCGGCCACGGTCAACAGCTTCGGCAATGGTGTGCTGCGCCCGGTGTTGACGAGCCGGATCACGCAGCTCGTCGGCCGCCACGAACAAGGGGTCGCGCTCGGCATCTCCGGATCGCTGAGCTCGCTCGCGATGACGATGGCGCCGCTCGCCGGCGGCTTCTGGCTCAACACCAACAACACCCTCGGCTGGTCGCTGGTCGCGGGTGCGGCGGCGCTGGCGGGATTGATCGCGGCGATCCAGTCGGGGGCCGCGAAGGTGCCGCCGGTTTCGAAGCTGGGTGCCGGCACTTCTACCGTCGCACCTGCCGCTCCCGAACCCAACGCTTGATCCGTTGCGGCCCTGCGCTATCGTCCGCCCATGATCAAACGGGTGGTGGTGGCAGCGCTGGTCCTCGGTGTGTCGGCGTATGCGATGAAGGGTTGTCTGTCGCCGCGTTCACCCGACAAGCAGCTCGCCGGCGAATTTCACGATGTCTGCACGATCGCGCACGACAACCTCGAGTCGCCCGAGCGCGGCGTGCGCCAGCTCGGGCGCTACCTGGTGAAGCACCTCGACGACATGAGCGGCCAGTTCGGTGCGCTCGTCGCACAGGTCGCAGCGATCGACGACGACCACAAGCGCGAGGCCCGCGCGCTCGAAGCCCACGAGCGCATGCGCGCCCCACTGCTCGCGTGTCAGGACGACCTGTTCGCGTTCGCCGATGCGATCGAGAATGATCCGGCGGCCAAGCGCCTGCACGACGAAGGGCTCGACCGCACGCTGCACACGCTGATGCTGCTGCTCGGTGGAGAGGGAACCAAGCTGTTGCCGGCCGAGCTCCAGCCGTTGCTCCGCCGCTAGCATGCCGAGGTCGCCCGATACGACGCCGGAAGCCGAGGCGCTCCAGTTCGAGCTCTATCGCAAGATGAGCCCAGGTCGCCGAACGTCGCTCGCCGTGCAGATGTCGATGGACGCGCGCGCTACGACGCTCGCCGGGATCCGGAGGCGGCATCCCGACTACGACGAGGTCACTGCGCGCTGGGCGCTGTTCCGCGTGCTGGTCGGCGACGAGTTGTTCGCTCGCGCGTGGCCAGCGGCTCCGCTGGTTGACCCATGAGCGACGGTGTCAGCGACCTGCTCCGTACGGTCATGGTCGCGCTCGACGGTGCGGCGATTCCCTTCATGGTGGTCGGCTCGTTCGCCAGCTCGGCTCACGGGCAGCCTCGGACAACGCACGATCTGGACATCGTGATCGATCCGACGGTCGAGAGCCTCGCGACGTTTCTCGCAGCCCTCGATCCGGACCGCTTCTACGTTGATCTCGACGTGGCGCTCGACGCCTTACAACGACGGTCCATGTTCAACGCGATCGAGATGTCGACCGCCTGGAAGGTGGACCTCGTGATTCGCAAGGACCGTGCATTTTCGATCGAAGAGCTCGGTCGACGCACCATCACTCAGATCGCGGAGGTCGACGCGCCGACCGCGACGGCGGAGGACACCATCATCGCGAAGTTGGAGTGGGCCAAGGCGGGTAGCTCCGAGCGCCAGCTCGTCGACGTTGCCGGCATCCTGCGCGTACGCGCCAACCGTCTCGACACCGAGTACATCGCGCGTTGGGTGGCCGACCTCGGGCTCGAAGAGCCATGGCGACGTGCCCAGCTGCTGATCGTCTAGAGTGGCAGCTTCGTGAGCGCGGCGATGCCGGTCACGGCGAACTCGGAATACGTCTCGAGTTGGCCCGGCCCGATCTGAGGAATGCCGCGATGGTTCGACAAGATCGCGATCGTGTGCACCGGCACGGAGCCGTCCGCAGGCGGTGGGACGACGTCCGGAATCATGACGACGAGTGAGGTGACCGCACCGGGCACGATTCCGTTGTCGCGCACGAGCGCGGTGACCGCCGTTCCCGCCCACGACTCGTGCCCGACCTTGAGCTTCGCGCCGCGGCATTCGACCTGCGTCGAGCCGTCGTCGTAGATCAGAGTCGGGCCGGGTTTCTCGCCGGCGGGAATCGGTCCCTTGCCAAGCGGGTAGAACAGGATGCGTTTTCCGTTGCCGTGGAGATCGTAGAGATTTGCGCCCGCCATGAAAGCTCCCTTGATGTGTTGATGTCGACCACGGGTCACCCTCCCCGCCACTCGACCCACCGTGGTCGACATCGAGCGACCATCAAGCATGCGTCGAGCCAAGGATCGAGTCGGTGCTGTTGGGCTGGGCCGGCGCGCCGCGCAGCCCGTGCCTGGTTGCGCAAACGCCGCCTACTTCCGCCGTCAGCTAGACAGGTGCCGGTGGGTCGAGCGACACTGTTGGCGGCATGTTGGTGGGTGGCCAGGACACGCGAACCCTCGATCACATCGAGGGTGGCGACGGAGCGACGTCATACGTGATCGCGATCGACAACATGTCGTCGCGCGCGATCCCGGTCCCCGCCGATGGCGTGTTGCAGATCGGCCGCTCGCGCGACGCCGAGATCCAGATCAACTCGGAAGCGGTCTCGCGCAATCATGCGAAGCTGATCGTCTCCGGCGGTCGCGCGCAGATCGAGGATCTCGGCAGTCACAACGGCACGCTCGTCAACGGCGAGCGCGTCGTGGGATCGATCGCTCTCGATGCGGGCGACGTGATCGCGATCGCCGACACCCTGTTGATCCTGCGCACCTCGAGCAAGCCGACGAGCGCAGCGATCGATCTCGATCAGATGACCCGGCGGATCGATCAAGAGATCGCGCGCGCAACCGAGTACGATCGGCCGTTCAGCGTCGTCGTGCTGCGGCTCGAAGGTTCGCGGCCTCGCACCCTCGTCGCGACGGCGCTCGCGACCGTGCGGCCGATGGACGTCCTGTGCTTTCAAGGCACGACGGTGATCGCGCTCCTCCCCGAGCTCGACGCCCACGCCGGCCTCTCGCATGGCACCGCCCTCCTCCAAGCTCTCGGGGCATCGGTGCGCGGCGGGATCTCGGCGTATCCCGCCGACGGTTGCGACACGGCGACCCTGTTGGCCGCTGCTCGCAGTGCGCTCGGCGTCGCGCAGCCCGGTCACCTTGTCGGTGCGTCCTCGACATCGATCGAACATCGCATCGGTGGTAACCGCGTGCTCGTCGCCGACGCTGCGATGTTGAAGCTCTACGAGCTCGTGCGCCGGCTCGCACGCAGCGATATCTCGGTGCTCATTACAGGCGAGACCGGTAGTGGCAAAGAGAACGCGGCCGCCGCGCTGCACCATTGGTCGCCGCGCGCGAGTGGCCCGCTGATCGCGCTCAACTGCGCGGCGCTCCCCGAGACGCTCGCCGAGAGTGAATTGTTCGGCTACGAGCGCGGTGCATTCTCCGATGCGAAGGTGGCGAAGCCAGGACTGATGGAGCGCGCACACGGCGGCACGCTGTTCCTCGACGAGATCGGCGATCTCTCGCTCGCGCTGCAGGCGAAGCTGTTGCGCGCGCTCGAGGTCAAGAAGATCACGCGGCTCGGTGATGTGAAGGAGCGCGACGTCGACGTGCGGATCGTCGCCGCGACCAACATCGATCTCGAAGCGGCGGTGGTCGCGGGTCGCTTTCGCCAGGATCTGCTGTTCCGGTTGAGTGCGGCCGTCGCGCTTCCGCCGTTGCGCCATCGCCGGCAGGAGATTCCGCTGCTCGCGCGGATGTTCGTGCAGGTCGAATCGCAGCGGTTGAATCGGCCCGGCCTCGAGCTCGCCGAAGGTGCGCTCGTCGAGCTCGCTCGCTACGACTTCCCCGGCAACGTGCGCGAGCTCAAGAACGCGATCGACTTCGCCGTGGCTACGACCGAAGGTCCGACGATCCAGTCGTGGGACCTGCCGGCGAGGATCACCGGTGGTGTCAGCGGTGAGATTCCGATCGTGGCGCAATCGCCGCGGCAGTTCCGGCCGATCGTCGACGAGCTGCGCGAGCTCGAGCGGCGTAGGATCGTCGAGGCTTTGGATGCCTGCGAAGGTGTGCAAACGAAAGCCGCTGCGGCGATCGGGATGCCGCTGCGGACGTTCACGTTTCGGATGAAGCAGTTCGGAATCGACGGCCGCGAGCGGAAGCGCTAGTTCGAAGCCGCAGTCGACGAGGCTCGCTTCTTTCTGTTGAACTTCATCTCTTGTTTCGACTCGTCGAGGAACGACTCGAAGTCGTTTGTTTGACTCGGACAATCAGCCAGCTTCGGACACTCGGCGACTATCGCGGCTTGCCAGGCCGCCCAATCCTTGCACGGCTTGGCCTTGCAGCCCTCGGGTAGCAGCTCGTCCGGCAATTGATCGAATTTGGCCGTCGAGTGCGCGAGCCGGGCGCTCTTGAAGCAGTTCGTGACATCGCCTTTCCAGCGTGCTTCGGGCGAGTCGGTCTGTTCCGTCGCCTTCCACTTGAAGGACATCCCGCGCGCCGTAAACGGCTTGTGGCAGTAGGTAGCGGTCAACATTCTCAGTGCAGCCAGATCAGCCTTTTCGTCGGTACCAGAATAGAGTCCATCGAGAGAGCGCTTTGCCAGCGCGTCATCCGCACACGCCAGGTTGAAGAACGCGCCGCTGTCATCGATCTGTCGAACATCGCGGCTATAGAGCGGCCCGCCAATCGGTATCACGAGATCCTGGTTCGGACCAACCGCCTCGGCTACGCCGGGGACCTTGTAGGTAGCGCGGGGCTCGAGGCCTAAGATCGCTCGCGCGGCGTTCGCCGCGTCGATGTCACACATAGACGTCGCTTTGTCGTTTGCTACGATCTTGTAGCCCAGGATCGGCGGCGACTGAGCTTGGCTTGCGTCGACGACGAGCTGCCGCACGTCAACGATCGTGAACATCTCGATCGCCAACGTCGAACTACGCGCAAAGAACATGGCCCCCTTGAGCTGTTCTCCACTGCAGATCGGCTTGCCGCCTCTCATGCTGACGAGGTCGCCATGATCGAGCCCGAGGTCTACCCCGATGCCGCATTTCATGCTGAAGAGGGACCGTGGAAGAATCTGAACACCCTCTGGATCACAGCCTCCTTCCCCATCTTTGGCAACGCCATTGATCGGGAAGGCATTGACGGTCGGCGAGTTCGTGGTGCATGTCGGGCATGGTTGAGCCGATGGCAGGAGCTTGCGGACGCACACCGGTATTTTGCCGTTGCCAGGATCCGATCGAGTATCGACGATCGATCTAGATCCGCCACAGGCGGCGGCAACCGCCACGACAAGAGCAAGTTGCTTCAGTTCCACTAGTTCCTCCCCGAATGACCTGGTCTGTTGTGCTTGGACAGCGAGAGTGAAGTATCCCGAGCGTCAGCAGCTCGAAGTCGAAACTCGAGCTCGTATCTCGTCGCGCTAAGCTTCTCGAAGCCATCAACCGCTACACGTAGTCTGGTTGCTGCGCTCGCCGAGTCACCATCGGCAGCGGCGACCTTGCCCAGCAGGAGCTGTGCTTCCAAAGACTCCGCGCGGAGCCACCAGTCCTTCCCGGCCGTCTCCGTGATGACGTTCGACAAGTCGCGCTTGGCGGTGGCGTCGTCGCCTCGCAAGTACGCGAGCTCCGCATGAGCAAGATCATGAAGCGTAGAGTCGCCGCCGACGGTGGTTGTGTCGACGATCGCGGAAAGAGCCTGTTGCGCGCGCGCTGAATCGCCAACCGCGGTTGCGTAAAGCGCCAGTCTGCGCTCGCACTGAACGTATTGCTCGCTACCTGTTCGAGTCTGCAGATAATCGGAACAGAGAGGCACCACGATCGAAAGAGCCACCCCAGGATCGTCGCTGTAACTTGCTAGAAAGAACTTCGCCTGTAGTGTCGAAGGATGGTGTTCTCCGAGCATGGTTCGGCGACGATCCACGACGTCGTTCAGTGCTCGAGCACGTATCGACGCATCGGAGCTCATCGTCCCGATGTTGAGATCGATGCACGTGAGCTCGATATCCGGATCGACGTCATTCTTGATCGTCTCGCGCGCAGCGATGTAGTACTTCAGCGCTTCGTCATTTTGTTGTACATCGGCGTAGACTCCACCAACGTTGTTGAGGAGAAGCGCTCGAGCAAAATGATCATGGGGTATCGACCGGCTGAGCGCGTCGAAGACCTCGTATTCTCGAGCCGATCTCTCGAGATTTGGCGACAGTAGATTCTCGGCATAGATACGGCGAGCCGAGGCCTCGACGGCCAACGATGAAAGACCGCTGGCTAGCGCGGTCTCGACCGCTTCCTTCAGGACTGGTGCTGCGCGGGCGGGATCATCCTCCGTGATCAAGATGCGGCCGTACTCGAGTCGTGCCTCTGCTGTTAGCGGCTCATATCTCATCGACGTCGCTTCGGCGATCGCAACCGTGACTTCGCGTTCCGCTTCTGCAACACGACCCGCGCGCCTCAACACGGCTGCCGTGCTGACGCGATCACGAATTGTAGCGACCCTCGCGCGCAGCTCCACCGGTGGTACCGAGTCGTTCAGCAACCGTGCGACATCGAGGCAAGCACCAGAGTCATGTAGGCCGACTGCGACATCCACTGCACCCGACAGTGTCTTGTCCGTCGTTCCCTCGAGTACGCTCACCGCAGATGTAATCTCGCCGAGCTTCTGAGCGAGGCACGAGGTCTCGCGATCGAACATCGCATCCGACGTGGCCCCCCCGCGATGCGCGATGCACGCACCACGATGTGCCTCGCCCCACGCGCGAGCATGTGAATCCATTCCGCCGAGCACTTTGTCGGTGACCTCTTGTGCATACGCGATGCCGACTTTCTCGATCGCAAGTCCGACCGCCAGGCGCGACGCGGGGGCCCACACAGTCGCGATCTCGCCGCCGTCGCAGGGCACGATCGAGCTCGCGTTACCGCGAATCGAAAAGCTCGTCACACCCGCCGTCGCGACGAGGAACGTCACGACCGCCGGCCACCGCCACCGCTTCCAGCCACGCTGCTTCTTCAGGCCAACCAGCAACGCAGCCATCGATGGATGTCGCCTCGTCGGATTGGGCTCGAGGCCACGCGAGACCAATGCACGCAGCCATACCGGCACCGGGCGATCACTCGTCGCAGGCGGCGCAGCGCGAATCGCGAGGACGAGCGCACTGATCGACTCACCGGCGAACGGCGCCTTGCCCTCGAGCGCACGATGGAGCGCGACGCAGAAGCTGAATTGATCGGAGGCCAGCGTGGCCACACCCCCTTCGAGTTGCTCCGGCGCCGAGTACGCCGGTGTCCCCATCACCGCACCAGGCACGGTTTGCGTGATCGCGCCACTCGCCGCCGGGTCCTCCGCCTCCCCGACATCGTCGGCCGTCATCCGCGCGAGACCGAAGTCGAGCACGCGCACGCGGCCGTCGGTTCCGATGATCGCATTCTGCGGTTTGAAATCGCGATGCACGATCTCGAGCGCGTGCGCGGCGGCGAGACCATCACCGGCTTGCGCGTAGACCTCGACAACCTCGCGCCACGTGCGCGGCTTCGCGGCTTCCCAATCCGCGAGCGTCTCGCCCGCGACGAGCTCCATCACGACGACGATCTGCTCGTCTTGACTGAACACGTCGTGAACCTTCACGACGTTCGGATGATCGAGTCGCGCGAGCGCACGCGCTTCCTTGATCAAGCGACTGTGCGAGCCGGGATTGTGACTGCGTCGTGGATGAACCACCTTGAGCGCGACCTTGCGATCGAGCTCTGGGTCGTACGCCGCATAGACGAAGCCCATGCCACCGCCGGCGATCGGCCCGGTGATCTCGTAGCGTCCGAGGCGCTCGGGCGACGGATTCCGGACAGCCGGAAGCGCCACGCCACCCGGCATGTCCACCGTCGACCGATCCCACCCGTCCGACATTCGAACAATTCACCCTAAACCGCAGAACGCAGTTTCAACACTACTAACGTCCAAAATCGTGACTAGGCAAGGTTTGCTCGACTACGCATCTTTTGCCGTCGCACCACGGCCGCAGGCGCAGATGACGCGCGGCATCGATGGTGCAGATCGCGTCATCGATGTCGCTGATCACGATCAACGGAGTATCGTTGGACCTGACCGCCCCGCGACTCGCAACCCTCGTCGCCGACGATGCGACGGGTTCGAGTTATCTGCTACTGCAGGTGAAGGCACCGCTCGGCGCGGTCGAGAAAGCGCAACTCTGTCACCTCGATGTGGAGCTGCTCGAATATGTCCCCGAGGACACGTACATCTGCCGCTACGACCCGGCAGACCTGGCACCGGTGCGGGCCTTGCCGTTCGTGGGTTGGGCGAACCCGTATCTGAAGGGGTTCAAGATCGCACCGGCCTTGCATGCGGCGGCGGAGGGCCTTCACGCAGACCTGCTCGACCTCGAAGGCATGATGGCGGCCGCACCGCGATCGCGTTCGCAACTCGTCGACATCGTGCTTCATCGCGATATCGATCCGGCGACGGTCGTGCCTCTCGTCGGCAGGGCAGCGGGCATCGATCCTGCGGACCTCAAGCTCGCGCGCGGCAAGTTTCGGGTTCGCATACAAGCGGATCGGCTCACCGAGATCGCCGCGATCGACCAGGTGCGGCATGTCGAACCCGTCGAGCAGAAACAACTTTGGAACAACGTAGCCCGTGGGCTGATCGGGGTCGATCCCGTGCAGCGGGCCGGGAGCTTCGAGGGTGCAGGACAGATCATCGCGGTCTGCGACACCGGCTTCGATACGGGCGACCCGTTGAACCTACCGACGGCGTTTGCAGGTCGCGTGTTGAAGCTGGTCGCACTCGGCCGACCGACGGCGAGTGACCCCGACGGCCATGGCACGCACGTCTGTGGCTCCGTGCTCGGCGACAGCACCTCGTCGGTGTACGGCCGGATTCGCGGCACCGCACCGAAGGCGAAGCTGATCATGCAGTCCGTCCTCGATGCGGGCGGCGACCTCGGAGGTCTCCCCGACGACCTTCATCAGCTGTTGCAGCCGGCCTACGCGGACGGCGCCCGCGTGCATTCGAACTCGTGGGGCGGCACGAACAATGCTTACACGCAGGAGTGTCACGAGGTCGATTCGTTCGTGTCGAGCAAGCGCGACTTGGTCGTCGTGATCGCAGCGGGAAATTGCGGTGTCGATAACGACGCCGACGGCGTGATCGATCTGCACTCGATCGGATCGCCCGCGACCGCGCGCAATTGCATCACCGTCGGCGCGAGCGAGAGCGCTCGACCCGACTTCGCGTACGTCGCACCGGTCCACCACGACAAGCTCGCGAACAGCGACCTCAGCCTCGCGGCATTCAGCGGGCGCGGTCCGACAAGGGACGGGCAGATCAAGCCGGACCTGGTCGCGCCCGGTACGGCGATCCTGTCGACACGATCACGTGCGATCGGGGTCGGTACCGGGTGGGGACTGTCGCGCGATCCGGACTACTTCTTCGACGGCGGCACGAGCATGGCGACGTCACTGGTCGCCGGCTGCGCCGCCGTGGTTCGCGAATATCTCATCAACGAAGGGATCGAGCGACCAAGCGCGGCACTCGTGAAGGCGATGTTGATCAACGGCGCTGATTCGCTGATCGGTCATTACACGCCGAGCGAGACCGGCAGCCTGCCGAATGCGCATCAAGGGTTCGGTCGTGTGAACCTCGCGGCAACGATCGTCGATCGGGACCTTCAGGTGTTTCGCTACTGGGATGAAGCAGCCGAGCTCGACAGCGGCGAGGAGCAACACCGCCGCGTGACTCTCACGGCACCCGCGAAGCGATTGAAGGTGACGTTGGTCTGGAGCGATGCACCCGGTGAGACGCTGCAGAACGATCTCGATCTCACGGTCGTCGCCGGCGGGGTCACGCGACTCGGCAATGCCGCGTCTGGGTCCTCGGTCCCGGATCGTAAGAACAATGTCGAACAGGTCGAGATGGCGGCTGTCCCCGCGGGTACGGTCACGATCACGGTCAAAGCATTTCGCGCCGCGATCGATCCTCAATCGTTTGCACTCGTGGTTCGCGCGACGAACTAAGGGGCCTCGAATGGATAAGTCGACTGGTCAACACGTCTCCTTGCGCGGCTTGACCACGTAGTTCCAGTCGCCATGGAAGTCGTCTCTCTCGATTTTTAGCGCGCGGAATTCCTTGGCCGAGATTTT
>JBDTJY010000285.1:0-29176 GCA_039935615.1 Kofleriaceae bacterium
ACAACGTCGAGATCGGGCTGACCCCGCTCGATCGCGATGTCGTGACCGGGCACCACCGAGTCGATCTGACGCACGACGGCCATCACGTCGGCAAGCGCCTGGTTCAGATCGACGCGAACGACACGACGGACGTCCTGATCAAAGCCAAGCCCGAGGTGGTCGAGACCGAGCCGGGCTCGAGCAGCAGCTCGCGGCTCGCGCCGGCGATCGTCCTCGGCAGCGGCATCTTCGCGCTCGGCCTCGGAGGCGTGCTGCTGTATTACGGCGGGCTCGGCGGCCACCAGCAGAAGTACACGTATCCGGACTCGACGCCGATCGGGATCGGGGTGTTGGCCGCGGGACTCGGCGCGACGATCATCGGCGGCGTGCTGTTCTATCAAGCCGGCCAACGGGGCTCCGCACCCGTCGCGTCGGTGAGCCACGATGGGGCTTATGTAGGTTGGATAACGCGGTTTTGACGATCCGCTTGTTTGCTCGGCGAGAACGGGCGATCCTCGGGGCATGCGCATCTGGCTATCGGGGCTAGTGCTCGCTGCGGGCTGTGGCCGGCAGCTCAACCCCGATTATTGCGCGGACCACGCGACCGATAGCGACTGCATCTCGGCCGGCTATGTCTACGCCGATGCGGCCGCACCGTGCTCGACCGATGTCGAGTGTGTCGAGCCCGGGAAGAACGTCTGCGATGTCGTCGCGCACGCGTGCGTCGTGTGCACGCCGACCGATCATCCGTCGTGCATCGACGATACGAAGGTGTGCAGCAGCTCGGATGTCTGCGTCGGCTGCGTGCAGAGCTCCGACTGCGCGGCCTCGGGCATCTGCCTGACCGCGAGCGGGACCTGTGCGGCGCCCGATTCGATCCTGCACGCCGCGCCCGATGGCTCGCCGACCGCACCGTGCAGCGACGCGATGAAGTGCTCGCTCGATCACGCGGTCGCGATCGCCGACGCCGGGCACCACGTGGTCCAGCTCGAGGACGGCACGTACAACCTGACCGCCACGATCCCGCTCGGCTTCGAGGGGTTGCACCTCGTGCCGACGACCGGCGCCGCGCCGAAGATCAGCGTGCCGGGCAAGACGGTGTTCGCCGTGACCGCCTCGGTCGAGATCGATAGCCTCGAGATCGATGGCTCGAATGCGACGACGATCAAGTGCAACGGTGGCGGCAACCGGCCGATCCTCGTGCTCGAGCAGGTCAACGTTCACGGCAGTGGCGGCAATGCGATCGACGTCGATCGGTGCACGCTGACGCTCGAGCGCTCGAAGCTCTACTCGAACCAGCAGGCCGCGGTGACCGCGAACGACAGCAGCGTCGCGATCCGCAACTGCTTCTTCTACGCGAACGGCAACACGTCCTCGCGGGCTGGCGCCGTGCAGTTCAACGGCGGCACCGACGGCAAGTTGGAGTTCAACACGTTCGCGTACAACCAGGGCTACGACCAACAGGTCTACGACATCTTCAAACACAAGTACGTGCCCGATCAGGACGGCGGCGGCCTCAACTGCATGCAGCAGCCGTCGTCGTCGAGCCAGGTCGCCGTCAACGGCAACCTGTTCGTCGAGAATCTGCCGTTCGCGTACGTGATCACGTCGTTCGGTTCGCCGTCGTGCACCGGCAACTTCACGACCAACAACCTGGTGGGCACGGCGAGCGACGCGGCGTTCGTCAACACCACGGACCTGCACCTCACCGCGATGACACCGGCCGGCAACGGCAAGGTTCGCGACGACGCCAGCTCGAACTGCTCGAACGTCGGCCAGGACTTCGACGGTGACACGCGGCCGCAGAACGGCGCGTGCGACTACGGCGCCGACGAATTCAAGGCGCCGTAAGCTCGGAGCGCAGGCTGTCGAGGACGTTCGCCGGCGCGCGCACGCGCAGGCGAGTGCCGGCTTCGTCGTGCTGTTCGGACAGCACCGTCGTGCGCTCGTGGATCGCGTGGACCATGCGCTGCTGTGCCCACGGCACCTCGAGCTCGGTCTCTTCGATCTTGCCGCCGAAGTGCTCGACCAGACGATCGCGGAGCGCGGAGACATCGCCGGCCGACTTCGCCGACATCTGGATCGCGTCCGGATAGCGATCGGAGAGGATCTCGCGCTCGGCCTCGGAGACGCGATCGATCTTGTTGAGCACCAGCCACGACGGCGCCTGGTCGGCTTCGATCTCGCGCAGCACCTCTTTGGTGACGGCGAGCTGATCGGCGTGCGCGGGGTCGGCCGCGTCGACGATGTGGAGCAACAGGTCGCATTCGGCGGCCTCTTCGAGCGTCGACCGGAACGACGCGACGAGGTCGTGGGGCAGCTTCTTGATGAAGCCGACCGTGTCGGTGACGAGGATCGGCGGCTCGGTCGGCGGCACGAGGCGGCGCACCGTGGTGTCGAGCGTCGCGAACAGCTTGTCGGCGACGTAGACCTCGGTCGAGGTCAGCGCGCGCATCAGCGACGACTTGCCGGCATTGGTGTAGCCGACGAGCGCGACGGTCGGCAGCTCGCTGCGACGATCGCGGCGGGTCTTGGAGCCGCCCTCGATCCGCGCGAGCTCGTCGCGAAGCTCCGCGATCCGATCGCGAATTCGCCGGCGATCGAGCTCGAGCGAGCTCTCGCCGGCGCCCTTGCCACCGACGCCACCGCGCACGCGATCACCGCCGCCACTGGAGGCGCGCAACCGCGGTGCGACGTACTTGAGCCGCGCGACCTCGACCTGGAGCCGCGCTTCACGGGTCTTCGCGTGGCGATGGAAGATCTCGACGATCACCGCGGTGCGATCGAGCACGTCGACGCCCGTCGCGATCTCGAGGTTGTGTTGCTGCGACGGCGTGAGGTCGTGATCGATCAGCACGACCTTCGCCTTCGCCGTCACGTCCTTGGGCTCGCCGAAATCGTCCGGGTCCGGTTCGTCCTCGGTCGCGGCGTTGTCCTCGGCTTCGGCGGCCGCTTCGGCTTGCTTCGAGCCCGGCCGCACGTATTTCGGCACCTCGCCGGTGCCGCCGGTCCACTTCGCGAGCTCGACCAGCTTGCCTTCGCCGAGCACGACGCCCGAGGCGAGCTTGCCGCGGCGCTGCACGACGCGCGCGATCGGGTTGAGCCCGAGGGTCTTCGCGAGCCGCTCGAGCTCGGTGATCGAGGATTCGAGCTCGCCGTCGGTGACGCCCGGCAGTTGCACGGCGACGACCACCGCGGGTGGCCGCTCGGAACCGGACGTGAGGCGAGAGATGCTGGACGTTTCGATCATGATTCACTGGGCTCGGGCGACGCCAAACCGTTAGGGCTGCGCACCCTACCCGATCCCGACCTCCGCGGCGAACCCGATCAGCAGCTCCGCGAACCGGCGCGGCGCTTCGGCGTGCAACATGTGCCCCGCGTTGGGGACGCTGACCCGCTCGGCGTCCGGCAGGACCGCGGCGAGGGCCTCGAGCGTGGGCAGGAACAGCGGTGCGGACCGTTCACCGCCGAGGAGCAGCATCGGCACGGTGCAGGTGCGGAGCTCGACGTAGCGCGGGCGATACGCGACCAGCGCGAGCGAGTCCGCGCGAATCTCGGCCCACCTCGCGCGCGAGCGCTCGCGAAACGACGCCGGGATCCGGGCGAACGCCTCGGGCCCGAGCACGGTCGACAGGAAGAACTCACCGGCGGCTGGGCCCCCATCGGCAGCGACCCGGCGCTCGAATTCCTCGTAGAACGCGCGCTGTGCCGAGGCGAGGCTCAGGTCGTCGGTCGGCGGCATCGGCGGTTCGATCAGCACGGCGCCGACGACGAGCTCGGGGCGCGTGCGCGCGAGCTCGAGGACGACCACCGCTCCGAAGCTCGAACCGACGTAGAGCGCTCGTCCCGCCGCCGCGAGATCCAGGGCGTATTGCTCGACCGTGGTGTGGGTGAAGTCGCGATCGGGTGCGACGAGCTCGAACCGGTCCAAGGCCGACGAGCGCAGTTGAATCGACCACGTCGTGTGGTCGGTGGCGCTGCCATGGACAAGGACGACCTTGGGTCGCATGGGACTCACCTTAGGCTATGATCCTGGGTGTATGGGAGGTCCGGAGGACGACCGAGACGCGTTCGCCGCCACGATGGCGCCGACTCCGAGCGTCGCGAAGCTCGTCCTGCCGCCAGAGGGGCCCGAGGCGCACGTGCCTCCCGGCGCCGCATCGATCCCGAAAGATGCCGAGACGCCGTCGTTCAAGAAGGTCGTGCTCGGAACCGATGCGCGGCCGCCGCCGGTCGTCGCGAACGAGCTCAGCGCCGACGCCACGATGGCCGCGCCGATCACCGGTGGCCTGCCGCCGCTGCCGGAGGTCGCGCGCTCGCTCTACGAAGGCGACGACGAGATCGCGCGCGGCGGCATGGGGCGGATCGTCGCCGCCGAGGATCGCCGGCTCGGTCGCCCGGTCGCGCTCAAGGAGCTGATCGATCCGAACGAGGAGAGCATCACGCGGTTCCAGCGCGAGGCGCTGATCACCGCGCGGCTCCAGCACCCGGGCATCGTCCCGGTCTACGAGGCCGGGCGCTGGCCGAGCGGCGAGCCGTTCTTCGCGATGAAGCTGGTCTCGGGCCGGCCGCTCGACAAGGTGATCGCGGAGCTCGGGACGCTCGGCGAGCGCCTCGCGCTGTTGCCGCGCCTCGCCGCGGCGTGCGACGCGATGGCGTACGCGCACAGCCAACGGATCATCCACCGCGACTTGAAGCCCGGCAACGTGCTGATCGGCGACTTCGGCGAGACCGTCGTGATCGATTGGGGCCTCGCGAAGGACCTCGACGCGACCGATAGCTTCGACTCGGCGAATCGCCCGCAGCGCGCGTCGCCACGCAAGTCGAAGCCGGCGATCGCAACGGCGTCGTCGACGCTGACGGTCGCGGGCTCGGTGATGGGCACGCCGGCGTACATGGCGCCCGAGCAGGCGCGCGGCGAGACCGTCGACCAGCGCGCCGACGTGTTCGCGCTCGGCGCGATGCTCTATCACGTGCTCGCCGGCACGCCGCCGTACAACGCGCGCACCGCGACCGACGTGATCGCCGCGGCGGCGCTCGGCAAGATCATCCCGCTCAAGGATCGCGTGAAGCGCGCACCGGCGGACCTCGTCGCGATCCTCGATCGCGCGATGGCACCGTCGCAGGCCGCGCGCTATCCGAGCGCCGGCGAGCTCGCCGAGGAGCTGCGCCGGTTCCTGACCGGCAACTTGGTCGAGGCGCATCGCTACACGCCGTTCCAGCGGGTCGGTCGGTTCGTCAAGAAGCACCGCGCCGCGGTCACGATCGCGTCGATCGCGGTCGTCGGATTTGCGGTCGGCGGCACGCTCGCGGTCAACCGCGTCGTCGCCGAGCGCGATCGCGCCGAGTACGAGAATCAGATCGCGACGACGCGCAAGGTCGCCGCCGAGCGGCTGATCGACTACATGTTCACGCACGTCCAGACCCAGCTCACCGCGATCGGTCGACTCGACCTGATGGCCGGGCTCGGCGCCGAGGTCAAGCGCTACTACGATCGGCTGTCGAAGATCCCCGGCGGCATGCCTGCCGAGGACGAGCGCCGGATGGCCGAGGCGATCGAGCTGATCGGTCGCGCCGAGCACGTCTCCGGCAAGCCGGATCAAGCGCTCGAGACCTGGGGCGAGGCGCGCTCCAAGTTGATCGCGCTGATCGGCGATGACAAGCGCGGCGGCACGTTCCGGCTGCGGACGATGATCGCGAAGCTCGACTTCGAATCGGCGCAGATCTATCAGGAGCGCGGCAACGGCGAGAAGGCGCACAAATCCTTCGAGCAGGCGCGCGACGAGTACGAGGCGCTCGGCAAAGAAGACCCGAAGTCGCGCGACATCATGCTCCAGGCCGCCGCGAATCGCGACGAGCTCGGCGACCTGCTGCGCCACGAGGGCAAGATCGATCAGGCGTTCGACGAGTACACCGAGGCCAAGACGCTGCGCGATCGCGCGTCGAGCCAGGGCAACGGCACGGTCACCGACGAGGTGATGGCGCTGTCGGCGAGCCATCAGAAGCTCGCGCTGATCTATCAGGCGCGCGGCGATTCGCAGCTCGCGATCGACGAGTACAAGACCGCGCTCGAGCTGCGCGAATCGGTGCTCGCCTCGGCGCCCGACAACATCGAGGTCCAGAAGAAGGTGCTCGATGTCGTCGAGCCGACCGCGCAGCTCGAGAGCTCGCTCGGCGATGACAAGGCCGCGATCGCCGCCTATCGCAGTGCGCTCCCCGTGATGGAGCAGCTCGCGCGCCGCGATCCGAGCAACACCGAGTGGATGTACCAGCGCGGCAACATCCTCGCCGACCTCGGCTTCGCGCTGATCGACAGCGGCGAGTTCGAGGACGGCTCGAGCGCGATCGAGAAGGCGATCGAGATCCAGAAGGAGCTCGTCGCGAAGGACCCGAAGAGCACGCGCTATCGCATCGCGATCTCGCGATCGTATGCGCGCGACGGCGACGGCCACCTCGCGATCGGCCAGACCGACGAGGCGATCCAACAGTACAAGACCGCGCTCGACCTGCGCCGGGAGCTCCTCGGTCAGGATGCGTCGAGCGTGGCGTTCCGCCGCTCGTACGCGTTCGGGTTCGCGAAGCTCGGCGCGACCTACGCGCAGAAAGGCGAAGCGCAGCGCGCGATCGACATGCACGAGCAGGCGCTCGAGCTCCGCAAGCAACTCGTCCTCGACTCGCCGGCGAGCAGCAGCTTCAAGAACGAGCTCGCCGCCACCGAGGTCGCGCTCGGACCGCTCGTGATGCCGCGTGATGCCAAGCGCGGCGGCGATCTGCTCGTGGCCGGAGTCGCGCGCGCGCGTGCGCTCGTGCAAGGCGATCCGATCAACCTCGATCTCCGCGAGACGCTCGTGCAGGGCCTGCTCGCGACCGGTCGCGCCGGCGATCGTGCGGCGCGCCAGACCGCGCTCGTCGAGGCGTCGTCGACCGCCGAGGAAGCGGCCCGGCGCACCCCGCAGAACGTGCAATGGCCGGGCTATCTCGCCGAGGCCCACGCCGGGCTCGCCGAGCTCGCGACCGGTGGCGGCGCCACCGCGGAGTGGAAGAAGGTCCGCGACCTGCTCGAGCCGCTCGCGACCGCGGGCCGGTTGCCGGCACCTCGCCTGCCGCTGCTAGCCCAGGCACGCGCCCGCGCACAGTAGTAGCATCGGGGAAATGGTCGAAGATCCAGAACACGACTTCCTCGGCAAACACCGAGACAAGATGTGGACCTACTTCATCATGCTCGCGTTGCTGATCGGCATCGTGGTCGTGCTGAACGTCGTCTGGAAGAATCCAGCCGGCGCGAGCAACGGCGTGAAGACGTTCGTCGGCCTGCCCGGCTGGGCGCTCGCCACGGTGTTGTTCATCGTCGGCGCGCTGCTGTTCATCCTCGGGCTCAAGGTCGAGCCCGATTGGCCGGAGGCGATCGGCGCGTTCTGTATCGCGGCGTCCGCGACGTGGTTCGAGATCATCATCGGCTGGAGCAAGTTCGATCTCGGCGGGATGTTCGTGATCCCGTACCTCGTCCCGGTCGTGATCTTCCTAGGGATGCTGATGTACGCGATCCGCAATAGTCGCTGACGTCGGGCGGGCTAGGGCATCAGTTCGTCGGCGCCGATGTCGCGAATCTGGCCCTGCGGGCGAGAGTTACCGTCGATATCGTCCATCACGGTAGAGCTTGGGTTCGCGATGTCCTTCATCGGCGAGTTCAGCACGAGGTGATAGTCGGTCGCACTCTTGAACGTGACCATGTGGCCGACATTGCCGGTCCCGGTTGGGAACGTCGTGTCGGGCCAGAAGTTCGAGTACTCGAACGTGCAACCCGAACCACTGGTCTGGCTGTTCGAGTTGCCCTGAAGCAGGACGCTGTCGAGGGTGACATTCATCGCACCGCAAAGCACGCCGCGCGAGTTGCCGTCGTTGTTGCCGGTGTTGTTGACGATCGTGGAGAACTCGACCGTACCAGTCGAACCAACCAGGTTCAGGCCTCCGAACGTGCTCGTCGGACCGTTGTCGGTCACGAATACGTTGCGGACGTGCACCGTCGACGTTCCGAGGCTGAGGCCGCCCGACGTGTTGTGCGCGATCGTCGAGCGTTCGACCGTCACGGTGCCACCATTCGCGAACACGCCGGTGCCGCTGACGCCGGTGATCGTGCATTCACGGATCTCAAGTGACGGCAGATGCGACAGGTCGCTGACCAACATCGACACACCGCCCGTGTTCCCGGCGACGCCTATGAATGTCACATGCTCGATCACGACGGTCGTCGATGCCCCGCTGATGTCGAGCAGGTCTGAGGCGAGCGCGTTGGCGAGCGATGACGTCGTTCCCGTGTCATTGCCGAGGATCGTCGTGTTCGTCATGACGCTGACGTGCTCGTTGGCGATCGCGCCATTGAGTCGAATTACCGGACGAGCCAAGCCCTGGGCTGCCTGCATTGTCGGGCACGCGGTAGCCTTGGTCTTGCAATCGCCTGTGCCGGAGGGCGAGACGTACGCGACGTCGGTGGCGGCCGCGCAGGCTCCAGTCGGTAGGCACGCGTCGGAAGCGCACTGCGAGTTCAGGGTGCAACCGGTGCAGGCGTCGTTCGAACAAACGGGCGTCGCACCACTACACGTGTTGTTGTCGATGCAGGTCACGCAAGCGTGTGAGCTGGTGTCACAGACTTTGCCGCCCGAACAACCCATCGAGACGCAGTCGAACGCCTCGGCGTCGCTGCCAGACGTGGTGCCGTCGACCGGCGCCTCGTCGCAGTTGTTATCGGGGTTGCGACCCTCGCAGTAGTTCGGATTCTTGCAGCTAACCAACAACGCGATGATGAGAAGTTTGCGCATAGACCCTCCTAGAACCGACCGGCCCAGCCGATGACCGCACTGTCGTGCGACACCGACGCGACGGGCGCGGAGCTCGCGCCTTGGTGAAACCACATCCACGCTCCGACACCGATCGCGACCACGCCGGCACCGACGCAGATCACGCCGGCGGTGGCGGTATCGTTGATGTTCTGCGGCTGCGGTCCCGATGACTTCGGATCTTGATCGATCGCGAACAGCACGCCCCCGGTGATCGCGGTCGCGAGGCCGACGCCGATGATCACGCCCGGCACGACCCGCGACGGATGCTCGTCATCGACGGGCGGCGGGACCGGCTCACCCGCGGTGGTCGCAGGCTCGGCTTGCCCGACGGTCGTCGGCGGCGGCACGTGGACGTGCGAACCGGTCGGCGGCTGCGCGGCGAGCGCGAGCATGAGATCGTCGGCGAGACCGTGCATCTCCTTCTCGGTGCAGTGATGACACCCGCGGCGCTCGGCCATCGTGTCGTGACCCTTCTGCATCCAGTAGCCGACGATCGAGATGTCGCGCATCCCGTTGTCGGCGGGGGCCACCTCGACGCGGGCGTAGACGATCGTGTCGGCCTTCGCCCGCGCCTCGATCACGCTGCGGGCGCAGTTGAGATCCTCGATGACGAAGCAATCGATCAGCGTGTTGATCGCGTCGGGCTCGAGCGCCGACGAGAACACGTTGTTGCCGCGGCGCTTGAGCCAGCTCTCGAGATGCGAGAGCAACTGGGGTTGGAGAGTCGCTTCACCTGTAACCACGACGCCGATATCGGCCGACGCGACAGAAGTTGCGCCGAAACTGATCACGAAGGCTAAGAGCAGGGCGCGCTTCATCAATTTCCTCGTTTGAGACTGAAGGTCTGGTTGGGCTCGATCGTGATCGAGACCTCTTCGGGACCGTTCGGACCGTTGAGGAGCCGAACCTTGTGCTTGCCCGCGGGCAGCGAGATGGACTGCGGGGTGTCGCCGTACTTGCGGTTGTCGACGAAGACGGTGAGTGACGGAAATGCAGACACGGAGAGGGTCCCGGAAGCCTTTTTCTCCGTCGCAGCGTGCCCTGGCCTCGACGAGGATGCATCTTTTTGACCGCTGTGGGGAGCGACTTCCCGCACACCGGCGTCGATCTGGATCGGCGGCGCGGCAGGTGCGTCCGGCATGCCGGCGTCGAGAGGTGTAGGCGAGTTCACCGTCGCATCGGGCTTCGATTCGGCGGCGTCGGGAGGCGACGCCGTTGCGATGATCGCCGAGCCAGATGACCCCGATCCCGCACCGGCGTCGGGAGCCTTCTTCTTCGTCACGACCAGCACGATCACGAACGCACCGACCGCGCTCAGGAGGCCCGCGGCGATCAGCACGGCGGTCCTGCCACCGCTGCGCGAGCGCACGATGCTGGCATGTGCACCGATCGTCGCGGTGGGAGCGCTGCGCGCCGCACCGAGGCTCTGCATCGCCGGGACGCCGCGGTTCGCGCCACCATCGGACATCGTCGAGCTGTCGTACGCCAACGGTGTGTACTGCGGCGTGTTGCCAGACGACACCCCAGCGCGCGAGCGCATCACGCTGCCGCGCACCGGTGCTTGCTGCGGGAACCGCTCGGCGAGCGTCTTGATCAGGAGCTCGCGTCCCGATTTCGGCGCATCGGTGCAGTCGAGCAAGTCGGCGTTCGCGGCCTCGGCGGTGGGATAGCGCGCGGGCAGGTCGCGCTCGAGCAACTTCATCACGACGCGCTCGAGGTCTTTCGGAACATCTCCGCGCAGCGAGCGCGGCCGCGGGACCTGGCCGAACAACACCGCGGCCAGCGTCGAGCGCGTGTCCTCGCCCATGAACAGACGGCGACCGACGAGCATCTCCCACATCATCACGCCGACCGCGAACAGATCGCTCCGCCCGTCGAGCTGCTCGCCGTTCGCCTGCTCGGGCGACATGTACGCGGGCTTGCCCTTGATCAACAGCGACGCGGTCGCGGCGCTCGCCTCGCGCGCCTTCGCGATGCCGAAATCGGAGACCTTGACCGCGCCTTCCCACGACAGCAGCACGTTGTGGGGCGAGACATCGCGATGGATGATGCCGCGCAGCGACGAGTCCGAGACCGGTAGATCGTGGGCGTGGCCGAGGCCGCGCAGCACTTCGCTGATCAGATAGATCACGAGCGGAATCGGCAACAGGCCGCTCGACACGAGGGCGTCGAGGTCGCGGCCCTCGACGAGCTCCATCACGAGGAACAGGCGCTGCTCGTCGTCGCGATCGAAGTCGAGCACCGAGACGATGTTGGGGTGCTGGAGCTGCGCGCTGATCTGCGCCTCCGCGACGAACATCTGCGCGAACGACGGGTTGTCGGAGAATCCGGGCAGAACGCGTTTGATCGCGACTTTCCGCGAGAACCCTTCGGCCCCTAGCATGGAGCCGAGGAAGACTTCCGCCATTCCACCGCCGCCCAGACGCGTATCGACGCGGTATTTCCCCGAGATCCCGAACATCGGGCGCCGCCACTATACGGCAGCCGCTAGCGCGACGCGAATGCGTGGTGCCCGGTGATCCCGCGAACCGCGAAGTAGCGCCTGGCGGCCTCGATATGGGTCGAGAAGGCGAACTCCTCATCGAGCCCACCTGGGCCGAAGATCACCCCGCGCTCCTGGGTCTCGGGGTTGGACACGAAGGCCGGTAGCGCGTCGACCGCCTCGGTCACGGCGAAGATCAAGATCCGGTTCGGTTTGGGCTCGCTCGACGACAACCAGTGCAGTTGGCACGACGCCGGGTCGACGATCACCCCGGTCTCCTCGCGGACCTCGCGTGCGCACCCGACCTGCCACGACTCGTGGTCCTCGATGAAGCCGCCGACCAGGGCGAGCTTGCCGACCGCGGGCGGGATGCCCCGGCGAACGACCAGCAGGCCGGCCCCGACCGGCACCAAGGCGACCGCGACCGGGATCGGGTTGGCCCAGACCTGGGCGCCGCACGCCGTGCAGCTCCGCGGAAAGTGCGAGGTCTCGGCGAAGCCGGTGCCGCAGAAGTGGCAGTAGCTGTTGGGCGGATTCATTTCGGAACGAGCGAGTCCATGCCGCGCTCGCGCATCTCTTTGCGCCACGCTTCGATCAACTTCACGAACGCATCGCCGAGCTCGGGATCGAACTGCGAGCCCGAGCAGCGCTCGATCTCGCCGATCGCGACCTCGTGACTGAGCGCGCGTCGGTAGGCGCGATCGGACGTCATCGCGTCGTACGCGTCGGCGATCGCGACGATCCGACCGACGATCGGAATGTTGTGGCCCTGGAGTCCGCGCGGATAACCGCCGCCGTCCCACCACTCGTGATGGCACCAACAGCCATCGATCAAGCCGTGCAGACACGGCACGGGATCGAGGATGCGTTTGCCCTTCTCGGGGTGCTGGCGAAACACCGCGACCTCCTCGGGCGTGAGCTTGCCGGGCTTGTTCAGCATGTCGTAGCGCACGCCGATCTTGCCGACGTCGTGCATCACACCGGCTTGCACGATCCGCCGGATCTCGGCATCCGGCAGCGTCAGGCCGCGAGAGAGGATCTCCGAATAGACGGCGACGCGCTCGCTGTGACCGCGCGTGTAGAGGTCGCTCTCCTCGAGCGCCTGCGCGAAGCCGGCGACCGTCTGCTGGAACATCTCCTCGAGCGACTGATTCGCGGTGCGCAGGCTGTCGTTCGAGTGGACGAGCTCGCCGTAGAGCCGGGCGTTGTCGATCGCGCTCGCCGCGCGCGACGCCAACACGGCGAGCATCTTGCGGTGGCCCTCGTCGAACTTCTTGCCGGCGGTGAACGAGAACACGTTCAACACCCCGACCATGGTGCCGCGCACTTGCAGCGGCACCGCGACGAACGAGGTGAGCTCCTCGGGCGACGACGATTCGGTGAAGAACCGCGACGCCTTGCCGCCGTGCGCGAGGATCGGCAGGCCCTGCGAAAACTGTTGGGTCAAGACGCCGAAAGCCGGGGAGGGCATGCCGCCGTGCGGGCCGTGCATGTCCTGCGCGACGATCTTCACGCGCTCCTCGAACTCGCCGGTCTTCGCGTCGAGCAGGTGCAGCGTCGCGACGTCGGCTTTGACCTCGTCGATCGCGGCGTGCAGCACCACGTCGAGGATCTTGTCGATCTCGTGCTGCAAGGCGATCGCCTCGGACACGCGATAGATCGTCAGCGCCTCGCGCAGCCGGATGTTCTCGGTCTGCAGCCGCTGGCGATACAGCGCGCGCTGGACGACGTGGATGACCTCCTCGACCTTGAACGGCTTCAGGAGGTAGTCGTACGCGCCTTTCTTCATCGCCTCGATCGCGGTCTCGACCGTGCCAAAGCCGGTCATGAGGACCGTCAACACGCCGAGCCGCTCGGCCTCGATCTTCTCGAGGAGCTGGAGCCCCGAGAGCCGCGGCATCTTGAGATCCGTGATCAGCAGATCGTACGGATGGAGGCGGAGCTCGGTGAGCGCCTTTTCGCCGTCCTCGACGGTATGGACGGAGAACCCCTCGAGCGTGAGGAACTCGGCGAGAATCTCGCGAATCACCCGCTCGTCGTCGACGACGAGGATCCGCGCGGCATCTTCTTGTGGCCTGGTCTCAGGGTCCGCCACCCGCGTCCCCCAGTCAGTTCGACGACGTCGTCGGCTGAACCTTGGGAGCCATCGGATCCCAATACACGCTGGCGTGGCCGTTCTCTTTATCCGCGTTCTCCTGGATGTGGAGCCAGTTGTCGCGCTGCGCCGACACCGACGCCTTCGCGCTCTCGGACTTCGCCTTCGCCGACTCCGTACGGCTGCGGCGCTCGTCCACCTGCTTCGGGAACGACTCGTACGTCACGCCCTTGGGCGCGATGTTGTTGGTCTTCGCGAGCTGCGCCTTGGCCGACTCGAACTCGGCCTCGCGGAAGTACATGTTCTCCTGCGTGTAGCGCAGGAACCGCCCGAGGTACGCGCGATAGGTCTCGAGGTATTTGACGCGCGCGTCGGCGGCCTTGCCGACATCGTTCGCGGTCGCCTGATCCTTGGCGGCCGCGTTGATCCGGGTCATGTCCGCCGAGCTGTCGGCGCTCTTCTTGTTCGAAGCGGCCGAGTCCATCGCGAGGCGCGTCGCCTTCTGGTCGTTGCGCGCTTGATGGAGCTGCGAGTCGGCCTCCTTGACCTGGGCGTCGGCGTTCGCATTTTCCATGCGCGCGACGTTCCAGTTCTGCTGGCTCGACACGACCGTTGCCTTCTGGTCGAGTGGCAGCGCCGCGATGTACATCTCGTCGAAGTGCTTCGAGAGCGGCCCCGGAGGATTATCCGAAGAGCCACAACCAGAAGCAGCGACGAGACCGAACAGACACACGAACGACGTGAGGATTCCCCGCATAAGTGCGGCGAGCCTACTACGGTCGGGCGCTGTCGGGCTACCATCTGGCCAGGATGACGACGCTTCTCGCCGTCGACGTAGGCAATACGAATACCGTCATCGGCGTGTTCCGGGACGACGAGCTCGCCGCGCATTGGCGGATCCAGACCGTGGCGCAGCGAACCTCGGACGAGTACGCGGTGCTGCTCAAGACCCTGTTCGATCTCGATGGGTTCCCGTGGAATTCGATCACCGCCGGGATCATCTCGTCGGTGGTCCCTCCAACGCTGTTCGGGCTCCAGCAGTTCTTCAAGCACTACACCGGCGGGCCCGCGCTGGTCGTCGGTCCCGGGATCAAGAGCGGGATGCCGATCCTGTACGAGAATCCACGTGAGGTCGGCGCCGACCGGATCGTCAACTCGGTCGCCGCGTACGAGCAGCTCAAGTCGGGCTGCATCGTGGTCGATTTCGGGACGGCGACGACGTGGGACGTCGTCAACCCCAAGGGCGAGTACCTGGGTGGCGTGATCGCCCCGGGCCTCCAGATCAGCGCCGAGGCGCTGTACGAGCACGCCGCGAAGCTGCCGCGCGTCGAGCTCGCGCGTCCCGGCAAGATCGTCGCTCGCAACACCGTCGCCTCGATGCAGGCCGGGCTGGTCTACGGCTACGCCGGCATGGTCGACGCGATCGTCACGCGGATTCGCGCCGAGGTCGATTGGACGGCGCGCTGCATCGCGACCGGTGGTCTCGCGCCGCTGATCGCGACCGAGACCAAGACCATCGAAGCGACCGACGACCTGTTGACGCTGAAGGGCCTCAAGATCCTGTATCACCGCAATCAGTCATGACGCTCGAGCACTCCCCGTTGGATCCGGCCGGGCTCTCGCCGGCGGCGCAGAAGGCGCTCGGTTCGCCGCCGGGTCGGATGATGGCGTCGCGCGGCTTGGTGCCACTGCCTCCGGCGGATCAGATGGCGGTGCTGTACCAGCTCGCGATCGATGCCGATCAGAACCTGGCGACCGCGGCCCGCACGACGGCGATGGGGCTGCCCGACACGCTGCTCGCCGGCGCGCTCGCGAGCCCGCGCCTCGATCCGCGCGTGCTCGATCTGTTCGCCCAGCTCGTCGGCGATAACGCCAGTGCGTTCGAGGCGCTGGTCAGCAACGCGAGCTCCAGCGACGCGACGATCGCGTTTCTCGCCGCGAACGGCGGCGCGCGCGAGGTCGATCGGATCGCGACGAACGAGACCCGCCTGTTGCGTCATCCCGAGATCATCGCGGCGATGTACCAGAACAAGCACGCCCGGATGTCGACGGTCGATCGCGTCGTCGAGCTCGCCGTGCGCAACCACATCCGGGTGCCCGGCCTCGCGGCCTGGGACGAGATCGCACGCGCGCTCCAGCACCATCCGACGCCGCCCGAGACCTACACCGAGGTCGACACGCTGTTCTCGATCGCGGCCGATGCCATCGCGGAGCGCGACGACCAGGGGCTCGTCGTCGGCGATGCCGAGAAGATCCTCGAAGAGGACACCGCGCTCGCGAAGCTCGAGAAAGCGGAGAAGGACACGCCGATCAACCAGTTGGGCGTCTCGGCGAAGATCCGGCTCGCGATGATGGGCAACGCGGTCGCCCGCGGCATCTTGGTGCGCGATCCGGTCAAGATCGTGTCGTCGGCCGCGATCAAGTCCGCTGGCGTGACCGAGTTCGAGGCGGCAAGGTATGCGAGTAACCCCGGCCTGAGCGAAGACGTCATCAAGTACATCGCGCAGAAGCGCGAATGGACGAAGCTCTACGGCATCAAGTTCTCCCTGTGCAGAAACCCCAAGACCCCGGTGACCGAGACGATGCGCTTCCTGCCGTTCCTTCGCGAGAAGGATCTGGCGGGACTGGCGAAGAGCCGCGGGGTGCCGTCGGCGGTGGTGGCGCAGGCGCGCAAGTTGATGGCGCAGCGTTCGGGTCCAGCGAAAAAGTGAGCGCCACGCTGTTCGCGCGGCTCGGGCTCGCCGTCACGAATCCGCGCGCGGCGCTCGAGCTCGCCGGCCGTCGCGAGTCCGCCGGCCGCTCGGGCAGCGACCTGCTCGCCGCGATCCTGATCCTGCTGCTCGCGACGCAGTTGCGGTGGTTGGTCCAAGGCGCGTGGCTCGGCTTCGCGGTCAACGCCACGCTCGGCCTCAACGCGCTGGTCCACGTCTTGACGCGGACGCTGACCCTCGAGCTCGGCACGCTCGTGATCGCGGCCGCGCTGATCTTCGCCGCGAGTGGTCGCGCGCGCGAGCTCGGCCGGTCGTTCGATCTCGCGTGCGTGACGGTGCTGCCGATCGTGTTCGTCTACTTGCTCGCGCAAACGATCATCGGGATCGGTGATCTGCCGATGCCCGCCGCGCTGAGCTCGACGGTCGAGGTCGTCTCGTTCGGCTGGGCGGCCGGCATGGTCACGCTCGCGGTGGGCACCGTGCGCGGTGCGCCGGCCGCGATCGCGATCGATCGGAGCGCGCGGCGTGCCGGCTGGGCGATCGCGACGATCGCGTTCGCCGGCATCGCGGTCCAGGGCCTGTGGGTCGCGGAGCACGCCGACCTCGTGCGTCCGCTCCAGGCCGGCGTCGCGGCACCGGCGTTCGAGCTCCCGGCGATCGGTGCCGGCGGCCGGCTCGGGCCACGCGTCGCGCGCACCCCAGGTCGGGTCACGATCGTCGACTTCTGGGCCACGTGGTGCGGTCCGTGCCTGCACTCGATGCCGCACCTCGATCAGATCGCGCGCCAGCATCCGGAGATCGATGTCCTCACGATCAACCTCGACGATGCGGCCGAAGCGCGCGCGATCTTCGATCGAGCGCACTACATCCTGGCGCTGCTTGCCGACGATGGCGAGGTCAGCGAGCGGTTCGGCGTGGTCACGATTCCGCACACCGTCGTGATCGATCGCGGTGGTACGCTGCGCCGCGTCGGCGGCAACGGCGACCTGGAAGCCGAGATCAAAGCCGCCGAATGATTTCGTGACGGATCGCCCGGGCTCGGGCACTAACAAGGCGCTGCCGTAGAATGCCACCCCCGATCACGCGACGGCGCGGCCATACTCGCCCCGGTGCCTGCCGTCGGATCGTTCATGCGTTGATGCGTTCCGGTTTGATCGTGTGTGTCGTCGGCTCGACCGCAGCGGCGTCGCCGCACGTCGGCTGGCAGGTGCCGCCCGGCTGTCCCGATTCGAGCGTGTTGCTCGCGGCGGTCGCGCATCGGCTCGACGTGCCGCTCGATCGGGTCGAGCTCGCGGCCGACGTCACGATCGAGTCGACGCCGGAGGGCTTCGTCGCGCACGTGCACGGCGATGCGGACGAGACCCGCGAGCTCGCGAGCACGAGCTGTTCCGAGCTCACCGACGCGGTGGCGGTGATCGTCGCGCGCGCGGCGACCGAGCGCGTCGCGATCGCCGATCCGCCCGAACCGCCCGCGGCGCCCGAACCGAGCGCGGTGGTCACGGCACCACCCGTGAGCCGGCGCTCCGCGTGGAACCTCGGCGCGCGGGCGAGTGGGCTCCTCGGAATCGGCAACCTGCCGAACCTCGGCGTCGCCGGCGAGCTCGCCGTGATCGGGATCCGCGGCCGGTTGGCGATCGAGCTCGCGGGCTCGCACTGGTTATCGGACTCGACCAACGTCGGCGGGGCCGGCGCGAGCGTGAACATCGGCGTCGATGCGCTCACGCTTCGTGTCGGCTGGCGCGGCGAGTACGTGCGCGCGTGGCTCGACGGCGAGCTCGGTCGCGCGCACGCCACAGGCGTCGGGCTCCCCGATGCGATGAGCGGGGCCGAGCGCTGGACGGCGATCGGTGGCGGGGCAGGGTACGCACTGCCGCTCGCGCCCCACGTCCTCGTGGTCGCCGCGGGCGAGGTCGAGTTCGCGACCAACGGCATCTCGATCACGCTCTCGGACGGCAACACGGTCTACGAGACGCCCATGATTGCGGTTCGGGGCCGGCTGGGCCTCGAGGTCACGTGGCGTTGACGATTTCGTGACGAGTGGTCGGACGTGGCGGCACCAACGCTTTCGAACATGACGGCCCTCGCTGCACCTTTCGACACGGAGCGCGCAGCGGCGCTCTCGTTCGACGAGGTCTATGCGGAGCACGTCGGGTTCGTGTGGCGCGTGCTGCGCTCGCTGGGTGTGCCGCCGGCGCTGCTCGAAGATGCGGCGCAGGACGTGTTCGTGGTCGTGCATCGCCGCCTGGCCGGCTTCGAAGGCCGCTCCGCGGTCACGACCTGGTTGTTCGCGATCACGCGCAAGGTCGCGGCGAAGCATCGCCGCAAGGCCGCCGCGACAGCCGTCGTGCCGGGCCCGGCAGGAGAAGCCGCGGATCCGTTTCGCGAGACTGCGCGTGCCGAGGCCGCCGCGACGGTCGCGCGGATCCTCGATGCGATGGACGACGACAAGCGGATCGTGTTCGCGCTGGTCGAGCTCGAGCACACGAGCGTCGCGGAGGTCGCGCGGATGTTGGGGATCAACGCGAACACGGCGAGCTCGCGGCTGCGGCTCGCACGCGGTGAGTTTGCAGCGGCGGTGCGCCGCGAAAAGGCGAAGACTCATGAGTAGTGACGACGTCCTCGACGCCGATGCGCGCTCGCTGCTCGACCTCGGTCGCGATCAGCTCGGCCCCGATGCCGAGACGATCGCCCGGTTGCGCGGCCGCGTCGAGACCGCGGTCGCGGTCGCCGGCACCGTGACGATCGCGGCGGGCATCGCGAGCAAGCTCGGGCTGACGAGCGTGAAGCTCGTGATCCTCGCGGTGACCGTGACGACCGTGTCGACGGTTGCGGTCGTCCAGGTCGTCCAGGTCGTGCGACGCCCGAGCCACGATGCGGCGCGGGTCGTGACGCTGCCGGCGACCCACGCGACTCGTCAGCGACCGATCGTCGTGACGAACGAACCGTTGGTGATCCACGAGGAAGTGGCGAGCGCCACGCCCGAGGTCGCGCCGCCGCCCGAGTCGAAGCCCGCTCCGACGCGCGTTGCGAAGCCAACTCCGCCGCGGCCCGAGCCTGCGGCGCCGGCGATCGCTGTGCCGCAGCATGCGAGCCTCGCGCGCGAGACCGAGCTCGTCGATCTCGCGACCCGGGCGATGCGCGCGAACGATCTCGCGTCGCTGCGTGCCACCCTCCAGGTTTATGCGAGCGAGACCGGCGGTGCCGGCCAGCTCGCGGAAGACATCGACGCGATCGAGATCGAAGCGCTATGCCGCGCGAACGATCCGCTCGCAGCCACCCGGCTCGCCGCGTTCGACGCGCGCTGGCCACGCGCGAGTCAGCGCCATCGCCTGACCGCCGCCTGCAAAGGACTCCCATGATGCGCACGTGTCTCCTGCTCGGTTCGGTCGCCCTCGTCGGCTGCTCCATCAACGTGATCCATGTCGGCGACGATCCTGACGGCCTGACCGAGGTGGCGAGCCTCCCCGCGATGGTCACGCGCGATCTGGATGTGTTGTTCATGATCGACAACTCGCCGTCGATGGACGACAAGCAGACCGCACTGCTCGCGAGCTTTCCAACGATGATGGATCAGCTCTCGAACCTCGACGGAGGCTTGCCGAACGTTCATATCGGCGTCGCGACGAGCGATCTCGGAACCACCGGCACCAACGGCGTCGTCGCGCCGGGGATCGGTGGCACGGCGCAAGGTGGCTGCCAAGGTCACGGTAAAGATGGTCAGTTGCAGTCCGCGAACGCCACCGCGCTCACCGGCACGTTCATCGAGGACATCGACGACGGAGCGGGCGGCCGCACGCGCAACTACACCGGCGAGCTGCGCGACGTCTTCACGTCGATCGCCCACGTCGGCGGGAATGGGTGCGGGTTCGAACAGACGCTCGGGGCGATGCAGCGCGCCCTCGATCGAACGAACACCGCGAACGCGGGGTTCATTCGTCAGGACGCAAACCTCGCGATCGTGATCCTCTCCGACGAGGACGATTGCACGGCGAGCGACACGACCTCGCTGCTCGCCGCCGACACCTCCGCGCTGGGGCCGTTGCAATCCTTTCGCTGCACCCGCTACGGCGTGACCTGCGACGATGGCGGCACGACGACCGATGCGATGAACACGATCGGAACGAAGTCGGGGTGTCATGCGAACGCGAGCTCGCCGAACGTCGCCGGCGTGCAGCCGATCGTGGACTTCGTCAAAGACCTCAAGGACGATCCGAGCCAGGTGATGGTCGCCGCGATCGTCGGCAACCCCGATCCGGTCGCCGTCGAGCTGCGCGCTCCGTCGGGGAGTACGACGGCCATCCCGGCCCTCGCGCACTCCTGCCAGTACGCCGGCACCGACGGCAGCCTGGAGGTCGCCGATCCGGCGGTGCGCACCGCACAGTTCGTCAACGCGTTCGGCGATCGCGGTGCGCTGACGTCGGTCTGCGGCGCCGATCTGTCGCTGCCGCTCGAGAACATCGGCTTGCGTGCGAAGCAGCTGATGGGGGATCCGTGCATCCCGATCGCGCTCGCTCATCCCGCGAGCCCGAGCTGCGTCGTGACCGACGGCACCGCACCGATGTCGGCCTGCGACACCACGACCGGCGACTGCTGGAGGATCGTCTCGGACACGTTCGCCTGCGCGCAAAGCCCCGATCAACTGCGCGTCGAGATCGTGCGGGCGACACCGCCCACCGAGCAGCGCTACGCGCATGTGAAGTGCGTGATCGCGCCCTGAGAGATCAGGAAGTGGATATCTAAGCTCGGGTCTGGTAACACGGCTCCATGGCCAGCCTGGTCTGTGCCACCTGCCGCAAATTGATCCCGCCGGGGACCTCCGCAATTCGCTGCACCGTGGCTTCCTGCAATACGGGCCGAATGAAGCTCCGCTTCTGTTCGCCGCTCTGCTGGGAGAAGCACGTCCCCACGGCGCGCCATCGCAAGGCGAACTACGTCGTGGAAGGCGGGAGTGCCACGCCGCCGACCGTACCGTCCGAGAAGGACTAGCCGCGCATTTTTGCGAGGGAATTCCCCTCCGTGATATTTTTCGGATGTGCGCTTGGGGACCTGCATCGCGCTCGAGCTCGTCTGCGCGATGGGAGCGAGCGTCGGGATCTGGATGGTCGCGGGTCGCGGCGTCGATGCCGCCGGTGAGTACCTGCAGCCCGAGGCCTCCGCCGCGACGACCAACGCAGCGAACGCGCTGACGCCGCTGCCCGGCGCGCACCTGGTGGTGTCGCGTGCCGCCGGCGACTCGACGATCTACGAGCTACCCGACGAGATGTTGCTCGCGCCGCTCGCGGCCACGCCGGTGACCGGCCTCAAGCTCAACCACGGCGGCACGTCGCTGTCGGTGCGGTTGGACTTCCAATCCGGCGCGCGCGCCGCGTTCAAACCGCAACAGACGCATCCGCAATCCGATCCGCGGCGAGAGATCGCGGCGTATCGGATCGATCGCTTGCTCGGGATCGGCCACGTGCCGCCGGCGAAGTCGGCGACGTTCGCGATGGCAGATCTGATCGCGGCGGCGGCGCCCGATATGCGCGACTACACCGAGCAGCGGTTCGCCGATGAAGCGATCGCGCACGGCGGCAAGGTCAGCGGCGAGGTGTCGTGGTGGATCCCCGAGATCCGCGATGCCTCGATCGGGGAGTTCCGCGTCGACGAGCCGAACGGGATGGCGCAATGGGTGCCGTTGCTCGAGGCCGGGACGCCGGTGCCCGACGAGCTCGAGGGGTTGATCGAGCAGCTCTCGATGGTGATCGTGTTCGACGTGTTGATCGACAACGCCGATCGCTGGACCGGCAACAACACGAAGTGTTCGGCCGATCATCGCGTGCTGTACTTCATGGACAACACGCTCGCGTTCTCGAACTTCACGCTCGGTCACGAATCGAATCTGCTGCTGCTGCATCGGATCTCGAAGTTTTCGAAGAAGCTCGTGAAGCGGTTGCGTACGCTCACGTACACATCGGTCCAAAAAGCGATCGAATCGGCCGACGATCCACTCGAGCCACCCGATCCACTCGAGCCGTTGCTCGAGCCCGCCGAGATTCGCGCACTCCTGGCACGCCGCGATCATCTGATGAGGTATATCGATGGTCTCAGCGCCGAGCTCGGCGAGAACGCGGTGCTCGCGCTCCCATGAATAACTGTCCCGTTTGCGGCAAAGCTGTCGATCCGATCCGTGCACCGGCGGTCGGCGTGCGCGATGGCAAGGTCGTGTCGTACTGCAGCCGCGAGCACGCGCTCGAAGCGGAATCCAGGCCGGTGATCATGCCGGCGCCGGCGAAGGCGCGCGCGGCGAGCGAGCCCGCGTTCCGGATCCCCGATGCGGATCAGAAGAAGCACGCGAAGGACAAGGAGACCAGAGACGCCGCCAAGAAGCGCACGCCGGCGAGTGGCGTCGCGCAGCCCGTGTCGCTGCTCGACTCCGGGCCGGTGATCGAGATCATCCACGAGCCCGCGTCGGGCGTGGTCACCAGTGCGCCGGATGCACGCAGCGGCAATCTCCGCTCGACGCCGAGCGCCGAGGCGAGCGGGGCGATCCAGATCGCGGATACCGGTCACCTCGACGACTACGTCTCGGCCGACGACCAGCCGCGCGGCAAGGGCTGGCTCTGGATCCTGCTCGTGATGGTGGCCGGCGGTGGTGCGTTTGCCGCGTACCAGCTCGGCTACCTCGGTTCGAAGACGCCGGCGATACATGTCACGCCGCGACCGGTCGCGGTCGTCGCCGATGCGGGCGTCCCCGATGCCGCGGCGATCGCGCCGAGTGCGGCGATCGCGAAAGCGACCGCGGTGCTCGACCACGCGCTCGCCTCGAACACGCCGCGCGTGCAACGGCTCGCGGCCTCGGCGCTCGCGCGCACCGGGGACCCGGCCGCGATCACCGCGCTCGCCGCCGAGATCGCGACCGAGACCAGCGAGCTCGCGAAGCTCGACATCTACTACGCCCTCGCGCGCGCCGGAGACAAGCGCGGAGGCGACGGGCTCGCGCTCGCGCTCAATGGCCCGCGCCGCGACGTCAAGAGTGAAGCGGCGGGTCGGCTCGCACTGCTCGGCGACAAGCGCGCGATTCCGACGCTGATGCAGCTCCTCGAGATCAGTCAGCTCAGCCTCGGCGCGGCCGAGCAGCTCGCGTTTCTCGCCGATCCGAACGGCATCAAGGCGCTCGAGGCCGTGCGCGCCGACGCCAAAGCGGTGCCCGACGAGAAAGCGCGCGCCGCGGTCGCGCTCGGCTACGCGAACAAGGCCGACATCGCACCGGTGCTGCACGATCTGCTGACCGACTCGCGGTTCAACGCCTTCGCCGCGGCCGCGCTCGCGCACCTCCACGATCCGGCGGGCCGACCGATCCTCGTGAAGCAGCTCGAGATGCCCTCTCTCAGTGTTCGCGCGGCGCGCGCGTTGCGCCAGCTCGAGCCGACGCTCGACCCCGCACCGCTGTTGCCACTCGTCGTCGCGAAGCTGAACAGCGAGAAGGACACCGAGCAGCTCCAGGCCGCCGAGACCGTGCTGCTCCTCGCGGGCCCTGCCGCGTGGTCCGCGCACGAGTAATCGTCCGTAATCACGCTGCATTCTGCGTGGTTGACACCCCGGGCCCCGCAGCCCAGACTGCGCGCCTTCAATGGCCGTCGCCTCGCAACGCATCTACTTCGTCTCCCTCGGTTGCCCGAAGAACCAGGTCGATACCGAACTGATGCTCGGCCAGGTCGAGGCTGCCGGCCACTCGCTGGTCGATGCGCCCGATGGTGCCGACGTCATCGTCGTCAACACGTGCGCGTTCATCGACGCCGCGAAAGAAGAGAGCGTCGACACCATCCTCGAGATGGCCGAGTACAAGAAGGCGAACAAGGCCAAGCTCGTCGTCACTGGCTGCCTCGCGCAGCGCTACTCCGATGATCTCGTGAGGGACATCCCGGAGATCGATCACATCCTCGGCTCGTCGGATTTTCAGTCGATCTCGAAGCTGCTCGGCCCGGCGCGAGGTCGCAAGAAGCTGCCGGTCGTGCAGGTCACGACCACGCCCGAGTACATCTACGATCACGAAGCGCCGCGCGTGCGGATCGGCCCGACCCACAGCGCGTACGTGAAGGTCGCCGAGGGCTGCGACCGCCCGTGCTCGTTCTGCATCATCCCGAAGCTGCGCGGTCCGCAGCGCAGCCGCACGATCGCCGACATCGCGGCCGAGGTCGCGCAGCTCGGTCAGAGTGGCGTGCGCGAGGTCAACCTGATCGCGCAGGACCTCACGCGCTACGGCTGGGACGCCGGCAGCTCGCCGGACTCGCGCGAGACGCTCGCGCAATTGCTCCGCGCGATCGGCAACACCGACGGCATCGATTGGATTCGCCTCCACTACACGTTCCCGAGCGCATTCGACGACGCGCTGATCGACGCGATCGCGAGCGAGCCGAAGGTCGTCAAGTACATCGACGTGCCGCTCCAGCACATCGCCGATCCGATGTTGAAGCGGATGCGCCGCGGCCACTCGAGCCGCGTCACGCGCGAGCTCGTCAAGACGCTGCGCGCTCGCATCGATGGCCTCGTGTTGCGCACGACGTTCATCGTCGGACATCCCGGCGAGACCGACGACGAGTTCAAACAACTGTGCGACTTCGTCGGCGAGTCGAGCTTCGATCGCGCCGGTGCGTTCACCTACTCGATCGAGCCCGGCACGACGTCGGCGCTGCTGCCGAATCGCGTCGACCCCGCGGTGATGGCGGAGCGGCAAGCGACGCTGATGGAGATCCAGCGCAAGATCAGCCGCGCGCGCCACGAGGCGATGGTCGGCAAGGAGATCGAAGTGCTCGTCGAGGGTGTGTCGAGCGAGTCCGAGTATCTGCTCGAGGGCCGCTGGTACGGCCAGGCCCCCGGTATCGACGGCGTGACCTATCTCGCGAACGGCGAAGCGCAACCCGGCGACCTCGTGCGCGCGAAGGTCACGCAAGCCGCCGACTACGACCTCGCGGCCTCTCTCGAGCTGTAGCGCTACGGTAACCTCGGGTCGATGGCCGGCGTTCGAGCAACCTACGCCGCGGTCGTGCGCTCGAGGGCCGACCGTGTGTCGTGCTACCGGCCGAAGTGCGGGTGCGGATCCGCGCCGCCGATCGCGCGACGTATCCAGACTTGTTCGTCGTGTGCGGCGGCGTCGAGGCCGACCCCGATGACGATCACGCGGTCGTCAACCCGACCGTGATCGTCGAGGTCCTCTCGAGCTCGACCGCGGACTCGGATCGTGGCGACAAATTCGCGGCGTACCGGCGCCTGCGTTCGCTGCGCGAGTACGTGCTCGTGTCGCAGAAGGAGCGGCGGATCGACGTCTACCGGCGCGACGTCGGTCGAGTTGACGGTCGATGAGGTCTACGCCGACGCCCTTGGCGTGATCGTCACGTGACTAACCCTGGAGCGCGGCCGACAGGTGCGCGCGCCGCTGCTGCAACGCGGGGTCGTCACTCGGCGGGAGCGCCTCGAGTTGTTCGCGCACTCGACCTCGATCGACCGGTTCGTTCGATGCGTCGACATGCTCTAGCAGCGCGACACAGTCCTCGAGATCGACGGCGCTGAGCCGGCCGATCTTGAGCAGCAGAAACAGCGTGGCATTCGGCCGGTAGATCGTCGCGCGCGACCCGTGATGGAGCTCGATCATCTGATCGCGCCAGTCGTCGATGCGGCGCACGAAGAAATCAGCCGCGCTGTTCACGGCTTCGATCGGGAGAGCGACACTCGCTGCAAACTCCATGAGCGAGAACCGCTCCGCTTGGGTCCCGCCGAGGCCGATCAGGTCGAGGTCTTCGGTCGTGCGGCCGGGCGCGAACCACGACGCCGCCGCACCTCCGCCGATCAGCAGCCACTCGCCCTCGAGCCGCTCTCCGGCGAGCTCCAACAGCGCCTGGATCCGAGATCGGTCGAATCTGAGGGGCACCATCCTGCTACGTTAGTCAGATGCGCGAGGCGTGGCAAATCCTACGCGACGGAGGGCTCCCGCTCGCGGTCGCGTCGTCGGGTGTGACCCGAACCGCGCGCGAGCTCGCGGTCGCGATGCGCGCCGCGATCGCCGAGGAGCCGAGTGGTCGTGACGCCGAGGCGCTGGCCGCCTATGTCTTCGCATGGCACCAGCACTGGCCCGCCTGCTTTGCAACGGAGCTCGGCGACGATGCCGGCGCCGTGATCGAGTGGGCGACCCGCAACGCGATCGACGACAACCGCTACCTCAAGCTGCGCCGGATCGCGCTCGAGAATCTCTCGCGGATCCTTTAGGGCAAGCCTCAAGGGCGCGGCGAAGTCATCGAGGTCGCCCCGATGCGGAGGCTCGGATCTGCGCCCATTCTCGACGATGCGAGATAGAGCCGGTCGTTGAGCAGGACTCCCACCCGTCGGTCACCGAGTAGCGTGACGATCGTGAGCCGGGCTTCGTGCGGCTCGAATTGATCGACCATCAGGCGAGCCTCGCGGACGACCGCGTCATCGTGCCAGGTGACGACGATCCTGTCGCTGCGCGCGGAGAAGTGCAGGTGCTTCGCGGTCGTCGCAGGAGATTCCATCCCGTGCGCGAAGAGCCGAGCGGCGGTGCGCAGCCGGTGATGCATCGATAGCTGTCCGACGAGATGTATGAGGACGACGAGGGCGATCGTGCCACCGAGGATGAGAGCACGATCTGCCCTCGCGAGCGGGAGGTACCCGTAGCCCACCACGGTGACCAGCGACAGCGGCAGGAACATCAGCAACATGCGACGGCGACGTTTCATCTGGCGGATCGCCGCATCGATGCGGTTCGTGAAATTGGCGTTGGCGAGGTGTTCGGGTGCCTGCATGCCCACGGTATCGGCACGGCACGCGTGGGGTTGCTACCGATCTGCTGTCCCCAACGATCGAGCTGATCGCTCCCTCCACCGATATCTGTTGGTGCTCGTCTTCGATCTGATCGATCCAGTCCATTCGGACCCCCGAACGGGAACCGGGCGATCTGTTGTGTCTCGTGTTCGGGATCTTGTGCTCCGGGTACGGCCAATCGCGACCGCGATCATGCCGTCGGTGACGGTTTGTGATATCGGGATGAGACTTCGACAAGTGAATCCGGCAGCGGGTTGTCGGACGATTCGACACAACTTCAGAGAGCCATGGACGATAGGGGCGGGAACTCAAATGAGAAGAGGGCGTTCTATGCGGTTTTTGATGTTTGCCATGGACCCGCAAGCTGTGGGCCTTCGCAACGGGTGTCGGCGGTGTCGACTTCGCGCTCTGAAAGGTGTGCGCGACCAAGGTCTGCAAAGTGCTCGACACGTGCGTGGAGCACCACGCCGCGATGGCGACGGACGGAGGAACTGATGGGCACGTTCGGAACGCCAGGGAAGACCCAAGCCGCTGCGGTCGAGGCGGCACCGAAGCAGGCCGACACGTCGCTCGCCGAGGGCAAGCAATCGAAGTTTCCCGAGTCGTACACGTCTGGGTTGGCGTCGCGGAAGAGTCCTGCGCCTCCACTCCTCAACCCGATCGCGCGCACCAAGCTCGAGGACCGTTATATGGCTCGCGTCAACGCTGCCTTGTCCTCGTACCTGGCCGCGCTGCTCGACATGAAGATGGAGATCCAAATCAGGAAGGAGGACGAACTTCCGATCTGGGTCGCGCTCGCCGAGGCAGCAGGCTTCGCGGTGGTCGGATTCGCGATCGGACGCGCGGTAGCCGCGACCAGGATCGCAGGTCACGCCATTCAGGAGCTCGCGAGCGAGGGCATCGAGGCAGACCGCAAGGAGGTCGAGGTTCGGATCCTCGGCGTCAAGGCCGAGACCATCGAGGCGCTCATCGAGAAGGGGGTCGACAAGGGCAAGGAGCGCCTGGCAGAGGATGTCGGCAAGGCGGTGGGCGAAGAGAAAGTGCAGCAGAAGGGCGCGGAGATCAGCTACATCGACCGGTTGGCGTCGTCGGCAATGATGACGTTCCAACTCATCCGCGAAGGCCGCCTCGACAGCGCATCGGACGAGCAGTTGATCGCGATGTTCGACGCGTTCCACGGTAGCCGTCACACGATGGGGATCTACGAGGCTATGCTGAAGCAGCACGTCGCGGTGTACATGGGCAGCCACGCCAAGAGCATCGGTCACCGCATCGAGCTCGGCTGGGGCTCCGAAGGTATATCCTCGTCTGGCGCACGCAAGGAGATGCGGGTCGCGTGGGTGGTTAACGGGCGTGCCTCGCAACTCGTCTACATGGAGAAGACGTTCGTGCCGGTCAGGGATCCTGGCCTCGAGAACGAGCAGCCGATGACCCCAGGCCCCGCGTACGACGCTCCGGCGAACGCACTCGGCATGGAAGAGCAGGGCACGTGGAAAGACAACCTCAGCCACAAGGACGTGCAGCACAAGCAGGAGGGGGTCGAGCCTGAATTCCTCGGGCCGGTCGAGTCCGAACTCCAAGAGGCAGCGCTCGTCGCGCACGAGAAGCGGTGGCTCCAACCTCCGCAAAGGCTGATGAAGGGCCCGTACGGCTGGATCGAGGTGAAGCGATGAAGATCGTCAAGACAGCGCTACTGACCATCGTATGTTGCACGATCGTCGGTGTCTTCGCGACCCTGGAGGCTGGCCGCGACCGCGAGTACCGCGATGCCCTAGCAGCGCACCTCGATGACTACTGCACCGTCGAGCGCGAGATGCTCGGCGCGACCCTCCGCCACTCGTTCCCAGGACCGCTTCACGACCCGTCGTACGTCGCCTACGCCTACCAGGCGCTGGAGGGCAGCCAGTGGCGTCAGGAAGCGCCATGCGTTCCCAAGCTCGTCGAGCTCCGTGGGTTCTGCTCGCCTGGCGATGAATCGTGCGTCGCGTGGACGATGCTCAACGCGATCCGGTGGATGTGGGTGCGCTGATGCCGGATCCGAAAAGAATCCGATCGAAAGCAAGAATGTCGATCGATGGCCGGTTGATCGAAGCGTGGGCTCCGCTTGTTGCCCTACAGATCCAAGGCGATTGAACGTAACCGTTCAGGGGTGGGGTTGAGCGCGTGATCGCCTCGTGCGATTTCGGCGCATGACCACAAAAAGTATCGAGCATCTGCAGACCGAGATCGAGGAGCTGGTGCGCGACCACCTCGCGGCACA
>JBDTJY010000286.1:0-24493 GCA_039935615.1 Kofleriaceae bacterium
CACGATCGCGACGAGTGCACCGCCACGTCCGGCAACTCGATGAGCAACCCGAACCCGCTCGGCCGCGTCGGCTGTGCGACCGCGTCGAACGGTTGCGCCGAAGGCTACATGCCACTGTTGATCGAGAACACCGGCTCGATGGTCGCCGTGTGCGTCGCGATGTGCGCGCCGAAGAGCTGCTGGATGGGCAACTGCGGTCCGGGCACGACGCCCGACACCAGCAACCTGACGGGTGATCCGGCCGGTCGCCAGTGTATTGCCGGCAAGATCCTCTTCAACTCGACTGCGTTCCACCAGGCGCAGGCCGGTCAAGGAGCCGGCCTGGTTAACGGCGACCAGTGTGTATTCAACTGGTTCTTCGAGATCGACGCCAACAACATGTTCCACACGTCGCAATACGACGACACGATGGGCTGGTGCATGGATCACTCGCAGTACGCGTACGACTCGAACGGCGACGGTATGGTCGATGCGAGCGACGTCGCGCGTCCGAAGTGCGACACGCTCGGCAGCGCCGGCTTCGGCACGGGTTCGTCGGTGGCTGGCGCATGCAACGGTTCGAACGGTTGCGTCGAGGCCGGCAACTTCGGCTGCACGTCGGTGACCGACTCCGGCCTGCTCGGCTCGGCCTTCGACGGCAGCGTCGGCAGCAAGGTCGAGTCCGTCTACGTACCGCGCCCGCGCGCGCCGTACGGTGCGCAGACGCACCTCTAACCGAGTCGTGTGATTCGACCGAGCGCCGGGCCGAAAGCTCGGCGCTTCGTCGTTTCGGCTGGTATAAGCGCGCCATGCGTCTCGCGCTGGTTGTCGTCGCTGTGGCTGCGGTCGGTTGCAAAGGCAAACCGGAACGGCGCGACCCGCCTTCCAACGCGCACGTCGCGACGAGCGGCAAGCACGAGGACATCCATCTCCCGAAGGGCGATGGCTCGCCTCCGAAGAAGACGACGGGACCGCTGTCTTCGGACACGATCAAGAAGCTGCGCGCGCTGACCTATCCGCGCTTCATCTCCGAGAACCACGGCAGCGATCTTTCGGTCGTCGTCGTGTACCGCACCGACGATCGCCCGAAGCTCAAGGCCACCGTCCAGATCACGCCGTGTGCTTCGAAGTGCGTGCCGCTCGAGCTCGACAGGTGGAAGGGCCGCGAGGATCTCAAGGAGTTCCTGCCGCCCGAGCTGCGTGCCGCCCCGGACACGACCTTCGAGGTCGGTGCGACGGACCTCAACGGCGTGCCGGTGATCTACACGTACCAGGTCGGCATGGTGAACAAGGACGGCTCGCTCTACTTCACCGACACCTACGTCCTCTACTACAACGACAGCAACAACGAGATCCGCGTGGTCTCGACCTACGCCGACGATCGCCCGCTGTCGCGTGACGCGATGCTGAAGATGGCCCCGGAAGAAGCGCTCGGCAATGTCGCGAAGGCATTTGCGGATGTCTTCACACAAGCCTGGGCTGGTTAGGTAGAATCTACGAAACCGCAGGGCGGGGACGCTGCTGCGTTGGGACGGAGACCGACCTGATCTGTGTTGGACGACGCCGTCGACCGTTCGCCATCGCGAAGCGATGCTGAAGACGTGTCCGAAGAAGGGGTACCTGTGAACCCGAGGCCCTCGGGACCGTTTCAAGTCCGATACCATCATCCGATGCGAGTGATCCTTGGCGTGTTGGTAGCGTTGTTGCTGATCATCGGTATTGGTGGACTCGGGACGGGTGCGTACTTGATCCACCTCGCGGTCAGCGCGCCCGAAGCGGTCGGTGGTCGAGGTGCGACCGTTCTCGTAGCTTCCATCATCGGGGCGATTCCGATCGTCGTCGGCACGCTCGCGCTCGGTTTCGCCGCGGTCACGTCAGCGATTGACGTCGGGAACGACGAACGATCTTCGTACGCCCGCTGATCCCAACCGGATCAACTCTCTCGAAACCGGCAGAGCGTACCGCGCTCGGGAGCTGAAGCCCCGGCAGGGCCATTCAGGTAGTTTATCCGATTCACATAAATATCGGCGAAAGTGGTTGCGGCCGGGTGAACTCAGGCCCATGTTGTTTCCATGGCGCGCGCACGCAAACGTCACGTCCAGCTCGTGTGGACGCACGGCCTGCGCAAGCCCGATAAGAACGGCCAGTTTCGTGGCGGTACGCACAAACGCCAGGGCCGTCCGAAGCGCGGAGTACGTGCGAGCGAGCGCCACAAGGTGCGCCCGGAGCTGAAGGGGCGCTTCCCCGTGCACATCATCCTGCGCGCGAGCGCCGACCTCGGCTCGCTACGCACGCCGGCTGTGTTCACCGCGATTCGTGAGGCCACGCTGGTCGCGTTCAAGCTCGAGGACAGCTTTCACATCGTCCACTACAGCATCCAGCGCACGCACATTCACTTGATCGTCGAGGCGAGCGGGCGGCTCGCACTCGCGAAGGGCATGCAGGTGTTCGGGATCTCGGCCGCGAAGCACATCAATGCCGCGGTGCCGCCACGCGACGGTAGGCGCCGACGCGGCACGGTGTTCGCCGACCGCTATCACGCGGTGATCCTCACCAACCCTACCCAGGTGCGGAACACGCTGAGCTATGTCCTCAACAACTGGCGCCACCATGGCGAGCACACGAAGCCGCTGCGCAAGCCGTGGAAGATCGATCCGTACTCGACCGCGCTCGCGTTCGACGGTTGGAAGGAGCGCGCCGAGGTCGGGACGCGCTACCGGGTTCCGGTCGGCTACGCGGGGCCGCTCGTCTGGTTGCCCAAGACCTGGCTGTTGCGGGAAGGCTGGCGGGTACGCGGCCTGATCAGCATCCATGAAACGCCGGGCTCCGGCTCCGGCGCCGAGTAGCGCCTGCGGGGTGGCGTTGGATCCCCGCGCGGGTCCGACAAGCCGAGCTCACGTCTCGCGCGCTAGCTGCTGGGGACTTTTGTCCGTCCGGCGTCCGGCTGGCATCCGGACACTCCGGACAAGCGCGCATGAGGCGTCGCGTACTTAGGTGGGCACGAAGTACGCAACTGCCCCACGCGATGGCCGATACGGCCCAGTGGAACAACCAGGAGATACGGACCATGACGTTTGATCCGCGCGATACACAGGCACTGATTCCCGACGAGCGTCGGATGGTGGTGGGGCTACGAAAGATGTCGAGCGGCGAGGTGCTGCGCCTCGACGGTAAACGTTGGTCGCTGGGGACGAACTCCGCGTGCGATCTGATCGTCGACGATCCGTTCGTGTCGGCGAGGCACTGCGTGTTGGAGCGCAAGGCGTCGGGCGCGATCGCGGTGCGCGACATGCCCTCGCGCAACGGCACGTTCATCGACGGAAATCGGATCGAGATCGCGGAGCTGCGCGTCGGATCGTTTTTGGCGGTCGGGCGCACGACGTTCGTCGCGGTCGCCGCGCTCGATGGCGATAGCCGGCGCGTGGTCGATCTGATTCGCGGCAACGATCCGGCGTTGCGTCTGACGATCGATCAGGCGCAGCGCGCGGCAGCGGTCGAGTGCAGCGTGTTGATCCTCGGCGAGACCGGGACCGGAAAGGATCTGCTCGCGCGGGCGATCCACGAGGGCTCGCGACGCTCGTCGGGGCCGTTCGTCGCCGTGAACTGCGGCGCGTTGGCGAAGGAGCTGATCGCGTCGCACTTGTTCGGGCACGAGAAGGGCTCCTTCACCGGCGCGGGCGAGGCGCGCGACGGGTTCTTCGTCGAGGCACATGGCGGCACCTTGTTTCTCGACGAGATCGCCGAGTTGCCACTCGAGCTCCAGCCGCACCTGTTGCGCGTGCTCGAGACGCACCGCGTGCGCCGGCTCGGCGGTCAGACCGACCGATCGGTCGACGTGCGGATCGTGGCGGCGACCAATCAGATGACGGGGCTCGGCACCGACGTCGCGAAGCTGCGCGCGGACCTCTATCACCGGCTCGCGACCGTGGTGCTCAATCTGCCGCCGCTGCGCGAGCGGATGAGCGACCTCGGCGATCTGGTCGAGGCGTTCTTGTTGGAGTTCGCGGCGGAGCACGGCACCAAGGAGATCACGGCGGAGGCGTGGGACGCGCTGACCGCGTACGACTGGCCGGGCAACGTGCGCGAGCTGCGCGCTGCGATCAATCGCGCGATCGTGTTCGGTGGGGAGCGGCTCGGGCCGGAGGATTTCTTCTCGAGCGTGGGCCATCCTCGCAATCGACCGCCGACGCCGCCGTTCAGTACCGAGGAGCTGCCGCCGTTCGCGCCGTACCACGCGGTGTTGCGCGGATCGATGGAGCAGGCACTGCACAAGCACGGCACGATCCGCGCGGCAGCGACGGCGATCGGGATGCCGAAGTCGACGTTCGCGGACAAGGCGAAGGCCTGGAAGCTGGTGCCGCGCCGGAGAGTTCGCGTTCGGAATCCGACGAAGAAGTAGTACGATCATGGCGATGGCCCAGGTCGCGTCCGCGTTTCCAGTTCACGTGCCCAGCGCGGCCGAGGAGCAGCGCATCCTGCTTCACGGTGTGTCGTGGGCGACCTACGTGATGCTGCGGGACACGCACGAGAGCCGGCACCTTCGCATGACGTACCTGAAGGGGTCGCTCGAGATCATGAGCACGTCGCGCCAGCACGAAGCCAACAAGACGCAGATCGCTCGACTGATCGAGATGTTCTGCCTCGAGCGAGGCATCGCTCTCTATGGCTTCGGGCACATGACGTGTCAGAGCGAGGAGAAGGAGCGTGGGCTCGAGCCAGACGAGTGGTACTGCCGCGATGATCAAGAGAAGTCGGTGCCCGATGTGGCACTCGAGGTGATCGTGACGCACGGCCTCCTCGACAAGCTCGAAGTCTATCGGGGACTCGGCGTTCGCGAGGTCTGGCTGTTCGAGAAGGGCGCCTTCAAGATCCTCACGTTGCGGGGGATGAGCTACGAGCTCACGACCGCGAGCGACGTGTTCCCCGAGCTCGACATCGCGCGGCTCACGCACTTCGCGAACCAACCCGACCAACACAAAGCGGTGGTCGGATTCCGCGACGAGCTGCGGCTGACGACGCTCCTTCGGGCGCCGCGTCGCCGAGCCCGGAAGAAGCCGTAGCTACTTCGTGACGGCCGCGCGCTGGCGCAGCACGTACTGAAGAATCCCGCCGTGGATCATGTACTCCGCTTCCTGCGGCGTATCGATCCGCGCGATCACGGTGAAGCGCTTGTCACCGGCCTTGACGACGAGCTGCTTCTTCGGCGACACCCCGCCGACGATGCCCTCGATCGAGATGACCTCGTCGCCGGTGAGGCCGAGCGACTTGGCATCTTCACCGGGCGAGAACATCAGCGGCAACACGCCCATCCCGATCAGGTTCGAGCGATGGATCCGCTCGAAGCTCTTCGCGATCACGGCGCGCACGCCGAGCAGCAACGTGCCCTTCGCCGCCCAGTCGCGCGAGCTGCCGGTGCCGTACTGCTCGCCGGCGATCACGATCAGCGGGATGTTGTCCTTCGCGTACGCCATCGCCGCGTCGTAGATCGGCAGCTGCGTGCCGTCGGGCAGGTGCTTCGTGAAGCCACCCTCGACGCCACTCAGCATCAGATTCTTCAGGCGGATGTTCGCGAACGTGCCGCGCACCATGACCTCGTGGTTGCCGCGACGTGCGCCGTACTGGTTGTAGTCGGCGGGCTTCACCCCGTGGGTGTCGAGGTACTTCGCGGCGGGCGAGCCCTTCGCGATGTTGCCGGCCGGCGAGATGTGATCGGTCGTGACCGAATCGCCGAGCACCGCGAGCACGCGGGCGTTGACGACATCGGTCAGCGGCTTCGGCGTCGGGCCGAGATCGTCGAAGAACGTTGGCTTGCGGATGTACGTCGAGGCGTCGTCCCACGCGAACGTGTCGCCGGGCGGAATCTCCAGCGCGTTCCACTCGGCGTCGCCGTCGAGGACGTGCGCATAGCGCTCGACGTACTGCTCCTTCTTGATCGAGGTGCGCATCGCTTCGGCGACCTCGGCGGGCGCCGGCCAGATGTCCTTCAAGTAGACCGGCTTGCCGTCCGAGCCCGTGCCGAGCGGATCGTTGTCGAGGTCGATGTTCATCGTCCCCGCGAGTGCGTACGCGACGACGAGCGGCGGCGACATCAGGTAGTTCGCGCGCACGACGGGATTGACGCGACCTTCGAAGTTGCGATTGCCCGACAGCACCGACGCGACGACGAGGTTGCCGTCCTTGACCGCCGTGGCGATCGCGTCGTCGACGGGGCCGGAGTTGCCGATGCACGTCGTGCAGCCATAACCGGCGAGATAGAAGCCGAGCTTCTCGAGCTCGGTCATGAGGCCGGCTTGCTTCAAGTAGTCGGTGACGACCTGCGAGCCCGGCGCGAGCGAGGTCTTGACCCACGGCTTCGACGTCAGGCCCTTCGCGACGGCCTTCTTCGCGAGCAGGCCCGCGGCGAGCAGCACCGACGGGTTCGACGTATTCGTACAGCTCGTGATCGCGGCGATCACGACGGCGCCGTGGCCGAGCGGGAACACGCCTTTGCTCGTCGTGACCTCGCGGCTCGTGCCGAGGACGCCGGGCGCCGTCTGGCCGCCCTCGTTCGCCCAGTTCTCGATCGTGGTCTGTTCCGCGCTGCACTTGTCGCCGAGGATCGCGGCGACCGCGCGACGCCACGACCGGCGCGAGTCCTTGAGCGGCACGCGATCCTGCGGGCGCGCCGGACCGGCGATCGACGGCTCGACCGTGCCGAGCTCGAGCGACAGCGTGTCGGAGAACCGCAGCTTCGCGGTCGGGTCGTGCCAGAGCAGATTCTCCTTCGCGTAGCGCTCGACGAGCTGCACGTGATCATCGGGACGACCGGTGAACCGCAGGTACGACAGCGTCTCCGCGTCGACGGGGAAGAACCCCATCGTCGCGCCGTACTCGGGCGCCATGTTCGCGATCGTGGCGCGGTCGGGCAGCGACAGCGCGGCGACGCCGGCGCCGTAGAACTCGACGAACTTGTCGACGACGCCCTTCTTGCGCAGCATCTCGGTGACCGTCAGCACCAGGTCGGTGGCGGTCGCGCCGGGCGGCAACTTGCCGGTGAGCTCGAAGCCGACGACCTCGGGGATCAACATCGCCATCGGCTGACCGAGCATGACGGACTCGGCTTCGATCCCGCCGACGCCCCAGCCGAACACGCCGAGGCCGTTGATCATCGTGGTGTGCGAGTCGGTACCGACGAGCGAGTCGGGGTACGCGAAGCCATCCTGGGTCCACACGACGCGCGCGAGGTACTCGAGGTTGACCTGGTGACAGATGCCGGTGCCGGGCGGCACGACCTTGGTGTTCGCGAACGCTTGCTGGCCCCATCGCAGGAACAGGTAGCGCTCGTGGTTGCGCGCGTACTCTCGCGCGACGTTGTGCTTGAACGCGGCGTTGGTGCCGTACTCGTCGACCTGCACCGAGTGGTCGATCACGAGGTCGACCGCGCGCAGCGGGTTGATCGAGTTGCCGGGCTTGCCGAGTGCCACGACCGCATCGCGCATCGCCGCGAGGTCGCACACCGCGGGGACGCCGGTGAAGTCCTGCATGAGGACGCGCGCCGGGCGGAGCTGGACCTCGTGCTCGACGCGCTTCTGCGGATTCCAGCCCGCGACCGCGTGGATGTCGGCCGGTTTGACGGTCTGGCCGTCCTCGTAGCGCACGAGGTTCTCGAGCAAGATCCGCAACGAGTAGGGCAGGGTCTCGACGTCGCCGACCTTCGCCTTGATGAGGGCGTCGAGCCGATACATCCCGATGGTGGAGGTTCCGACGGAGATCTGCGCTTTCGCGCCAAAACTATTCGTGGTCATGGGAGCCCTCGGAATCTAGCAGGCACCTAAGATAATCCGAATGGATCTGGTCACCGAAGCGGCCGAGATTTCCCTCGTCGCAGCGGCGATGGCAAAATCCCCGATCGTCGCGTTCGATCTCGAGTTCGCGTCGGCGGATCGTTTGACCCCGCTGCTCTGCCTGCTCCAGGTAGCGTGGGTCGACGAAGCACAGCACCGGATGTTCGATGCGCCGCCCAAGGCGATCGTCGCAATCGAACCGCAGACGCGTCTGCTCGATCCGATCCGTGGCGACGTGGCACCGATCGCGGCCGTGCTCGCGGCGCACACGTGCGTGATCGCGCACGCTCCAAGGCAGGATCTCGCGCTGCTCGCGACGAGGTTCGGCCTGTCGGCGATGCCGGGGCTGATCGACACACAGTTGATGGCCGCGTTCGCGGGTCTCGGCGATCAGATCGGGCTCGCCACGCTCGCGAACGAGCTGCTCGCCACGAACCTCGGCAAGGATCAACAGTGGACCGCGTGGGAGCGCCGGCCGCTCACTCCCGCGCAGCTCACGTACGCCGCGTCGGACGTGCGCTACCTCCATGCGCTGTACACGGTGCTCGCGGCGAAGCTCGGCCCGAAGCTCGCGTGGGCCCGCGAGGAGTCGCACGAGATCCTGGTCGAGGCGCTCGCCGCCGCGGCGGTGACCCCGGAGACCGCGTGGGAACAACTCGGGGGGGTACGCTCGCTCGATCCGTTGGCGCAGGCCGGCGTGCGCGCGCTCGCGGCGTGGCGCCAGCACACGGCGATCGAGCTCGATCGGCCGCTCGGCCAAGTGCTCGCCGACAAGAACCTGATCGATCTCGCGCGCCATCGCCCGCGCGACGCGGACGACGTCCGTGCGCACAAGGGCCTCGCACCGGTCGCGAAGTCGCGCGCCGATCAGATCGTCACGACGCTCGCCGCGGCGCTACCGGACCCGGCGGCGCGCACCGGACCACCGCCGCGCTCCGCGAGCCCGCGCGCCCAGCGCTGGGCCGAGATGCTGCTCGCGATCGCGCACGTGATCGCCGACGAAGCGCAGCTCGCGCCGCGCCTGCTCGCGACCCGCGGCGATGCCGAGCACTTCGCGCGCGTCGCCGACGAGCACGGCCTCGCCGCGACCGCCGGGTTGCCGGCGCGCGCGACCTGGCGCGCCGAGATGTTGGGCACGGCGTGGCACGGCTGGCTCGCCGGCAGCGTGGCGATCGTCGGCGACGCCGAGTCGGTGCGCGGCGTTCAGCTCGTGCGCAGCTAGGCACGGCCGCACGGGGAAGCTCACGACGCGGCACGGTCGCCAATGCGGCGAAACGATGGGGAGATCTTGTCCAGACCCACCGGTGGATCTCGTGCGTTCAACCCGCATGGCCAAGCGTCTCCGGACCGTGCTGTTTCTGGTTGCCGCGTCGTGCTCCGCTCATCAAGCCACGGTCTCCGAGCCCGAGGTCGTCGGGGTTCCGCTCACCGCCGCGACCCGATCGATCGCGACGTCGCAGATCACGCGCTCCGACCTCGTGCCGCCGTGGTCGCTGACCGCGTCCGATGGCAGCGGACTCGCACTCTCTCGCGTCGAGGCCAAGGCCGTGTTCGAAGGTCCGCTCGCCTACACCGAGCTCCACCTGTGGTTTCACAACCCGGAGAATCGCCGGCGCGAAGGCACGTTCCAGATCACGTTGCCGGAGCACGCCGCGGTGTCGCGGTTCGCGATGGAGAGCGACGGCCAATGGATGGAAGCCGAGGTCGTCGAGAAGCAGCTCGCGCGCCGCGCGTACGATGACTTCCTGCACAAGCGTCAGGATCCGGCGCTGCTCGAGAAGGCCGAGGGCAATCAGTTCACCGCGAAGGTGTTTCCGATCGCGGCCAACGCCGACAAGCACATCGTGATCTCGTTCAGCCAGGAGCTGCCGGGGAGCCGCTACGTGCTGCCGCTGCGCGGCTTGCCGAAGACCGCTCGCGTCGATGTCTCGCTCTCGGCGTTCGCCACCGACGGCAAGCCGGTGACCCAGACGATGAGCGAGCGCGATTGGCAACCGGATCGCGACTTCATCTCGGACGCGCCGGGCTCCGCGGTCGCGGTGATCGCGGGCAACCTGGTCGCGATGCAGGTCGCCGCGGTCGACGCGGATGCGGCGCTCGAGACGCCGAAGGCGATGACGGTGCTCGTCGATACGAGTGCGTCGCGTGCCCTGGGCTACGAGGCGTACGTGAAGTCCGTGCGCGCGTTGATCGGGAAGGTCGCGACGAAGTACGGCACGACGCTACCGCTCGAGGTCATCGCGTTCGATCAGGACCACGAGACGATCTATCGCGGGACCGCCGGTGCGTGGGGCGACGCCGAAGACAACAAGCTCGTCGAGCGCGGCGCCGCCGGTGCGTCGGACCTCGCGCAGGTGCTACGCGGCTTGAAGGTGTCGTCGCGGCTCGTCGTCGTGACCGATGGCGTGATCACCGCCGGGGCCGAGCATGCCGAGCTCGCGGCGGCCGCGAAGGCGGTCGGTGCCGAGCGCGTCGATATCGTGCTCGCGGGCGGCATTCGCGACGACGACGCAGCGGGCGAGCTCGTGCGCACGGGCAAGGGCCACGCGGGTGCGGTGCTCGATCTCGACGACGGCAGCGGCGTCATCGCCGACGAGCTCGCACAGCCGGTGCGCGTCGACGTGCCGGTCGACGTGCCGGGTGCGACCTGGGTGTATCCGCGCACGATCGCGACCGCGCGTGCCGGCACGAGCACGATGGTGTTCGCGCGGCTCGCGCACCCCGCGCAGACGCTCGAGCTCGTCGTCGGCAACGACCATCGCAAGATTCCGATGCAGGCGGCCGAGCAACCGCTGCTCGAGCGCGCGATCGGTGGCGCGGAGATCCAGGAGCTCGAGGCGCAGCTCGCGAGCGCGGACGCGACGAAGCGTCCGGCGCTGAAGCAGGCGATCGCCCAGAAGTCGGTCGCGAATCGCGTGATCTCGAGCCAGACCTCGCTGCTCGTGCTCGAGAGCGCCGAGGACTTCGCGCGCTATGGCATCGAGCAGAAGTCGCTCGCCGACGTGCTGATCGTCGGACCGCACGGGCTGGTTCGCCAGCATCAGCAACTGCCAAAGGTGGTCCAACAGATCGCCGAGCCGGTCGCGAAGCTGCCGATGAAGCAGCAGCGCCACGAGGCGGTCGCGACCAAGGCCGATCGCGGCGACGACGACAAAGAGGACAAGAACCTCGAGCACGAGAAGACCGCCGGCGATCGCGACGGCGACGGCGTGCAAGCCGGCAAGGATGCCGAGGACGCCAAGCCGGCCGCGGACGAGACGGGCACCGAGCTCTCGGTCGAGACGCCGCCGCCGGGTGCGAGCAACGCCGTCGCAGCGAACGGGGCGCCTGCCGTGGCCGATCCGAGCCCACAGCCGTCGACGGGCCATCAGATGCATGCGATGCCGTCGTCGCCGGCACCCGAGGCCGGGAACGATTCGCCGCCCGCCGACGCACCGATCGAGCAGCGCGAAGCGTGGCCGCCGCCGAGCTCTCCGGTCGCGCTCAAGGGCGAGCTCGCGACGATCGAGACCGCGCTGCACGCGCGGCACATCGATCAGGCGCTCGCGCAAGCGCGCGACTGGCACGCGAAGGAGCCGGGCAACGTGCTCGCGCTGATCGGTCTGGGGGATGCACTCGAGGCCAAGGGCAGCTCGACGACGGCGGCGCGGGTCTACGGATCGATCATCGATCTGTTCCCCGGTCGCGCCGACATGCGCCGGTTCGCCGGCGAGCGGCTCGCGCGGCTGCAAACCGCGAAGCCCGCGACGACCGAGCTCATCCTCGACACCTATCGCCGTGCGGTCGCGGATCGTCCGGATCACCTGACCGGGCATCGCTTGCTCGCGTATGCCCTCGTGCGTGCGCACCGCCCGGCGGAGGCGTTCACCGAAGTGCTGTCCGCACTCGATCAGCCCTATCGCAACGACAGCTATGCCGGTGGCATCCGGACGCTCGGCGACGATGCCGGCATGATCGGCGCCGCGCTGATCGCCGCGCAGCCGAGCAAGCGCAAGGAGGTCGAGGCCGCGCTCTCGAAGCACGGGCTCGCGCTCCAGACCTCGCCGTCGACGCGGTTCATCCTGTACTGGGAGACCGACGCGAACGACGTCGACTTCCACATCCAAGATGCACGTGGCGGTCACGCGTTCTACGGCTCGAAGGTGCTGCGCTCGGGCGGCGAGCTCTACGCCGACATCACCACCGGCTACGGCCCGGAGTGTTTCGCGATCCCCGGCACGCCGAAGGCTGGCCCCTATCGCCTGTCGATCAACTACTACTCGCAAGGCCCGATGGGCTACGGCATGGGGCTGCTCGAGATCCAGAAGTTCGACGGCAAGGGCGGGCTATCGTTCGAGGATCGGCCGTACGTGATCATGAACGACCAGGCCTACGTCGACCTCGGGAAGTTCTAGGCCCACGTCCTCGGGACGTGGGGACGGTAACAAAAGACGAAACGTACCGTCTGGCAACTCCGCGAAACCACGAAGGTTGCGAGGGACGGTAACAAAACTGGACGTCGCACCCCGACACGCAAGCCGGTTCCAGAATGATCGCCCGAGACGAGCGCCCACCGGGCGTCACGCTCGACGGATCGAGGTGGTCGATCGGCCTGGTCTGGGACTAAGACCAGCCGGTCCAGAAGAACATCAGCGCGTGAAGCCCGCGATCTTTGTGCGCGAGCTCGAGCAACGGCGTGACCCTCTCGCGATCCTGGGCCTTCCCATCGACGCCGGGCCACGGGTCGATCATCACGAGCTCTTCCTTGCTCTTGGTGTCGAGCGGCGCGAACTGCTCCATCGAGACGCCGACGGCATGCGAGACGTTGTCGTCGAGCACGTCTTGCCCGGCGGCGCCCTTGCCGGGATGGAGGCGCTTGAAGCTGGTCGGGACCATCGCGCCGCGATAGCCCTTGCCTTGCCGCACCCACTCGAGCAACGCGGCGGTCGGCACGGCGACGCGCCGGCACTGCAGACGATAGCCGAGCTGCGCGAGGGTGCTCGTGCGCGACACGAACCAGCGCTGAACTTTCTCGATCGTCCCGCCTTCGCGCGACGTGTTGAGCTCGTGAAACATGTGCTCCTGGATCCCGGGGGCGTAGGCGCCGGCGCGATACGCGATCCGGCGCAACAGATACGCGGTCGATGCACCACAGCACGCGTTCACCGTGTGAAACACGGGCACCGAGAAGACCAGGTCTTCCGGACGCTGCAGGACGACATCATCGCGGGTCACACCTAGCTCCACGAGCGCCGGCCACAGTACACGACCTTCTACGTCCGCGGGACGACTGGGCTTCCTCACCCGTAGGTTGACACTGTGTCAGGTTTCTTGTACTGACAGATTGTCAGGTTATGCCACGCCGTCCCGATGTCGCTCGCCGACAGGAGCTCGCGAAGAGCGCGTTCGACGTCCTGCGCACGCGGGGCATGCAGACCAGCATGTCCGAGCTCGCCGACGCGCTCGGCGTGAAACGACCGACCCTGTACTTCTACTTTCCGGATCTCGGAGCGGTGTTCGAGACCGTGCTCGACCAGACGTATCTCGCGCTGACCGAGCTCGTGCTCGATCGCGTGAAGCAGCTCGAGCACCCGCTCGATCGGCTGCGCGCGGTGGTCGATGCGACGATCTCGTTTCATCGCGAGCGGCCGCAGTTGATCGGCGGGTTGTTCCAGTTGTGGGCGATGGGCGGCCGCGATTTTCAGACCGTGCTCGAACGCGAGCGCCGGGCGGTGGTCGCGGCGCGCGACGCACTCGTCGCGGACCTCCGCGCGGGCATCGCGAAGAAGCAGGTCCGCCCGTGCGAGGCCGAGCGCGTGGTCGACCTCGTGCTCGCGGTGGTCGACGGCGTGCTCGTGCATCACGTGATCGGCATCGCGCGGCCCGAAGGCGTGCTCGAAGAGCTCGCCGAGCGGATCATCGAGCCGCTGCGAGTTGGCAAGAAGGGATCGAAGAGGAGACGCGTATGACCAAACCACTCTTGATGGCTCGACTCGCCGGTACCCAGGCCGAGATGGGGGCGCAACACGGCACGCTCGTCGCGGGCGACGCCGCGCGGCTATTCGAGTTCTACAAGTCGATGCCGGAGCGCGCACTCGCCGGCGACCTGCAGGGTCCGCTCGGCGCGATCGGGCGTGCCGCGGTGCGCGCGATCGCGGGCGTGTGGCAGGCTCGCCTCGTGCGCTCGCGACCGGCCGAGCTCGCAGCGCGGTCGCGCGCGTTCGCCGATGCGGTGCGAGCGGCGCTGCCGGCGATCGAGCTCCCGGCCGACGCGTTGAACGCGATGGCGACGATGGATTCGTTGCAGAACTGCGTGTCGCTCGCCGCGCGCGGCAAGCTCGGTCCGTTCGCCGGCACGTTGCCGCGCGCGATCGTCGCCGCCGCACCGGCGTGCTCGAGCGCGATGGTGTGGGGCCACGCCACGCACGATGGCGAGCTGATGTTCGGTCGCAACTTCGATTTTCCCGGTGTCGGCGTGTGGGACGCGGCGCCGTCGTTCGTCGTGTGCGCACCGACGGGCGGGCAGCACTATGGCTTCTTCGCGACGCGCGGCGCCGACGCCCCGGTGGTCACGGTCGTCAATGAAGCCGGGCTCGTGCTCGCGCCGCACACCCGGTGGCATCGCGACGTCACGTTCGGCGGCGCGATGATCGTCGACGTGATCCACGACATCGCGCGGCGCGCGGAGACGCTCGACGATGCGATCCGGATCGCGCGCGAGCGACCGATCTCGTCGAGCTGGGGCGTCGCGATCGGCTCGGCGCGCGAACGTTCGGCGCTCGTGCTCGAGATCGCCGGACCGACGCTCGAGGTCGTGCGGGCGGCGCCGAGTGCGTCGTTCCTGATCTGCGCGAATCGCTATCGCACGCCGAGCCTGCAGGCCGGCGAGATCGCCGGATCGGAGGCGTGGGCGATCCACTCGGAGCGCCGCGAGCGCAGGCTGCGCGCGCTCGTCGAGCAGCGCGAGGCACCGCTGACCGCGGACATGCTCGCGCGGATGCTCGGCGATCGTCACGATGTCGATGCGCCCGCGCGCACGCGCCACCTCGGTGCGGTGCTCGCGCAAGCGACGAACGTCCACTGCGCGGTGGTCACGCCGGCGTTGCGCCGCGCGTTGGTCGGGGTCGATCACGCGCCGACCTGCGAGGGCAGGTGGGCCGAGCTCGCGTGGGACTGGGCCGGCCCGACCGGCGCGTGGGAAGTGGGTGAACAAAACGGCTTCACCGCGCACGTGCGCGAGGACCTCGCGGCGCCGCACGACGCGGCGACCACCGCGATCTACGAGGCCGCGCAGGCGTACGACAATCATCACGACGTCGCGGCGACGTTCGCGGCGCTCGAGCGTGCGGTCGCGGCGGCCCCCGATGACCCATCGCTGCGACTCCCGGCGGCGTGGCTCGCCCTCGAAAAAGGTCTCCCCGATCGGGCGCTCGTCCACATCCACGCCGGGCTCGCGACCGAGACCGAGCCGTATCGCCGGGGCCAATTGCTCCTGTGGGGCGCTCGAGCGGCTCGTACGCAGGATCCGCAGCTCGCGAGGCGCTGGAACGACGAGCTGGCCCGGTTGGGGATCGCCGAGCTCACGGCTGCGTCAAAGCGGTCGTTTCGGGGTCGGCCGCATGTCAATTTGATGATGGCCGACGCCTATTGATACGATGGCGGCCCAGGAGAGGGACTCACCATGGTGCTGCTCGATATCAACGCTGCGGTTCTCATTCTCGGCGGCATCCTCGCGCTGTCCGCGCTGATCGTGGCGCGACAACCGAATGCGCAAAACCTGATCGCGAAGCTGACGCCGTGGCAGACGATCATCGGCATCGGCCTGATCGTGCTCGGCGTGATCAACTTCGCGAGGCTCGTGCCGCACATCAGCGGTCAGGCGTTCGTGAAGAACCTGATCGTGGTGGCCGCGGATCTCATCGTGATCGGCGGGTCGGTGCTGCTCGGCGCGATGCTGGGTCTGAACCAGATCCTCGAGATGATCCCGAGCCCGCAGGGCAAGCAGAAGTTCTACGAGACGATCCAGAAGCTGTTTCCGTTCCAGATCCTGCTCGGGTTGCTGTGCCTCGCAGGTGCGATCGCGCACTTCCTCTATCGCGCCGGGTTGTTGAAGTTCATCACCGCTTGAGGCGAGCAGCGTCGCACCCGGGTCGGCGACGGTGCGAACGAGCGGCGCGGGGCGCGAACGCGGGATACCTCCTTGCTCGAGTGCACCACGACCGGCTGCTCGCGGCTCGCGCCGCTGCGCGGCCCCACGCTTACGCGACGTCCACGCGACGCCTACGACGCCGTTTACGATTTCGTTTCTTCGTTGCGATCGGTCGCGGGTGGCGGCGCCGGCGAGAGCGCGGAGATCTTCGCGCGGGTCGCGGCATCGAGCTCCAGCGTCTGGGCGGCGAAGGCGGGCGCGAGCTGCTCGACGTTGCGGCCGCCCGCGAGCACCGAGGTCACCGCGGGATGCGAGGCGACCCAGGCGAGCGCGAGGGTGACCGGTGGCTGGCCGAGCTCCGCCGCGAGGGCGACGAAGCGCTCGGCGATGTCGAGCATCGCCGGATCGCTGTAGCGGGTCTCGTACATCTTCCAATCGACGAGCCGGCCGTGCTCGGGCTTGTGGCCGCGACCGTACTTGCCGGTGAGCAGGCCACCGCCGGTCGGCGAGTACGGGACGACCGCGATGCCGAGCGACTGCGCCATCGGCAGGATCTCGATCTCGGCGGTGCGCTTGACCAGGTTGTACATCGGCTGGATCGCGACCAGCGGCGCGAAGCCCTTGAGCGTCGCGATGCCGAGCGCCTGCGCGACCTGCCACGCCGCGAAGTTCGAGCACGCGGGATAGAGGATCTTGCCGGCGCGGACGAGATCGTCGACGGCGCGCAGCGTCTCGTCGAGCGCGACGCCGTCGTCGAAGCGATGCAGATAGTACAGGTCGATGCGATCGGTCGCGAGCCGGCGCAGGCTGGCCTCGACCGCGCGCACGAGGTGGTAGCGCGAGGTGCCGCGCGCGTTCGGGCCCTTGCCGGTGGGGAAGTACGCCTTGGTCGCGAGCACGAGGTCATCGCGCTCGCCGCGCATCAAGCGCCCGACGATCTGCTCGGAGCGGCCTTCGTTGTAGACGTCGGCCGTGTCGATGAAGTTGATGCCGGCATCTCGCGCGGCGCGCCAGATCTGCGCGGCGGTCGTCTCGTCGGAGTCTCCGCCGAACGACATCGCGCCGAGCGCGATCTTCGAAACTTGAACGCCGGTCTTGCCGAGAGCTCGCATGGTGCGAGCACAGCACCCGGCGCGGGCGCTCGCAATCAGTTCAGCGCGCGAACGCGCCTTCGATCCGCTTCAACACGTCTTCTTCGGAGGCCGACACGCGACCGATACCGAGGAAGCCACCGGCGGCGCCCGCGACCATCTTGGCGAAGCCGACGATCTGATTCTTGAGGAGCCGGTTCTGCTCGTCGTTGAGCTGCGCGGTCAGCGCCTTGATGTACGCCTCCCATGCGTCGAGCAGCGCGCCGGCCGGACGCTTCGCGAGCCAGGTCTGCAACAGGTCGTAGCCGGGCGTGCCCTGCTCGAGACCCTTGCCGTGCGCGCCTTGCAGGATCGCGGTGCGCTCGTTGTCTTGGATCGTGCCGTCGGCCCACGCGACCTCGATCAGCGGCACCAGCGAGAGCGCCGCGATCGTGTTCGCGGTCAGCCCGAGCCCGACGAGCTGGTCGAGGACCGCGTCGTCGGTCATGCCCGAGACCTTTCGCAGATCCTCTTTCGAAGATTGCGTGTCGAGCTTGGACTTCATCGCGGCGAGCTTCTCCTTGTTCTGTTTTTCGTAGAACTGGTTCTCCAGCGCCCTGCCGCGTTCCTCGAGAGTGACTTCGCTCATGGGGCGAACTTACCTCAAACTTTTTGCGCTTGCTGGTCGCGCGGTGACCAGGCTAAACCACGGGGCAATGCGGTTCTCCGCGGCCATCGTCATGACCTTTGGGCTTGCGGCGTGCGCGACGGGAATTCCCATGGAGAGCGCCCCCGACGGCGATCCGGGGCAGCCCGGCTCGGGCTCGGGCTCGGGCTCGGGCTCGGGCTCGAACGACTCCAACACCCAGGGATCGGGCAGCGGCAGCGGCACGACAGCGCCGACCAGCGTGCCGCTCCTGCTCAGCGAGATTTCACTCGGACCGGCCGGCCACGAGTTCGTCGAGATCGTGAATCCAACCGGGCTCGCGGTGCCGCTCGTCGACCTCTACCTCAGCGACAACGGCAGCTACTTCAAGCTGCCGGCGAGCGCCGCGACGTTGCAGAGCGGCGACTTCCTCGTCCGGTTTCCAGACAACGACATCGTGCCGGCGCACGGCGTGATCACGATCGCGCTCGGTGCGAGCACGGACTTCAATACCGCGTTCGGCAGCAACCCGACGTACTCGATCGCCGACGGCACGATCACGGTCGTGAGCGCGATGTCGCCGTCGCTCACCGACACCGGCGAGGTCGTCGTCTTGTTCCAGTGGGACGGATCGACGCCGATCGTCCACGACGTCGACATCATGATCGCGGGCGCCCCGACCGCCGCGAACTCGATCGTCTCGAAGAGCGACTACTCGCAACTGACCAGCGCGTACAAGGCCGACCAGATGACGATCGGCGCGCAAGCCGCGACGCCGGCCGCCGGAAAGTCGACGAAGCGGATCGCGCTCGAGACCGGTCACGAGACCCAGACCGGTGGTGGCAACGGCGTCGACGGTGACGACGAGACCAGCGAAGCGACCGGCGTGACGTGGGACTCGACCGCGTTCTCGGTGCCGACGCCCGGCCAAGTTCCGGCCGCACTGCTTCAGTAAGCCCCACCTGCGGGGTATCTTGGTGCGGTGCCCGAGACCACCAAGCGCCGCCCGGGAATGCGGCTGTGGCTCGTGCCGATGGCGATCCTCGGTGGCATCGCGCTGCTGATCTTCATCACGCTCTACACGGTCGACAATCACGTCACCGGCGGCATCCAAGATCCGACGGCGACCGGCGCGGGCCGCTACGTCCGGTTCGAGCCCGGTCTGATCTCCGACGCCCTGTCGGGGCTCGCCGGCATGACCGCCGCGGTGCTCGGCATCGTGATCACGGTGGTGTCGCTGCTCGTCCAGCTCACCGCCGAGCGCTACACCGGTGTCGCGCAGATGTTCTTGCGCGATCGCACGAACGTCGCGGTGATGGCGTACTACGTCGTGACGTGCGTCGTCGGCGTGGCGCTGTCGCTGTCGCTGCACTCCGAGTTCGTGCCGCGCGCGGCGATCTTCTCGATGATGTGCGCGGTCGCGTTCGGCCTCGTGATCATGCTGCCGTACTTCGCGTACGTGTTCCGGTTCCTCGAGCCGGTCAGCCTGGTCGCGCGGATTCGCACCGAGGCCGCGACCGGCGTCGCGCAGGCCGCGAGCTCGCAGGATCCGCGGGCGATCGCCGACGCGCAGAGCCCGGCGCTGGCCGCGCTCGAGGAGCTCACCGACATCACCTCGAACTCGATCTCGGGCAAGGACAAGATCATCGCGAGTCGCGCGGTCGATGCGATCAAGGACTTCGTGATCGGCTACCTCGCGGTCAAGCATCGCGCGCAGCCGTCGTGGTTCCAGATCGGTGACGGCATTCGCGAAAATCCCGACTTCGTCGCGATGGATCCCGAATCGCTGCGCGACCTCGAGACCCACAAGACCTGGCTCGAGTGGAAGGCGCTGCGCCAGTACCTCGGCATCTACGCCGAAGCGCAGAGCGACATGCCCGACATCAACTATCTGATCGCGATCGATACCCGCTACGTCGGTGAGGCCGCCCTCGCGAAGAAAGATCACGAGGTGCTCGAGCTCGCGTTCCGGTTCATGAACAGCTACCTGCGCGCGGCGCTCAACGCACGCGCGGTGCGCACCGCGTACAACGTGCTCAACCAGTATCGCCTGATGGTCGAGAGCATGATCCGCGGCAACGCCGATGACGTCGCACTCGAGGGGGTGCGCCACATGATCTACTACGGGCGCACGAGCTACGACATGCAGCTCGGCTTCGTGACCGAGACCGTCGCGTACGACGTGTCGGCGCTGTGCGAGTTCGCGCACGGGCAGGGCCGCGACCTCGACGCCAAGATGCTCGAGCTGTTCCTCGATCTCGATCAACCGCTGCGGATGAAGAAGCAGGAGGCCGGCCTCCAGGGCATCCGCAAGGCGCAGATCAAGCTCGCCTGTTACTACCTGGCGGTCGGCGCCACGGACCGCGCGAAGCTGATCGCCGCGGACATGGTGGGAGAGGATCGCGAGCGGCTGGTCGCGGCCCGCGACCACCTCGCGCAGGTCGAGACCAAGGAGTTCTGGGAAATCATCGATCGCGGCCGCAATTTTGAATACATGCCCGCGAAGCAGAAGGATCAGTTAGATACGTTTTTCGCGATGCTCCAATAGTTTGCGGCCGCACCGCGGCATGCGACGCTATCACCCCGTGGACGCGCGGCTTCAACGGGCAATCCAGACGCCCAGGATCCAAAACCAGGCGCAGGAGCTGGTGCGCCTCGCGCTCCGCGCGCTCGATGATCTGCGTCGGCTGGACGAGAGCCTCTACGAGCGGTTCGTCGCGACCCGGCAAGCGTCGGATCTCGAGATCGCCTCGGCGTCGCTGCAGAAGCTGTGGGAGCAGACGTTCGGTGGGCTGCGCCAGATGCTGTGGTTCTGCCGCTCGCTTGCCGTCGACGCACCGCCCGAGGTGGCCGCGCCGGTCAGCGACGACCTCGATTTCGGCGAGTTCGAGACCAAGCCGAAACAGGATGACCTCGCGCTCGGCAACGCCGACCTGCTCGATTTTCTCGATCAGATCGACGAGCAGGTCGATCAGAACGACGCCGCGAAGTGGACCAAGTTGATCGAGCGTGTCGGCTCGATCGAGTACGGCCTGACGTCGCAGCAGAACGAGGCGATCGAGCGCCTGAAGGTGGCGCTGTCGACCGGCGAGATCGGGCACGCGCTGGGCGTGCTCGACGATTCGCAGAGCTCGGCGAGCGAGGGTGTCCACGCGCTCGTGACCGCGGTCTACGAGACGTTCGTCCCCGAGATCAATCCAACGACCGTCGTTCCCGGCTATCTCACGGCGCTCGGGCGCGCGTTGCTCGTGCGCCGCGGCGTCGCCGAGCTCGCGTCGAACCTCGGCCCGTACAACGAGCGGTTGCAGGCCGGCGAGGTCGCGGCGTACGAGCCCGCGCTCGCCGCGGTGCGAGCGACCGTGCATTCGTACGTCGGCTCGGTCGTGTGCCGCGCGATGCGACCGGCTGATCGCTGGCAGATGGTCGAGTTCGAGCGCCAGCTCGCTGGCGAGCCGACCGCGGCGGCGCGGATGACGACCGAAGGGCTCGTGAAGTATCTCGACTCGCTCGGCTCGATCAATCAGCGCGAGGTGCTCGTGATGCACGATCGCCGCACGCTCGAGACGATGCGCGATGCGATCTCGAACGCGCGTCAGTTGGTCGACCTGTCGCCGCGCGCGTCGGTCGAGATGATGGACCGCGCCTATCAGGCCGCTCAGCGCCTGAAGGGCCGGTCGCCGGCCACCGACCAGCTCGTGGCCGGGCTCGAGCGCTACGCGCCGCAGTCGACCTCGAATCCGGGCGACACCGGCAAGTTCCTCGAAGGGCTCGAGGGCGTGCTGTCCGCCGCCGGCGGGTAGTCCGGATTAGATGTCATAGGGCGCAGTTAGGGTCTCCGGATGGAGATCGACGAGCGCGCCGCGGAACGAATCCTCGCTGACGTGATGACGGCTGCGAAGGGCGATGCCCACACCGGGCTCGCACTCCTGCAGGGTCTCTACATCGAGCTCTCGCTTCGCACCGTGCAGGAGCGCCCCTCGATCGTGTGGCCCGAGACCATGGCGGCGTTCTGCCAGGTCGCGATGAACAAGCTCAAGGACTCGCGCGATTTCTACAGCGGCGCGCTGCATGTCAGCGACGCGAGCCAGCGCGGTGGTTTCGGCGACGCGCAGGGCGAAGGCCGCCGGTTCGCCGAGTACTTCTTCCAGCGCATGCTGTCGAGCACGTTGACCTCGCCGCGCGCGTTCGATCCGGACGCCGAGCTCGCCGAAGACGATCTTCACACGGTCTAGAGCGATGTTTGATGCGCGTCGCGGAGCTCGGCGAGCTCCGCGGTACCGCGCGCGCGCGCCATCGCGATCGGCTCGCCCGCGGCGACCGGCACGCGGACCTCGTAGTAGCTCTTGAGCTTGGGCTCGGTGCCCGACGGCCGCATGATCACGCGTCGGCCGCCCTCGAGCTTGAACACGAGGACATCCGAGGCGGGCAGGCCGCCTTCGCCTTTGACGAGGTCGACGACGGTCTCGACCCGGTGGCCGGCGATCTCGCGGGGCGGCTGCGCGCGCACGCGATCCATCACCTTCTTGATCTCGGCGATGCCCTCGGCGCCGGGCTTGGTGATCGAGACCTGCTCGGTCACGAACAGGCCGACCCGGCGATAGATGTCGTCGAGGTGATCGAGCACGCCGCGCTGCTTGACGACGCGGTTCCACACCACGAGCTCGCTGAACAACAAGCACGCCGACACGCCATCCTTGTCGCGCACGAGCGGGCCGATCGAATAGCCGAGCGCCTCTTCGTAGCCGACGACGAACCGACCGCCGGTCTCGCGCTCGAAGGCGATCGCCGCGTTGCCGATCCACTTGAAGCCGGTGAGCGTCTCGCGATAGTCGGCGCCGGCGTCCTTCGCGAGATACGACAGTAGTTGCGACGAGACGATCGTCGTCGCGACCATCCGCTTGTCGTTCGGGGAGACCTCGAGCAGGTAGTCGGCGAACAGCGCGCCGACTTGATCGCCGGTGAACTGGCGAAAGCCGGTCGGCGAGCTCGGATCGGCGACCGCGACCGCGAGGCGATCCGCATCCGGATCGTTCGCGAGCACGAGGTCGGCGTGGACCTTCTTGCCGAGGGCGAGCACGAGGTCCATCGCGCCCTTCTCCTCGGGGTTCGGGAACGCCACCGTCGGGAACTCGGGGTCGGGCTCGCGCTGCTCCGGGACGGTGTGGAAGTTCGGGAAGCCGCCGCGCGCGAGGATCGGCTCGGTCGAGCGCGCGCCGACGCCATGCATCGGCGTGAACGCGATCGTCAGCGCGGTGCCGTCGAGCTGGGGCTGCGCGCGCAAGGCGATCGCCGCGGCGAGATAGCGATCGTGGAGCGCCTCGTCGAGATCGATCACGAGCTGCGTCGCGCGCGCCTCCTCGAGCGACGGCATCGGCAGTCGATCGCTGCGCCCGATCTTCGCGATCGCGGCGGCGATGCCGGTGTCGTGCGGCGGAATGATCTGCGCGCCGTTGCCCCAGTACACCTTGTAGCCGTTGTACGCGGCGGGGTTATGGCTCGCCGTGACTATCACGCCGGCGGCGCAGCCCTGATCGACGACCGCCCACGCCGTGGTCGGGGTGGGCCACGGCCGGTGGGCGAGCAGCGCGCGAATGCCGGCACCGGCGAGCACGCGCGCGGTGTCCTCGGCGAACACCTGCGAGTTGTGGCGCGCATCGCGACCGATCACCACGCCGCGCTGCGCGATGTCGGGCACGGTCGCCTTCAGATACGCCGCCAGCCCGGCGGTGACCTTGCGCACGAGCACGCGGTTCATCTTCTGCGGGCCGGGCCCGAGGATGCCGCGCAGCCCGGCGGTGCCGAACTCGAGCTGGCCGTGGAACGATTCGTGGAGCTCTTTCTGCGCGGACGCGTCGCCGCGATCGTAGCGATCGATCAACGCCTGGAGCTCGGCGCGGGTTTTCGGATCGGGATCCTCGGATAACCAGAGCTCGGCGGCCTCGCGATACGGCGGGTGGAGCGACATCGCCCGAACCATACGCCGGTTCGCCGGGCAAAATTAGCTCGCCTGCTTCTTCTTCATCTTCGCGATCAGCCCGGCGAACCCGTCCTTGTCGACGATCTTGTTGAACTGCTCGCGATAGTTGTCGACCAGGCCAACGCCATCGGTCTTGATGTCCCACGCCTTCAACTTGTCGCCGTCTTTCTTCAAGACGTAGTCGACCTCGATCTTGTACGGACGGTTGTGGCGCTTGGTGTTGATCTGCGTCGTCACGACGACGCTGCCGGCGTCCGGCGCCTCACCGGTGTAGTCGACCGTGTAGTCGACGTTCGAGCGCAGGCCCTTGACGTAGTTGTCTTCGATCAGCTCGCGCAGCGTGGTCAGGAATTCGGTCTGCTGCGCGGGCGTGAGCTTCGACCATTGATCGGTCATCGCGCGCTTGCCGAGCTCGTCGATATCGAGGAAGTCGCGCACCGAGCCGGCGACCTTGCCGGCGAGGTCCTTCTCTTCCTTCGAGCCGGCCGTGACCTTCTGCTTGAGTAGGCCGCTGATCTTTTCGTTCGCGGACTTCACCGCGGCGGTGCCGGGCCCGGCCTTGTCGGCAAAGGCCGGCACGCTGAACAGAGCGAGAACAAGGATGATCAGTCGCTTCATGGCGGGTTCTTTACCTCGGACGCGCCGGGCCGGCTCGAAATTCACCGGTGGCACGTCCTAGCCGTACCACGGCGAGATTCCATCCGACCACGGCTGTGGCCCATTGGGCGCGCAGCTGGAACCACGCGACGTACGCGTCGACGAGGTCGCGCGACTCGGCCGTACCGATCGCCTCGTTCTGCAGCACCGAGGCGAGCCAGGTTCGTGCCGCTTTTTCCCCTTCGGCCGCGGCGCCGACCTTGGTGCGTGCGG
>JBDTJY010000287.1:0-34471 GCA_039935615.1 Kofleriaceae bacterium
GCGATGCAGGTCGTGATGTGGAGCCTCTTGATCGCGGGCTGGGCGCTCGGATGGTGGCCGTTCGTGTGGTGGGCAAGGCGCAAACGACGGCGCGCGCGGGAGGTCATTCGCGACGGGGCGATGTGCGCGGCGGTGGTCGCGACGAGTAAGACCGATCGGATGGCGCAGGTCGCGGCGCGCGTCGCGATGGCAGCCACCGGCCAGAGTATGGGAGGCGTGCACTGGGAGCGGGTCGAGTTCGACCACGACGGTATCGGCTACGCTGGCGTCGCGCCGTTCGATCGCCGGCCGCCCAACGGGACGCCGACCCAGGTCCTGTTCAAACCTGGCGCGAAGTACGCGTTAGCGTTTTCGCCGAGTGGCCATGCCTTCGTGACCAAGGCGCACCGGCGCAGTTAACGCTGCGACGTGAGATCGCGCGTGATGTTCTTCTGGTGCGCTTCGATCGTGCCGCCGCCGATCTCGATCAACTTCGTGTCGCGCAGGAACTGTTCGACCCGATACTCGGTGCAATAGCCGTAGCCGCCGAGCACCTGCACCGCCGCGTCCGCGATCTCTTTTGCTGCGGTCGCCGCGAACAGCTTCGCCGCGTCGGTCCCGAGGCGATTGCGATGATGGGGCCCGACCGAGCTCGCGACGTTGTACGTGAGCGCGCGCATCGCTTCGAGCTTCGCGTAGCTGTCGCCGAGGTAGCGCTGGATCTGACCGTGCTCGTGCAACGCCTTGCCGAAGGTGTGGCGCTCGATCGCGTACTTGACCATCACGTCGACGCAGCGTCGCGCCATGCCGATGCTCATCGCGGCCAGCCCGAGCCGCTCGATCTCGAGGTTGCGCATCATGTTGGTGATGCCGCCGCCCTCGGTGCCGAGCAGATTCTCGAGCGGAACTCGACAATCCTCGAACACGAGCTCGCTCATCGACGAGGCGCGCATGCCCATCTTCGGGATCTTCGCGGAGGTCGTGAAGCCCGGCGTGCCGCGCTCGACGATGAACGTGGTCAGCCGATTCTCGAGCTTCGCGTAGACCAGGCAGATGCCGGCCTCGGGGCCGTTCGTGATGAACGTCTTGCGACCGTTCAACACGTAACCGTCGGAGGTCTTGCGCGCGGTGGTCGCGAGGCCGAGCACGTCGGTGCCGACCGAGGGCTCCGACATGCCCATGCAACCGATCAGCTCGCCGGTGAGGCACTTCGGCAGGTACGCGCGACGCTGCGCCGGGTTGCCGGCCCAGTAGAAGTTGTTGACGAACAACAACGCGTGCGCGAGGTAGCCGAGCGTGAAACCTGGATCGGAGTAGCTGAGCTCTTCGTGCACGATGCACGACGCGGTCGCATCGAGGTTCGCACCGCCATCGGCTTCCGGAATCGTGATGCCGATCAGCCCGAGCTTGCCGAGCTCCACCAGCAGCGCGGTGTTGAACGTTCCGGACTCGTCGTGCGCCATCGCTTGGGGCTCGACGCGGGTCGCCGTGAATTGCCGGACGGTCTGCCGGAGTAGCTCGTGTTCTTCAGTCTCCGACACCGAGGGACCTTACCCTAGTTGAGGTACCGTAGGCGCAGATGTCCAAGCTCGGCGTTGCGCGTTGGATACAAGATCATCCGGCAGTCCTCGTCGCAAACCCTACCGCTCAGTCCGGGAAGGCGTCCGATTCTATTCGCCATGCGCGCGCGCTACTCGATGAGGCCGGCGTGACCCATCGGTTCGTCGCGACCGAACCGGAGGGCGCGACGGTGGCTCGCGTGCGTGAAGCCGTCGACGCCGGCGCGCGACTCGTCATTTATATGGGTGGTGACGGCACGTTCGCCGAGGTTGCCAAGGGAATCCTCGGCTCGGACCATGCGCGCGAGGTCGCGATGGGCATGCTGCCGACCGGCACCGCGAACGATCAGGGAAAGTCGTTTGGATTAGAAGCGGGCGCCGGAGCATTACAGAGAAATGTTGAAGTTGTGGCCGCCGGCCAGTCGGTCGGTTGCGACGTCGGCACGCTCGTGATCGAACGCGGCACCAAAGAGATCCATCGCGATCTGTTCTTCGATTCGTTTTCGGTCGGGCTCGGTGCGGCCGCGCTGTCGACCCGCAATCGCGATCGCCAGCGCGTGCGGCGGATCCCCGGACTCGGCGCGATCTATCGCGATCAACTCGTGTACGTGGGGGCGCTCGCGCAACGGCTCGCGGAGAGCTACGTGGTCGATACGAAGTTCGATCTCGATGTCGTGATCGATGGCACCGTGCACAACTATCCCGGCCTGCTCGATGTGATCGTGAAGAACACGAAGATCTTCGGTGGCGAGTGGATCTTCGATCAAGCTTCGGAGTCCGATGACGGTCGGTTCGAGCTCGTGCCGGTCGCCGGCCGGCGCGACTTCACCACCAAGCTGCTCGCCGGCCTCCGCCACAGTCCCATCGGCGCCGCGGAGCTCGAGCAACTCGGCATCGAGAACGAGCCGGCGATCTCCGGCGCGCGGATGGAGCTCGCGGTCCGCACGCAGACCAACGCGCTCCCGGCCGCGCAGATCGACGGCGAGGAGATCCCCGCCGGCGAGCGCTACGTCGTCGAGGTCGCGACGCGCGCCCTGAGGTTGATCGTGCCACGCGAGTACGTCGACCCGTCGCACACCGATCACAGCGCCGGCGTGAGCACACGGTAGGTTGCAGTGGAGGGCGCAGCCCTCAGGCGGACGCGTCCGAGAGTGCATGACACTGCACGGTTAGCTCGCGGCCCGCAGCTTGCTCAGCGGTCGGGCAATGCGATGGAGGCAACTGCTCCGGTAACTAAGTTCGCTCGCGCACGTGCACGTACTCGTTAATACCCTCATCATCACGCGAGTGCGTGCACGTGTGCGAGCACCTTTTCTGTTGCTGATGGCTTGCGGCTCGACGCCCGCGCCGAAGCCGTCGCCGCCGCTTCCGATCGAAAACCACACGCGCACGTGCAGCGAAGCCGCGGTCGGCCTCGAGCAAGCGACGCGCAGCATCCGGCCACCCGAGAGCTCGGTCGTCCAGATCATGCGTGGTCGCTGCGCCGACGATCGGTGGGGCGACGACGCGATCGACTGTTTCGCGCAGATGACCGAGGGCGACCTCGGTCGCTGTGCCGGCAAGCTGCCCGAGGATGCACGCCGCCAGATGTTCGGCGCACTCGGCGGCGGCGACGAGACCGCGGTGGCGATCGCGAGGCTCCGACTCGCGGGCATGCACGTCGGAATCCCCGCGTGCGATGCGCTGTGGGTGACGACGAGCGAGTACCTATCGTGCGACGCCGTGCCGCTCGCGACGCGCGCCGAGCTCGGGCCGCAGATCGCGGACTCGTGGAACCTGCCCGATCGTCTACCGCCCGACGCCCAGACCCGGATGACGGCGGTCTGTACGCGATCGCGAGAAACAGTGCTGCAACAAGCAGTTGCCGCGGGCTGCCCGATCACCCAGTAGCCCTTTACGAAGGCCACGATTCGGCCCATCCTCCTCGGCATCTAACCAGGAGTTGTTCCAATGGCTGACGTTTTCATTTACGACGCACTTCGTACGCCGCGCGGTCGCGGCAAGGCCGGCAAGGGCGGGCTCTCGATGATCCATCCGCAGGAGCTGCTCGCGCAGACCCTGAACACGATGGCCGAGCGCCGCAAGCTCGACAAGAACCTCGTCCAGGACGTTTCGATCGGCTGCGTCTCGCAGGTCAGCGAGCAGGGCGCGTGTATCGCGCGCACGTCGCTGATCGCCGCGGACTGGCCCGAAGATGTCACCGGCTACACCGTCAACCGGTTCTGCGGTTCCGGGCTCGAGGCGGTCAACGGCATCGCCGCGAAGATCGGTGCCGGCTTCCTCGAGGGCGGCATCGGCGGCGGTGTCGAATCGATGTCGCGCGTGCCGATGGGTTCGGACGTGCAGTTCCTCGACGCGAACAACGAGAAGCTGCGCCATCGCCTGTTCATGGTGCCGCAGGGCATCTCGGCCGACCTGATCGCGACGCGCGAGGGCTTCACCCGCGCCGACGTCGACAACTTCGCGCTGCACAGCCAGCAGAAGGCGGCGCGCGCGATCGAAGAGAAGCGCTTCGCCGGCTCGCTGTTCATGGTCAAGACCGACGACGGTGCCCCGGCGCTCGATCGCGACGAGCATCCGCGCGCCGACACCACGATCGAGTCGCTCGCGGGACTCAACGCGGCGTTCGAGAAGCTGGGCGCGATGAAGGTCGGCTACGCCGGCGAGACGCTCGACGAGCTCGCGCTCAAGCGCTACCCCGAGACCAAGACGATCCACCACGTCCACACCGCCGGCAACAGCTCGGGCATCGTCGATGGCGCGGCCGTCGTGCTCATGGGCTCGGCCGAGTGGGGCAAGAAGGCGGGCCAGAAGCCGCGCGCGCGGATTCGCGCGATCGCGACCGCGGGTGCCGACCCGGTGATCATGCTGACCGCACCGGCGCCCGCGTCGGAGCGTGCGCTCAAGCAGGCCGGCATGTCGGTGAAGGACATCGACCTGTGGGAGATCAACGAGGCGTTCGCGACCGTGCCGATGCAGACGGCGAGGAAGCTCGGCATCGACATGGCGCGGATCAACGTCAACGGCGGCGCGATCGCGCTCGGGCATCCGCTCGGCGCGACCGGTGCGATCTTGCTCGGCACGGCACTCGACGAGCTCGAGCGCTCGAACAAGTCGACCGCGCTGATCACGCTGTGCATCGGTGGCGGTATGGGCATCGCCACGATCATCGAGCGCATATAATTCTGTTAGGTTGCAGCCCTTGCGAGGGCTGCTCGTAGTTGCGCTGTGTGGGTGCGCGCCGTCATCCGACGAGCCACCCGCGCGACCGCCGCACTGGGCGATCGCTCCGGCGCCGTCGGTGTGGCCGCTCGGCAGCGTGCACGCCCAGATCGGTCGCGGCGTCGCCGCGCAACCGGTGACCTCGCTCGGGGTGGTCGGCGACGGCGCGCTGCTCGTCGATCCGACGGTGTGGTCGGTGGATTCGGGCCCGCCGCTCGCGGTGGTCAGCGGCAGCGTCGATGGCAAACCGACCGTCGAGGTCTACGACATCGATGCCGGCACGCGGCGGTGGCGCGCGTCGTGTGGTGCGCCGGTCGTCGCGGTGACTCCGAAGATCATCGTCTGCGGCGACGCCACCGGCGTGCGCACGCTCGACTGGCACGGGAAGGCAGGGTGGACCAGCGCGGCGCCGTTCGTCGCGATCGACGGCGCGCGCGTGATCGTCGGCGAGGGCTCGGTCCTCGACGCGGCCACCGGGACGGAGCAATTCACGGCGACGTTGCCGGCGGGGGCGCGCGCGCTGGCCGCGTGCGATGGCGAGCTGTTCGCGGTGCTCGCGGATCATCGGTTCGCGCGGTTCACGACCAAGCTCGCGTGGGCCGTGGCGCTGGCGAAGACCGACGAGCTCGTCAGCCTCGATGCGTGCGACGGGCCGATCCTCGCGACCGTCGCGGGCGAGCACGGCACGGCGCTCGTCGCGATCGGACGTGATGGCAAGCTACTCGGCCGGATCGACGACGTCCGCGGCACGTGGCCGGCGCGCGGTGACGACCACGCGATCGAGGTCGCGACGTCGACGGCGGTGACGCGGTGGGATCGTGCGCTGACGACCGGGCAACCGCTCGATCTGCCGGTGCTCGGTGCGCTGCTCGCTGCGCGCGGTGAGCGCCGGCTCGTGCGCGCGACGTCGGTGACCGCCGCGGTGATCGATCGCCACGGCGTGCGTGCCTACCTCGAGCTTCGCGAGGCGAGTGCCGCGCTCGGCGACGATCACGTCCTCGCCGGCCTCCGCCTGTTCGCGCTGCCGCGACCGTGGACGCACGTGCTGCGCACGACGCAGTCGCGACCGGTGATGGTTCCCGCCGAGCTGCGCGATCTGCCGCCGCGGGTCACGCCCGTGCTCGCGAACGCGCCCGAGCTCGCACTCGGGACGAAGCTGACCGGCATCGCGATCGCCGGCGCGCAGCTCTACGCCGCGACCGACGCCGGCATCGCGGAGCTCGATCTCGCGACGTGGCGGTGGGGGTGGCACGTGGCGATCGATGCACGCGCGATCGCCGCGACGACCGACATCGTGGTCGTCGCGACCGCGACCTCGATCATCGGGTTCGCGCCCGACGGTACGAAGCGGTGGGAGTGGCCCGGCACCGGCCACCTCGAGCTCGCCGGTGGTGCCGTGCTCGTCGGCGCGACCGTCCTCGACAGCGCGACCGGCACGTCGCTCGGCACGCTCGGCACACTCGGCACGCTCGCGACCGTGCTCGCGTTCGACGAGACCACGCTGGTCGTGACCTCGGAGCGCAACCGCGTCGTCGCGCGCGTGCCGAGCGTGCGCATGCTGCCGGCGTGGTCGGTCGAGGTCGCCGGCGTTGTCACATCGCTGCAACGTGCCGGCGATGGCGTGCTGGTCGCGCTCGACAACGGCGACGCCTATCGCATCGACGCGCGCACCGGTGACACGGTCGCGGTCGCGGGCATCGGGCTCGCGTGGCGCGTGGTCGGCGGCACGGTCACCGGCGAGGCACCGGGTGGACCGATTCCCGGCGTGATCAAACCGCCCATCACCAAGCCCGAAATCTACAAACCGACCGACCTCGAAGCGGCCCCGGCGATCGCGACGCCGTGGCCACCACCGCCGCCGATGCCGGCGAGCTGGGAGCTCTCGGTGTACGACCTCGGCGGCGGGTTACGCACGCGCAACGACTACGCGGTGACGTCGCCGGTTCCCGCGCTCCGCGTCGGCCCGGCGCCATTCGTCTACCTCTCCGGCCACGAAGCGCTCGTGCTCGATCCCGTGCACGGCGATCCGCTTCGCCGCGTCGCGTTGCCCGAAACCGGGGTGGCATTCTCGACGATCGTCGACGGGCGAGCGGTCGTCGGAACGATCCTCGCTGCGCCGCTCCGTGCAGTGGTCTTTTAGTGATACAGATCGAGGATGGCTCTTCCGCTTCGGGCTGCGTTGCGCTCTGCCGGCCGCTTCATGGTCAAGAATCCCACCACGATGCTGAGCATGGCGCGGCACGCGCTGGGCATGCGGATCGCGGTGCCGCTCGATTCGCTGCGCTGGTTCATCGCGAACACGCCACCTTCGAAGAAGGCGCCGCAGGACATCACGATCACCCCGCGTCCGCCGGCGATCGGCATCGGCGCGACGATCGATCTGATGGGGACCACGGTGCGCGCCGGCGCGTCGATCCGGATCGATCAGATCGAGGTCTCGGACACCAAGTTCAAGGTCACGCTCCGCCTCAACGACGTCACGATGAAGGTGCTCGGCGAGTCGTTCACGCCGGTCGCCGGCCTGATCAAGAGTGGCGCGCTCGACCTCTCGAAGCCCGGCAACCTCGCCAAGTTCATGCCGAAACGCCCGGCCGTGCTGGTCGAAGCGCACGACGACGTGATCGTGCTCGACCTGATGCAGAACCCGAAGTTTGCCGAGAACGTCAAGATCCGCGGCGTGCTCGGCACGCTGACGCCGGTCGTCCAGGTCTCGGGCCTGTCGACCGAGGGGGATTTCTTGATCCTGCAGCTCCGCGCGTCGCCGTTCGGGATTCCGCGTGCGCTCAATGCGGCGCGCCAGCTCGCCGCGGGCTAGAACTACCGGATGTCCGAGGCCGTCGCGCTCGAGAGCACCGACAGGGCCAGCCGCTACGCCGAGCTGATGCCGCAACTCGTGGCGCTGTGCGACGGCGAACCGGATCTGATCGCGAACCTCGCGAACATCTCGGCGGCGTTGAAGACCTGCCTGCCGATCGCGAGCTGGATCGGGTTCTACATCCGCCGCAGTGCGACCGAGCTCGTGCTCGGGCCGTTTCAGGGCAACGTCGCCTGCGTGCGGATCGCGTTCGGTCGTGGGGTGTGCGGCACGGCCGCCGCCGAGCGCCGCACGCTGATCGTGCCCGACGTCGCGCAGTTCCCCGGACACATCGCGTGCGATGCCGGATCGCGCAGCGAGATCGTGTTGCCGATCGAACGAGCAGGACAGGTCGTCGCGGTGCTCGATCTCGATAGCTACGAGCTCGCCGCGTTCGACGAGGTCGATGCGGAGTGGCTCGCGAAGGTCGCCGCGCTCGCTGCGTCATTGACATGGTGAAGTGGTGCCTGCTCCTCCTCGTGACCTCGACCGCGGGGCTCGTGGCGTGTCAGACCCACGATGCGACGCCACGCACCGAGACCGGTAGCGCCACACCGCCGGCGCTCGCCGACGCCCGTGCCAAAGCCGACGAGCCCGAGGAGCCGCGTGCCGATGCGCGGGTCAAGGTCGACGAGCCCGAGACGGCCCCGGATCCGGGGAAGCAGATCTACGAGCTCGGTGCCGTGCCCGCGTGGCAGGCGGTCGTCGATCGCAACCTGTATCTCGATCGCCGCGAGCAACACGGCGTCGTGTACGGCACGCTCGGCGCAGCGATCATGATCGCGCACGCACCGGCCGCCGATGCCGCGGCGAGCGAAGAGTCGACGCCGTACACCTGGCTCGTCGACGACACCGAAGGCAACGGCTCGCTCGCGATCCGCGTCGCGCTCGGCGGCATCACGACGCCGAAGACCGGCGATCGGCTCGCCCTCGCGGGTGCGTGGGCGCTCGATCTGGATCGGCACTGGTTCTGGAAGGTCTCGCTCGCGACCGCGCTCGCACCGGCGCCGCCGTCGAAGGCCAAGGATCCACCGGCGACCGCGACCCACGTGATCGTCGACGGCGAGCTGCCGAGTGGCGCGCGCCCGATCAGCCTCGCGAAGGAGACCGACGCGGCCTACTTCACCGTGGTCGGCGCGACGCCGCTCGCCGATGGCGACGGTTGGCTGGTCGCGGACGAGCTCGGCAATCCACCCTATGCGCTGTTGAACATGCCGGGCGAGCGCACGAGCTATGGCGCGCAAGATCTGCGCACCGCCGACGAGCGCTGGACGTTGAAGCGCGGCCAGACCTACTGGGTCCGGATCGGCCCGGTCCACAAGCACGGTCCCGACAAGCCGGCGACGATCAACGCGCACACCGCGCCCGTGCGCGTGAAGTGACGACGCGCTAGCGGCGCATGACCCGCGCCGATGCCGGGCACAGCGCGCCGAACTGCGCGGTCGCACGGATCGCCGCCGGCACGGTGGCTCGATCGATCGGCTCGAATCCCAGTCGCGCGAAGTAGGCATCGGCCGACTCGGTCAGCAAGTAGATGTCTCGCTCCCCGGCGAGCACGAACACGCGCTCGCACAGCGCGGCGGCGAGGCCGCGATCGCGATAGGCAGGTTCGACGGCGAGCGCACGCAGTAGCGCGACCTCGCCGCACGCCTGCATGCCGATCACACCGGCGAGCACAGCGTCGACGAACGCACCGATCAACGTGATGTTCGGGTCGTCGAGTCGAGCGTACGCAACTCGGTCACTTGCAGGCCGCCGGACACGGTTTGCGCCGCGTGTAGTCCGTGACCTTGCCGCGCGCGTCGAGCGCGATCTCGCAGCACTGATCGAACAGCGTACGCAGTTGCTCGCGCCCACGCTGGACGCGCGACTTCATGCCGGAGACCGAGATCCCGACCATCTCGGCCGCTTCGCGTGCGGTGAGCCCTTCGAGCTCGACGAGCGTGACCGCTTCGCGATACGGCGACCGTAGCTGCGCGACGAACAGCGACACGCACGCCGACAACGACCGCGCCGCTTCGCGATCGTCGTCGTCGTCCATGGGCGCGGGCTGGTCGTCGTCCACCGTCGTCGCAAGCGGATGGCGCATGCGCGCGCGCTGATGCTCGGCGACCGAGTTGCGCGCGATCTGAAACAGCCACGACGTGAATCGCTCCTCGTCGCGTAGACTCGCGAGCCCGCGCTGGACTCGGACGAAGACGTCTTGCAGCACGTCGTCGACCTCGGTCGGCGCGATCCGCCGCGCGACGAACGGACGGATCCGTTCGGCGACATCGTGCCAGAGCGCGGGCTCGAGGGTCATGCGCAGCAACTCGGACCGCAGCACGGTGCTGCGTCGCCACCGGGTTTGCGCGCTTCGATTGTCGCCGACGCGATCAGCGTCTCGATCCCCGGCAGCCAACCACCGACGATCTCGGCGCTGCGCGGCGCGATCTTGATCTCGACCTTGGTGAAGCCGGCCTGCGCGAGCATCGCCTCGATCTCGGCGATCGGCGCGGCGCCGCTGATGCAGCTCGCGATCGCTACCGCCTGTTGCCTCATCGCGTCGGGAATCGGCGCCGTTGCGACGACATCGCTGATCGCGAGCCGACCGCCGGGCTTCAACACGCGAAACGCCTCGGTGAACACGGCGAGCTTCTCGGGCGACAGGTTGATCACGCAGTTCGAGAGGATCACGTCGACGGTCGCGTCGGCGACCGGGAGGTGCTCGATCTCGCCGAGCCTGAACTCGACGTTGGCGGCCTTGACCTTGCGGGCGTTGTCGCGAGCCCGCGCCACCATGTCGGCGGTCATATCGACGCCGATCACGCGTCCGGTCGGACCGACGCGCTTCGCGGCGATGAAGCTATCGAAGCCGGCGCCGGAGCCGAGGTCGAGCACGGTCTCGCCCTCGCGCAGGGACGCGATCGCGGTCGGGTTCCCGCACCCGAGGCCGAGGTCGGCGCCGTCGGGGACGGCCTCCGTGTCCGCGCTCGAGTAACCGAGGGTCGTCGCCGCCGTTCCACACCCCGCCGGCGTGCAGCAGCCGGCCTGGGTCTTCACGACGCCGGCCTTCGCCAGCTCGCCGTAGTGCTCGCGGACCATCGTCCGCACGTCGTCTGCTTTCACGTCGCTCATCGTTGCCTCCTACAGGATAGACGGGCTGGCCGCGAAAAGGACGCAGGTTGGCACATGCAGGATCCGTGATATCTACGGCGGAGTGCCCGCACTGGAGCTTCGACCACTGTCGCAGGTCTATCGAGCGCTCGGCGACGAGACCCGCCTGCGGATCGTCGCGCTGCTCGTGCACGGCGAGCTGTGCGTGTGCCACATCGAGAAGGGGCTCGGGATCAGCCAGCCGAATGCGTCGCGCCAGCTCGGCATCCTGCGCGCGGCCGGGATCGTCGCCTGCCGCCGCGATGGCACGTGGGTCCACTACTTCCTGAGCCCGAGCAGCCATGCGCTGGTCGAGAAGCAACTGGAGTTCCTGACGCAGGAGCTCGGTGCCGAGCGCACGCTGCGCACCGACCACGCGCGCGTTCGCAAGTCGTGCGGCCCCGGCGCCTGCACGTGAGCTTGCGACTTCAGAGACATCACGATATACGCATATCGCAATGTCGTCGGTCACCAAGAAACTGTCGTTTCTCGACCGCTACCTGACCCTGTGGATCTTCACGGCGATGGGCGTCGGGATCGCGCTCGGCCGCTTCGCACCGCGGGTCCCGGCGGCTCTCGAGCGCATGAGCTCCGGCACGACCTCGATCCCGATCGCGATCGGCCTCGTCCTCATGATGTATCCGCCGCTGGCGAAGGTGCGCTACGAGGAGCTCGGCAAGGTGTTCCGCAACAAGCGCGTCCTCGCGCTCTCGCTGATCCAGAACTGGGTGTTGGGGCCCGTGCTGATGTTCGCGCTCGCGATCGTGTTCTTGCGCGACCACCCCGGCTACATGCTCGGCGTGGTCCTGATCGGCCTCGCGCGCTGTATCGCGATGGTCATCGTGTGGAACGATCTTGCCAAGGGCGACCCGGAGTACTGCGCCGGGTTGGTCGCGCTGAACTCGATCTTTCAGGTGGTGTGCTTTCCGGTCTATGCGTACGTGTTCGCGACCGTGTTGCCGCGCTGGCTGGGACTCGAGGGTGTGGACGTCCAGATCACGATCGCGCAGATCGCACGCACGGTCGGCCTGTATCTCGGTGTGCCGTTCGCGGCGGGGTTCCTGACCCGCCTCGTGTTGCGTCGGGTCAAAGGTGGCGACTGGTATCAGCGGGAGTTCGTGCCGCGGATCGGCCCGATCACGCTCGTCGCGCTGCTGTTCACGATCGTCGTGATGTTCTCGCTCAAGGGCGACGCGATCGTCAGCCTGCCACTCGACGTGCTGCGGATCGCCGTGCCACTCCTGGTGTACTTCGCGATCATGTTCGGCGTGTCGTTCGCCATGAGCAAGCGAAGCGGTGCGACCTACGAGCAGAGCGCGACGCTGTCGTTTACCGCGGCCTCGAACAACTTCGAGCTCGCCCTCGCGGTCGCGATCGGCACGTTCGGGATCCATAGCGACGCGGCGTTCGCCGCGATCATCGGGCCGCTCGTCGAGGTGCCGACGCTGATCGGCCTCGTCCACGTCTCGCTCTGGCTACGGCGTCGATGGTTCGCCACGCCGGAGCTCGCGCTGTGACCGGCATCTTGTTCCTGTGCGTCGCCAACTCGGCGCGCAGTCAGATCGCCGAGGGCCTCGCGCGCGCACGGTTCGGTGAGCGCTCGCGCGTGCAGAGTGCGGGCAGCGCTCCGTCGCAGGTCCACCCGTGTGCGATCGAGGTCATGCGCGAGCTCGGGATCGATCTGTCGTCGCAGCACTCGAAGCTCGTGTCGACGATCGACCCGGCGACGGTCGATGTCGTGATCACGCTGTGCGCGGAAGCGACCTGCCCGGTGTTCCTCGGCCACGTTCGCCGGCTGCACTGGCCGATCGACGATCCTGCCGCGGGCGGTCGTGACACCCTCGAGCGGTTTCGCGCAGCCCGCGACGCGCTGCGCGAACACCTGCCCGCACTCGACGAGCTCGTCGGCGGATAGCTTATGATCGGCGGACGGAATGCCCGCCACGACGGTCTACACGGTCGAGAACCTCGATGTGTTCTACGACTCGTACAAGGCGGTTCGCGGCGTCAACGTCACGATCGGCCGCAACGAGATCACCGCGTTCATCGGACCGTCGGGGTGCGGCAAGACGACCGTGCTGCGTTGCCTCAATCGCATGAACGACCTGATCCCCGGCGCGCGGATCGAGGGCAAGGTCCTGTATCAGGGCATCGATCTGTACGCGCCCGATGTCTCGGCGACCGAGGTGCGGCGCCGGATCGGCATGGTGTTCCAGAAGCCGAACCCGTTTCCGAAGAGCATCTACGACAACGTCGCGTTCGGCCCGCGGATCAACGGTATCCGCGACCGCACGAGGCTCGACCAGATCGTCGAGCACTCGCTCCGCGCGGCCGCGCTGTGGGATGAGGTCAAGGACCGGTTGAAGAGCTCGGCGCTCGGCATGTCGGGCGGCCAGCAGCAGCGGTTGTGCATCGCGCGCACGATCGCGGTCGAGCCCGATGTCGTGCTGATGGACGAACCGTGCAGCGCGCTCGATCCGATCGCGACCGCGCGGATCGAGGAGCTGATGCGCGAGCTCAAGCAGAAGTACACGATCGTGATCGTGACGCACAACATGCAGCAGGCGGCGCGCACGAGCGATCGCACGGCGTTCTTCACCGCCGAGGTCGACAAGACCGGCACGCGGTTCGGGCAGTTGGTCGAGTACGACGTGACCTCCAAGATCTTCTCGAATCCGAGCGATCAGCGGACGGAAAATTACATCACCGGTCGCTTCGGCTGAGACTCTATGTACCCGCACCGCCATTCGGCGGCGCCGCATCGCCCGGCGGAGCCGGGCTCGCGATACAAGCGGTGCATGCGCATCGCCTGGCTCGTGCTCGCCCTCGTCGCCTGCCACAAGGAAGCGACCGCTCCCGGTGGCCCCGCATCGACCGCCGAGGTCGACGCCTTGTGGAAGCTCGCTCCCGAAGGCGCGGTGATCGGCGCGGTCGCGTCGCCGCAGGCGATGCAGATGGCCGAGCACGGCTACAGCGACGTGACGAAGTTCCTCGGGGCGATCCCCGAGGTCGCACCGGCCCTCGCGAAGCTGGCCGCGGACATGAAGCGCGATCTCGGCACCGACCTCCTGACGTTCGACGCCATCGGCATGTCGTCGAAGAAGGGCGGCATCGCGCTGTTCATGACCAGCGACAAGCGCGGCCTCATGGTCCTGCCGGTCGCCGACCGCGACAAGTTCCTCAAGGCGATCCACGGCACGAAGGGCGATCAAGTCGACACGTTCGCGCGCGACAAGACGGTGTGCGAGACGACCCACGGCGTCTACGTCTGCGCGAGCGACAAGGCGATGTTCGATCTGATCGGCAAGGGCAAGCTCGACGCGGGCGACGCCAACGCGCGCGGCGACCTCGAGCTCGCGGCCAAGGACTTCGCGCCGACCGGAGACCTCAAGGTCAACCTCGCGATCGTCGGCCAGCTCGCGCGCGGCCAGGTCACGTTTCGTGGCGTCGTCTCGGGATTTCCGATGGGCCCGCTCGCGAAGTTCGGCGCGCCCGGCAAGCCGCACCTCGAGGGCGATCGGACCACCGGCTTCGCCGTCGCGTACGTCAAGCAGTTCATCGCGATGGCGCCGTTCCCGTCGAGCCCGCAGATCGGCGGCGTCAGCCCGGCCGATGTCGCGAAGACGATCGACGACCCGATCACGATGACCGCACAATCGAGCACGATCGAGCTCCAGGTGCCGCTGTCCGATGTCGGACCGATGAAGACGATGCTCGAGCACTGCGCCGAGCTCGGTGCAGCGGTCGGCGCGAAGCTCGTCGACGGTGCGTGCGAGATGACGGTGCCGAACCTCCCGGGCGTGCCGATCGACGTCTGGATCGAGGGCAAGGCACTGCACGTCGGTCAGAAGCACGCCGCGAAGGGCGAGTCGATCGAGCTGTCGCCGCTCGGCAAGGAGCTCGCGTCGAGCGCGTGGCACTACGCGTTCTACGGTCGCGGATCGATCCTCGCGTCGACGCCGGCGATCTGGGACAACTGGCGCGGCGCGCAGCAGCTGATCCCGCAGGACATGACGCTGATCATGCACGGCATGGTGCGCGCGCTCACGATGATCAACGAGGTCGGCGTCGGCATGCGCGCGGAGGATGGCAAGGTGCGGTTCGTGTTCGGCCTGCGCACCGGGTGGGCCAACTCCGACGAGGTCGTCGCGAAGCTCGCCGCGATCAACCCCGACGACGTGATCGCCGGCAAGGGCCCCGAGCTCGCGAAGTCGCTCGCGCCCGCGGGCTCGCCGCTCGCGAACGACCTCAAGGCCGGCTATCCGGGATTGATGGCGCCGAGCGCATTCGTCGGCGTGCTCGCGGCGGTCGCCGTTCCCGCGTTCATGGACTACATGAAGAAGGCCAAGAAGTCCGAGGTCTCGGCGACGCTCAATCGGCTCGGCAAGCGCCTCAAGGCCTACTACATCGAGAACGCGACGTTCCCCGCAGGCGATGCGCCGCTGCTGCCCGCGAAGGCCTGCTGTGGCCAGCCGCAGAACAAGTGCGTACCTGATCCGACGGCGTTCGAGAGCGACAAGGTGTGGAGCGCACTCGACTTCGTGCTCGACGAGCCGACGCTGTATCAGTACAGCTATCACTCCGACGGCAAGACCGCCGTCGTCGACGCGATCGGCGATCTCGACTGCGATGGCAGCGCCGCGACCTACACGCTCAAGGCCAGCGCCGACGGCGGCAACCCGAGCTTCGTGATCGATGGACCGCCGCCCGGCGTGTATTGAACGCGCGGTCGGCTCGAGCAACGTCGCGCAGTAGTAGGCTGGAGACGGTGGAGCCGTCGCAACCGAGCCTCGCTGGAGCCGCGAGGCCCGAGCGCGTCGGCCGCCTGCTCGCCTCGCCGATGGGCGTGCTGATCCTGCTGCCGCTCAGCCGAAGCGGCCGGTGATGTAGTTCTCCGTCCGCTGATCGCTCGGATTCGAGAAGATCTTCGAGGTGAGGTCGTACTCGACGAGCTGCCCGAACCGCGTGCCGGCCTTGTCGAGCTCGGCGGTGTAGAACGCGGTGCAGTCGCTCGTGCGCGCGGCTTGCTGCATGTTGTGCGTCACGATCACGATCGTGTACTTCTGCTTGAGCTCGCGCATCAGCTCCTCGATCCGCGCGGTCGCGATCGGATCGAGCGCGCTGCACGGCTCGTCCATCAGCACGACCTCGGGCTCGACGGCGATCGTGCGCGCGATGCACAACCGCTGCTGCTGGCCGCCCGACATGCCGAGCGCAGAGCTCTTCAGCCGGTCCTTGACCTCGTCCCACAGCGCGGCACCGCGCAGCGACTTCTCGACGATCTCGTCGAGCTTCGACCGATCACGGACGCCGTTGATGCGCGGGCCGTACGCGACGTTGTCGTAGATGCTCTTCGGAAACGGGTTCGGCTTCTGGAACACCATGCCGACCCGGCGCCGCACTTCGGTCGCCGAGACATCGGGACTGTAGAGATCGACGCCGTGATAGAGGACCTTGCCCTCGACCCGCGCGCCAGGGATGAGGTCGTTCATCCGGTTGAGGCAGCGCAGCACCGTGGTCTTGCCGCAGCCCGACGGCCCGATGAACGCGGTGATCTGGTTCTTGCGGATCGCCAGGTTGACGCCGCGGACCGCGTTGTACGAACCATAGAACACGTCGAGATTCTCGATCGTATAGACGGTCGGGGCCGCGATCAGGACTTCGACCATGCTCGGTCTCGTCGCCGGAACGAGAGGCACGGTCGTACGTGGCGGCGTTCGAAGCTCGGCTTTCTCGACGACCATGACTGCCTACTTTCGACGGGTCGCGAACGCCGTGATGACGCGCGCGATGACCGTCAGGGTGAACGTGAGCAGAACGAGTGCGAGCGCCGCGCCCCAACCGCGCTCCTGCGCGTTGACGACGGCCTCTTTCGCGTTCTCGAAGATCCGCGCGGACAACGCGGTGCTGTCATCGTGAAACAGGCTGGTGTTGAACACGCGGGTCGCACCGATCGTGAACAACAACGGCGCGGTCTCGCCGGCGGCACGGGCCACCGCGAGCAACGCACCCGAGACGATGCCCGAGGACGCGGCCGGCAACACGATCGTGACGATCGTGCGGGTCTTGGTCGCGCCGAGCGCATACGACGCCTCGCGCAGGCCGTTCGGCACGAGCTTCAGCATCTGCTCCGACGCGTTGATCACGATCGGCAGCATCAGACACGCCAGCGCGAGCGCACCACCGAAGCCCTGCAACTTCATGTGGAGCGTCCACACGACGTAGATGAACAGGCCCATCACGATCGAGGGCACGCCGGTCATCACCATCGCCATGAACCGCACGAGCCGCGCGAACTTGCTGTTCGCGCCGTACTCGTTGAGATAGATCGCGCCGAGCACGCCGAGCGGCACCGCGATCAGCGTCGCCATGCCGGTGATCTCGAGCGTGCCGACGATCGCCGGTCCCATGCCGGGGCCGGCCGCGCGGGTCGGCGGGATCTTCGACGTGAGGAACGCCGGGAAGTCCTTGAACAGGATCCCGCCGCCCTTCGCGAACACCGAGTACATCACCATCACCAGCGGGATCGCGATCGCGACGACCGCGGCGCCGAGCAGCAGCGTCATCAGCGTGTTCTTCGTGCCGCGCCACGAGCGGCGAGGCCGGAGATCGAGCGCGCTGACCAGCTCGGCCATCACGCGCCCCCCGACTTCTGCATCGAGCGTTGCACGATGCGACTCGCGACCAGGTTGACGATGATCGTCATGATGAACAGCGTGACCGCGAGGCCGATCAGCGCGGACTTCTGGAGGTCATTCGCTTCGCCCCATTGGTTCGCGATCACCGCGGGCATCGAGTCACCGCTCTTGAACGGATTCAGCGTGATCTGCGCGGAGCTGCCGATCACGAGCGCGGCGGCGATGGTCTCGCCCATCGCGCGACCGAGCCCGAGCATCACCGCGCCGACGAGCCCGCCCTTGGCGTGCGGCAACACCGCGGCGCCGATCATCTCCCAGCGCGTCGCACCGAGCGCGTACGCGGCTTCCTTGTCGGACTGCGCCGTGGTCTCGATCACCTCGCGCGCGAGCGACGTGATGATCGGCGTGATCATGATCCCGAGGATGATCCCCGCGGTCAAAAACGATCGGTTGAGGTGCGGCGCCAACACCATCACGCCCCACAGACCAAACACCACCGACGGCACGACCGCGAGCAGGTCGATCAGATACACGAGCGGCCGCTTCAACCACGGCGGTGCGATCTGCGTGATGAACAGCGACACGCCGAGGCTGATCGGCACCGCGAAGACGATCGCGATCACGGCGGTGTAGATCGTCCCCCAGATGAACGGCAGCGCGCCGAACACGTTGTCGGTCTCGGACCACTTCGACGACGTGAAGAAGTCGAGCCCCATGTGCGACAGCACCGGGCGCGCACGATTCGTCATCGTGATCGCGATCATCCCGAGGATCAACAACACGAGCGCGGCCGAACCAACGGCCATCGCGCCGAACGCCTTGTCGGCGTACTGCTTGTTCCCCCGGAGGTTGGGCTGGGCGTCGCTCACTGAATCTTGGAGAGCTGTGCGGTCGCCTTGTCGAGCAGGCTCTTCGGGAGCGGAGCGAAGTCGAGCGACGCGAGATCCTTCTGGGCATCGCCGAGCAGGTACGCGAGGTAGCTCTTCACCGCGACACCCTTGGCCTTGTCGGTCTGCTTCGCGTAGAGGACGACCCAGCTCTGATACGTGATCGGGTACGCGGCGTCGCCCTTCGCGTCGAGCGCGCTGAACGTCAGGTCATCCTTGACCTCGATGCCGTCGCCGGCCGCCGAAGTGCTCGCCGACGTCGGCTCGACGAACTTGCCGGCCTGGTTCTTGATGTTCGCGTAGTGCAGGCCCGCGGCCTTCGCGTCCGAGAGGTCGACGTAGCCGATCGCGCCCTTCGTCGACTTGACGATCGTCGCGACGCCGCCGTTGCCCTGACCGGCTTGCTCGTTCGTCGGCCAGTTGACGGTCGAGCCGCTCTTCAACTTCCACGCACCGCCGGAGGCCTTGTCGAGATACTTCGTGAAGTTGTCGGTCGTGCCCGAGCCATCGGCGCGATGCACGACGATGATCGCGTCGCTCGGCAGCTTCGCGGCTTTGTTGTCGACGACGATCGCGGGGTCGTTCCACTTCGTGATGTCGCCCTGCATGATCTTCGCGAGCGTCTCGGCCGAGAGGTTCAAGTGGTCGGCGCCGTCGACGTTGTACGACACCGAGATCGGACCGAGCAGGATCGGGAAGTACAGGACGTCGCCGCCCTTGAGCTTCGCCTTGTCCTCGTCCTTGTACGCCGAGTCGGTGCCGGCGAAGTCGACGACCATGTCGGCGAGATCCTGGCGGCCTTTGCCGGATCCGCCGCTGCCGTAGGTCAACTTGAGGTTCGGGTGGTCCTTCATGAACGCGTCCATGGCCATCTCTTGAAACGGCTTCTGGAACGTCGAGCCACTCGCGCTCAGCGCGACCTTGCCGTTCGACTCGGGCTGCTTCGAGCTGCCTTCGGTCAGCTTCGGCGCGGCCTTGTCGCTGTCCTGCTTGCAGGACGTGAAGAGCGCCGACGATGCGGCGAGGATCGCGATCCAGTGCTTCATGCCTGAACCCTAGAGCCTCGATACGGCGCCCTCACGGCGGCTCGGTGACGGTACGGTGACGCTAGTTGACGCTAGTTGCTGGGAACGACGATCGGGCGGTGGCGCACGTCCTGGGCGCGAACCATGTAAACGACCTCTTCTGCGAGGTTTTTGACGTGGTCGCCGATTCGCTCCAGGTACTTACAGATCGAGGTCAGCGGGAGTACCCGGGTCACCGTCGCGGGATCGGTCGCGACGTGGGCCAGCAACTCGGCAAATTGACTAGCGTTGAGCGCGTCGATCTCGCGATCCGCGGCGATCACGGCGGTGGCGAGGTCGGCGTCGCGCGCGACGAAGCTGTCGAGCGCGGCCTTCAGGTTCTTGTGGACGAGCCCGGCGAGCCGGCCGAGATCGGGGCTGTGGCCGAGCGGCACGATGTGGTTGATCTCGAGTGCGCGCTTCGCGATGCACGCCGCGAGATCGCCGATCCGCTCGAGGTCGGTAACGAACTTCAGCGACATCGTGATGAACCGAAGATCCGAAGCGACCGGCTGGCGGGTCGCGAGGATCTGGAGCGCGAGCTCGTCGATCTCGTTCTCGTCGCGATCGATCGCCATGTCGTTCTCGATCACCTTGCGCGCCGTCTCGTCGTCGCGCTCGGCGAGCGCCGTCATCGCGAGCGTGATCTGCTGCTCGCAACGTCCGCCCATCGCGCACAGCCGCTCGCGCAAGGTACGGAGCTCGTTGTCGAAGTCTTTGCTGGAGTGTGGCGTGATCATGATGCGAGTGCCTCGGTTGGTGTGGTGGCGCGCGGGAGCTGCAGCCAGAAGATGCTGCCGCGCGGTGCATTGGGTTCGACGCCGACCTCACCGCCCATGCTCTCGACGAGATGCTTGACGATCGAGAGGCCCAGGCCGGTGCCGCCGGCTTCGCGCGACCGGCTCGGATCGGCGCGATAGAAGCGCTCGAACACGCGAGCGCGATGCTTATCGGAGATGCCGGGGCCGTCGTCGCGAACCTCGATCCGGATCGCGTCGCCGAGCTGTTTCGCTTCGACCCAGACGTGGCCCTCCGCCTGGGTGTACTTGACGCCGTTGTCGATCAGGTTGACGAGGATCTGATCGAGCGCCTTCGCATCGGCCTTGACCGACAGCCGCTCGGGGATCGCGACGAGCACGTTGATCTTGCGTGCCTGGGCCTGCGGCTCGACGGCGGTCAGCGATTGTTCGGTGACCGCTCGCACCGAGGTCGGCGCGAGCTCCATGCGGTACTGGCCGGCATCGAGCCGCGACAGGTCGAGCAGGTCCGCGAGGATGCGCGCGAGCCGCTCGGCGTTGCGATGGAGGCCGTCGATCAGCTTCGTCGACATCACCGGATCGTTCTTCGCGCCGGCGAGCAGGGTCTCGGCGTTCGCGCGGATCACCGCGACGGGCGTGCGCAGCTCGTGCGAGACGTTCGCGACGAAGTCGCGGCGCACGCTCTCGAGCCGGCGCACCGCGGTGACGTCCTCGAGGAGCAACACGCGGCCGGGCCGCCCCCACGTGCGCGCGGCGCGGATCAGCGCGCGCGGTCCGTTCGGCAGTTGGACCTCGGCCGTCGCATCGTTCGGGTGGTCGATCAGGTCGCGGAGCTCGGGGACGCGCACGCACTCGAGCAGCGGCTCGCCGACCAGCGAGCTCTGCACGCCGAGCATCCGGCGCGCGGCTTCGTTCAGCATCTCGATCTTGCGTTCGCCGTCGATCGCGATCACGCCCTGCGTGAGGCCATCGGCGACCGACGCGAGCAACGTGCGCTCGTGATGGAGCGCGTCGCGGCTGCGCTGCGCATCCTCGGCGAGCGCGTTGATCCAATGGGCGAGCTCTTTGATGTCGGCGCCGCCGGAGATCGTCGGCAACCGCCGCGCCGGATCGCGTACGAGCGTCTGGGTATCGCGGATCAGCCGACGCAGCGGCCGGCGCGCGATCGCAGCGGTGACGATCGCCGTGATGACGATCAAGCCGAGTGCGATCGCGACCTCGTTCACGCTTCCGCTTCTTCGGGCTCGCTTTTGAAGCGGTAGCCAACGCCGCGCAGCGTCTCGATGTACGCGCCGGCATCGCCGAGCTTCTCGCGCAGCCGTTTGACGTGAGTATCGACGGTGCGGGTCGTGACGTCGGCGTCGATGCCCCACACGTCCGAGAGCAGGGCATCGCGCGTCTGCACGCGACCGCGTCGCGACAGGAACGCGTGGAGCAGGCGGAACTCGAGAGCGGTCAGCCCGATCTCGCCGTCGTCGACCCACGCGCGATGAGCATCGCGATCGATCTTGAGCCGACCGAACCGGATCAGCGACGGCTCGCCTTCGGTGCGTTGCACCCGGCGCATCAGCGCGCGGATCCGGAGGATCAGCTCGCGTACGCTGAACGGCTTGACCATGTAGTCGTCCGCGCCGACTTCGAACCCGACCACGCGGTCGATCTCTTCGCCCTTCGCGGTGCACATGATCACCGGGGTCTCGCGCGTGCGATCTTGCTCGCGCAGCCGCCGGCAGATCTCGGTGCCGGCGAGGTCGGGCAACATCAGATCGAGCACGATCACATCCGGTGCTGGATCGGCCGTCGCCGAGGCCAAGCCCTGACGCCCGCTGTGCGCGAGCCGAACCTGAAAGCCCTCCGACCGCAGGTTGTATTCGAGAGTCGTCGCGAGATCGACTTCGTCCTCGATGACCAGGACCACTCCGCTCATGGATCAGCCTTAGCACGGTCCCGGTGACAGCATCGTGACGTTCGTGGGGCGGGGCGTTGAAGTCGCTCAGATCGTGAGCTGATAGGCGAGATAACTCTGGAAGATCGTCTCGCCGACGATGCTGCGGCCTGCTGAAACGAGGAGGTGGTGATGATCCGTCAGATCGAGGACGAGCCCGATGTTGAAGCTCAGCTCGGCGTCGCCGTCCACTTGATCCGGCGTCGTGTAGTAGAGCTCGGCCCCGAGGCTGAGCCCCTTGGACAGCTCGCGTTGGAGCTGCCAACCGAACAGCCAGTAGTTGCGGTTGCCCGACCCGGGATTGATCCAGTAGCCGCCGCCGCCATACGACAGCCATGGCCCCGCGCCGCTCTGCAGCCAGACCGGGAGCAACGCGCGGACGTGGCCGGCACCGAGGCCCGTGCGGTCATCCCCGACGGGAAGCTCGAGCAGCGGGAACACGCCCACCATCGGGCGTTTGCCGCTCTCTTGCACGAACCGAACTTTGGCACCGAGCTCGATGTCGCCGACGCCGTACGACGTCGCGCCGTCGGCGTGATCGTAGGCGAGCGGCACGATCGCGTGGAGCTGGACGTTCGGCACGACGCCGTAGTTGAGCTCGATGTGCGGTGCGGTGCCCGACGAGTCACTCGACGTGCTCGTGTCCTGCGTCGCCAGATAGAATTCCCAGTGCCGATACTCGACCGGCTCCGGATCGTCGGTCGTGAACGGCGGTCCCGCGTGGGCGGGCCCGGCAAGGACGAGCAGCGTCAGGATCGCCGTCTTCACCCCTCGGATCTAACCGCTAGAAGATGAAGAAGAACGAGAACTGGCCGCGATAATCGGTCGCGTCGGTCTGGTCGACGTAGGTCTGGTTGAACCAGGAGAGCTCCGCGCCGAGTCGCACGGCGGGCGTGAGGTCGACGAACAAGTTGCCATCGGCCCAGTTCGAGGTGTCGAAGACCTTGGTCGGTCCGCCGAACAGGTGCGCGTTGCCCGAGCTCATGTGCGAGTAGTTCGCGGCGAGCCACACCATCTTGTTGATGTAGTACTGGCCGCCGACGATGAACGACGTCCACTGGATCGGGTGGAGCGTGCCGTCGGCCTTGAACAGCGCGAGGCCACCGTCGAGCACGGTCGTATAGACCGGCGCCGGCATCGCGCCCGACGGGTTCGGCAGCGCGTCGTTACCGACGCCACCGTTGAAGCCGGCGTACTGGTCGGCGATGCCGGCGCCGTACACGAAGCTGCCCGTCAGCGTGAGCGCGCCGTCGTGGCTCGCCTTCGTCGCGGGGATCACGGGGATCAGCGCGTCGATCGAGAGGCCGTAGCCGTTCTTCGACTCCTGCTTGTCGGGCGTCGCCGAGAACTTCGGCGGCGTGAACCGGCGACCGAGCACCGACACGCCGAACGAAGCGGGATCGAGTGCGGTGCCCGTGCTACCGGCGGTGTGATACGCCTTGAGCGACGGCAGCATCACGCGAATGCCGGCTTGACCATCGGGCGTCTGCGACGCGCGCTCGACCGGACGCACGGCGGCGACCTGGACTTCGACCTCGACGCCGTCGCCCTTGATCAGTTTGCCGACGCGGACCTGTGGCGCGCGCGAGTAGACCTGACCGGGCAGGCCTTGGATCGCGACGCTGGCCGGGTGGAACATCGACTGCCAGCCGAACAGTTGCCAGTACTGACCCGCGAGGATGTCGATGTACTTGCTCTCGAGCTTCACGTTCATGTGGCGAATGCGGAACGTCGGATTCTGATACAGCGACGCTTCGGAGATGCCCGGCGGCTGGTTGCCGAGGAAGTCCATCTCGAGCTGCGCGCTCGCCTTGACGCCGTTGGCCTCGGGCGCGGCGAGCTTGAAGCCGATCCGCGAGTTGCGCGCGGTGTACGTGGTCTGGCCGTGATCACCCGCGTACGTGTTCGGGCGCGCGATCGACGAGCCACCGGCGAGCTCGCCGAAGCCTTGCGTCGAGTCGTTGATGACGTCGAGCTCGGTGAAGCCGTAGAGCGTCGCGTCCCACTTGGAGTGAACGACCGGCTTGTCGTCCTTCGCGACGACCTCGACGACGGGCGGCGCCGTGACGACGACGGGCGGCGCCGTGACGACGACGGGCGGGCCCGGCGGGCCCGGCGGGCCCGGCGGGCCCGGCGGGCCCGGCGGGGTCGGTGGGGTCGGCGGGGTCGGCTCGGTCGGCGGGGTTACCGGCGGAGCGTTGGGATCGGGAGGAGTCGGCTGCGCGGACGCAATCGACCCAGTGCCCGAGAGGGCGAGCGCGAGCAACGAAAGCAACCGAGTACGCTTTGACATGCCGCCACATTTACCGCGGCGCGTGGCGTCAAGGTGACGGCGGCGAAACGTTCATCGCCCATTTTGGTAATCGTGGGCGAGCCAGCGATTGAGGGTCTTCGCATCGATGTCCAGCCGCTCGGCGGTCCGCGCCTTGTGACCGCCGAAACGATCGAGCGCCCAGCGTGCATAGCCGCGTTGGATCTCGTTCATCGAGACCACATCACCGGTGAATTGCATCGTGGACGCAGCCGCGGCATCGAGCCCGAGGTCGTCCGGAGAGATCTCGTCGCTACTCGCGAGCAACACACCGCGCTCGACCACGTGGGCGAGCTCGCGCACGTTGCCGGGCCACGCGTGATCGAGCAGCCGCCGCATCGCCGAGCGAGCGAACCGCTTCGCGCGAGCATCGGGATGGCGCGCGAGGGCATCGGCGAGAAAGTGCTCGACGAGCGGAGCGATATCGTCGCGCCGATCGCGCAGCGGCGGCACCTCGATCGGCAGGACGTTGAGGCGGTACAACACGTCTTCGCGCAACGCACCGGACGCGATCGCCTGGTCGAGCTTGCGATGGGTCGCGGCGATCACGCGGACGTCGACGGTGCGCTCGCGGGTCGCGCCGACCGGGCGCACGGAGCCGGCCTCGAGCACGCGCAGCAGCTTCGGCTGGAGCGCGATCGGCATCTCCGCGAGCTCGTCGAGCAGTAGCGTGCCGCCATCGGCCGCGACGAACAGACCGGGATGATCGTGGGTCGCGCCGGTGAACGCACCTTTGACGTGACCGAACAGTTCGCTCTCGAGCAACTGCTCGGGGAGCGCGGCGCAGTTGATCGCGATGAACGGCTGCGTGGCGCGCGAGCTCGCGGTGTGGATCGCGTGGGCGAGCGCGCCTTTGCCGGTCCCGGTCTCGCCGGTGATCATCACGGGGACGTTCGCCGTGGCGATCCGCTCGACGATGGCGAGCACGCGCTGCATCGCGGCGCTGTGGACGACGAGGTCGCCGTGTGCCCCGACCCGTTGACGCAGCGTCGCGGTCTCGCGGCGCAGCGCACGTTCGCCGATCGCGCGGCGCACGAAGATCGCGAGCTCGTCGATCTTGAACGGCTTCGTGAGGTAGTGATACGCGCCCTTGCGGATCGCTTCGACGGCCGAGTCGACGGCACCGAACGCGGTCATCACGATCACCTGGGTCTGCGGAGCGGCGGCGCGGATCGCGTCGAGCAGGGCGAGACCGTCGAGCTCGGGCATGCGCAGATCGGTGACGACGACATCGATCTCGCCGGCGGTCACCGCGGCGAGGGCTGCGGTCGCCGAGCCGAACGCGACCGCGTCGAACTGCTGATCGACGAGGCCATCGGCGAGCGTCTCGGCGAGCGCGAGCTTGTCGTCGACGATGATCACCTTCGGTTTCATGACGGCTGCGGCTCGAGTGGAATGCGGATGCACGCGCGCGTGCCGTGTGGTGTGCGCTGCGCGAGATCGAGCGTGCCGCGGTGGGTCTTCGCGATCTCGTTCGCGATCGCGAGGCCGAGGCCGGTGCCCGACGGCTTGGTCGTGAAGAACGGCTCGGTCGCGCGCGCGGCATGCTCGCGCGTGATGCCCTCGCCCTCGTCGGTGACGACGAACGCGATCTCGGAGGCGTCGGCGGTGACATCGACGCGGACCGTGCTGCTCGGCGGCGAGGCCTCGCAGGCGTTGAGCAGGAGATTGACGAGCGCGTGCTTGAACAGCAGCGGCTCGCAGCGGATCTCGGGAAGCGCGCTGTTGTGCTGCTCGAGCGTGACGTTCGCGCGGGTGAACCGGTGCTGGACCAGCCTCGTCGCTTCGCGCACGAGCGCGTCGGCGTCGGTCGGCTGCAGCGCGATCGGCGCGCCGCGCGCGAGGCCGAGAAGGCCGCGCACGACCTGGTTGATGTAATCGGTCTGGTCGAGGATGGCCTGCACGTTCTTGACGGCGCGCTCGTCGCCGGCGACTCGCGCCAGCAGTTGTTCGGCGCGTCCGACGATCACGCCGAGTGGCGTCGACAGTTCGTGCGCGACACCCGAGCCGAGCGCCGCCATCGTCGCCGCGCGGTAGAGCCGATCGAGCTCGGCATCGCGGCTGCGCGCGGTCTCGGCGACGGCGAGGTCGCGGGCGAGCGCGGCTTGGTTGCGCTGGCGCCACCACATCGCGAGCGTGAACGCGATCATCACGGCGGCGGCGACCGCCATCGCGAGCACCACGCGCATCCGGGTCGCGAAGTCGCGGTCGCGCTGATGCTCGGCGCTTGTCGCCGCGGCGACCAGGCCGCCGTCGGGGGTGCGCGCGATGCCGACCATCGCAGTGCGAGCGGGCAGGCCGAGGTTCGCGGCGGCGGCCGGATCGAGCCGAGCAATTCCCGGCGCGAACGTCACGTGCGTGCCGGTCGGGGTCGTGAAGTCGCCATCCGCGGGGGCGACCAGGATCATCGAGTCGTGATCGATCAGGGCGCGCGCGCGCTCCGGGGCGAGCGCCGCGATCCGCGCGAGCTCCTCCTGGCGCTGACCGAGCTCGCCGAGCTCGGCCTCCGATCGTGCGGTTTCGTCGTGATAGACCAGCGCGCCGATCGCGGCGACGACGGCGATCGTCAGCACGACGAACCATCGCGTGCGGATCATGGCATTGACTCGCTGAGGCAAGGTCTGCGCCACGTCCATCTGCTGAAAACAACCTAGCGCGCTTTGCTCCGACCCGGAATACTTCCGGGTCGACCGGGAGAAACTCCGCTATTCAGGCTTGGTAGCGGTCAGCAGCTTCTGCACGGCCACCACCCCTGCGGAGCTAAGCCCCGCGCGCAGGATGGAGTGGAACAGCCCTTCTCCGCCATCGCGGCGTGCGCCGGCACCGAGCGCGAAGCCGACCGCCGCCGCGATCCCGACGCGAACCCACGGGCTCTCCAGATACGTCGCGGGCGTCAACACTTCCTTGACGTGGACCGCACGGCGCTTGAGCTCGGCGAGTTTCTCGTCGAGGTTCGCGCGCAACGCGTCGACTTCGGCTTGGGATGCGCCTTCGCTCACGACAGGTTCTCCGCTTCGATCATAGGTGGTTGGTCCTTCGATTCGGCGATCCGGCGACCGTTCGCACGCGCGCGGTACACGAGTCCCACGACCGTCAGGATCGCCGCCGAGGTGACGATCCACAGGGACAGCCACCACGGCAGCCCTATGACCTGGGTGAGCGTGGCCGAGATCGCGACTCCGAGCAGGACCGCCGTCACGATCGCGACGCAGACCGCGATCAGCCACGACTTGATCGTCGTGCCTAGATCGCCGAGTCGAACGCCTAGATCGGACTTCAGCGACGAGACCTGAGCCTCGACCAACGCGCGCGCATCGTCGACGGTCTGTGCGACGAGGTCCGGCAGGTCGAGGTCGCGAACGCCGGGCATTAGCAACGCGTGATCAGATACACGACCGCGAGGATCGGCAGCGGAATTCCGAGGAGCCACGCGATCCCGAAGCCGGCTTTTGCTTCCGTAGAGGCCATGTTCTCGGCAATTGCAGCGAGCGTGCCGCGACTGAATTGTCTGACCTCGCGGGTTTCGTTAGGTCTCCATAGCGAGAGGGTGGGCACTACCGCACGATGGGCGATCTGACTCGTGATGACCGCGCGAAGGCGCTCGGACCTTCGGAAAACTTCCGGGTCGTGCGGGAAAACTTCCGGGTCCAGCGCTGTTCGCGCTGATCCTGATCGCCACACCGGCGTTCGCGGAGCCGTCCGCGATGACCCTGAAGCAGGCGAGCGGGTTCGCTCCCGCGGGCGGCGCAGGCGGTCCGGATCGGCGGCGCGATCGAGCTGCTCGGTGGGACCAACAACAACAACACGACGGCGTCGTACGCGACCCTCGGGTTTCTCGATGTCGCGCGGATCGGCGGCACGCCGGCGAACGCGCCGGTGTCGTGGTCGCCCGAAGCATCGACGATCGCCGCGGTCTCGCTGCACAAGGACCTCTACGACTTCGGCCGGCTCGACACGCTCGGCGACGCCCTCCTGGCGCTCGCCGTCGTCGGCGGGCTGACCTCGTCGACGCTGCTGTTGCTGTTCCTCGTTCCGGTCATCTTCATCGCGCTCGCTCGTGTTAAGAGAAGCGACCATGTTGACTGGTAAGCAGCGTCACCACTTGCGCGGACTGGGCCACAAGCTCGACGCGATCGTGCAGGTCGGCAAAGGTGGCCTCGACGAGGGGCTGATCAAGGCGGTCGATCAGGCCCTCACCGACCACGAGCTGATCAAGATCCGCGTCGGCGACACCGCCGAGCTCGGTCGCCACGAGGCGGCCGAGCAGATCGCCGCGGAGACCCGCAGCGAGGTCGCGCAGGTCATCGGCAACATCGTGCTGCTGTACCGGCCCGACCCCGAGAAACCCGAAATCACGCTGCCCTGACGAGTTGATCGAACGGCGGAGCTAACGCGTCAGCGCTTCGAGCTCCGCGATCTCCTTCGGGCACGCCGCGGTCAGCACCTCGGGCGCACCGTCGGTGATCACGAGGTCATCCTCGATCCGCACGCCGATGCCGCGCAGCTCCTCGGGCACATCCGGCGCATCGTGCGCGATGTAGAGCCCGGGCTCGACGGTGATCACCATGCCGCGCTCGAGCGGGCGCGCGCTGCCGTCCACGGTGTACGCGCCGGCGTCGTGGACATCGAGGCCGAGCCAGTGCGACGTGCCGTGCATGTAGAACTTGCGATAGCTGAGGTCCTTGATCAGCTCGTCAACCGCGCCGTGCAACAGGCCGAGCTCGACCATGCCTTCGGTCAACATGCGCACGCAGAGCTCGTGGATCTGATCGAGCGTCGTGCCGGGACGCGCCATCTCGATCGCGGCGAGCTGGGTCTCGAGCACGATCTCGTAGACCTTGCGCTGTGCCGGCGAGAACCGGCCGTTCGCGGGCCACGTGCGCGTGAGGTCCGCGGTGTAGTGATCGTACTCGCAACCGGCATCGACCAACACGAGGTCGCCGTCGGCGATCGCGCAGCAGTTCTCGATGTAGTGCAGGATCGTCGCGTTCTCGCCGGCGCCGACGATCGTCGCGTAGCCAGGCCCCGCGCCACCCGCGCGGCGAAACGTGTAGTTGATCACCGCTTCGAGCTCGTGCTCGAACGCGCCGGGTCGCCCGGCCTTGATCGCCGCGAGGTGCGCGTCGCACGAGATCGCGGAGGCCTTGCGCAGCGCCGCGAGCTCCTCGGGGCGCTTGATCAACCGGAGCTCGTGCAGCGCGACCCGCGGATCGACCACCGCGCGCGGCGGCCGCTTGCCCTTCTTCTCGGTCCGCCGCAGCCGCGCGATCGAGCGCGAGACCAGGCCGTCGAGCTCGTCGTCGACGCCAAGCGCGACGTGCCACTCGTCGACGTTCGCGAGCAGCTCGGGCAGCTTCGCGTCGAGCTCGCTCGCCGGATACGCGACATCCGCGCCGTAGCGCTCCGTCGCACCCTCGAGTCCCGCCCGGCGCCCCTCCCACGTCTCCTGCTCCGGATCGCGCGGCCGGACGAACATGATCACGCGCTCGGTCTCGGCACCGGGCCGCAACACGAGCGTGGTGTCGGGCTCGATGAAGCCGGTCAGATACACCACGTCGGAGCTCTGCCGAAATCGATGGAACGCATCACCGTTGCGAAGGCGTTCGGGCAGCGAGCGGACGATCGCGATCGCGTCGGGCCCGATCGCAGCCATGTAGTCGTCGCGTCGCGCGGCAAACACCGCCGGGTCGAACATCCGGCGAATCTAGCCTAGACCTTGCGGCGACGCTTGTTCCACAGCGCGGCGAGGGCGATCAGGGCGAACGACCACCGCGTGTTGCCGCGCGAGGCGGAGTAACAACCGACCGGCTGCTCGTCGCCGCCCCAACCGCCGTCGCCGTAGCCGCCGTCGCTCCCGTAGCCGCCGTAGCCGTAGTTCGAGCACGTCGTCGCGTCGAGCGTGGTGTCGGTCGACGCGCCGTACGCCTGGAGGTTCGCGAGGTATTCGGTGAGCATCGTGAGGTCCGCGGCGATGTCGGCGTTCTCGTGCGTCGCGTTCCACGCCTTTGCCGAGGTCTGGAGCGAGCGCAGCGCGACCGTCGCGCAGTTGTAGTTCGGGTCCTGCACCGCGGCGCGGAAGCCGAGGAACATGTTGTACATCGCGTAGCGCGCCGCCATCTCGGGTTGCGAGAGGTATGGATCGTCCGGCGTCTGTTCCGGATCGTTCGCATAGGTCAGCGAGACGGTCTGGGTCTTGACGTCGGCGCTGCCGGGGAGACGATACGACAGCGTGAGATCCGCGACCTTGCCGTCGGGGTTGTTGCCGGTCGGATCGATGTGGATGAACAGCATGCTGCCACCACCGCGTCGGCCGCCGGTGCCCGGATCGGGCGCCGTGCCGGTGCGGCTCGCGAGGAATGCGGCGGGGATGTGCATCGAGCCACCGCCGGTGCTGCCTTGCCACAGCGTCGAGCCGACGACCTCGCCGAAGTGGTAGCCGCTACCGGCGACCGCGTCGAGCGTGATGTCGAGCGCGATCGGCGTCGCGAAGAACGCGAGCTCTTGCTGGAACACTTCGGTCGCGGCGCTCGGATCCTCGAGGAAGTAGAAGTTGCCGGCGCCGTGCTCGGCCAAGCTCTTCATCAGCGTGACGTCGAAGTCCGCGCCCACGCCGATCGTGGTGAGCCCGATGCCGCGCTCGACGTAGCTGTCGGCCATCGCGAGGATCGCGTCGGTGCTGGTGTTGCCGGATGTCGCGTTGCCGTCGGAGAGGAAGATCACGCGGTGCTGGCGATCCGCGGCGAGCGTCGCGACCGAGAGATCGAAGCCGGTCTTCACGCCGTCGAAGATGTCGGTGCCGCCGCCGGGCGTGAGCGCGTTGACGAGCGTGTGGAGGTGCGCGCGATCGAGCGTCGCGGTGAAGTTCGCTTCGACCTCGACCGTGTCGTCGAACTGGACGAGCGCGAGCCGGTCGGTGTCGTCGAGCGTGTCGATCAGCGTGTCGAGGCCGGACTTGACCTTCTCGAGCCGGCCGTCCTGGGCCATCGACCCGGAGTGGTCGACGACGATCACGAGGTCGAGCGGCTGCTTCGGATAGTTCGCGGGATCGACGTTGGTATCGATCGCGATCTGCAGCGCGGCCTGATGCTGCGAGAGCACCCAGTCCTTGCCGACCGAGAGGCCCGGCGTCATGCACAGCGGATCGGTGCAGCCGGTCGCCGGCGGTGGCGCGTAATGCTCGTTGAAGAAGCCGTTCGCATCGAGCGTGTCGGGCCCGGGGATCCCTCCGTTGTCGAGGATCCCGCGGAACTCGCCGATGTCCTGTTGGCCGCCGAAGCTGACGCCACCGACGCCGGCGTCGCCCGACGCGACGTTGCTGCCCGAGTCGGCGCTCCCACCGCTGCACGCGCCCAGGACCAGACAGCCGAAAATGAGTGCCTTCATGCAGGCTGCTTCAGCAACGACGGTGCCAGGCGTCGCGGCCCCGCAATTCACGAGCGTGGCGTGCGACTTGCGGCGGATCGATGGAGGCCGGCACAGGATCGCGAGAATGCGGCGGGATCCCGAATGCGCGACATCGATGTCGTAGGATGCGCCATGCGCCGTCTCCTCCTCCTGGTCCTTCTGCCGCTTTGGGTCGCGTGCCGGCGCTCCGAACCGCAACCGCGACCCGCGCCGTCGGCCGCACCCACCGTCGTGCACGTCGATGCCGGTGCCGCCGCTCCCGAGGCCATCAAGTACCGCACCGACGCGAGCACGTTCCACGTCGACCCCGCACTCGTGGGGACCGGCAAGACGTCGATGGTCGCGTCCGAGGATCATCACGCGACCGAAGCCGGTGAAGCGATGCTGGTCGCCGGTGGCAACGCCGTCGATGCCGCGGTGACGACCGCGTTCGTGCTCGCCGTCACCCATCCGAGCGCGGGCAACCTCGCCGGCGGTGGCTTCGCGGTCGTGCGCGTGGCGAAGGGCCAGGCGAGCGCGCTGGATTTTCGCGAGACCGCTCCCGCGGCGGCGACGCCCGACATGTACCTCGACGCCGGAGGCAACCCGACGAAGGAGTCGCTGATCGGCGATCGCGCGTGCGGCGTGCCGGGCTCGGTCGCGGGGCTCTACGAGCTCCACCACAAGTACGGCAAGAAGAAGTGGTCCGAGGTGCTCGCGCCCGCGATCGCGCTCGCGACCAACGGCTTCGTCGTCGAGGAGGCGCTGCACGACAGCCTGGTGCGCGTGCTGGGCTATCGCAAATCGATCACGACCGCGCCGCTGTGGTGGCCCAACAGCAAGCCGCTCGACGCCGGCGTGACGGTGAAGAATCCGGAGCTCGCGATCGTGCTCGGCCGGATCGCCGCGCAGGGCCCGGACGGGTTCTACAAGGGCGACACCGCGAAGGCGATCGTCGACGAGATGCACGAGGGCAAGGGCTTGATCACGGCCGCCGACCTCGCCGGCTACAAGGCCGTGTGGCGCGATGCGCTGCACACCACCTATCGCGGCAAGCACCTGATCACGATGCCGCCGCCGTCGTCGGGTGGCATCGTGATCGCGATGACCGCGAACATGTTGAAGGACGTCGACCTCGGCAAGTTGCCGTGGCACGGCGAGGAGCACATCCATCGCGTGACCGAGACCTGGCGGCGCGGCTTCGCGGCGCGCAACGAGATCCTCGGCGATCCGGCGTACGTGAAGGACATGCCGGTGAAGAAGCTGATGTCGCAGGACTACGCGGACGAGCTCGCGAAGACCGTGACCGACAAGGCGACGCCGTCGAAGAACATCCCGGGCCTGATCGAAGGCACGCACACGACGAACCTGTCGGTCGTCGACAAGAACGGCATGGCGGTCGCGCTGACCACGACGCTCAACACGTCGTTCGGCAACAGCATCCAGGTCCAGGGCTTCCTGCTCAACAACGAGATGGATGACTTCGCGGCGAAGCCCGGCTCGCCGAACGTCTACGGCCTCGTGATGGGCGTGGCGAACAAGATCGAACCCGGCAAGCGGATGTTGTCGTCGATGTCGCCGACGATCATCGAGGACGACAAGGGCGAGCTGTTCATGGTCCTCGGCGGGCAGGGCGGTCCGCGGATCATCACCGAGGTCTGGCAGACGCTGTCGAACGTGATCGATTTCGGGATGACGGTCGACGCCGCGATCGCCGCGCCGCGATTCCACCATCAACATCTTCCGGATGACATCTCGATCGAAGGGGATTCGATCAGCGAGGCCACCGCGAAGGCGCTCGAGGCCGCGGGCTACAAGCTCGTGTTCAACAAAGGTGAACGGACGTACGGCGCCGTCAACGCGATCGTGCGCACGAAACACGGTTGGCAGGGCGCCGCCGATCCTCGTGGCGGTGGCGCCGCGCTCGGCGACTGATCGATCTATCATCTAGCGATGTCACACGCTCCGGATGACCCGAGCGGGGTTCTCGTCTACCCGAAGATCTCGTCCAAGCATCGCCAGAGCGAGCCGCGCGTGGCTGGCTTCGGCGGCAAGGGAAACAAGCATCGCAAGTGGTACCTCGGCATCGCGCTCGCGGTCGTCGGCGGCGCGATCGTCGGCTTCATCCTCGCGCCCGGCTCGCACGCCGACGAAGCCGACAAGGCGAAGACCGCGGCGGCCGCGGCGGACAAGGCGCGGGCCGTCGAGAAAGACCGCGCGGATGGGCTGCAGGCCGCGAACGACAAGCTGACCAAGGACAAGGCGGCCGAGGACAAGCAGCTCGATTCGCTGTCGTCGAAGTCAGCGGACGTCGACAAGAAGGCCGCGCAGCTCGCCGACGAAGAGAAGAAGATCCAGGGCACGATCGACAAGTCTCAGGGCTCGGTCGACACCGAGGGCGACGAGATTCACCTGAGGCTCGTCGACAAGGTGCTGTTCCCGACCGGCGAGGATCAGCTCACCGATCGCGGCAAGGCCGTCCTCGACAAGGTCGCGGTCGCGCTCAAGGACCTGCCCGACAAGCAGGTGTGGGTGCAGGGGCATACAGACGATCAGCCGATCTACATCCCGCCTGCGAAGAAAGATCCGAAAGCGAAGCCGCTCCCGAAAGGTGCGAAGCCGCCGCCACCCGCGCCGGTGAAGTTCATCACGAACTGGGAGCTCTCGGCCGCGCGCGCGTTGCAGGTCGTGCACTACCTGCAGGACACCGCGAAGCTCGATCCGACGCGCCTTGCC
>JBDTJY010000288.1:0-5109 GCA_039935615.1 Kofleriaceae bacterium
CTGAATTCGACAACGACATCGTGCGGGCCTTCAGCGTCCGCGAGGTGCGGCCCGAATGCGCCTTCTAGGACCTCGCGAACGCGCGAGTCTTCGGGAATCTGAAACTCGCGACTCTTGAGGTACTCACTCTCAATGAAGCGCTCGACGGCAAATACACCCAACGGAGCGCGCGACACGTCGTCGTCGATCCCTTTCATGCGCGCACCGATCGCATACAAGCCATGTCGATACATCGCCAAGCGAAACGGCGCGAAGAAGCCGGCATCGTCGCGGCCGCGCCCAGCGGCGTACTTATAGCGAACGAGCTTGCGGTTGATGATGCCGCTCTGGATATCGTCGATGATGTCGTCCTTGCCTTCATACGACTTCGTTCCGTGGTCGGGCATGTACACGAACTCCTCGCCGAACGCGGCGGACTCGGCGCGTTCTCTCTCGCTCATGCGTTGTTCGAGCTTCTTCAGCACGCTGAGTACGTCATCCAAGAACGGCGTCTGGGCAAAGACATCGAATACGCGACGAACCGCTAGCAGCGTGAAGCGTTCGCGCTTGGTGATCGCAACTGGGGAGTGCGTGCGCTCCTCTTTCAACAGCGCGTAGACGCGGTTCGCTTGCTTGCTGACTTCGATGTCGATACCCGCGTCTTGTAACTCGGTGATGCTTCGCCGCACCGTTCGCTCGCTCGTGCCGAGTGCATCAGCCACTTCGTTCACCCAACGCCCACGTCTGAAGCCACGCAACTCGTCCACGATGCGAAGCGCACGTGCGATCTGGCCGAGGTCACCACGCCGATACATGATGAATCTCCGCTTGTAAGGCCTGACGAAACCGCTCGAAACCGGGGTCGTAAGGCTTACGACAGGCTTCGGATTGGGCTTTCAGGGGTACTTCGACAAAGCTTTCGCGCAGCCTTTTCACGGGCTCATTGTCCGCGGGATCTCTCATTCCGCAAGGGTTGCGGACCGCCTGTCTTAGATTTGCGCGATGGGAATTGCCGAGAAACTCGAACGACCACATCCACCGCTAGCTCGCGACAGCTTCGGCAATCTCCTCGCGATCCCGGCTAGCACAGCGGCATGGCGGATCTGCCGGGAGACGAGCGGTAGGCCGAGCGAGCTCAAAGGCACCGACAAGCAGGTCATTCGCTTCCCGCTCGACACCACCAGCGACGATCTTCTCGAGCTTTGCGGGCAGGGCACGTATCGCGTCTATGCGCTCGACGAGCTGGGCAAGCACCTCGCGCACGTGTCGTCGTGGGATTTGACCGGAGGACGTGAAACAAGAAACGGCGCTTCGGAATCGACCGTGTTGGCTTCGCTGCGTCCAGCAACGCCAAGCGCGTCCACCGATCTTCGGTTCGCGCTCGAAGCGATGGCGCAGATGATGCGAACGCACACCGAAGCGCTTCGAATCGTCGCGGAGTCGCACGTCGATCTCGCGAAGGCTGTCGTGTCGGCGAAGAATCTTCCGCGTAACGCGGGTCTGCACCTGTTGCAGCCGTCGTCGACGGAAGACACCGATGATGACGAGCTCGACGATGGCGAAGAACGCCAGCCTCATTGGGTCGAGTTGCTGATGCCCCTCGCTCACAAGGCCGCCGAGTTTGTTCCGGGCCTCGTGCTGAGCAAGATGGCACCGTCGACGCTCGAGGGCGGTGGAGGTAGCCAGCCTGCGAACGACGACTCCGAACTCGCAACTCGCCCGAACTGGGAGGCACGAGACCTGCTCGATTTTCGGTACGCGGCTCGAAAGGGGAGCGCGAAACGCGCGGCACGGGCGCAGTCCTCCACGGCGGCGTTGCAGGCGCGCGTGATGGCGGACCCGGCATTGGTACAGAAGCTGTTCGCGATCAAGGCGCAGCTTTCAAGCGACGAGACCGACGCGCTGACGGGGGCGATCGCAGGCACGTCGGACGAAGAAAGCGCGAAGGTCCTCGCGCATATCAAGGCACTGCCACTCGACGGTGCGGTCGAGTTCTGTCGGGAGCTAGTCAAGACCATCCGCGAGCACGCCGAGGTCTCAGAGCCCACGTAGAGAAACGCATTCAACCCTCACGAAAGATCCATCGATGCTGAGCACAGAAGCTGAACTGAAACCGCTAACGGAAGAGACGCTAGAGAACCTACGCATGGCCGCGGGAGATCCGATCGACGCGATGCGATTGGCTGCGGACGTCTACGCGACCAACGCGTACCTCGCGGAACGAGCGCGCGCAGCCGCTTCGGGCACGCCGTGGCCGAAACCTCCGAAGCCCGTATCGCACTACGTGAAATCGTTCACCGCCGACCTCAAGGCGCGATTGGTCGAGCTCGCAGCGAAGCTGAAGCCCGACGAGTTGGCCCGGCTCGAGACGATTGGCGCTTCGATCATCGCGCGACTCGAGAACAACGACACCGGGTTGATGGAAACGCTGCTGCTCCTGGCCTCGATGCATCCCGCAGACGCTGCGCTGTGGATTCGCGCGCACCTCGACGAGATCGAGGCGAGGTACTTGTCGTGACCGCGTTGGAGAACATGCTCCGTGAGGTGATTCGCGAGGAGATCCGCCGGTTGATTCGTCCTGACGCGCTCGAGCCAAGCGAACTGCGGGACGATCCGGAGTTGCGACAGATGGCGCTGGAGGCGGCGACCCGTTTGCGACGCGTTCGGACTGCTTGAATCGCGACGATGGTTGACGAGTGTATACCACTCGCATACCGTATCCTCGTGCCCAAGGAATCCACGACGCAGGTGGCGTTTCGGCTCGCCGATCGGTTGCTCGCGCGCGTCGATCGGCATGCCAAACGGATGAGCAAGGAGCAGCGCGGTGTCGTCTTTACCCGCGTCGATGCTGTTCGCGATCTGCTCGTACGGGCCTTGGATATCGTCGAGAGCGAGGGTCCGCCATGAGTCGCAAACAGTCAGGTGAACGCATTCTCGGCCCGTATCCGAACGGAGCGAAATGGCGCGTCATCCAGGTGGATGCCGCGGGAAATCGCGAGTCCGTCGTCTTCGACACAGAGTCCAAGGCAGAGCGCTACGTCGAGATCCTTCGCACAAATCTCATTCGCGAGGAGCACACGACAGAGACGGCGCTGGCGCTCTACAAGAGCTACCTCGCGGAGAAGGGGAACAAGAAGGCTTCGATCGACGTCACTGCATGGGCGATCCAACAGTTCTTTCCGAACGCGCTCCCGCTTGCGCTGTTATCCGAGACACGGTGCGCGAAGCTGTACGAGGAGCTACGAACGCGACCGAGCCCGAAGACGAACAAGCCATTCGCCGCAGACACGCATCGCAATCTGCTTGCCCAAACAAAGAGCTTTCTCGCGTGGTGCGTCGAGCGCCATTGGTTGCGTGCAAACCCGTGTGCGGGCGTGAAGGGCATCGGAAGACGACGACCACGCGGCAAGTCGCTCGGAAAGACCGGCAACACGCTTCGCGTGAAGGAAGCGCGAGCCTGGTACGTGAAGGCAGTCGAGCTCGCGGATGGTGGCGACCAGGGCGCTACGGCAGCACTCGTTGCGATGCTGCTTGGAATGCGCGCGAGCGAGATCGTCTCGCGTCGCGTGGCCGATCTCGATGAGGACGGCGCACCCGGGGATCTGTTGTGGATCCCGTGTGCGAAGACGCCAGCAGGCCGGCGCACGCTCGAAGTTCCCGCGGTGTTGCGACCGCTGCTCGTCGAATGTGCGGAAGGAAAAGCGGCCGAGAGTCATCTCTTCGAAACCGAAGAGGGCAAGCCACACTGGCGCGACTGGATCATCCACAACGTACGGCGTATCTGCGATCTGGTTGGGGTTCCGAAGGTGACCGCTCACGCGATGCGCGGCCTACTCGCGACGCTGACCGCCGAGCGCGGCTTGGCTGGTCATCTGATCGCCGCGACGCTTGGTCACGAAGACGAGCGAACGACGATGAACGCATACGCCGCACCCGGAGCTGCCGCGAGCGGAACGAATCGGCGCGGCCTCGTTCTATTGAACGGCGGACTGCCGAACAATGAGAAGTCCGCTAAGTGACGTGGCCAATCACGGTTCGCCATCGCCGCGATCAAGCGCAGCCAAAATGCAGCGCGTCGTGATCGTCGGTCCGGGAGGCGCCGGAAAGTCGTGGGTCGCGAAGCGGATCGCTGAGCGTACGGACCTGCCGCTGATTCACCTCGATCGCGAGTACTGGCGACCCGGTTGGGTCAAAACGGCGAAGCTCGAATGGAATGCGCGCGTCCGAGAGCTCATCGCAGGAGATCGCTGGGTGATCGATGGCAACTACGGCGGGACGCTTGCGGTCCGCATGGATCGTGCGGACACGATCGTTTTCCTCGATGTATCGCGGTGGACATCAATCGCCGGTGTCGTCACCCGTCGCATTCGCGCGAAGCAGCGCGACGACATCGCCAGCGGTTGTCCCGAGCGCCTGGACTTCGAGTTCCTTCGCTGGTTGTGGCGCTACCACGATCACCATCGCCCCGGGCGTGCTCGAGCAGATCGGCGCGCACGCGCATGGACGAACCATCATCACGCTTCGCGACCGCGCCGCGATCAGCGCCTTCGCAGCCGCCCTGTAAATGCATTCGGAATCGCGGTCGTGGCGATACACTGAACCGTGGCGATCCCACGAACAGCAGCGCGTTTCGGCTTTAGCCCAACGCGGCCTCGTCCTACTGAACGGCGGACTACTGAACAAAGATAAGTCCGCTAAGTGACGTGGACCAATCGTTCCCCAATCGTTCCCTGGCGGTTTGAACGCAGTTCCTGAAAACGAAAAAGGCCTCGCAACTCTGCGAGACCTTTTCGTTACCTGGTGGAGTGTAGGGGGATCGAACCCCTGACCTCTAGAGTGCGATTCTAGCGCTCGCCAGCTGAGCTAACTAGTTCGGATCCCGGATCGGCATTTCCCGTCGAGGATTCGGTTCGCGCGAGTGATTTCGGGCGCATCGACGGAGAAATGCGCCAGTTGCGAGGTGCTGGCGGCGCAGAAAATACCCGTGCGGTCACGCCGCAAGCGACGAACCACGAAGGCTCGGCGCCTGATCAGAGACATCGAACCCGTCAGTTCAGAGTGTGACGGGCAAGCATCACGAGATTGGCAGCGATCACCGAGCTCCACGTGTACGCACGAAACGATTTGTAC
>JBDTJY010000289.1:0-13741 GCA_039935615.1 Kofleriaceae bacterium
CGTCGCCGCCACGGTCGGCCCGCACAAGCGCAATCGGCTTGGCACCGATGCCGCGAAGCTGTTCGCGTCGACGGCCGCGAAGGAGGTCGCCGATGCAGCGGTGCAGGTGCTCGGCGGTTACGGCTACTGCAGCGAATACCGGGTCGAGCAGTTCCTTCGCGATACCAAGCTGATCGAGATCGGCGGCGGTACGATCGAAGCGCACCAGAAGAACATCACGCGCGATCTGACCGCGCAGCGCTAGGGGCCGTCCCTCTTCGGCGCTCGGCTCTCTTGGGGCCGCCTCCTAGACCTCCCATTCCGTCCGGCCCTCGATCTACTTCGTCGCAGAGCCGGCGGCCGGCGCGGTGGCCGAGCCCATCGCCGGCGCGGTCGCGGAGCCCATCGCCGGCGCGTTGCCCTGCAGTGACTCGGGATGATCGCCGGAGCCGCCGGCGCCCATGCCGTGCGGACGCATGCCGCCGAAGCCGGCACCGATCATCACTTCCATCTCTTCCTTCTGCAGCTTCGCCGCCGACTCGGGCGGCAGCTTCGCGCGGCAGTTGCGCAGGTCTTCGCGCTTCTGCGCGGTCGAGTAGCAATCGACGACCTCGGCCGGCCACTTGTCCTCGGTGCAGCGATTCGTGATCACGCCCTTCAGCTTGACCGCCGCCTCTTCCATCTTGGCCTTCTGCTCGGGCGGAGCATTCTCCATGCGCTTCGCACCTGCGGCCATCATGGTGTCGACGCCTTTTCCAATCGCCTCGGCGCAATTCCCAGCGCCCTTCTTGCTGCCACAACCGAGCAGCGTGAGGGCGGTGCAAAACAGGATCGTCTTCATGCGACGGACGCTACCACCCGCACGTCGCCTTCGCCCCTTTCAACACTGAATCTGCGCCGGCGCGACACACGGTGATCAGATTGCGTTTCGCGTCGGCGGGCAATTGGCCCCAGTCGCGCGATGCGTCCTTGTAGACCGCGATCAGCGAGTCGCGCGCGTTCTGCGGGATCGCGGTGCACGTCTCGAGCTTGTCGATCGCCGCCTTCCATTCGCCGCACACGAGCGGCACGCCGTCGCTACCGGTCGCGACCGGCAGCGGTGCCTCGGGCTGCGCGTCGATCGCGTGCGGGACGACCGCGCTACCAGTCGACGGCGGCGGTGGCGTCTTGTCACCACCACACGCGCACAAGCCAACGATCACGAGCCAACGCATGATCGGCATCATCTACCGAAACATCGAAAGGCCCCACGTGAGTGGAGCCTTTCAAGCTAACGAACGGTCGTGCGCGCGAAATTACTTCGCGGCAGCCGAGCCAGCCGCCGAGCCTTCGGCCGGAGCCGCGGCCGAGCCAGCAGCCGCCGAACCTTCAGCCGGAGCCGCCGAGCCAGCAGCCGCCGAGCCCTCGGCCGGAGCAGCCGAGCCCGCCGCTGCAGAGCCGGCCATGTCGCCGCCGCCCATCGCCTTCTGCATGCACTTGCCCATCTCTTCGCCGATCTGGGTGAACTTCTTGGTCTCTTCCTCGCCCATCTTGGCCTGCTCTTTGTTGTCCTTCGCCTGCTCTTGGCCCCACTTGGTCATCTCGTCCGAGACCTTCGAGGCGCATGCGGTGTCCTTGCACGCGCACATCTTGTCCTTGTACTCGGCCATCTTGGCCATCGCGGCGCCGGCGCCGTCCTTCTTCTTGCAGCCGATAGCGCCGAACGAAAGACCGACGAGGCACACGATCATGAAGTTCTTCATGCGAGTACGTTGAAGCCTCCAGCGTGATGAATCCAGCGAATCACCGCACTTCTTTGTCGTCGATCTTCGCGGAAGATCTACGATTGTCGCCAATTGTATTCGGCTGTCACGACGGCGCTACGAGGTAACGCTCGTAGGCTCTGAAGTCGTATTCGCGGCCCAAGAAATTGCGGACAAGCTCCGCCGCATCGCGACTCCCGCCGGGCGCGAGCACCTGATCGCGATACGCGAACGTCACGTCCTTCGCCATCAGACCGCGCTGCTCGAACGGCGTGAGGAGGTCCTTCGCGATCACGAGCGACCATTGATACGTGTAGTACATCGCCGAGTAGCCGACGAGGTGCCCGAACGATGCGTGGAACTTCGTGCCGGGCACGAACTTGAACGGCGTGTACTGCTTCTGGAGCCGCTGGACTTCGCTGAGCTGATCGAACGCTGCCGGATCCGCGCGATGAAAGCCCAGGGAGATCGCCGCGTAGAAGATCTGCTGCACGGTCGCGGTGCCGAGGCCGAACTTGTCGGCGCGCCGCATCTTCGCCACGAGGTCCGCGGGAATCACCTCGCCGGTCTCGTGATGGCGCGAGAACCGCGCGAGCGTCTGCGCGTTCCACGCCCACTCCTCGAACATCTGCGACGGCGCCTCGACGAAGTCCCACTCGGTCGCCACGCCGCTCTGCGTGATCCAGCGCTGGTGACCGCCGAGCACGTGGTGCATCAGGTGACCGAACTCGTGGAACATCGTGACGACGTCGTCATGCTCCAACAACGCCGGCTGGGTCGTCGGATCGCTGAAGTTGCACACCAGCACGCCCTCGGGAAGCTGCGCGCCGCGCACGCCGTCCTTCAACGGGAACTGCGCGGCGTGCTTGTACTTGCCGTCGCGCGGATGCATGTCGAGATAGATCCGTCCGAGCTTGTCGGGACCGCGCACCACGTCGTAGACGAGCACGCTCGCGTGCCAGACCTCGGCATCCTCGACGAGCACGTAGCGCAGATCGAAGATCTCCGACGTGATCTCGAGCAGGCCCGCGAGCACGCGGTCGTACGGGAAGTACTGCCGGACCTCGCTCGCATCGACCTCGTAGCGCGAGATCTTGACGAGGTGCTCGAGCCACGTCTTCTGCCAATCGGCGACCTCGGTCGCGCCGGGCTCGATCGTCTGGAGCTGGCGCAACAGCTCCGCGTAGTCCTCTTCCGCGCGCGGCGCAGCGAGCTTCCAGACCTTCGCGATGAACTCGGCTGCCTTCTCGCCGCTGCGGATCATCTTGTCGGCGGTGACGTAGTCGGCCCAGTTCGCGTAACCGAGCAGCGTCGCCTTCTCCGCGCGCAGGCCGAGGATCGCTTGCAACACGCGCTCGTTGTGCTGATCGCCGCGACTGCGAAACTTGATGTAAAGCTCCCTGCGCAGCTCGCCGTCCGACGCGTACGTCATCGTCGGGTTGTAGTCGGGGTAGTCGGTGGTGATCCGGATCACCCCCGCCGTGTCCGGCGGATGCGACGCGACGAAGTCCGGCGGCAACCCGGCGAGCCGCTTCGCGTCGGTGAGCTCGACCGTGCGGACATCCTCGGAGATGTTCTTCGAGAAGGTCTGACCGAGCTTGGTCAGCTCCTCGTCGATCTGCTTCAACCGCGCGCGCACCTCGGGCGACTTGTCGACACCGGCGCGCCGATAGTCGCGCAGCGTGTGCGCGTGAAACCGCTGCGTATCGGCATCGGCCGCGCTGACGTCGACCGCCGCGAGCGCTTCATACATCTCGCGATCGAGCGCGAGGTCCGAATAGAACCGCGATACGTCCTGCTCGCACTCGCGCGCGGCATCGCGAATCGTCTCGTCGGGATGAACCTCGGACATCAACCCGGCGAGCGCGTTCGACGAGCTCGCGTTCATCAACAGCTGGTTGTAGAGCATCAGCGTCCCGTCGACGCTGCGCTGTTCGGGGGCCGCCGCGATGATCTGCGGCCGCAGCGCTTTTGCACGCTCGAGTCCCGCCAGGCAGGTCACGGCGAAGTCTTTCTTCGACTCCTTCTTCACCGCCGTCGATGGTACATCAATCGCGCGTGATCGACTCGGCACCACAACTCGGCGATGCACTGATCCTCGCGCCCAGCGATGCGCGCTGGATCGGCGTCGCGCTGGGCGACCTCGATGCGATCCACGCCGACCATCTCCATTGCGAGCGCAAGGCGGCGCAGTCCGCGCTGTCGCTGATCCGCAGCTACCCCGAGCGCACCGATCTGGTCCGCGAGATGGCGCGGCTCGCCCACGACGAAACGCGGCACGTCGTCCAGGTCTCCCAGTTGATGGCGCGGCGCGAGCAACCGGCCGCGTACGACTTCGGCGATGACTACGCGGTCGCGCTGCGCGATCACATCCGCAAGCCCGAGCCGCTGCGCCTGCTCGATCGCTTGCTGGTGTTCGCCGTGATCGAGGCGCGCTCCGCCGAGCGGCTCGATCTGCTCGCGAACGCGCTTCCGGATCCGAAATCGCGCGAGCTCTACGCGAGCCTCGCGACCGCCGAGTTTCGCCATCGCGACATCTTCCTCGCGCTCGCACGCGACCTCGATCCGGCGAGCTGGCGCGACCGCGCGGCCGAGCTCGCGGCGGTCGAATCCGAGATCTTCGTCGACCGGCCGATCACGGCGCGCATCCACGGCTAACTGCGGCCCCGCATCGGGATCCTCACGTGGAGACCGGACACGCTTCGTCGTGATCGACTCCGCTGCGCTTGCGCCATCTGCGACGAGGCCCGCTTCGACCGGTTCACTCGACTTCGGGTTGGAGCTCGTCGAGCGGAGGCATGGTCGCGAGCGCGCGCCACTTCACGGCGACGATGCCGACGACCACGATCGCGACCGCGCCGCCCGCGACGATCGCCGGGATCGTGCCGATCAAGAACGCGGCGAGCCCCGACTCCGCGCCACCGAGCTCGTTCGACATCCCGATGAACACGTAGTGGACGGCGCTCACGCGACCGCGGATTCGATCCGGCACGACCATCTGCTCGAGCGTGAGGCGAATCACGACGGAGATGTTGTCGAGCGCGCCCATCACGACCAGCAACAACACCGAGAGCGGGAACGACGTCGACAGGCCGAACGCGATCGTGACCGCGCCGAACAGCACGACGACGATCAGCAGCGCGCGGCCGGGACGCTTCCAGTTGGTCAGCTTGCCGCCGAGCGAGGCCATCGCGACCGCGCCGATCGATTGCGACGCGCGCAGCACGCCGTACCCGAACGTGCCGATGTGGAGCACGTCCTTCGCGATCACCGGAAGCAACTGCGTGACGCCGGCGAACAGCACCGCGAACATGTCGAGCGTGAGCGCCGGGAGCAGCAGCGGGGAGTTGAAGATGAAGCGTAGCCCGACGCGCCAGTCCTTGCGCGCCGACGCGGCGGGCGCCTCGGCGATGAAGCGCGGCGGCGGCAGCGTGCGGTAGAGAGCGCCAGCCGCGAGCCCGGTGAACGCGACGACCGCGTAGATCGCGAAGTACTGGAAGAACAGCAGGCCGAGCCCCGCGAGCGCGGGACCGCCGATCGCCGCGGTCTCTTGCAGCGACGCGCTGATCCGGTTGGTGCGGACGAGCTCCTCGCGCGGGATGATCAGCGGGATCAGCGAGCTGCTCGCGGGCGCGTGGATCACGGTCATGCAGCCGAGCACGATCAGCAGCGCGTAGAACACCGGCACCGGTGCATCGACGTACGACGCGAGCCCGAGCCCGAGCCCGACGAGCCCGGTGCCGGTCGCCGCGAACGAGGTCAGCGTCCTGCGGTCGCTGCGATCGACGAGCGCGCCGGCGGGGACGAACAGCAACACGACCGGGATCACCTGCACCAGACCGACGCCCGCGATCACGAGCGTCGAGTCGGTGCGCTCGTAGAGCTCCCACCCGACGGTGGCACCGATCATCGCGCGACCGATCGTGTTGAGTGAGCGAGCGCCGACCAGCCGCAGGATCAGGCGCAACACATCGGGCACAGCGGCTGAGATGCTACACGAGCGGAAACCGTTTCAGTGCGAGCAGAAAGCGCTCGTCGCGTTCAGGTAGTCGATGAACGTGCCACCGAAGCTCGCGCCGGGCTCGGGGCGATACTCGCCGCCGTTGACGGTGATGTAGTACTCGACGACGGTCGACTCGTACATGCCATCCGACGTCGGCGTGATCGGCAGCGTCGTGCAGAAGTAGTCGCGAAACGGATCGACGTCGCGCCAGCTAAACGCGTAGCGCGCGTTGTTGCCCTGGCGACTCTCGAAGTTGACCGGGAACGTCGTGAACGTCTGCGGCGCGGTCTGCACGTGGATCTCGACGTCGAGCTTCTGCCAGAGATCCGGATCGTCGTGGTCGGTCATGCCGGGCTGGTAGACCTCGAAGCACGTGTTCGTGATCGCGGCGCGCTCGCGCGTCCACGTGTCGAACGAAAACCCCGACCAGATCGGCGACGCGCCGGGCGGGTTGCATGGCGACGTGGTGTCGCGCGAGAACAGGGTCGTACCGTCGCCGATCCACTGAGGTGCGATCGCGAGATCGAACGCGTAGTTCGCGCCGTTGTTGGAGTCGTAGCCGTGACAGCCGTAGACGCTGGTGGTCTCGAACCAGACCTCCGCCGCGCGCGCATCGCTCGGGACGGCGAGCGTTGGCACGGTGTCGAGGACGTCGACGCCGGTGAGCTGATTGCCGGGCAGGAACTTCACCCACGCGGTGATGCCGTATTGCGGCAAGCCGCCTTGGCTCGCGGCGCACCGGGCGAGCCGGGACTTCGCGTAGGTGATCGTGACGGTGCCACCGGGCGCGAGCACGCCGTCGCGGTGTTGGGTGAAGTCGGCGCCGAACACGAGGTTCGCGGACGTCGGGCCGGTCGGCGGCGCGCACACCGTGGTGTCGTCCCAGATCGAAAAATCGGGCGACGTGATCGTGTAGTTGTCGAGCTCGCCGGGATTGCGGTTGTGATCGAACAACCGACCGCCACCGGCGAGGTGGATGAACGGCACGACCTGGATCCTGGTGTTCGCGAGCGCGGTGCCGCTCATCCCGGGACCGGGAAGATTCGATCCGGACAGCGTGAGGTTGTAGCTCGTGTAGCCCGGGGTCGCGCCCGCGCCCGCGACGCCGAGCGCCTCGTGCCACGTCAGATCGGAGCCGGCTTGAAACAGCGCGGAAGGCACGAGGCCCTCGCCGGCCGCCGCGGCCGAGAGCTCGATCCGGCCCTGCCAGATCCAGGTCTCGCCGCTGGTCTGATAGCCACCGGTGCCATTGCCGGCACGGCCGAGGTCGCGCAGCACGACGTTGCAACCGCGATCGGCTTGGTCCTTCGAGCCGTCGACGGCGATCAGCGGCGCGGTCGAGCTGCTGTCCTCGGAGCCGGTCGAACTACCTGCCGCGAGGCAACCGGCGAGGACCACGAACACGACGCTGCGCATGCCGCGGCTGATCGCACGCGACATGCCAGCGGCCAGCCGTGTGCGATCCAGCAGTTGCGACCGAGCCGGCGACGCCGTGCTGCCGATCGCAACGCGGGGTGGCTACTACTGTTTGATCAGCACGCGGCCGTTGCGAGCGGGGACGCTCACATCGACCGAGCCGTCGGCCTGGACCGTGAACGTCTGGCCGTCGCTGCCGGGCATGACGTCCTTCAACACCGAGCCCGCACCGAGCGACGTGTGCAAGCACGCGCCGCCTTCGGTCGCGGGAGCGCAGGTCTCGCTGAGCTGCGCGCTCGCGTTCAACACGACGAGCACGGTCTCCGCCGGATCCGAGCGCTCGAACGCGAAGATGCCGGCGTCACGGCGCGGACCGGTGACCGTCGTAGACCACACCGGCGCGACGGTGCCGTGACGGAGAGCGACGTGATCTTTGCGCAGTTGAATCAGATCGTGAACCATCGCGTACTTGTCGTGATCGGTCGCGAACGGCGCGTAGCCGAGATCGGGATTGCCGCCGAACATGTCCTCGCGGTTCTTCGGATCGACCCCGCCGGCGAAGCCCTGCTCGGTGCCGTAGTACACGCACGGGATGCCGTCCCACGTGAACAGGTACATCAGCGCGGCCTTCAACTGACCCCAGTCGGTCTTCTCGAACATGAAGCGCGGCAGATCATGGTTGTCGAGGAAGTTGACCATCGCCTGCTGCGGCGCGAGGCCGATGCCGCCATCCTCCGGCGCCGCGTGCGAGGTCGCGCCGAAGTCGGGGCCCGCGGGATAGCCGTTCGTCGCGCACCATCCACTCGCGTCGGCCTTGCCCATGCGCGAGTCGTAGAGACACTCGAGGTTCTTCGTCGCGCCGTCGTTGCCGAACACCGGATCGATGCCCTCGTACTTCTGCGAGAAGTAGAACACCGAGTCGAACCGGCCGAACGAGCCCTGCGCGTCCTTGCCGCCTTTGGTGTACGCGCCGATCAAGGCGTCGTTGCCATCGAACGCTTCGCCGAAGATGAAGAAGTTCTGCTTGCCGTCCTTCTTCGCTTCAGCGCGCATGCCGTCGGTGAAGTCGCCCCAGAAGCCGCGCACGTTCTCGTCGAGCTCGGGGCGATCGATGTGCTTGACGGTGTCGATCCGGAAGCCGTCGAAGTCCGCCGCGTCGATCCAGTATTGGAACGACTTGATCAGCGCTTGCTTGACGTCGTCGTTCTCGGTGTTGAGGTCTTTGAGGCCGCCCGGGAAGTCGCCGGTGGTCTCCTGCTCGCGCACGAAGTCGGTCGAGTAGTCGGCCTCGTGCCACCACACGTAGACGCGACCCTTGCGGTGATACCAGCTCGGATCGTCGAACCACTTCTTGTCGTCGGGCCAGTTGAACCAGGCCGGTGGGCGCGGCGGCGGCGTGCGGTTGTCGGCGGGCCAATCGGGGAACCGAATATCGGCAGGGCCCGAGAAGCCGAGCGAGGTCCAGCCTTGGACGCCGCGCGGATCGTAATCGGGGTCCCATTCGATGATCCGCTCGAGGTAGTCCTTGCCCTGCCCGCAGTACGTCAGCTCGTCCGCGGAGCACTGCGACGGGTTCATCGCGCAGATCTGCAAACACGTGTGCGAGTAGCCGCCACCCGAGAGCGTGTCGTCGGGCTGACCGTTGCCGTTGATGTCGTAATAGAACAACTGGCCCATGTGGTTCGTCACCACGTCGAGGATCACGAGCAGACCCTTCGCGTGCGCGGCATCGACGAGCTCGCGCAGCTTCTCGAGGTCGCCGAAGTGAGCGTTCGGGCGCAAGAAGTCTTGGGTCCAGTAACCGTGATAGCTGTCGAAGCCGGCATCGTCCTCGACGTTCTTGACCACCGGCGAGATCCACAGCGCGGTCACGCCGAGGTCTTTCAAGTAGTCGAGGTGATCGATGATCCCCTGCCAGTCGCCGCCGTGGAACTTGCCCGGCACCGACGGCTGGACGTTCATGTTGTTGTTCTGATCACCATCGGCGAAGCGGTCGACCATGATCTGGTAGATCACCTGATCGCGCCAATCGAGCCCGACGTTCGCCTGGTGCGGCATGTCGACCGGGTGTTCGAGATCCGATGCGCCACCGCACGCGGCGACGAACAGCGTAGCGATGACAGTCAGTGTTCGGATCCGCATCGAGGGCAGCATGAGGAGCACGATTCGTGCCCCAGGGCACACCGACGGATCAACATGTTAGTTGTCACCACCCGGGGTGTTTTGGGGGCCGCGTTGCCTTCGGCAACGAGGATGTTTCGTGTGCAAGCCTCGAACAGGGGCACGTTGGCCCCTACTCGGTTAGGATGTGGCGGTGGCAGCTAGCGAGACCCTGCGCACGGTCCTCGACGCATCGAGACGGCTCGACGAGCTGACGACCGCGCGCGTGATCCTGAAGATCGCGGAACAAGTTCACGCCGCTCAGCACAAAGCCGGTGCCGGTAAGGCGATCGGTCCGGTGACGCCGGCGAGCATCTCGATCGAGCCGGCCGGCGCGGTCAAGCTCGGGCTCGCCGAGCCGAACGCGTTCGCGTACGCCGCGCCCGAACAACTCGGCGCGAGCGAGGGCGATCGCCGCAGCGACGTATGGTCGCTCGGCGTCGTGATGTGGGAAGCGCTGACTCACAGCGCGCTGTTCGAAGGTGGCGACGACGACGCGGTCAAAGCGGCGGTGCGCCAGCAGACGATCGATCCACCTGCCGCGCTCAACGCGAACATTCCGCAGGAGCTGAGCGCGATCTGCATGCGCGCACTGTCGCGCAATCCCGCGGATCGCTATCAGAGCGCGAAGGTGATGGGCGCCGAGATCGAGGCCGTGCTCGACGACGCCGGCTACGGCGACAGCGACGACAAGGTTCGCGAGTTCATGGCCACGCTCGGTCAACCCAAGCGCGAGGTCAAGCTGACGACGCCGCCGTTGATCACGCCCGCGCAGGGCGTCGGGGTGACGACCACGGCCGTGTCGCCTGCGGAGCCGGCCGACATGTTGAAGCCGCCGCACGGTCCGTCGAATCAGACCGCGCCCGGCATGGTGATTCCGCGCGGCGATGATCCGCCGCCGCCGCGAGCGCCGACGAATCCGATCACGGTCGGCACGCGCGCGGTGAGTGGCACGCAACCGCCGAAGCCGAGCATCTTGGATCAAGAACCGACCGAACCGCCGTCGAGCATGCTCGCGGCCTCGGCCGGATCGCTCGGTGCGGATACGCAGCGCACGGTCGTCGAGACCAAGCCGGTCGACACCGACAAGACCGAGCCGCCGACCGCAGCGTCGGTGGGCCTCAGCGCCGCACCGATCCCGCCGGTGAACGCACCCTCGAAGCCGGTGGCGGCGGGTGCGAATCTCGCCTCGGCGCTCGCGAACGCAGGTTCGCCGCCGAAGCAACCGGATCGCTCCGCGTTCCAGACCCTGCAGGGGACGTCGCCGATCTCGCCGGTTCCGTCGGTGTTCGCCGCGCCGGCCGCCGTGCCGATGGCGCCGGTGTTGCCCGCGACCGCGAAGCCGCCGGAGAAACTGATCGAGTTGCCGAAGGCCGCGTCGGCGGCGACCGCGCTCGGATTCGCCTCGGCCGATCACGGGGTCGCGAAGCCGAGCGAGCTCGAGGGTGCGGCCGCGTATCGCGCGAAGATCGATCAAGTCGCGATCGAATCCGCCGCGAAGGCGAAGGCCGAAGCCCCGACCAAGGAGCTGCCGAAGAAGACAGATCCGACGCCGGCACCGCGGAAGCGTGCGCCGACCGGAAACCCTGATCCGGCCTCCGTCGTCACGCTGCCGAAGGGACGCGACTCGCAGGAAGTGCTCGGCGGTTGGGGGTGGGGAACCGACTCGCATCCGGCGATCAAAGAATACGAAGGTGGCGACGACGACCATCCGGCGAACAAGAAGACGCTGATCTACATCTTCGGCGGCTTGCTCGGCGTCGCCGCGATCATCGTGGTCGTCGCGTTCGCGTTCGGCGGATCGAAGTCCAAGCCGAAGCCGGAGACCGCGGCGACGCCGACCGACACCGGCAGTGGTTCCGCCACCGCGATCGCATACGGCTCGGGCGTCGCGTATGGCTCGGCGACCGGCGATCCGACCGGTGGCTCGGCGATCGGATCGGCCTCGGGATCTGCCTCCGGATCCGGCTCGGCCGATGCGGTCAGCGCCGCTGGCTCCGCGGCCGGCTCGGATACCGCAACCGGTTCGGCAACCGGCTCGGCCGTTGCAGTTGCGAGTACCGGCTCGGCCACGATGACGGGAACCACCACAACCGACGCAAATCCCAACACCCCGACGCCGAAGATCCCCGAAAAAGTCGCGGCGATTCCGGTCAAGACGCCCGACAAGGTCGTGAAGCCGCCGGTCGTCAAGCCGCCGGTCGTCAAGCCGCCCGAGAAGCACGTCACGACCACGGCGCACGACAAGCACCCGGCCACGCACGATCCGGTCACCCATCCGCATCCGGTCGTCGCCGAAGGGCCGACGCCGACCGCGAAGGCCGATGCAGAGACCGCGTATCGCCAGGGCCTGCAACAGTTCGCGCGCGGCGACTCGAACGGCGCGCTCTCGTCGCTGCGGATCTCGCTCGCGAGCAACCCGAGCTATGCGCCGACCTGGCGCGGACTCGGACTCGTGTTCGAGAAGATGGGCGAGAAGGACCAGGCGAGGTCGGCGTTCAAGCGCTACCTGCAACTCGCGCCCACCGCCGGCGACGCGGATCAGATTCGCAACCGCATGGAGAGGCTCGGATCATGACCAAGACGTTGACCGCGATCCTGCTCGCCGCCGCGACGACCACCGCCACCGCGGATCCGCGCCACGTCCTCGTGTTGCGCGCGGAGGGCAGCGCCGACGCCGCCACCCGCAGCAAGGTCGACGCGCAGGTCGACAAGCTCGCGAAGACGCTCGAGGGTAATGTCGAGCTCGGCGAGATCACGTTCGCCGACGCCGCGGCCGCGGTCGGCTGCAGTGGTAGCGAAGCGCAGTGTCGCGACGACGTGCTCGGCATGATGGGCGTCGACGAGCTGATCTCGACGAGCGTCAGCGCGATGCCGAGCGGCGACGTTCGGATCCTCGTCCATCGCATCCCGAAAGGTGCCTCGACAAAAGACGCGCAGACCACCGTCCCGGTCGGCGGCTCGCTCGACGCGAAGATGGCGACCGATGTCGGACCGATGTTCGGCGTCAAGCCGAAGCCGGGTCTGGCTACGACGCCGGTGACCACCACACCGCCGGCGATCAGCACGACGCCGGTCACGACGACGCCGGTCACGACGACGCCACCACCGCCGACCGATGCCGGAGCCCCCGTCGGTGCGTTCGGCAATCAACCGGCGACGCCGGTGCGGACCGCGCAGCTCGATCCGAACAATCAGAACGTCACCGCGGCCCCGAACGGTCAGGTGCTCGAGGATCGCGGCAGTAACCGCGCGGTCACCGGGCTCGCGATCGGTGGTGGGCTCGTGCTGCTCTCCGTGATCCTGTGGGCCGAAGCCGGCTCGGTCCAGGGCGACATCAACAACGCGCCGACCAAGACGCCGACCGACTTCGCGAACCTCAAGGACCTCGAGTCCAAGGGCGACGGCTACGCCGGCCTCGGCAACCTGACGTTCCTCGGCGGGCTCGTCGTCGGTGGCATCAGCGGCTACTACTTCTGGAAACAGCGACGCTCGCATTCGTCGTCGCAGGCGGTGATCACACCGACGCTGCTCGATCATGGCGCCGGCATCGCATTCACCTACGGAGGTCTCCCGTGAAGCTCGTCCTCGCCATTGGCGTTCAGGTCGCGTTGGTGTTCGCGGTCGCCACGAGTTGCTCGATCACCCACAAGAGCGGCGACTTCTCGTGCACGAAGACCGCGGACTGCAACACCGGGCGCGACTGCGTCGACGGATTTTGCGTGGTGTCCGGCACCGAGACGATCGACGCGCCGGTCAGCACCGGCGATGCGTCGCACGGCGATTCGGGCAACGGCTGCCCGGCGAACTGCTCGAGCTGCGATGTCACGGCGCACACGTGCGTGATCGATTGCGCGAACGGCTCGAACTGCACGGGCCCCGTCGTATGCCCGGCCAACTACACCTGCGACGTGAAGTGCGACACCGACAACTCGTGTCGCAACGGCGTGACGTGCGCGAACACGACGTCGTGCAAGGTCGAGTGCAGCGGCAAAGGCTCGTGCGAAGACGTCACGTGCGGCACGAGTCGCTGCGACGTCGAGTGCACGGGCGTGCAGTCATGCAAGCAGGGCATCAGTTGCGGCGCGTCATGCGCATGCGATGTGCGGTGCCCGGGCACGCAGAGCTGCGGAACCGGTGCGCTGATGTGTACGCCGGGTTGCGCGATCGGTGCGACCGGCACGGGCTGCACGTCGCTACCGCTGACCTGCCACAGCTGTAACTAGCGCTTGTACGTCGTCGAGTTGAACCACCATTCGGCTTCGACGCCAAGGAAGTGGACCCACTCGTGCTCGTGGCGCGGGTCGTCGGGACCGTAGAGGTCGCGCGCGCCTTCGTTGAGGTGCGCGCCCCGATACACGAACCGGATCTGCGGGCGGTCGTAGCCCGACGGTCCCATCGGCGAGAACACCAGCATCGGCGCGATCTGGAACACCGCCGG
>JBDTJY010000290.1:0-6758 GCA_039935615.1 Kofleriaceae bacterium
GTGCGTGCGGCCCATGGCCTCATGCGCGCGCTCGTCAACAACATGCTCACGGGCGTGACCAAGGGCTTCGAGAAGCAGCTCGAGATCAACGGCGTCGGTTACAAGGCCGAAATCAAGGGCCAGAAGATCACGCTGTCGCTCGGCTACTCGCACCCGATCGAGTACACGCTGCCCGAGGGCGTGTCGGCCAAGACCGACAAGAACATGCTGATCCTCTCCGGTATCGACCGCGAGAAGATCGGCGGCGCCGCGGCGAAGATCCGCAGCTACCGTCCGCCGGAGCCCTACAAGGGCAAGGGCATCAAGTACACGACCGAGACGATCGTCCGCAAGGCCGGCAAGACGGCAGGAAAGTAAGAGCTAGCCATGTCTGGACATTTGAAATACGGCAACGACAAGACGCGTAAGCGGATCAAGCGCAAGGGCTCCATCCGCAAGCGGATCAGCGGAACCGCGGAGCGCCCGCGGCTCTCGATCTTCCGCTCGTCGCGCTACGTCTACGCGCAAGCGATCGACGATGTCACCGGTCGCGTCCTCGCGGCCGCGTCGGACACCGAAGAGAAGCTCGAGCAGGCGGTCGCGGGCAAGCCGAAGAAGGAGCGCGCACGCATGATCGGCAAGGCGATCGGCGGCAAGCTCGTCGCTGCCGGCATCACCTCGGTCGTGTTCGACCGCAACGGGTTCATCTATCACGGCCGCGTCAAAGAGATTGCCGACGGCGCGCGCGAAGCGGGTCTGGAGTTTTAATAATGATCAATCCCGAAGAAGTCGGCGAGCTCGTCGACCGCGTCGTCCACATCAATCGCGTTGCGAAGGTCGTCAAAGGCGGCCGTCGGTTCTCGTTCTCTGCGCTCGTCGTCGTCGGTGACCAGCACGGTCACGTCGGCGCCGGTCTCGGCAAGGCGAACGAAGTGCCCGAAGCGATTCGCAAGGGTACGGACCGCGCGAAGCGCAACCTGTTCAAGGTACCGCTCGTCAAAGGCACGATCCCGCACGAGATCCAGGGCTTCTTCGGCGCGGCGCAGGTGCTGCTCCGTCCGGCGAGCCCGGGTACCGGCGTGATCGCCGGCGGCGGCGTTCGTCCGGTCCTCGAGGTTGCCGGTATCACGGACATCCTCACCAAGTCGATCGGTACGTCGAACAAGCACAACGTCATCCACGCGACCGTCGTCGCGCTCAAGGCGCTGCGCTCGATCGAGCAGGTCGCGAAGACCCGCGGCAAGAACGTCTCGGACTTCTACACGCGCAAGCAGCCGCAGGTCTAAAGGCAGTCATGGCGATCAAACTCAAGGTTACCCAGGTGAAGAGCGGCGTCGGCCGCTCGGATCAGCAGAACCGGACGTTGAAGGGCCTCGGCCTTCGCGGACCCCGCAAGTCGGTCATCCTCGAGGACACCGATTCCATCCGCGGCATGATCCGCAAGGTCAGCCACCTCGTGATGGTCGAAAGCGCTGACTGATCGCGTCCCTTTGGGCCTGGCCTCTCGGCTAGGTAGCGATCTACTCATTTGCTCCTAACTAGTTTCCGCGCCAGATTCCACGGCGCAGCTTGGTAGAACTCTCATGGCGATTACGCTGCACAACCTCCATCCGAACAAAGGCGCCACCAAGGCCAAGAAGCGGCTCGGCCGCGGTCGCGGCTCGGGAACCGGCAAGACGTCCGGTAAGGGCGTCAAGGGCCAGAAGGCTCGCTCCGGTCACCACGGCGCGCGCTTTGCGTTCGAGGGTGGTCAGGTGCCGATGCCTCGCCGGATTCCGAAGCGCGGCTTCAACAACCCGAACCGCGTCGAGACGTTCCCGATCAACGTCGAGCTCCTCGAGAAGGAGTTCGAGGCGGGCGCCACGGTCGATCTGACGATCCTCCGCGCGAAGGGCATCATCCCGAAGCTCGTCGAGCGCGTGAAGATCCTCTCGGAGGGCACGATCACCAAGAAGCTCAAGGTCGTCGCGCACGCGTTCTCGGCCTCGGCCAAAGACAAGATCGAGAAGGCCGGCGGTAGCGTCGAGCTGATCGAGACCACCAAGACCGCAGCTGCCGCCGCATAGGGCTCGCCTTGGCCTCCTCGTTCGCAAATATCACGAAGGTCCCCGAGCTCCGTCGGCGGATCCTGTTCACGCTGGCGATGCTGGCGGTCTACCGCGTCGGCGTGTTCATCACGATCCCCGGTGTCAACCGGATCGAGATGAACCACGTCGTGACCAAGGGCGGCTCCGGCTCGTTCTTGGGCATGTTCAACATGTTCTCCGGCGGCGCGCTGCAGCAGATGTCGATCTTCGCGCTCGGCATCATGCCGTACGTGACGTCGTCGATCGTCATGCAGTTGCTGACCGTCGTCGTGCCCAAGCTCGATCAGCTCAACAAGGAGGGCGAGGCGGGTCGGGCGCGGATCAATCAGCTCACGCGCTACGGCACGATCCTCGTCGCGTCGGTCCAGGCGTGGTTCATCGCGACCTACGTCGAGAGCCTGTCGAAGGGCGGCGCTGAGGTCGTCGCGCATCCCGGCCTCGGCTTCCGCCTCCTGACCGTCCTCACGCTGACCACCGGTACCGTCGTCATCATGTGGCTCGGCGAGCTGATCACCGACTCCGGGATCGGCAACGGCTCGTCGCTGATCATCTTCGCCGGGATCGTCGCCGCGATGCCCGACGGCCTCACGCGGTTCCTCGCGGGTGGCTCGGGCTCCTCGGTCGGCGGCCTCACCATCCTGTTCATGGTGATCCTCGTCGTCGGCACGGTCGCCGCGATCTGCTACTTCGAGAACGCGCACCGGCGGATACCCGTCCAATATACAAAACGACAAGTCGGACGAAAAATGTACTCGGGCGCGCAGAGCTATCTGCCGCTCAAGATCAACGTCTCGGGTGTCATCCCGCCGATCTTCGCATCGTCGATCATGATGTTCCCGAACCAGATCGCGAACATGTCCGGCTCGCGCTGGATGCAGGAGTTCGCGGCGGTGCTCCACCCTGCGGACTGGCGTTACAACGTGATCTTCACGGTGTTGAACGTGTTCTTCGCGTTCTTCTACACGTCGGTCGTGTTCAACCCCGTCGACGTCGCCGATAACTTGAGGAAGTCGGGCGGGTTCATTCCGGGCATTCGTCCCGGCAAGAACACCGCGCAGTACATCGAACGCGTGCTGTCGCGGATCACGTTCGCAGGTGCGTTGTACCTGTCGGTCGTGTGCATGATCCCGTCGCTGTTGCAGAAGTACCTCTCCGTGCCGTTCCAGTTCGGCGGCACGGGCCTGTTGATCGTCGTCGGTGTCGCGCTCGATACCGTCCAGCAGATCGAGTCGCACTTGATCACGCGCAACTATGAAGGCTTCAGTGGCGGTGGCAAAGCGGGTCCACGGATCCGTGGTCGCATCGCCTCTCGTCCTCGCTGAGCCGCCCGTGCGGATCGTCTATAAGTCGCCCGACGAGATCCGGCTCATGCGCGAGGCCGGCGTCGTCGCCGCTTCGATCTTGAACGACATCTGCGAGGCGGCCAAGCCCGGCGCGTCGACCTGGGATCTCGAGATGATCGCGCGCGCCGGCATCCAGAAGCACAAGGTGACCAGCGCCTTTCTGGGCTACGCGCAGCCGCCGTACCCGGTGGTCCTGTGCACCTCGATCAACGAGGTCATCGTCCACGGCATCCCTCGCAAGACCGAGGTCCTGAAGGACGGCGACATCATCGGGATCGACTTCGGGATCTTCAAGCACGGGTTCTGTGCCGACACGGCGCGGACGGTCTGTGTCGGGGCAGTTTCGGCCGAGAAGCAGAAGCTCGTCGACGCCGCACGGGGGTCGCTCGAAGCGGCGATCGAGCTCTGTCGGGTCGGAAACCGGTTGGGCGACCTCGGCCATGCCGTCCAGAGCTACGCGGAATCGCGGGGCTATTCGGTCGTCCGTCAGTTCGTCGGCCACGGCACCGGCCGCCAGATGCACGAGGACCCGCAAGTTCCCAATTACGGGGAGTCGGGGAGTGGGAAACGCTTGAAAACCGGCCTTGTCATCGCCGTCGAACCCATGGTAAACGCCGGGTCCCCTGACGTTGAGGTACTCGAAGACGACTGGACAGCTGTGACCAAAGATCGCTCGATGTCCGCACACTTCGAGCACACGATCGCCGTCACGGACCAGGGTCCTTGGGTGTTAACGAGACTGTAGAGACGCTAAAGAGAAGAGAGACCATGAAGGTAAGAGCATCCGTCAAACCGATTTGCCCGCTGTGCAAGATGATCAAGCGCAAGGGCGTCGTTCGCGTCATCTGCAGCAAGCCCAAGCACAAGCAGAGGCAGGGTTAATCCATGGCTCGTATTTCCGGCGTCGATCTCCCGCGTAACAAGCGCATCGAGATCGCACTCACGTACATCTACGGCCTCGGCCGTCACGCAGCGAATGTGGTGTTGAAGAACGCCGGCATCTCGCCCGACAAGAAGAGCGACGACCTCGACGAGGCCGACGTCCGCAAGATCCGCGATGCGATCGAGCAGAGCTACCGCGTCGAGGGCGATCTTCGCCGCGACGTCCAGCTCTCGATCAAGCGCCTCGTCGATCTCGGCACGTATCGCGGCACGCGGCATCGCCGCAACCTGCCGGCTCGCGGTCAGCGTACGCACACCAACGCTCGTACTCGTAAGGGTCCGCGTCGTATGGCCGTGAAGAAGATGGGCGCCGTCACCAAGAAGTAATGAGCTGAAAAATGTCCACTACGAAGGTCAAGGCGAAGAAGAAGGTCCGGAAGAACATCCAGACCGGCGTCGCGCACATCTCTGCGACGTTCAACAACACGATTGTTTCGATCACCGACGTCAGCGGTAACGTTGTCGCGTGGTCGAGCTCCGGTACCTGCGGCTTCAAGGGCTCGCGCAAGTCGACGCCGTTCGCGGCTCAGCTCGCCGCCGAAGACGCCGCGAAGAAAGCGATGGAGCACGGCGTCCGCAACGTCACCGTCTACGTCAACGGTCCGGGTTCCGGACGTGAGTCGGCGCTGCGCGCGCTGAACGCCGCTGGTTTCAAGATCAACCTCATCCGCGATGTCACGCCCGTTCCGCACAACGGTTGCCGTCCACGCAAGCGCCGCAGGGTTTAAGCCATGGCTCGTTATCTCGGTCCCGTTTGTCGCCTTTGCCGGCGTGAAGATATGAAGCTCTTCCTCAAGGGAGAGCGCTGCTATACCGATAAGTGCGGCTACGAGCGCCGCGCCTATCCGCCGGGCCAGCACGGCCAGAACCGCCGCCGCAAGCGGTCGGACTACGGCGAGCAGCTCCGCGAGAAGCAGAAGGTCAAGCGGATCTACGGCCTCGCCGAGAAGCAGTTCCGCGGCTACTACCACAAGGCTCTGCGTATGCCCGGCGTCACCGGCAACACGCTGATCCAGTTGCTCGAGCGTCGCCTCGACAACGTCGTGTACCGCATGGGCTTCGCGTCCGATCACTCCGAAGCGCGCCAGCTCGTCCGCCACGGCCACTTCTTGATCAACGGCAAGAAGGTCAACATCCCGTCGTACCTCGTGCGGCCGCGCGATGTGATCCAGGTCAAGGAGCCGTCGCAGAAGATGGCTCGCATCAACGAGGCGCTCGCCGCCGTCGATCGCCGCGGCGTGCCGCAGTGGATCACGATGGACAAGGAGAACTTCCGCGGTGCCATCAACCAGCTGCCGTCGCGCGAAGACGTCACGCTGCCGATTCGTGAGCAGCTCATCATCGAGCTCTACTCGAAGTAGTTTTTAGTGACCTCGGACCGGGCCTCGAAACCCCGGCCACCCACTTGGCTGTGATGAAAGCAGCCGATCCAAGGAGCAAGAGATATGGAACCGACCCCCGAGCAGACCGCCTTCATGGCGAAGAACTGGCGCGATCTGATTCGCCCCCGCACCCTCGAGATCGAGGAGCGTAGCGACACCTACGGCAAGTTCTCCTGCGAACCGCTCGAGCGTGGCTTCGGCACGACGCTCGGCGTCGCGCTGCGCCGCATCCTGCTGTCGTCGCTGCAGGGCGCCGCGATCACGCACATCGCGATCGAAGGCGCGCTGCACGAGTTCACCGCGCTCCCGGGCGTTGTCGAAGATGTCACCGACATCATCCTCAACCTCAAAGAGACGCTGTTCAAAGTCGAGCACGACAAGACGTACACCGTCCGCATCGACAAGCACGGCGAAGGCAGCGTCAACGCGAGCGACATCACGCTCGTCGACGGCGTCACCTGCCTCAACCCCGACCACAAGATCTGCACGTTGTCGAAAGACGGCAAGCTCGCGATGGAGATCACCCTGATGACCGGCCGCGGCTATCAGCCGGCCGAGCGTCACTCGCAAGATCTGCCGGTCGGCACGATCGCGATCGACGCGCTGTTCTCGCCGATTCGCAAGGTCAACTTCATCGTGACCAACGCTCGCGTCGGTCAGGCCACCGACTACGACAAGCTCACGCTCGAAGCGTGGACCAACGGCTCGGTTCGCCCGGACGATGGCGTTGCCTTCGCCGCGAAGATCCTCAAGGAGCAGCTCAACCTCTTCATCAACTTCGAAGAGATGGCGGAGCCCGTCGAGGCGCCCCGTGATGAAGCGGCCGAGAAGCTCAACGAGAACCTGTGGCGCACCGTCGACGAGCTGGAGCTCAGCGTCCGCTCGGCGAACTGCCTCCAGAACGCCAACATCAAGTACATCGGCGAGCTCGTTCAGAAGACCGAGAGCGAGATGCTGAAGACCAAGAACTTCGGCCGCAAGTCGCTCAAAGAGATCAAGGAGCTCCTCGCCGAGATGGGTCTCCA
>JBDTJY010000291.1:0-56706 GCA_039935615.1 Kofleriaceae bacterium
GCGGTCTACGAAGCGACGCACACGCTGATCGGCAAGCGCGTCGCGGTGAAGGTCTTGCTCGAGAAGTATGCGCAGCGCGAAGCGATCGTCGCGCGCTTGAAGAAAGAGGCGCAGCTCGCGTCGTCGATCGGCAACGAGCACATCATCGACATCACCGACATCGGCAACACCGATGACGGCAGCACGTTCGTCGTGATGGAGTTCCTCGACGGAGAATCGCTCGCGGAGTGTCTGTCGCGCGAGCACACGCTGCCCGAGCAACGCATGCTGCGGATCGCGTCGCAGTCGTCGTCGGCGCTCGCCGCCGCGCACGCGAAGGGCATCGTTCACCGCGATATCAAGCCCGAGAACCTGTTCCTCCTGAAGCGCAAGGACGCCGACTTCGTGAAGGTCGTGGACTTCGGGATCTCGAAGTCGCTGCGCGCGACCGACGAGAACGAAGAGATCCAGCGGCTCACGCAGACCGGCATGGTGCTCGGCACACCGCTGTACATGTCGCCGGAGCAGGCGCGCGGCGACGAGGATCTCGATCACCGCGTCGATATCTACGCGCTCGGCGTGATCATGTACGAGGCGATGGCCGGCCACGTGCCGTTCGCGGGCACGAACTATCTGTCGGTGATCTCGCAGGTGCTGAACGAACAGCCCAAGCCGCTGCGCGAGATCCATCCCGAGATCAGCGAAGAGTTCGAGGCGATCGTGCTCAAGGCGATGGCGAAGGATCGCACCGATCGCTACGAAGACGCCGACGCGATGCTGAAGGACCTCACGCTGCTACTCGAGGATCCGACGCACTCGACGGAGCGAGCGAAGATCACCGGGCCGCGCCGGCGGTTTCAACGGGCGCCGAAGATCCCGCGCATCGCGTGGGCGATCGGCGGCATCGGCATCGCGATCAGCGTCGTGATGTTCGCGGTCATGTTGCTGATGAACAGCGGCGACAAGCACAAGACGAAGGCGCAGGGCGTGCTTGCCGTGCCCGGCGACGCCGGGCCGGTGGTCGATGCAGCTCCGCCGATCGATTCGGTCGGCACGATCACGCTGCACATCCAGACCGAACCATCGGGCGCCCAGATCTTTCGCGAGTCCGAGCTGATCGGGTTGTCGCCGCACGACCTCGTGCTCGTCAACAGCAGCAAAGAGGTCAAGATCAGCGCGCAGCTCGACGGCTACGAGATCGGCGAGATCCAGATCAACCCGCTCGAGCGCAAAGACGGCCAGACCATTCCGATGAAGCTGAAGAAGCTCCCGAAGAATGCGCCGCCGCAAAAACGCATCATTCCAGGAGCAGGGCCCGGCTCCGGCTCCTCGACGCAGCCGACCGGCACCGCCGGCGGCGAGCTCCACGGATATCCGGGATCGAAGTGAAGCTCGCGCTGGTCGGAGCGTTGGTGCTGGGCGGCGGAATCGCACACGCCGACGACGCCGGCTACATCTCGAAGGACGTGATCGCGCTCGAGATCGATCACTGCACACCCGACAAGGTCACCAAGGACGAGCTGCTCCGGCGCGGCGCCGACTACTACCAGCGCGGCGAGGTGCTCTACCTCCAGGGCGACTACATCGGCGCGGTCCAGGAGCTCGTCGAGAGCTACTGCGAAGTCCCGTTCTATTCGATCCTGAAGGACATCGGTCAGGCGTACGAGCGCCAGCTCGAGTACGGGCGCGCGATCGCGTACTTCTCGCGCTACGTGCTCGACATCCCGGCCGATGCGAAGCGCTCGGGGACCTGCGCGGTCGATCCGCAAGAAGACAAGCAGAACGTCCTCGCGCGGATCCAGGTGCTCGAGAAGTTGCCGGCGAAGATCCGCGTCCAGGCCACCCCGGCCGACGCCCACGTCAGCATCGTGCAGGACTCCGTCGTCAAGGCGCGGGGCTCCTCGGGCGACGAGCTGATCGTCCCGGGCGGCCCGTATCAGCTGGTGATCGAGCACGACGGCTTTCACACGAGCACGCGCGACATCCATCCGGATATCGGCAAGCCGTACACCTACTTCGAGACGCTCGCGCCGATCAAAGGCCACCTGCGCGTGCGCACCAATCCCGGCGATGCGCGGATCTTCGTCGACAATCGGCTGGTCGCGACCGGCATCTACGACGTCGAGGTGCAGGGCGCGAAGTACCACCTCTCCGTCGAGGCCCAGGATCACGAGACCGTCGACAAGGACATCGACGTCGTCCCCGACAAGGACACCACGATCCAGATCGATCTGCCGCACGAGCCCGAGTTCGGGCGCAAGCAGTTGCTGCTCTACGGCACGATCGCCGCACCGATCGCGGCCGGCTTGATCGCAGGCGCCGGCGGCGATCCCAACGTGATCTCGCTGTCGGTCCTCGGCGGTGGCGTCGCCGGCTTCTTCGGCGTGTACTACGGCACCGATCGCAAGCTCGCACTCGGCACGTCCTCGCTGACCGTGACGTCGTCGTTGATCGGTGGCGTCGGTGGTGGCGTGCTCGCGGCGACCGTGAGCAGCGGCAGCGTCGACGTCTACGCGCCGTTGATCGGCGGTGGCCTCGTGATCGGCGGCGTGGCCGGCTATCTCGTCGGCGATGCGACGCACCCGACGCCGGGCGATGCCGCGGTGATCAACTCCGGCGCGCTGTGGGGCTCGGTCGCGGGCGGCCTGTTCGCGCTGAGCTTCGAGCCGGGCAGCCAGATCTCGGCGGGGCTGGTGCTGTCGGGGCTCGGCATGGGCACGGTCGGTGGGGTGCTGTTGCAGCGCTTCTTCACCGTCAGTCGTGGTCGCGCGGCGCTGATCGATGCGAGTGGTATGGTCGGGATCGTGCTCGGTCTCGCCGCGGAGAACTTGGTCCAACAAGCGATCAACAACACCGCGACCGCGACGCAGGAGCGCACCGCGAACTACGCGCTCGGCGGTCTGACCGCGGGGCTCGTGCTCGGCGGCATCTTCACGCGCACGCTCGACGATCCGAAGCTCGCGGTCACGCCGACGATCAACAAGACTCCGAGCCTCAACGGGACGACCGCGACGACGGTCGGCATCGCGGGAGTGTTCTAGTGGAGGTCAAGCACTCGGCGTGTCCGCTCGACTGCCCCGATCTCTGCGGGTTGGCGGTGACCGTCGATCAAGGTCGCGTGATCTCCGTCGACGGCGATCATCGCAGCTCGTTCACGAATGGCGTGATCTGCGGCAAGGTTCGCAAGATCGCCGATCATCTCTACGGCAAGGATCGCCTGCTGCACCCGATGATCCGCAAGGGACCGAAGGGCAGCGGCGCGTGGGAGCAGGTGACGTGGGATGCCGCGCTCGACGTGATCGTCGCGAAGTTCGAGGCCGCGCGGGCTCGCCACGGCGGCTCCGCGATCCTGCCGTATCACTATGGCGGCTCGAACGGCTGGCTCACCGACGGTGCGCTCGCCGAGCGGTTCTGGCGGCGGATCCAGGCCTCGAAGCTCGACAAGACGTATTGCTCGGCGGCGGCGACCGAGGCCCAGCGCGGGCTGTACGGCAAGATGCCGGGCGTCGCGCTCGAGGACTACGAGCACGCGAACCTGATCGTCCTGTGGGCGATCAATCCGTCGGCGACCGGCATCCACCTCGTGCCGGTGATCAATCGCGCCCGCGCCCGCGGCGCGAAGCTCGTCGTGATCGATCCGCGCGCGACCCCGCTCGCGCACAAGGCCGATCTGTTCCTCCCGGTGCGCCCGGGTGCGGATCTCCCGGTCGCGCTCTCGGTGATCCACGCGCTGTTCGAGCGCGGTCATGCGGATCGGCGGTTCCTCGCCGAGCACTGCGAACAAGCCGACGAGCTCGAGCGCCGCGCCGCCGCGTGGCCGATCGAACGTGCGGCTCGCGAAGCGCGGATCGATCCGGCGCTGCTCGAGCAGTTCATCGAGATGTACGTCGCCGCCTCGCCGGCGGTGATCCGCCCGGGCTACGGGCTCGAGCGCAACCGCAACGGCGGCAGCGCGGTCGCCGCCGTGATCGCGATCCCCGCGGTCGCCGGCAAGTTCGGCGTGCGCGGCGGTGGGTACTCGATGTCGAACAGCGACGCGAAGTGGACGGTCAGCGCCGAGACCGCCGTCGGCGAGGAGCCGCATGTCGCGCGTCACGTCAACATGAGTGGGGTCGCCGAAGCGCTCGTCGAGCTGCGCGATCCGCCGATCGAGTGCATGTTCGTCTACAACGCGAATCCCGCGGCGACCGCGCCGGATCAGCGCCGGTTGATCGAGCAGCTTCGTCGCGACGATCTGTTCGTCGTCGTCCACGAGCAGGTGTGGACCGATACCGCGCAGCTCGCCGACGTCGTGTTGCCGGCGACCGTCTTCCTCGAGCATCGCGAGCTTCGCCGCGGTTACGGCAACATGCGGATGTACGACTCGCCCGCGGTCGCGACGCCCGCCGGTGAAGCGCGCAGCAACAACCAGGTGTTCGGTGCGATGCTCGAGCGCTTTGGCCTCGTGCGCGCGGGTGATGCGATGACCGACCAGGAGCTCGTCGATCACACGTTCGCCGCCGGCGAGCACGGCCCTGAGCTCCAGCGCCAGCTCGCGACGCATCACATCGCCGAGCCGCTCGGCTCGGCGCGGCCGGTGCAATTCCTCGACGCATTCCCGCCCGCCGGCAAGATCCACCTCGTGCCGGTCACCCTCGATCGCGACGCGGTCGGTGGCCTCTACGTCTACAAGCCCGATCCCGAGACCAGCGAGTTCCCGCTCGCGTTGATCTCGCCGGCGCTCGCGACGCAGATCAGCTCGACGTTCGGCCAGCTCCGCAGCGCGCCGGGCGAGCTCGAGATCTCGCGCGCCGATGCCGCGTCTCGAGGCATCTCCAGCGGCGACCTCGTGCGGGCGTGGAATGCGCTCGGCGAAGTGCAGTGCCGAGCGAAGGTCTCGCATGACATTCGCGAGGGCGTGTGCGTGCTCGCGAAGGGCCTGTGGCGCAAGCACACCGCGAATGGCTTCACGGCGAACGCGTTGATCCCCGGCAAGTACGCCGACCTCGGCGGTCAAGGCGCGTTCAACGACGCGCGCATTCAAGTCGAGCGCGCGTAGCTAGACGAACAACAACACCACGACGCCGATCGCGATCACCGCGAGCGCGACGCCGATGATCACGAGCGCGCTGCGCTTCGGGATCGCGACCGGGATCGGAGTCGGCGTCCGAGGCGATGCCGGCATCGCGGGCATCGCCTCGCGCGGATACTCGATCGAGATCGCGGGCATCGACTCGAACGCCGGCATCGCCGATTGCGAGAAGTTGCTCGCCGGCTGCGACGGACGTCGCGGTGGCAGCGACGGCACCGGCGGCAGCGGCTCACCACTGTGCTGGGACTCCAGCGGCGGCGGTGCCGGCGCACGCATGCCGGTGATCGTGCGCGGTGCGAGCGGCGACTGCGCTCGCGCCCGCGGCACCTCGGGCGAGGTCACCGCGCCATGCTCGATCGTGTTCATGTCATCCATGTCGCTGCCGGCGCGCTTGCCACTGGTCGGCGGCAGCGACATCGAGATGCCGGCGGCGGTCATCGTCGGGATCTTCGTGCCCTTGAGCCGCTTGAGCACGGTGCGCACTGCCGCGAGCGTCGGACGATCCGCGGCGTCCTTCGCGAGCATCGCCTCGATCAGCTGGACAAGCTCCTCGGGCAACCCGGGTGCGCGGGTCGCGAGCGGTGGCACCGGATCCTCTTGATGTGCGAGCAGCGTGTCGATCGAGGTGCCGCGATGAAACGGCACCTGGCCGCACACGAGCTCGTACGACATCACGCCGAGCGCGTAGATGTCGGTGCGTGCGTCGACGAGATCCGAGGCGCGCGCTTGCTCGGGCGACATGTACACCGGCGTGCCGAGCACCGAACCGGTGACGGTGCGATAGATCCCCGTCGGAGCGAGCAGCTTCGCGAGGCCCCAATCGAGGAGCCGAACCTCGGGCCAGCGGCCGGGGACGTTCAACATGAACACGTTGTCGGGTTTGAGATCGCGATGGACGATGCCCTTGCCGTGCGCCGCGATCAGCGCAGACGCGATCTCGTCGATGATCGAGGCCGCCTCGCTGATGTGCAGCGAACCGGTGCGGCGCAACCGCGCGCGCAGCGATTCGCCCTCGAGCAGATCCATCAGGTAGAAGTGGCGGCCATCGGGGAGGGCGCCGAAGTCGAAGATGTCGACGATGTTCGGGTGCCCGATCTGGTTGACCGCGCGCGCCTCGGTCACGAATCGCTCGACCGCCGCGGGCTCGTGCGACAGCTCGGGCTTGAGCACCTTGATCGCGGCCCGCTTGCCGATCAACGGATGCGTCGCGATGTAGACGACGCCCATGCCGCCGGTGCCGAGGATGCCCTCGATCACGTAGCCGCCGACGTTCGAGCCGGGCGCGAGCTGCTTGCCTTCGACCGCGGTGGTCTCCTCGTCGGCGAGGCCACCGTCGAGCGTCGGGCGCTCGTCTTCATCGCGTGGTGGCACCGCCGACAGCATAGCCCCTCGTCAGGTGGCGATCACGACTGCGATGGCGACGCCGGCGGCGAGCGCGAGCACGACACCGACGATCAACCACAACCGGCCACCCGACGGCTGCTTCGCGGTGACCCGCGGCGACCGGGTCTGCGAGATCGGCGGTGGCGCCACGCCCATCTTCGTCGTCGGAATGCCGGTCCCCGGTTGGCGGATCCCGCTGCTCGACGTCCCGCCGGTGGCAAAGGCCGCGAGCTTCCGGACCAGGTTCGGATCCGGCGTCGAGAGGATCGCGGCCGGCGGCATCGAGACCGGAATCACCGGCGGCGGCAGCGACGGCGAGCCGGCCGCCGGCGTGGGCAACACGGGCTTGGCTCCGACCGCGGACGCACGGATCTCGAAGCTCGGCACGTTCGACGACGATCCGGTCACCGACAGCTTCGAGATCTCGAGCCCGACCACCGAGAGGGAAGGCAGCGACGGCCGCACGCGCTTGATCACCGCGCGCACCGCGACGAGCGACGGGCGCTCGTCCGGATCGGCGGCGAGCAACATCTCGACGAGCTGCGCGAGCTCTCCCGGCACCGAGGGGATGGCACCCACGACCTCGCTCGGCGTGCCGGTGAGATCGAACGAGCCATCGGCGAACCGTCGAGGTCGCTTGCCGGTGAGCATCTCGAACGCGACGACTCCGAGCGCATAGATATCGGTGCGGTGATCGATGTTCTTCTCGCCGCGCAGTTGCTCGGGCGACATGTAGTCCGGCGTGCCGAGCTGCGCGCCGGTCGCCGTGCGATACGCGCGCGTCGGCAACAGCGCGCTGTTCGGCATCAGCTTCGCGAGCCCGAAATCGAGCAGCTTGACGTCGAACCGACCGGGGTGCGCGACGAGGAACACGTTGTCGGGCTTGAGATCGCGATGGATGAAGCCCTTGCCGTGCGCGGCATCGAGCGCCGACGCGACCTCGTCGAGCACGATCGCCGCTTCGTGCACCGGCAACGGGCCGCGCTTGACGCGCTTGCGCAGCGACTCGCCCTCGAGCAGGTCCATCACGAGGTAGCGCCGGCCGTCGGGCAGCACGTCGAAGTCGAAGATGTCGACGATGTTCGGGTGGCCGATCGCGTTGACCGAGCGCGCCTCCTGGATGAACCGCTCGATCGTCGCCGGGTTGTTCGACAGCGACGGCTTCAGCACCTTGATCGCGGCGCGCTTGCCGATCACCGGGTGCTTCGCGCTGTAGACCACACCCATGCCGCCGTGGCCGAGCTCGCCGTCGATCACGTAACCGCCGACGTCGGTCCCAGCGGTCAGCTCGAACCGATCGCCGTGGACCTCTTCGATGACCACCGGCAGCGGTTCCTCGTGAACCGGCGGGATCGCCATCGCCTCCGTCGGCCGCCCCTCTTCGGCGTCGTCCTCCACCCGAGGAATTGTAGGTCAAAGCGTCGCGAGGAACGCGGCCAATGCGTCGCGATCGGCCTTCGAAGCGGCCTGGAATGCATCGTGTGCAGCCTGCGCTTCGCCGCCGTGCCACATGATCGCTTCCTCGAACGTGCGGGCGCGTCCGTCGTGCAAAAACGTCGTGTCCGCGCGTACGAGTTGTGCGAGGCCAATCCCCCACAGCGCGGGCGTCCGCCACTCGATGCCCTCGGCCTCGAAGTCGGGACGCGAGTCGGTCAGCGAGTCGCCCATGTCGTGGAGCAACATGTCGGTGTAGGGATGGATCGTCTGATGAGCGAGCGCCGCCGTCGAAGAATCGCCGGTCACGAGTGTCGGGATGTGGCAGCTCGAACATCCGAACGTGTCGAACAGCTTGCGGCCTTGCGTCGCTCGCGCGTCGCGCGGTGCGGCCGCGGGCACGGCGATCGCGCTGACCATGAACGCCATCGCGTCGAGTTGCTCGTCCGCGAGATCGTTGTTGTTGCTCGGATCGGGGAACACGTAGCTCGTGAGGCCGATGTCGTTGCGAGCCGCGCCGGAGGCCTGGACATGCAGGGTCGGAGCGTTGGCCTTCCAGCCGAACCGGCCGCGCTCCGTTTGGTTGGTCTCTGGATTCCACACCATGTTGAGCCGTCCGGAGATGCCGTCGCCGTTGGTGTCATCGGGATCCGCGAGCTTGGCGAGCGTCGCGTCGTCGAGCGCTTCGAGGAGACCCAGGCCGATCATCGCCGGCGCGATCCGATACGACCTGCGCATGTCGGCCGGCAGCACCGCGCCGCTGAGATCGCGAAGGTCGAGGCTCGGCGCGCGCAGCGAGATCGTCGTGCCATCGCCGAACAGCTCGGTGTGCTCGATCCACGTCAGCGTGGTCGCGACCTCCGCGAGCCCGACCGTCGCGTGATCCTGGAGCTGATCGCCGTATCCCGGCACCGGCACGACGCCGCCGGGGACGTCCGGCGCGCCTTCACCCTCGGGTAGGCTCACGCGAACGAGCGCTTCGGAGAGTGGGCCGTTGATGTCGGTCATGCCATCGGGCCCGATCTGCGAGAGTCCGCGACCGAAGCTCGAGTGGCAGTTGAAGCACGAGTCGTTGTTGAACACCGGACCGAGCTGCGGAATTTCCCACTTGAAGTCGAACGGGCTCGTCCCGTTCATGAACTTGCTCTTCTCGTCCGTCGAGAGGTTCGGCGCGGCATGCGCGAACGCGTTGATCGTGCGGTCGTCGACGGTGGTGTCGCCACCCTGTCGAGACTCGTCGTCGCCGTCGTCACTGGTGCACGCCGCGAGCGCGAGCACGGCGAGCGCGATGACTCGAATCCCCATGGCCACGAGGATATCAGGGATGGCCCTTCACGAGACCGATCGTTCGCGCGCGAGGCGAATCGGCCGGGGCGGGAAGGGGCCTACGCCAGCTTCTCGTTCGCGACGAGTTGTTCGTAGGTCTCGCGTGTGCGGATCACGGTGAACGTGTCGCCCTCGACGAGCACCTCGGGTGCGCGCGGCCGCGTGTTGTAGTTCGACGCCATCGCCGCACCGTACGCACCGGCGGCGCCGATCCACACGAGCTCGCCGGCCTCGAGCGCGGGCAGCTCGCGATCGCGCGCGAAGAAGTCGCCGGTCTCGCAGATCGGTCCGACGATGTCGGTCTTGATCAACGGGCGATCCGGATTCTTCACCGGCTGGATCGGATGATACGAGTTGTAGAGCGCCGGGCGCATGAGGTCGTTCATCGCCGCGTCGACGATCGTGAAGTGCTTCGCCTCGTTGTGCTTGCGATACAGCACGCGCGACACCAGCGCACCGGCGCTGCCGACGATCACGCGACCGGGCTCGGTCATCAGCGTCACGCCGAGCTCGGCGAGCGGCGCGAGCGCCTTCTTCACGGCCGCGCCGTACTCCGCGGGGCTCGGCGGCGCACCCGCGTTGCCGTAGTCGATGCCGAGCCCGCCGCCGATGTCGACGTGGCGGAGCTCGATGCCATCGCTCGCGAGGCCCTTGACCAGCGCGACGAGGCGCGCGATCGCGTCGACGAACGGCGCGGTCTTGGTCAACTGACTTCCGATGTGACAGTCGACGCCGATCACGTGCAGACCGCTGCGCTTCGCCGCATCGCGAAACAACGCCGGTGCTTCGCCCATCGACACGCCGAACTTGTTCTGCTTGAGACCGGTCGAGATATACGGATGGGTCTCCGGGTCGACATCGGGGTTGACGCGGATCGAGATCGGCGCGCGCTTGCCGAGGCTCTTCGCGACGTTGTCGAGGACGACGAGCTCTTCGGCCGACTCGACGTTGAAGCAACCGATGTTCGCTTCGAGCGCCGCCTTGATCTCGGACTCGGTCTTGCCGACGCCCGAGAACACGACGTGCTCGGCGCTGCCGCCGGCACGCACCCAGCGATACAGCTCGCCGACCGAGACGATGTCGGCGCCGGCGCCGAGCTCGACGAGCACGCCCAGCACACCGAGCGACGAGTTCGCTTTGACGGCGTAACAGATCTCGTGTGGGATGCCCGCGAGCGCTTCGTCGAACGCGCGATACGCACGCTCGATGTCGCCGCGTGAATAGACGTAGACGGGAGTGCCGACCGCGTCGGCGATCGCCGAGAGCGCGACGCCGTCGCAGTACATCTCGCCGGCTTTGTATTCGAAGGGCGCGGTCGTCATGACCGTCGTTCTACTCCAGTTCGGCGGCGATGCGGGTTATCTCTGCCAACACTCGCGCGCGCGCCGGTCCACCCGGCAGGTCGCGGCGGTCGACGGCGCGATCGGGGTCGAGCCACTCGGCGACATCGGCCTCGAACGCCGGATGCGCCGCGCGCAGCGTCGCGAGGTCCAACGCGGCGAGCTCGACACGACGCTCGTCGGCGACCCGCACGAGATGTCCGGCGATGTCGTGGGCTTCGCGAAACGGCACCTGCTTCGCGACGAGATAATCGGCGAGCTCGGTCGCCACGAGATGACCGACGCCGATCGCGGTCCGCATCCGCTCGACGTCGAACTCGGCGGTCTGGATCATGCCGCGCGCGACCTCGAGACACGCGGCGACGGTCTCGACCGCGTCGTACAGCGGCTCCTGGGTCTCCTGCAGATCCTTGTTGTAGGCGAGCGGCAGGCCCTTCACCACGGTCGCGAGCGTGACCCACGCCCCGACGACGCGACCGGCCTTCGCGCGCACCAGCTCGGCGAGATCCGGATTCTTCTTCTGCGGCATCAGCGAGCTGCCCGAGCTGTAGGCCTCGCCGATCCGCACGAAGCCGAACTCTTGCGTCGCCCACAGCACCAGCTCCTCGCCGAGCCGCGACAGGTGCAGTTGGACGAGCGCACAGGCCGCGACGAGCTCGAGCGCGAAGTCGCGATCGCCGACCGCATCGAGCGAGTTGCGCGTGACCTCGCCGAACCCGAGCGCGCGCGCGGTGTGCTCGCGATCGATCGGCAGCGTGGTCCCGGCGAGCGCACCCGAGCCGAGCGGAGATTCGTCGGCGCGAAACGCGGCATCCGCGATCCGTCCGCGATCGCGCGACAGCATCGCGTCGTACGCGAGCAGATGATGCGCGAGCCGCACCGGTTGCGCGCGCTGGAGGTGGGTGTAGCCGGGCATCAGCGTGTCGACATGCGCGCGCGCCTGCACGAGCAGCGCGCTGCGGAGCTCGTCGATCAGATCGATCAGTTGCTCGGCCGAGCCGATCGCGTAGAGCCGAAGATCGGTCGCGACCTGATCGTTGCGACTGCGCGCCGTGTGGAGCCGGCGGCCGGCGTCGCCGATCTGATCGACCAACCGCGCTTCGACGTTCATGTGCACGTCCTCGAGCGCGTCGTCCCAGGGCAGCGCGCCGCTCGCGAGCTGGGCCTCGACGCTGCGCAGGCCGGTCACGATCTTCGCGAGGTCGTCGGTCGTGATCAGGCCGCGCGCCGCGAGCATCTCGGCGTGGGCGATCGATCCGGCGACATCGTGGGCGAGCAAGCGGTGATCGAAGTCGACCGACGCGTTGAGCGCCGCGGCGACGGGATCGAGCGCCTGATCGAACCGTCGCCCGCGCGCACCTTTGGGGCCGGCTCCTTTTGCGGACATGGCGCGAGTGTACGATCAGCTCGGCGGCGGAGAGACCACACCGCCCGTGATCGTCGCGGCCTGGAACAGCTTCACCGCACCGCCGCCACCACCGCCACCGCCACCGCCGCCGCCCGCTCCGTCGGCGCCGTCGCCGGCCGCGCCCGTCGCACCACCGGCTCCTCCGTCGCCGGCGATCATCGACATGCTGCCACTGGCACCGGCCACCGCGCCGTTGACCGATTCGGTGCCGTCGTTGCCCTTCGTCGAGTTGCCGCTGCCTTCGGCACCACCGCCGCCGTTCGCGAAGATCGCGCCGCCGTTCGTCACCATCGGCGCGTCGAGGCCGATCAGGCCGCCGCTACCACCGCCGCCGCCGCCGGCGTTGCCGGTCACGCCCGCGCTGCCGCCTGCACCGGAGGCGTTGATGTTGCCGCCGATCGTGATCTGCGTGCCGGCGATCAGATAGACCACACCACCGCCGAGGCCCTTGACGCCGAACGTTCCGGACTTGCCGTCCTGCCCGGGACAACCGCCGCGCATCACGTTCGTCGGCTTCGTGGTTCCGGCGGCGCCACCGGTGCGGCCACCGTGGCCACCCGCGCCACCGAAGCTGCCGCCCGCGCCGCCGCCGTTGTTGTTCGGAGGCGTGCCCGCATCGCACAACAACGAATCGTTCGACGCGGCGCCCTGCTGCCCGCCGCGATGACTCGCGACGTCGAGCGTGCCGTCGACGCTCAACGTGCCGGTCGCGAGCAGCACGAGCGGCTTCGCGCCGGTCACCGCGAGCGTGCCCGCGCTGATCGTGAGATCGGTCGCCGCGATCACGCACCACGGCGGATTGTCTTTGACGTTCGTCGCGCACAGCGGCGAGCTGTCGGTGTTCAACGGTCCCGTCGTGATCGTCATCGGTACCGACGGCGGCATCGCGAAGCAGGTTTGCCCGAAGCCGGTGCCGAAACACGAGATGCCATCCATCGGCACGTGCGCGTCGAGGAACTGCTTGCTGTCGAGGCCGTTGTTCGCGTCGATCGGACCCGCACCGACACACGTGTTCGAGAGGTCGCCTGCGGAATCTCCGTAGCGCTGCCCCGAGTTGCAGCTCGAATCGGCGGCGCTGCAGAACCCGGCCGAGCACGTTCCGCCGCTGCACTGCTGGTCGCCCTCGCAGTTGTACGCACCGCCGCCGAAAGGGCTGCACGCGGCAACACCCATTGCCATGGCTGCGACGAGCAAGCCCCGGGTCGCCATCACCCTCGATTGTACTGCAGAGTCGAGCCCTTTCGTCTATCCTTGTGGATAGTGAAGCCTGCGCCGCAGCAGTCGCGTCACTTGGGACCGGGCGACAAGCTCGGCAAGTACGACCTGATCCGTCAAATCGCGATCGGCGGAATGGCCGAGCTCTACCTCGCGCGCACGGTCGGCATCGAAGGCTTCGAGAAGCTGGTCGTGATCAAGCGGATCCTCCCGCAGTTCGCGACCCACGCGAACTTCGTCAACATGTTCCTCAACGAGGCGCGGCTGGCGGCCACGCTGCACCATCCCAACGTCGCGCAGGTCTACGACATCGGCGTCGAGGATGGCGACTACTTCTTCGCGATGGAGTACGTCCACGGCGAGGATCTCGAGCGCATCGCATCGACCTCGCACGAGCACGGCGTGCCGCTCTCGCTCGATGCCGCGCTCACGCTCGTCGCCGGGCTGTGCGCCGGGCTGCACTACGCCCACGAGAAGATGGGTCCCGACGGCACGCCGCTGCAGATCGTCCATCGCGACGTGTCGCCGTCGAACGTGCTGGTCAGCTACGACGGTGCGGTCAAGGTCGTCGACTTCGGCATCGCGCGTGGCTCGCAGGGCAAGCCGACGACCCACGGTGGGCTCAAGGGCAAGATCAACTACATGTCGCCGGAGCAGTGCCGCGCCGACGCCGTGCTCGATCGCCGCAGCGACATCTACGCGATCGGCACGTTGCTGTTCGAGCTCACGGTCGGGCGCGCACCGTTCACCGGCGAGACCGAGTACGCGGTGCTCAATCAGATCGTGAACGTCGACGTGCCGCGGCCGACGCTGTTCGTCCCGACGTATCCGCCGGCGCTCGAGTTGATCGTGATGCGCGCGCTCGCTCGCGCTCCGCTGCACCGCTACACGACCGCGGTCGAGCTCCAGGGCGCGCTCGAGGATTTCGCGCACGAGAATCGGCTGCGCGTCTCGCCGCTGGTGCTCGCGCGCCTGATGGGCAACCTGTTTCCCGCGCGGCTCGAGGAGTGGGATCAGGCGAAGGCGCAAGGCGCGTTCTTCGTCGAGCAGCACGTCGTGCGCACGTTGATCGAGAGCGGCAAGACGCCGGATCCGAACGATCCGGAGGTCCAGAAGCAGATCAAGGCGATGGCCGCGCAGCTCGGCGTCGAGGATCCGACCGCGGTGTCGCAGACGCCGCCGGACTACGAGCCGACCGAGATCATCCGGCGCGCGCCGCAACGCACCCCGCCCGCGATGTCACGCCAACCAACACCGCAGCCCGTGAAGCGCCCGACGACGCGCGACTCCGCACCTGAACTGCCGCCCCCGCCGGTGCTGTCGCGCGTGTTGACGCCGCAACCCGGCGCGGTGCCGATCCTCGACTACCAGGTGCCACAGCCGGGCACGATGGTGAGTCATCCCGGTCAGGACGCGAGTCAGCCGCTGTTCACGCACGCCGTCGATGTCGGCGATGGTGGTGTCGTCGCGCGTGCGCCGAGTCAGTTCGATGTCACCGACCGCGTGCACGTGCCGCGGCTGGCGACGCCGACCAACTTCGTGCGCGCGACGCCGCGTCGCAAGGGACCGATCATCGCCCTCACCGTCTGTGCGGCGGTCGCCGGCGGCATCGGCACGTTCATCGCTTTCGGTGGTGGCTCGGCGGACGCCATCCCGGCGGCGAAGCCGGTGGCGGTCGAGCCGGCTCCGATCGTCGCCGCGCCGCCACCTGCGCCGGTGCTCGTACCGACACCGGCCGTCGAGCCGCCGCCCGCCGAACCGCCGCCCGCCGAACCGCCGCCCGCGGAACCACCGACCGCAGCAGCGCCGACGCCGCCGATCGCGGAGCCGCCGCCGCACGAGCACGTCGCGGCGCCGGTCAAGAAGCCGGTGATCGCGAAGAAACCCGCGATTCGCTCACGACCGCACCCCAAACCCAAACCCGAGGAGAAACCCGCGTGGGACGCCGATTCGCCGTTCATGCCGGTCCGCACCGACAAGCACTGATCGCGGCCGCGCTCGTGCTCGCCGGCGGCATCGCCACGGCCGCACCGAAGGGCAAGGCTGCGAAGGTGCAGTTCCAGGCCGGCGTCGCGGCGTACAAGGCCAGCGACTACGCGGGTGCGAGCACCGCGTTCGGCAGATCGTTCGCCCTCGAAGGCGACGTCGAGACGCTGTTCGCGTGGGCGCAGGCCGAGCGCAAGCAAAGCCATTGCGACAAGGCGAGCGAGCTCTACGTCAAGTTGCTCGCGATGAAGCTACCGGCCGCGAACAAGGCGGTCGTCAAGGACCAACTCGAGGAGTGCAAGCGGATCGTCGCCGACGCGCGAGCGACCGAGGATGCGGCGATCAAGGCGCGATCGGCCGAGGACGCGAAAGCGGCCGAGGATGCGAAAGCGGCGGATGCGAAGGCGATCACCGACGCGAAGCCACCGCCGGACGATCACCCATCGCCGGTCGTGGTCCAGCCGCCACCTCCCGAACCGGTGGCCGAACCGGCGAGGCCGTGGTTCAGAGATCCGCTCGGCGACACGCTGGTCGGACTCGGCGTGATCGGAGTCGGACTCGGCGCGGTGATGCTGGTCTCCGGCCACTCCGCCGAGCAGGATGCGGCGACGGCAGCGAACCTCGACGCGTTCACGGTCCTCGACGACAAGGCCAAGTCGCGCGGCATGATCGGCGTGATCGCCAGCGCCGGCGGCGCCGCGCTGATCGTCGCCGGCGTGATCCGCTATGCGACGCGCTCGACCGGCAGCGAGCACGCGACCGTCACCGGCTGGCTCGACGGCCACGCCGGCGGTGGGCTCGCGATCACCGGCGGGTTCTAGATCGTCACGACGATCTTGCCGCGCGCACGGCCGCGCTCGAGCTCCGCGAACGCCTCCGCCGCCTCGACGAGCGGATACGTCTTGTGGATCCTCGGCTTCACCGCGCCGCTCTCGATCCAGCCGGCGATCTCGGCGAGCTCGACGCCATCGGGCCGCATGAACAGATATTCGAAGCGCGCGCCGGTCTGCGCCTCGGCGGCACGGCGCTTGCGCGTCGCGAACCAGATCACCGGCGCCGCGAACCACGGCAGCCACTGGTTCGTGAACGCGCGATCCGGCATCCCGCCGACCCCGACGACGATCCCACCGCGCTTGGTCACGGCGAGCGACGCGAGCTCCGACTCCGCGCCGAGCGTGTCGAACACGGCGTCGAGATCGTGGACCGCGTCGCCGAGCCTCTGCGTCGTGTAGTCGATCACCTGATCGGCGCCGAGCTCGGCCGCGAGCTCGAGGTTCTTGGTGCTCGTCGTCGTCACGACCCACAGCTTCAGTTGCTTCGCGATCTGGATCGCGTGACAGCCGACGCCACCGGCGCCGGCGTGGATCAACACGCGCTGGCCCGGTGCGAGCTTCGCCACGTCGCGCAGCGCCTGGAGCGAGGTCAAGCCGACCAGCGGCATCGCCGCGGCCTCGACGAACGACGCGTTCGCCGGCTTGATCGCGACCACCTTCTCGTCGGCGCACACTCGCTCGGCGAGCCCACCCATCCGCAGCTTCTCGAGCCGCGCGAACACGTCGTCGCCGACCGCGAACCGCGTGACCTCGGCGCCGATCGCCTCGACGACCCCGGCGACGTCACAGCCCAGGTGCACCGGCGGCTTCAACCGCAGCACGAGCTTGACCTTGCCGTCGCGGATCTTGAAGTCGAGCGGGTTGAGGCTCGCCGCCCGGACCGCGATCCGGACGTCGCGCGGTCCCATCTCGGGCTCGGCGACCTCGGCGACTTCGACGACGGCACCGTAGCGACGAGCGATGACCGCCTTCACTTAACCGATTTCTTCGGCGTACGTCATCACGAGGTACATCACCGCTTCGGTGCGTCCCGCGTTGCGATACGCGTGCGGCGTATCGGCTTCGAACAGCACCGAATCACCGGCCTCGAGGCGATGCGTGTCACCCGCGACGTCGATCTCGACGGTGCCCGCGGTGACGACGAGATTCTCGGACGTGCCGGGCGGATGCGCATCGGCGTCCTCGACGCTGCCGGCCGCGAGGCGCAGCTCGTAGAACTCGACGCGGCGCGGTTCGTCGAACGGGAACAGCGCGCGCGAGCTGAAGCTGCGATCCTTGCTGGTCAGGATCTTCGATTCCGACGAGCGCAGCACGAGCGCACCGGATTGCGTGCGCGCGCTGATCAGCGCGGAGAACGTGACCTCGAGCGCGCGCGCGATCTTCCACAGCACGTTGATCGTCGGTGCGCTCTGCCCGAGCTCGATCTGCCCGAGCATCGCGCGCGACACGCCGCTGATCTGCGCGAGGCGTTCGAGCGAGAGTCCGCGCCGCGTGCGCAGCCGGCGCAGGTTGGCGCCGACGACCGGGGCGAGATCGGTCGCCTCGACGTGGGCGTTGCTGGCGGTCGTCGCGGGAGCTGCGGGCTCACCTTGGCCGCTTGCTTGAATGGCCACGGACTTATCGATTTTCTTTTTCACCAGACCCAAACCGGGACCTTCATATCCGCCATCGCGGACCCGATCAATCTGTTTTGACGGACGTTCTGCCAGCCGGTCAGAACCGCTTTGTTATTTCGTGCCAAACATGCGGTCGCCGGCATCGCCCAGACCGGGGACGATGTAGCTCTTCTCGTTCAAGCGCTCGTCGATCGACGCGGTATAGACCGGCACGTCCGGGTGAGCGTCGTGAAAGACACGCAGCCCCTCGGGCACGGTCAGCAGGCACATGAACTTGATCGAGCGCGGTCCGGTCTTCTTGATCCGGGCGACCGCGGCGGCGGCCGAGTTGCCGGTCGCGAGCATCGGGTCGACGATGATGCAATCGCGCTCGGTCATCTGATCGGGCACCTTGAAGTAGTACTCGACCGGCTCGAGCGTCTGGTGGTCGCGATACAGGCCGATGTGGCCGACGCGCGCCGACGGAATCAGGTCGAGCATCCCGTCGAGCAGGCCGTTGCCGGCGCGCAAGATCGAGATCAGGACGAGCTTCTTGCCGTCGAGCATCGGCGCCATCGTCTTCGCGATCGGCGTCTCGACTTCGACGAGCGTCGTCGGGAAATCGCGACAGACCTCGTAGGCGAGGAGGGTGCTGATCTCGCGCAACAGCGTTCGGAACTTGCTGGTGCTGGTCTCTTTCGAGCGCATCAGCGTCAGCTTGTGCTGGACGAGCGGATGATCGATGACGTGAACTCTGCCAGGGCCAGCCATGCCGGCGCACCCTATCCCAACAGGCTTACCGGTGCGAGACGTGCGAGACGTGCGACGGCGTCGCGGCATCGGCGGCGGCCGACACCGTGGTCACCGCGAACGCCGCAGCCACGGCCACGCAGGCCGCGAAGAACGCGTCCCGAAAGCGCGTGCTGCGGTTGCGGGTGCTGATCGACGCGAGGTGATTGTTCGTGCTCATGGAAGGTCCTTATTTCACTAACGGTGCCAGGTGGAAGGCGCGTGGTTTCGATGGGTTGGAGCGTCGTGCGAGGTGCCTGCGATGTCGCAGGGGAGGTCGCAGCGACCGTCGCGGGTTACTTGTGAGCGACGTGGACCGACGCGGCGCGGACCGCCTCGGTGACGCCGATCAGCGAGGCCGCACCTGCGAGCACGACCAGCGCGGCGAACGCGAGGTCACGGACGCGACTGCGGCGCTGACGGTCGGCGATCGTTTCGAGGCGGTTCATGTTCGACATGACCGAGCCTTAGAGCACGCGCAGTGCCAGCGAATTTCAGATCGCGAGCGCATAGCGATCAGCGAGTTGCGAGCGAACGCCGTCGAGTTGTCCCGTCGCACGCGTGTCGCATGCAACGTCGCGGGCGTGGCTAATAGACGTCGACCGGCGCGGTCGATTCAACGCCGTCGAGCACGGCGCGCAACGTCGTGTGACCTGCGCTCTTGCCGACCACGGTGTCGTGGCCGACGGTGGGATCGAACGCGGCGATCGTCGGATCGACGAGCTGCCACGTCGTCCGATCGCGCACGTCGAGGATCGTCGCCGTCGTATCGACGGCGGTCGCGTGGATCTGGAGATCGCCGCCGATCGCGAGGCTGACCGTGACCGGCGCGATCCACAGTTGCACGATCGCGGGAGGCGCGACGTGGGTCGGTAGATCGATCACGTCGCCGTGCGCGCCGAAATGCACGACGGTGTCGCCCTCGGCCACGCCGGTGACCCGCAGCGCGCGGCCATCACTGGTCGGCGCGATGTGCACGAGTGCAGCGTCGGCGAGCCACGTGACCTCGGCGAGCTCGACGTCGACGGCGACATCGACCCCCGCGCCACGCGGGACGTCGATCGCGCGGGTGTCCACGCTGAACCCACCATCACCGAGACAGCCGGCGGCGAGCACGAGGCACAGGAAGGTTCGCACACCCAGAAAATCGACCGAGCCCGCGGGCTGTTGAGCCTTGTTAATGGTTAACGATTACGTTAACCATTAACCATCATGTCAATCGCTACCAAACCACCACCGAAGGGCTGGCCGCGTCTGTCGGCCGCTGTCTACTACAACGAAGCTGCCGCCGCGATCGACTGGCTGTGCACGGCGTTCGGCTTCGACATCCAGCTCAAGATCGAAGGCGAGGGCGGTCGGATCGAACACTCCGAGCTCGTGCTCGGTGGTGGCCTCGTCAGCGTCGGCGACGCGAAGCTCGAGAAGGATCGGCCGTGGCGCAAGAGTCCGGCGTCGGTCGACGGCGTCAACACGCAGTCGCTGTGCATCTACATCGACGATGTCGACGCCCACTGCGTGCGGGCGAGAGCCGCCGGCGCGAAGATCGTCGCGGATCCGAAGACCACCGACTATGGCGATGACTACTGGGCCGACCGCAGCTACGAAGCGATCGATCCGGAAGGTCATCACTGGTGGTTCATGCAACGCATGCGCGAAAAATCGTGAACCAGCTCGACGCGACGTTCGGCGCGCTCGCGGATGGCACGCGGCGCGGCGTGATCGACCTGTTGCGCAAGAAGCCGTGGCGCGCGGGCGACCTCGCGGACGAGCTCGGCGCGAGTCGCCCGGCGATGAGCAAGCACCTCCGGATCCTGCGCACGAGCGGGTTGGTCGAGGCGTCGCACGAAGCCGACGCGCGGTTTCGATTGTACTCGTTGCGCCCCGAAAAGTTCGGCGAGCTCCGCGAGTGGCTCGATCAAGTCGAGCGGTTCTGGGAAGGCCAGCTCGGAGCGTTCGCGGCGCACGTCGCGAAGAAGGTGAAGCGATGATCGCCGGCGATCGTGCGTCGGCGATGGTCACCGTGCCGGTCGCGCCCGAGGTCGCCTTCGACGTGTTCACGCGTGAGACCGATCTCTGGTGGCGCCACGGCATCAAGTTTCGCGTCGCCGGTCGGAACCCGGGTACGCTCGCCTTCGAGCCCAAGCTCGGCGGCCGGTTGTTCGAGCAGTACGAAGGCCCCGCCGGCCCGCGGATCCACGAGACCGGCACGATCACGGCGTGGGATCCGCCCGCGCGCCTCGAGTTCGAGTGGCGCGGCGGCAACTTTGGCCCCGACGACGTCACCTACGTCGCGGTCACGTTCGTCGCGACCGAGAGCGGCGGGACCCGCGTCACCGTCGAGCATCGTGGATTTGCCGCGCTGCGCCCGGATCACCCGGTCCGTCATGGCCAGCCGATTCCGCTGTTCATTCGGACGATCGGCCTGTGGTGGGGCGAGTTGCTGAGCTCGTTGCGCGAGCGAGTGAGTTAGTTCACTACCGCTGGCATTGACGCAGAGCGCTGGACAGAAATCCGGCGCATCGTCGACGGAGTTGGTATTCTTCACGGCGATGCAGCTAAGGGCGCTCGCATACGTCATCGTCATGTCCGTCGTCGCGTCGTGCGGTGACAATCGGCACCTGGGCGGTGACGACGGTCCGGGCGACGCCGCGAAGATCGTCACGACGGTCACGCCGGATCCGCTCACCGCCGGCGCCACGCTGACCGCGACGTGCGTGGTCTACGACGCCGATGATCACGTACTCGAAGGCTACTCGCCGACGTTCGCGATCAGTCCCACCCTCGCCACCACCACGATCAGCGAGCTCACCGCGGTCGTGACCAAGGTCGGGCACTACGCCGGGCAATGCACCATGCCCGGGCTCGCCGGCAACAACGCCGGCTTCGAGGTCGTGCACGCCTTGCCGGCCGGGATCATGATCACGAAGGTCCCCGATCAACAAGTCTACGGCATCGGCGTGCCGGTCACGATCACCCACGTCGTGGTCGACCGCTACGGCAACCCGATCGACGACGCGATCGTCGTCAACACCAGCACGCCGGTCGTCGGCGTCGGGCCGATCACGCTGCAGGGCACCGATGGGTTCATGTACGGCAGCGAGGGCAAGTACCACGTGCACGCGCTCGTGATGCCGCCGACCGATCAGGGCGTCGCCGTCGTCGCGGATCTCGATCTGATCGTCAACACGAGTGGCCCGAAGATCACGTGCGGCGCGCCGGTCGACGCGTCGATGCTGAACCTCTCGCCGGGCAGCTCGCTGACGTTCACCGGCAGCGCCGTCGACACCAACGGCACGATGGCCGTGACCGTCAACGGCACGCCGGTCACCGTCGACGGCAACGGCGGCTTCTCGACGGCCGTGACCACGCGGTTCGGGATCAACTTCGTCGAGATCAAGGCGACCGATGACTACGGGCTCGACACCGTGAAGGTCTGCACGTTCCTCGTGGCGTCCCAGTGGGCCGGCTTCAACGTTCCGTACAGCGACACCGTCTCGCTGCGGCTCGCGCAATCGGCGATCGATGACGGCTCGCGCGCGGGTCAGATCAACTCGCTCGGCGATCTGCTCAACACGGTCGCGAACAGCGCCGGCCTGCACACCGCGCTCGAGGCCGCGCTGGCCAGCACGAACCCGCTGGTCCCCAACACGTGCAGGACGTCGGTCTTCGGCGTCTGCCTGTTTCGTTACGAGGTCGACTATCAGAGCTCCTCGCTGCCGGGGCCCAACGCCGACACGCTCACGCTCGTCGCGGGTGGCGTCACGGTCAGCGAGCGGATCGAGGATCCGTCGGTCAACCTGCGTGTGCACGGCCAGATCTCGGGCATTCCGTACGACACGTCGGGCCCGGTCACGTTCGACTACATCACCGTGACCGCGACGTTCAACGTCGGGTTGATCGGCGGCGTGCCGCACATGTCGGTCCGCGCGGGCAGCGTCAGCGTCGCGGTCGGCTCGATCAGCACGAACTTCAACGGCGTCGACGGTTGGATCATCGACAACATCATCGTGCCGCTCGCGCAGGGCACGCTCAAGAGCACCGTGTCGGGGCTCGTCCAGACCTACATCACGAACAACTTCAACGCCGTCCTCGACGGTGTGATCGGCGGCCTCGACATCAGCTCGCTCGGCACGAGCTTCGCGGTGCCGCGCATCGACAGCGGCACCGTCACGCTCGGCTTCGCACCGTCGTTCACGTCGCTCGACACCAGCTCGGCCCGCATGCTGTTCGGCATCGGCACGAACATGACCGCGGCGGCGGCGAACCTCTACGCCACGCTCGGCGCCGCGGTGCCGCCGGGTCCGGTGCTCACCGATCCCAATTCGAGTGGTCAAGCCGCGGCGGTCGCGGCGCACGTCGCGATCCTCAACCAGGCGCTGCACGCGCTGTGGAAGGCGAACTACTTCCACGCGACGGTCGATGCGTCGCTGTTCGGTGGCGACGCCGGCGCGACGATCGATCTCGAGGCGCGGTTGCCGCCGGTCGCGGAGCTCAGCAACGGCACGGTGGTGCTGTCGCTCGGCGATCTCGACCTGACGATCAACGGCGATACGGTCATCCCGCTCACCGTCGGTGCGCGCGCGCACACCAACGTGACGCTCGTCGGCAACACGCTGAGCTTCGCCGGCATCGTGCTCGACGAGCTTCACATCTCGAGCGACGTCGTCGATCTCAACACGATGCAGCAGGCCTCGTTGCAGATGCTGGTCAACATGCTCGTTCAGCAGGTGATCGACACGTCGCTCAACAACGCGTTGCCGTCGCTGCCGATCCCGACCTTCACGCTGCCGGCCGCGCTCGGGGCGTATGGCCTGCCGGTCGGGGCACAGCTCGGCATCACGAACCCGGCGCTCGCGCTCACCCCGCCGCACTTCGTGTTGCGCGGCGGGTTCGGCATCCAGTAGTCAGGTCTTCACGAGGCTCAGCACCGTGCGCACGATCGCGAGCACGGTCGCGCGCGAATCGGGAGGGAGCCCGGCGATCGTGCGTGCGAGCTGTTCGATCGGCCGCGGCAACGGCGGCGGCGGCTTGAGGGCGCGGCTGCCATTCTCGGCCGCGACGCCAAACCGTACGTCGAGGTGAAGGTCTAACCCGTCCTCCACGATCGCGTGCAGCGTGCTGTGCGGGATATCCCGCGTTCCACGTTCGATCTCGCTGACGTACTTCCCGACGATCCCGGCTCGTTTTCCGAGCTGAGTCTGCGTGAGGTCCGAAGCGATGCGCTTAGCTCGAATCAGTTGCCCGATCGAGCGCAAACCTTCTTTGGCCGATGCCATCACGGACTCGGGTCGACCACTTCACCTTTCGTTACATCCACTGTTGGTGGATACGAGAGAAACCTACCCACGGTACGTGGATGTCAGTGGAAGCCACCCCACCCGCCGCTGCGATTGAACGTGGCACCCCACCGATCCTGTTCGATCGGCGCGCCTTCGCGCGGCTTGCTCGTGCGTCCGATCGCCCCACCGAAGCCCTTGGTCGCGACCTTCTCGAGCACCATCGCGAGCTCCTCGTGATCGAACCACAGGCCGTGGCTGGTGCAGCGATCGAGCAGCGGCTTGGGGTGTTCGTGAGCTCCGTCGATCTCTACGATCAACCGGCACGCCGTCATGGTCGTGCGGCACACCGGGCAGGCGCGCGTTCCCGGCTGTTCGCTCTTCCACCCGAACTGCGGGGTCAGGCTGGTCAGATCGTAGACGGCGGAGGCCAGGTCATCGAGCGTGACCATGATGCCGTTGCACGCGTCGCACACGAGTCGCGTCTGATACATCCGCAACGGTCTCGCACATGCGGGACACGGACGATCGGGGTCGCGATACGGATCCGTCATCTGCCTAAGGATGCACGGTCGAGCCCGTCACGACACTGATAATGTGGTGACCATGGTCCGTTACCTCGGTTTGCTCGTGCTGGGCGCATGCGTCACTCATCCCGGCGGTCCGTTCGACTCGCCGTGGTCGTACACGATCGAGAACGCGTCGGTGGAAGCGGTCCAGCCCAACGGCGCCAGTTGGGATCCCGACAACAGCCCGCCCGATCCGTACGTCGTCGTCTATATCAACAACGTGCAACTCGATCGTACGCCCGAGGACGACGAGACGTTCACGCCGGACTGGGGGTACACCACCAAGTCCCAGCTGATGGCGCCCGGCGACACGATCGAATTCGAGATGCAGGACTCCGATGTCTTCAACAACGACATCATCACGCGCTGCGACTTCACGGCGTCCGCGGATCTCGAAGGCCATCACCAATGCAGTGATGCGACCGCGACGCTCGACGTCAACGTGAACTTCTAGTCCTCGACGATCTGGGGCGGTTTCGCTGCGCAAATTGTGCACACCGCGCGGACGGTTTGTGCAAACGACAGAAAGAGGTTTCGTCCTGCGCGAGCGCGGCTTAGCGTGCGGCAATGCGGAACCTCGGCTTCGCCGTCTCGTTCGGACTGTCCACCACCGTCGCGATCGCGTTGTCGTGCGGTCCCGCGAGCCGGAACGACGGCAACGGCAACGGCAGCAACGACGGCGGCAGCAACGGCAGCAACGGGCAGTGCACCGGCGGCTCGTGCTCGGCGACGTGCGACGCCGCCAACATGAATCACTCGTCGGTCGGCTGCGAGTACTACGCCGTCGACATGGATGGCGCGGCGGGTCCGCCCTACGACGCGTGCTACGCGGTGTTCGTCGCGAACGTCTCGATGAGCGCGGTCCACCTCGACGTCGACTGGGGTGGCCAGCCGATCGATCTCTCGCAGTACGCGAAGCTGCCGCAAGGCACCGGCATGGCGCTGACGTACGGCGCGTACGATCCGACCGCGGGCCTCGCTCCAGGCGCGGTCGCGATCCTGTTCCTCGACTACGGCAACAGCTCGATCCTCGATTTCGGCAACGTCGCGTGTCCCGTCCCGGCGGCACTCAACGCAGGGGTTCAGGTCCACGGCACCGGCGTCGGCACGGCGTTCCACATCGTTACCGACACGCCCGTCGTCGCGTATCAGATGTTGCCGTACGGCGGTGGCAAGGCCGCGGCGACCGGCGCGTCGCTGTTGATCCCGACCTCCGCGTGGCAGAACAACTACGTCGCGGTCGGCGCGTACGACGTGTTGCCGGCGCCGCCGATCAACATCCCGGGCGAGGGGCCGTCGCACGACATCGTCGCGGCCGTCGACGGCACGACGATCACGATGCGCCCGAAGTCGGCGATCGCGGCCGGCTCCGGCGTGCCCGCGGGCACCGCGAACGGGACGTGGACGATGACGCTCAACCGCGGGCAGTACGCACAGATCACGCAGAGCAATCCACTCTCCGGCAGCCCGATCACGTCGACCCAGCCGATCGGCGTGTTCGGCGGGCACCCGATCATGTCGATCGATCGCTGCTGCGGCGATCACGGCGAGCAGATGCTGACGCCGGTCAGCGCGCTCGGCAGCGTCTACGTCGCGGCGCCGCATCCCGATCGCGAGCCCAACGGGTTTGTCGACCCGCGCGTGTTCCGGATCTACGGTGCCGTCGACGGCACGCAGCTGACCTACGATCCGCCGGGCCTCGGTGCCGCGACCGTGAATCTCGGCGATCAGATCGAGATCCGCACGAACGCGGCGTTCACGGTGACGAGCCAGGACACCGACCATCCGTTCTCGATGTTCACGTACATGACCGGCGCCGGCGACGGCTCGGACTCGGACCCGACCTGGGTCGGCGGTTGGGGGGACCCGGACTTCGTACGGCTCGTGCCGCCGCCGCAGTACCTCGGTCACTACGTGTTCTTCACCGATCCGACGTATCCGTTCACCGGGCTGACGATCGTGCGGCAGAAGGCCAATGGAGCGTTCGCCGACGTCACGCTCGCGTGCATGGGCACGATTCCGGCCGCCGACTGGAAACCCGTCGGTAGCAACGGCGACTATCAGATCGCGCACGAGATGATCGTCGACCACTTCAACAGCCAGCACGGCTGCAACAACGGCGTCAACGTCATGGACTCGGCGCAACCGTTCGGCGTGTGGGTGTGGGGATGGGGCAGCGAGGACACCAACACCGGCTGGGTCAGCTACGGCTATCCCGCCGGCGAGGCCGTGCTGCCGATCAACAACGTCGTGATCGAGTGAACTGTCGGCTCGTGTCGCTCGTCGCTCAGGCCGCGACGACCGCGAGATCCGGACCGGCCTTGCGCCACCGGGTCGGTCCCGCGCGGCGCTCGACCTCGGCGCGGAGCTCCGGCGAGCGGCCGAGGGCGAACGCGACCTCCGCGACGAGGAACAGCGGGCCGTCGAGCAGGCCGCGCAGGTCGTCGAAGAACGCCGGCTTCTTGCCCTCGAAGTAGTGGCCGAGGAACTGGAGCGCCCAGCCGCCGACGAACAGGCCGGCCGCGCTGCCGGCCCACAGCGGCAGGGGGAGCGCCGCGATCGCGGTGCCGGCCGCGCAGGTCGCGCCGAGCACCGCCCCCATGGCGGCGCCGTACGTCGGATCGATCGCGCGATAGTACCGCGTGAGGAGTGCCGTGGCCCCGACCGCCGCGTTGATCGGCCCGATGCCGATCCGCGCGAGCGTCGCCTGCGTGCCGACGACGATCATCGGGATGCCGACGAAGTGCGTCGCGATGTTGCGCTTGTCGCGATGATACTCGGCGTAGGACGCGAGACGGTCGACGAGAGATTTCATCGCGTCGAGCGTACTACGGTCTGGTGCGGCCGGCTCGTGCGACACTCGGCGGCCACCTGATGACCGAGCCCTCCGACTCTTCGGGTCACGTCGCGAACCGGCGGCACTATCGCTACTACGACCTGTGCATGGTCGCGTTCGTGACCGTGCTGCTGTGCTCGAACCTGATCGGCCCCGGCAAGACCTGCGTCGTCGCCGGCGTGACGTTCGGCGCCGGCAACCTGTTCTTCCCGATCAGCTACATTTTCGGCGACGTCCTGACCGAGGTCTACGGGTTCGCGCGCGCGCGCAAGGTGATCTGGGCCGGGTTCGGCGCGATGATCTTCGCGACCGTGATGGGCCTGTTCGTGATCCACGCACCCGCGGATCCGAACGAGCCGTACAACAAGGTGATCCAACCGGCGCTCGAGGTCGTGTTCGGTAACACGTGGCGGATCGTGATCGGCTCGATCATCGCGTTCTGGGTCGGCGACTTCGTCAACTGCTTCGTGATGGCGAAGATGAAGGTGTGGACCAAGGGTCGCTATCTATGGACGCGTACGATCGGCTCGACGTTCGTCGGGCAGGGCGTCGACAGCGTGCTGTTCTATCCGATCGCGTTTCTCGGGGTCTGGGAACCGCGCACGCTGATCGGCGTCGTCGTGTTCAACTGGTTGTTCAAGGTCGCGGTCGAGGTCGTGCTCACGCCGGTCACGTACTTCGTGGTCGGCCGGCTCAAGCGCGCCGAGAACGAGGACTACTTCGACACCAAGACCGAGTTCACGCCGTTCTCGCTCGGTGACTAAACCTAGAACGCGGTCTGCCGCCACGCGTCGAGCTCCTGGACGCGACCGAACCACGCTCGAAGGTTCGGGTAGTCGGCGAGCGGCAAGCGCGCAGGACCGGCGAGCGCGAACCCCGCGGCGAGCGAGTAGTCCGCGAGCGTCACGCGTTCGTGGGCGACCCAGGTCTTACCCGCGAGCTGCGTCTCCAGGATCGGTGCAAGCTGCGCGAACAACTGCAAGCCGCGCGCGACCTCGGCGGGATCCGTCGGCCGGCCGGTCAGCGGCTTGACGAAGTTCTCGAGGACCACGATCGTGAGCGCGGGCGCCAGGTGCGCCGCGCACCAGAACAGCCAGCGGTTGACCTCGGCACGCTCGCGCGGGTCGGTCGGGAGCAGGGTCTGTCCCGGCGTCTTGTCGGCGAGGTACTGCATGATGGCGCGCGACTCCCACAGCACGAAGCCATCGTCATCGAGGACCGGCACGCGGCCGTTCGGGTTGCGCTCGAGGTGCGGCGTACCGCGCTGCTCGTTCTTGGTCAGATCGACCACGACGCGCTCGAGCGGCACGCCGAGATGGCTCGCCACGAGCAGCACGCGGCGCGAGTTACCGGACTTCGGATGGAAGTAGAGCTTCATGATGCGAGAAGCCTATTCGCGCACGATGACAACTGATTGTCAGGTTTGATTCGCCATCGAGCGCATCAGCTCCGCGAGGCGATAGCTGAGTGCGACCAGCGTCAGCCCACTGTTCGCGATTCCGGCGGCGCGGAGCACCGAGCCGTCACAGACGAACGCGCCAGGCACGCCGGTCGCGGCAAAGAACTCCGCGGTCGTGTCTCCCGGCATCGCGACGAACTGGTTCGCGGTGCCCGAGTGATGCGCGGCGTTGCGAAACGCCCAGCTCGCCGCGGGCAGCGCCTTGCGCTCGACGATGTCCGCCGAAAACTCGGCGAAGAACTTATCGACACTCCGATCGTACGAGCTGAGCTCGTCCGCGGTCACGTGCCAGTTGAGCGACGGCCGCTTGCCCTTGGTCAACTGGATGCCTCGGGTCTTGATCGGTGTCTGCTCGCCGAGGATGAGGATCGAGTAGTAGTCGCCGCGAAACCCCAACCTCGTCTTGAACAAGATCGCCTCTCGCACGGCCTCGAGGTTGCCGAGCAGCATCAGGATCTTTTTCGGCGAGAACGGATCGTTGCGAAGATCGGAGAGGATGTAGCGCGCTGGCCCCGTGATCGAGCCAAGCCTCATGTCGGCCGCTGGGCGCAGGTAGACCACCGTCTTGATGCCCTCGGTCTCGTAGGTGACGCCGGCGCGGACCTCGGCCGAGCGCGTCGTCGTGCACGACACCGCCTTCAACCGGCTCTCGGGACGGAGCTTGATCTTGGCCACGTACGCCATGGGATGGTCGTGGTAGCCCGCGCAGAATCGGTCATCCTCGCCCAGCGAGCTCGCGAGCAACACCGGCGTCGACAACCCGCCGGCGCACAAGAGGAAGTAGTCCGCTTCGATCCGCTCGATACCGCGGCGACCCTTGACCTCGACGTACCCGGGCGAGCCGGCGACGATCTTCTGGGCGTGGCCGTAGACCACGGCGATGTCGTCGCCGGGATACTTCGCGTTTGCGAGCTGCCAGACATTGTGGCGCGCCTGCGGCAACACCATGTGCGCGACCGTGGACTGGCCGTGCTCGATGCTGGTGCGGTTGGCATCGCGCGCGAGATTGCACTCCTCGAGCTCGGCGTCCGAGAGAAAGAACGACCAGGCCTTCTGGTAGTACGGCTGCATGCCGCGAGGCTCGATGCCGGCCTTCACGAGGTCGTTGTCGTCGAGCTCGATCAGCGCGTTGTGCCAGTAGTTGGTGGTCCCGCCGAGCCCCTCGGCGCGGTTGATCGACGTGTTGAGCTCGCCGGTCGTGCAGTCGACATCGTCGAACAACGGCTTCTTCTTCTTGCCTTGCTCGACGACGGTGACCTTGAAGTCGTTGCGAAGCAACGTGCTCAACATCGAACCGCACAGCCCAGCTCCGATCACAACAACGTGCTTCTTCATCTGCCTTCGCGCATGGTGCCATGCGGCGTGCCGCTCGTCGTGCGGTCTGGCACGCTCCGCTCGAACTGCCGCGACGTGCCAGCATGGCGTCGCGCTCGCTCGTGGTAAGGGACGAGGATGTTCGGATCGCTGGCGTTCGCGATCATCTGGATGACGCCGCTGGCGATCGGTCACGACGTGGCGCTGCACTGGGTTCAGCACGACGGTGCCGCGACGTGCATCGGTGACCACGAGCTCGCCGCCGCGGTGACCGCGCGGCTCGGCAACGCCCCGGCTCGTGGGCAGACCCGGCTCGTCATCGACGGTGAGATCGCACCGAGCGGCTCGGGCTGGACCGCCGCGATCCACACCGCCGACGAGCACGGCGTGGTGCTCGGTCAGCGCGATCTTCACGAGCCCGCCGCCGACTGCCGCGCACTCGACGACAAGCTCGTCCTCGTGATCGCGTTGATCATCGATCCGGAGTTGCTCGACGAAGCGCCAGCGCCACCGGCGATCGAACGTGTCGTCGTGGCCGCACCTTGGCACGTCGGTGCGAGCGTCGCCGCGCTGGCCAGCCGCGGGATGTTGCCGGGATTCGGCTTCGGGACCGCCATCGCGGCGCGGATCGAACCGCCGTGGGGCTGGCCGATCGAGATCTCGACGACGCTGTGGCCGTACGACCGCGCGAATGCCGCGCCCGGTGGAGCGACGTTGCTGCAGCTCACGGGCGGCCTCGCGATCTGTCCGCGACTGGCGGGACCGCTGGCCGTGTGTGCCGGCGTTCAGGCCGGTGAGGTCCGAGCGCGAGGGTTCGGCTTCGATCGCAACGAGCTCGAACACGAGGTCGTGCTCGACGGGACCCTCGAGCTCCGGTTCGATCGGCGGTTCGGCACCTCCGCCGGCGTGCGGATCGGGGCGGGTGCGTGGGTGCCTGCGGCGCGGCCACAGTACGTGGTCCACGAGGCGAGCTCGGACGTCGTGGTCTACCAGCCGGCGGTCGTCGCATTCGTCAGCGAGATCGCGCTGTGGGTGCGGTTTGGATCATAAAACCCGAGGCGCCGCGGCACTCATGCAACGAGCCGTGGATTCCAGCCCTACTCTGAACGCAGCACCGCGGTCGGCGATCCCGCCGTTCGCGACGGTCTACGACGACCACGTGAAGTTCGTGTGGCGCGTGCTCGTCCGGCTCGGTGTCGCGCGCGCGGATCTCGACGACGTCTGCCAGGAAGTCTTCATCGTCGTCCACCGCCGCCTCGGCGAGTTCGAGGGCCGCTCGTCGCTCCGCACGTGGATCTACGGCATCGCGTTGCGCTGCGCCTCCGACGATCGACGGCGCGCTCATCGCCGCCGGCCGACCGCCGCGCCGATCGCCGAGGTCGCGATCGCGGGATCGCAACTCGAGGACCTCGATGCGCGGGAGGCGCGCGCGACGCTCGAGCGGCTGCTCGAGCTGCTCGATCCCGAGAAGCGCGAGGTGTTCGTCTTGTTCGAGCTCGAGGAGCTCACGATGGCCGAGGTGGTCGCGATCGTCGGCTGTCCGTTGCAGACCGGATACGGGCGGCTTCACGCCGCGCGGTCGATCGTGGCGGCCGCGGCCGCGCGGATGCGCGCGAAGGAGGGCAGGTCGTGAGCGAGATCGAAGGCGTCGTCCGCTGGTCGGCCGATCTCGACGCGCCCGCAGGGATGCGCGAGCTGTTGCGTGCCGCACATGCAGCCGAGGTCGGACCGACGCCGGTCGAGCTCGCGAAGCTCCGCGGGCGACTGGCGGCGCAGCTCGCACCGAAAGGAGCGACGATCGCCGCGTTGCTGTCGGTGCGCACGATCGTCGTCGGCCTCCTCGTCGTCGGCATCGGCGCCGCGATCATCGGCTACGTCATGTCTCGTCCGAACGCTCGCAGCGCCGTCCCGTCGATCGTGTCGCCGCCGCCCGCACGCGTTTCGCCACCGACCGTGATCGCCGAACCGTCGATCGTTGCCGCGCCGATCGCCGCACCGATCGCCGCGCCGATCACCGAGACGCCGCGGCCGCGCGTGCGGGTTGCTCCGGCGAAGCCGCCGGCGTCGGCTCCGGCCAAGCCGCTCGCGTTGGCTCCGACCCCGACCCCGGCCGCGCCCGATTCGCCGGCTCCTGTCCCGCCGCCCACGATCTCCGAAGTCGCGCTACTCGAACAAGCGCGCTCTGCGTTGCGCGGAGGTCACGCCGCGCACGCGCTCGCGCTCGTCGAGCAGGATACGACGCTGTATCCCGACGGTGTGCTCGTCGAAGAGCGCGAGGCGTTGGCGATCGAGACCTTGATCAAGCTCGGGCGTCGCGACGAGGCCGTCGCGAAGTGGACGAAGTTTGCCAGCTCGTATCCGCACTCGAACTATCACGCGCGGTTGCAGCGGTTGATCTCGCCGTGATCCGTTTGTTCGATAATCACGTCGCGCGTGCGCCACTCACCGGCATATGAAGAGCTTATTCGTCCCGCTGGTGCTCTGCGGGTGTCAGCCGGTCTCGCAGGTCGGCGCGCAATCGGACGCGACGATCGCAACCATCCCCGACGCGCCGAGCAGCCCGAACACCTGCAACGGCACCGGTGATTCGTTCTCGTACTCGGGTGCGGTCGACTTCGAGGCCTACGACTTCGGCATGATCACCTCGGGTGGAAAGGTGGTCGGGCTCGCCGGCTCGGCGCTCAACACCGACGTGCTGAGCTTCAACACGCGGGCGCTCACCGAGCTCGACACGGTCGAGGATCACGACGTCGCGGTTCAGAACATCATGGCGTTGCGTGCGCCGTTCAACCAGTCTTGCGATACCGGCAACAACGTGTGCCACGGCTTCTTCGCGCAAGCCGGGACGTTCTCCGTGCACGCCGTCCATCCTCGCTATCAGGCGACCTTCGCGCTCACGAATCTGTTCGAGCGCATCGACAACTCGGGGCCGCCGGGCACGGCGATCGCCGGCACGATCACCGGTTGCGTCGACAAGGCGAACCCGTGATCGCGGGTTCTCGCGGCCGGTTGTGGATCGCCGTCGCCCTCGTGCTCGGTGCCGGCTGCACTCCCACCGATTCGGCTGCGGTGACCACCGCGAACCTGCGCGCCGACGTCCAGGTCCTGAGCACTGGCCTCGGTGGCAGCACGGTCTCCGCGTGGTTGTTCAGCCACCACGCCGGCGATCCGCCGCTCAACTTCGAAACGATTCGCCTCGTCGATCAAGACGTGATCTCGGCGGCGTCGAACGGTCACTCCGTCGTGATGGACGAATCGGATCTCGTCGTCGAGTACCGCTACGACGCGGCGTTCGACACCGCCGAAGCCGGACAGGGCTTCGAGGTCAGCCTCGATCGCGTCGCCGATGCGAGCGCACGACATTCCACCGTGACGCTGCCCGAACCGTTCACGGTGACGATGCCGACGACGGCATCGCGTGGTGCACCCCTGACGATCACGTGGTCACCGAGCGGCTCCGCCGATCCGATCTCGCTCCACCTCACCGGCTGCGCCGACGCACAGCTCCTCGCGATCGCCGATACCGGCACCACGACGTTTCCGGCGGGAGCCCTCGCGGCCGATCCACCAACGGCAACCTGCGACCTCTCCGTCGAGGTCTCGCGCACGCGTGCCGGGTCGCTCGATCCTGCGTACGGGCAGGGCGGCTCGATCGTCGCGACGCAGCAGCGCACCACCACGCTGACCAGCACGCCCTGATCGTCTACGCTCGGTCCATGGTGACGAATCGCTCCGCGCCGCACGCGCCCGTCGTCCCGGTGCTCACGGTCGCGGACGTCCGCGCCGCGGTCACCTGGTACGCCACGGTCTTCGGCTTCGTCGAGCACGTGCAGATCGGAGAGGGCCATCGCGCCCAGCTCGGACTCTCCGATGGTGGCGAGCTGATCGTCGCGGAGTGCGACCGCGGCGCCGGCTCCCGAGCGAGGCCCGCTCGCACCAGATCTATCTCAAGGTCGAGGATGCCGCGGCGGTGGTCGCGCGCGCGACCGAGCACGGCGCGACGCTCGCCAACGAGCTCCACGACTGGGAGTACGGCGAGCGCCAGGCAACGATCGACGACGTGTTCGGCCATCAGTGGATCGTCTCGCAGACGCACGATCCGTGGGTCGAAGCGGGCGGCGACAGCATCGTGTTCGCGGCCGAGCACTCGCTCTATCGCGCGACCTGGGCTCGCTGAACGGCAAGCTGCCACGCGCTGTGAGGGTGCGCATAGCGCGCGCCGGATCGCCGTACTGGACACCGTTCACGCGCGTTCCGTTGTTACGGTGCGCGATGATGATGACGATGAACCTTGGAATCGCGTGTCTGTTGCTGGCCGCATGCGGCGGCAAGAAAGACGCGACGCCGGCCGCTGGATCGGCAGCGGTGGTAGCCGCGGGGAGTGCGGCACCGGCGAGCGCGCGGGCAGGGACGCCGGCGGGCAAATGCACGTTCACGGTCACCGGCGACTTCACGCTCACCGTCGACGCCGTCGCGACGAAGAGCCCGCCGAATGGCAAGGCGATGGCCACCGCGGACTACTGGCAGACCGACGATCAGATCCGCAGCGCGCTGCAGATGATCAGCAACCTCGGCAAGAAATCCAAGGACGAGGTTACGGCTGAGGTCGATGCGGCGATGAAGAAGGATCCGAAGTTCATGCTGCTGCTGATCAACTGCGGCGCCGACGCTGGCTCGCTGAACTTCGGCCCGGGCAAGGACTCGAAGTACGCCGATTTCCCGTTCAAGGCCGGCAGCTATCCGATCGCCGTCGGCAACGGCAAGGCGGGCGAGCTCGGCGTGATGATCAACCTCCGCCCGCCGACCGGACACGAGTCGTTCCAGGTGTCCGAGCCGGGCTCGATGAACATCACGAAGTTCGACGCCACCGGGATCACCGGAACGTTCACGTTCAAGGCGAAGTCGCACCACGACAAGTCGATCGAGGTCACAGGCTCGTTCGACTATCCATGCGTCGGTGTGACCTGTAAGAGCTAAGCTCCGACCGCGGTCGGATTCGGCGTGGGCGGCGCGATCCGCGTGAGGATGTTGCGATCGGTATGATGGAACAGTTGTTCCGTCCCGACGACCTTGATCACGGTGTCCTGCTTGTACGACCACGTGCCGTTCGTGTGCACGGTGATCGTCATCTCGAATCGTTCGGTACGAAAGCCGTACTCGAGAAATGCGTTCGACACGATGCCGTTGACGAGCGAGCCTCGCACGGCCTCGACGCTGAACGTCGTGTCGTCGGCGTGCGCCTTGCCGCTTGCCATGGCGACCTGGCCACGCGGGATCGCGAGCGTCATCAAGATCGATCCGGTCGCCGGCTCCCAGAGCCAGTAGCCGACCTGGTCGTGAAACGTTTGGACCTCGCCGGGCTTCACGATGTGGGTGTGGTAGCGCAGCCCGTAGAACAACTGCGGGCCGTTGGTCTGCGCGTCGATCGGCTGGAGCTCGATGCGCTCGACGTACTGGTTCGACTCCGGCCCGGTCGCCGATGGATGCGTGTCGACGCCCGTGCCGGTCCACACGCCGGCGAGCGCGCGGAGCGGGCCGAGGTGATCGAGCGTGTTCGGATCGGGTACCGGCTCCGTGAAGACGTCGCGCGGCGTGGTCATGGAGTCGGACCATCGCACCGTCGGCGTGGCGTGGCACGATCAGCCCGGCAAAAACGGCAAGATGATCCGCACGAGCGCGCTCGACCGGTAGAGGCGAGCTATGGTGGCGCGTGACTGTTCGATGGATTCGCACCGCGGCCGAGCTCGATGCCCTCGTCGACGAACTGGCGACGTGTCGCGCCATCGGCATCGACACCGAGGCCGACAGCCTCCATCACTACACGGAGAAGGTCTGTCTGATCCAGTTGACGGCGTTCGGCGGGGCGTCGTGCCTGGTCGATCCGCTCGCGCTGCGCGATCTGTCGCCGCTCGCTCCGATCCTCGCCGACGCCTCGGTGCTCAAGGTCGTGCACGGCGGCGACAACGACGTCCGGTTGATGCGGCACGACTTTGGTTTCACGTTTCGCACGATGTTCGACACCTCGATCGCGGCGCGGCTGCTCGGCGACACCGAGCTCGGCCTCCAGGCGCTCGTGCGCAACCAGCTCGGCGTGGAGCTCAGCAAGAGCAGCCAACGCGACGATTGGTCGAAGCGCCCGCTGACGCCGAAGCAGGAGGCGTACGCGCTGGCCGACGTCGAGCACCTGATGGCGCTCGCCACCGACCTCACGCACCGGCTCGCCGACACGGGTCGTACCGCCTGGGCTCGCGAGGAGTTCGAGGCGCTCGCGCAGCTGCCGGCGGCAGAGAAACGCCGCGGCCCCGACGAGTTCCGGCGGATCAAGGGCTCGGCGAAGCTATCGCGTCGCCAGCAGGCGGTGCTCCGCGAGGTCTACGCGTGGCGTGAGGAGTGCGCGGCCGCCGCCGATCGGCCGCCGTTCAAGATCGTCGGCCCCGAGATCCTGCTCGTGCTCGCCGAGCTCGCCGCGCCGACGATCGACGACGTCGCGCGCGTGTTGTCGGCCTATCCGCGCCAGGCCCGACAGTCCGAGATCGTATTCGCGGCGATCATACGTGGGCTCGAGCTCCCCGACGACGAGCTGCCGCGACGCGAGGCGATCGCACAGCCGCCACTGCCCGCTTCGGCGCGGCACCGCGTCGAAGCGCTGCGCGAATGGCGCAGCAAGCAGTCGACGCGCTCGCGACTCGATCCGTCGATCGTCATGTCGCAACGACTGCTCGACCGCCTCGCGGTCGCCGCACCGCGGACGCTCGCCGACCTCGAGACCGTCGAGGGTGTGCGGCAATGGCGGGTCGTCGAATGGGGCCCGGCGCTCCTCGCAGCCTGTGCGTGAATCACGGCAGGACGATCGGTCCGACGACGACCATGTAGAGCGTGACGCTCGCGACGGCCGCGACCGTCCCGGCCAGCGCATCGCGTCGGATCTCGAGGCGGCGGGCGAGTCGCCAGGCCCACACGAACGTGATGATCGCGAGCACCACCTGCGGCGCGATCCACACAGCGCTCGGGATGCCGGTCAGGTCCGCGAGCTTGGCCTCGTCGGTGCCCTTCGAACGCGCCCACGCTTCGACCGCGATCACGGCACGCCCGGCGCCACACACGGCGAGCACGAACGCTTCGGGGCGCGCTCGCGTACGCGTCGCGAGCCAACCCGCGAGGACGAGCAACCAGGAGACGAGCGGGCCAGCGGCCACCTCGGCGACGCCACCGAACACGGAACCGTCGGAGCAATAGTTGGTCGTCGCCGTCCAGTGAATCACGATGGACTCGCACCCGCGGACGATGGCGACGAGCGCGTGGCCGCCTTCGTGCAACAGGATCGTGATCGGCGCGAGCGCTCCGGCAACGATCCAGCGCACGGTCACGCCCGCAGCCTACCGGTGTTGGACCAGCGGCGCACGCTGATCGCACTCGAGCGAAACGATCGCGCGATGTGGCAGCGCTTGAAGCTCGCGCTGCGAGACCGCGAGGTTCCCGTGTGCCACGGCGGCATCGTCGGCCGGGCATGGCTCGGTCGTGGTCCACGACAAGCACTCCTCGCGCGCGCAGTCGACGCGCTCGACATCCACCCTCTGGACGCAGCGCTGGGCCGTGCTGCGGGAGAGCTCCTGGCCCGCGCGAAACAACACGATGTCATCGACGCGGCGCTCGTGCTCTTGGCAAACGACGGCGATCGAATCATCACCTCGGATCCGGAGGATCTCGCTCCGCGCGCGCGCGCGGCAGACCTCGACGTCGAGCTCGTTCGTCCGTAGCTTCGGGGAGGTCGCCGCCGATCTCGTGACGCGCACTACATCGACTTGCGGCCGAGCCGTTCCCCAGGTACTTGAAGCTATGCGGTTGATCGTCGTCGGAGCGCTGTTCGTCGCCGCGCTAGCGATCGTGCTCCTGTTCGAGCTGACGAGTCACACCGAGCCCGCGTCTGCCGCAGCGTCGGCGGTGCGGGTGCATGCGACCACGACCACGCCGCCGGCATCCGGCGTGACCGCAGCGCCACCGCCCGCGGCGCCTCCGGTGGAACCGCACGCCCGCGCGATGCCGTCCACGCGTGCCCCGACGTTGCCGCCTGTCGTCGCGACGCCCACCGACCCCATCAAGCCGAAACACATCGACACGCCGACCGACATCCTGCGTTGGTCGCTGATGCGCGCGATCCGCAACACCGAGCCGGCGGTGATCGATTGCCTCGACAAAGCGAAGGCCGCGGGCGCGGTCGTCGACGGCACGGCGATGTTCGCATTCTACGTGACGAGGACAAATGCGAAGGCCGTGATCAGTCGCGCGAGTGTCGAGGCGAGTCCGTTCCCCGACGCGGTGAACACGTGCATCCAGGGCACGCTCGCGAGTGGCGAGCTCGATCAGGAGCTGCCCGACGGTCAGGACGAGCTCAGGGTCCTTCGCACGCTCGTCGTCGACAAGGGTGCGATCACCCAGTACAAGCTCCAGTCGTTCGTGAAGCCCTGAGCTCGAACGCGCTACGCGTTGTTCTCGCGTGACGCCAGCAGTGCACCACCGGCACCGATGATCGCGAGCACGATCCCGACGAGCGCCATCGGCCGCGGTGCTGCGCCATCCATCGGTCCGGTTTGGACGTACGGGTAGAGGATCGCCGAGAGTGCGGTCGCGCCGACCGTCACGATCGCGAGCGTCTTGACGGCCGACTTCTTCGCGAACGCAGCGATCAGCAGCACGAGGGCCGCGAGACCACCGAGCGCGCCGACCGCGGCCGCGCCATCGAGCCGACCGGCCGACGGAATGCCGCCGACCTTCGCCTCGAGCGCGGACCTCTGCGCATCGCTCATGCCTTTGGTGAGCTCCGAAACCTCGGCGAGATCACCGGCGAGTTTGTGAGCTTTGCGGGCACCCATCAGCCCGACGAACGCGGTGCTGAGAAGGAGGAGAACGGCGAGGACGTATCCGAGGATCTTCATGGCGGGCCGAATGAGCACGACCTGTGCCGTCGCCAGGTGGCCGGATCTGCTGCGCGGCCTGGGTCCAGCTGAACCCGATCACGCCGCGAATGGGTCTACCCCGAAGGTCGCTCGGAGGTTGGGCCTGTATGATCGACGGGCATGTCGGGTGAGAGCCGTACAGAGATCGACACGGCGAGCGCAACCCAGATCGGCGAGGCGAGTATCGACGACGCCGTGATGCCGGAGCCCGGCTACGACGTCGGAGACTTGATCGGCCGCGGCGGGATGGGAGAGGTGTTGCTCGCGCACGATCGGCGGATCAACCGCACGGTCGCGATCAAGCGAATCCGAAGCGAGGCCTTCGCGACCGATACGCTCGCGCGCTTCCTGCGCGAGGCACGCATTCAAGCGCGGCTCGAGCATCCGGCGATCGTCCCGGTCTACGAGCTCGGCTACGACCGCGACGGACGTCCCTACTTCACGATGAAGCGGATCACCGGGGTGACGCTCGCCGAGCGCATCGCCGACAACACGGGCCTGCAGCCGATGCTGCGCGCCTTCGCCGACGTCTGTCTCGCGATCCAGTTCGCCCACGAACGTGGTGTCGTGCATCGCGATCTCAAGCCGCACAACATCATGCTCGGCGACTTCGGCGAGGTGTATGTCCTCGATTGGGGAATCGCGCGGGTGATCGGCGACGCGTCGCGTTCGGATCCCGCGTTGCCGACCGGAAGCGATCACCTCGAGACCAAGGGGATCCTCGGCACGCCCGGCTACATGTCGCCCGAGCAGATCTACGGCGAACCGTCGCTCGGTGCACCGTGCGACGTCTACGCGCTTGGCTCGACGCTGTTCGAGCTCCTCGCCGGCGAGCCGCTGCATCCGCGCGGCAATCCGGCGATCGCGGCGACGCTCGACGGTGTTCAGCAGGGACCGCTCGAGCGCCGAGCCGACCGCAACATCCCGCCGGAGCTCGACGCCGCCTGCGTCGCCGCGCTCGCGACCGATCCGTCGAAGCGGCCGACCGCGCGCGAGCTCGCGGAGCACGTGCAACGCTATCTCGACGGCGACCGAGATATCGAGCGACGTCGCACGCTTGCCGACCAGCAGCTCGTGCTCGCACGGTCGGCACTCGCGACCGCGACGAGCGCCGGCCGCGTTCAGGCCATGCACCACGCAGGTCGTGCACTCGCGCTCGCGCCGGAATCGGTCGGTGCCGCCGCACTCCTCACCACGTTGATCCTCGAGCCCCCGAAGGAGATTCCGCCGGCCTTGCAACGCCGCATCGACAATGACAGTCGTGCGATCACGGCTCGGCAAAGCCTGTCTGCCGGCTACACGTATCTCGCCTACTTCTTGTTCCTGCCGCTGCTGCTCTGGCAAGGAGTCACGAACGTGGCCTTGGTGATCGCGGGCTATGCCTTGGTGACCGCGATGTCGATCGGCGCGATCTGGATCGGTAAGACGAAGCGCGTGGTGTCACCAGCGATCATCGTGCTGCCGAACTTCCTCGTGGTGGCGCTGCTGACGCGAGCCTACGGTCCGCTGGTGATCGCACCGGGCATCGCGGGAGCGACGGCCGTGGTGCTGATCTCGATCCCCGAGCTCGTCGAGCGGCCCGTGTGGGTGATCGGCGCGATGTGCTCCTCGATCCTCATCCCGATCGCACTCGAGGCCGTGGGGTGGATCGCGCCGACGTGGCGCGTGGTCGACGGTGCCGTGTTGTCGACGTCCGGTGTGATGAACGTCGGCGGGCTCGCGACCGCGGTGACGTTGATCGCCGGTAACATGGGGATGATCATCGCGATGGCGCTGAGCGCGCGCTCGCTCGCGCGCCAACGCCGCGACGCCGTCCGCGATGTCGAGATTCAAGCGTGGAACCTGCGCCAGATGGTGCCGCTCACGCCCGAGAGCGAGCACGACCGATAGCGTGCGACTCGTGGACTAGCCGTCACGGCGTGGCACCGCTTCCGTCGGGCGAGTCGTGAGCTCGCTTGGTCTGCTCGTCGCGATAGGCCTGCGCCAGCTCGCACGAGTTTTCGATGTGCGCCGCGCACGCCTTGTCGTACAGCGGCACGACTTCCTCGCGATTGTTGTGCAGGCCGCCCAGGTTCGCACCGTGCATGGCGGCGAGGCGAAAACAGGCCTGGGCGGTGCCGCCGTCGCAGCGCTTCTTGAACGCGATCGCACTGCGGTTCTCGACCCAGTCACCTTCCTTCATGAAGGCCTCGAGATCGTCGCAGCCATGGACGACTCGCTCGACGCACGCGTCGATCAGCGCGTCCGCGATGTCCGCGGTATCGGTGCTGAGGTTCTTCGCCTGCTCGCCGTGGTGGAACAGGTCCAGCATTCGATCGCAGCCCGTCGAGGACTCGAGCTTGCAGGCCCGGAAGTAGTACGCGATCGCAGTGTCGGAATGGCTCATCAGGAAACTGATGATGCCCTTGCCGGCCTGTTTGTCGTCGTAGTACTTGGCCACGGACAGGCACTGCTCGAGATCGCCCGTCTTGCACGCGTGCTTCTCGGAGCGCTTGCGGACATCGCAGCTCGAGAACGCGAACATCACGAGCCCGATCGGAAACAGGATGATCGCCAGCAACCAGACGATCCAGGACGACACATACTTGTTCGAGCCGGCAATCGCCATCGCGCTATTACGGCACAACAGCTAGCGAGTTGACCATCGGCGCTCGCTGGAAGTCGCGGGATCGGTCTCGATCGTGGAAGTTCCGCCTGGAATCCAAAAATACCTGTTCGCGGGACGGAACTCTCGGCTGATTCGATCGTGTAGGTAGTAGATGGAGCTGGATCCCGACCTCGTCGTACGTGCCCGCAAGGGCGAGCGTGCGGCGCAGGGGGCGTTCGTCGAGGTCTACCAGCAGCGGGTCTATGCGGTGTGCGTCGCGCTCGGCGGCGCGGACGCCGAGGACTGCGCCCAGGATGCGTTGCTCGCCGCGCTGCTCGGCCTCGCACGGTTCGATCCGCACGGGCCGGCGCGGCTGGGAACCTTCGTGGTGCGGATCGCGCGCAACCGCTGCATCGATCGCGCGCGATCGGCGCACGTCCAGGCCTCGCGCGACGCCAGCGATCCTGATCGACTCGCCGTGGGCGCCGGGGCCGACGCGCAGCTCGTCCGTGCGGACGACCACGAGACCATCCGCGCGGCCGTGCTCGAGCTTCCCGAGGATCAGCGCACCGCGATCGTGCTGCAACTGTGGGGAGAGCTCGAGTACGCCGAGATCGCCGAGATCGTCGGCGTGCCGATCGGCACCGTACGCTCGCGACTCGCGCGGGCAAAGGAGACGTTGCGCGCACGACTCGCCGCGGTTGCCGGAGCCGACGCGGTGGAACCTCTAACCCTGGAGCTGCCATGAGCGATGACCTGATCGATGCGGCGGTTCGTGCGGCACGCCCGGCGCTACCGACAAGCCTCGCACCGCGCGTGATCGCGCGCGCGTGTCGACCGCATCGCGCTCGCATGAGTGCGGCCGTGTTGGCGTGCGTCGTGTTCGCGACGGTCGTGATCGTACTTGTTGCAAACCGCTCCTCGCATCCGCGCGAGCCGATGGCACCGCTCGCAACGCCCGCGATCGCGCCGGCTCCTCCACCGCCCGCGCCCGCGCCGGCGCCCACACCAACACCCGCCGTGTCGCCGTGGACGGACGTTCCTGCGTTGATCGCGGGATTCGATCGCGAGCACGGCACCGAGGTGGCGGCGTGCGCGACCCTCGAGAGGGAAGTTGGCGATCCGGAGGGCAGGAGCGTCCCGCGGTTCCGAGTCTCACGTAGACCGGTCAGGGTCGACTACCTCGTGCCCCACAGCATCGGCTACCTCGGGTTTTCGAGGAGAGATCGTTGTTATCAGCAGATCGCGTCGAAGCTCGTCGTCGCGGAGCTCCCCGAGCATCTCCTCGACCTGACGTTTACGTTTGGTCCACTCGTGTCGTCGACGTCCGCTGCGTACGACGCGTGGCGGGATCCCGTCGCCGTCGGGCGGGACCTGGTCGCGCGGTCGCCGAAGGTGAAACTGTGCGGCGTGCCGTCGTTTGCCGTTAGCTTCCAGGGCGGCAAGACGCACGTGCGCCTCGCCGGCAAGTCACGATGTCTCGCAGACGCGCTCGGCGAGCTCGTGGTCCCCGCAGTTCCCAACGAGCTTTCATCGATCATGATCGAAGTTTCGCCCTGAGCCGGCGGTCACCACGCCCACGTGCGGAGACCGAGCCAACCGTTCGCGGTCAGCCAGATCGTCAGGCCCGAGAAGGCGAGGCCGCACACCATGGGCATCAAGAGTGCGAGGACGCTCGGCCGATCTGGACGCAACGCCCAGCGAACCGTCGAGACGAGCGCCGCGACCGAGGCGACCGCGAACACGATCGTGAGGATGCAGATCGCGACGGTGACCGGATGGACGAGACCGATCACGCCCGCGAAGAACGCACGACCGACGAGCGATGACAGCGCGAAGCAAGACAGTCCGGCGACCGCGGGCCACAGGACGAGCGAGCTCGGCATCACGCGGCGGCGGTTGACCGCACCGAACGCGAGCGTGCCGGCGGCCCACAGCGGCGCGAACCTCAGCAGCGCGAGCGTCAGGCCGAGCGCGAGGTAGCGCAGTTGCGCGATCCATCCGGTCGCGGCCTCCCCATAAAGAAAGCTCGTCAGCATGATCGGCGTACCGTCGCGATTCGTCGTGAACTGAACCGTGCTGCCGCAATCCTGGCGGTTCCGGTATCCGCCGTCGGCAGCGGGCACGAGCTCGAACCGCCAGCCCTCGACCGCGGTGATGTGGACGTGGTCGCCGAGGTCTGCGACATGCCAACCGATGCGCACGCGCTCGAGGAAGCCGAACACTTCGCTGCGCGGACTCTCGTACGAGAAGTAGTCGGCACCGGGGTGGTCGACGGCTTGCCAGGGCTCGGGTGGCGGGAACGTGTGGCCCTTCGTCAGGTACGCGAACAGGAGCGCGCGGATCTCGAAGTAGCCGCGAAACGTGTAGTTCGAGTTGAGCAGCAAGGCGTAGCCCACGCCGAGGCTCGAAAAGTAGCGAAAGCTCGCGTGGAAACCTGGCATGCCTCCGTCGTGGCCGCGCGACAGCACCGGGTGCATCACATCGCCGTAGTTCGCGAAGCCGTAGTCGCTAGCGAGGTGCGGATACGGCAGCGTGCCGCTACGCTCGATCCGCGCGAGCCCGGCCGGCGACACGATCGGTGGGTAGCCCTCTCCGCGGACCAGCCAGAACCGGACGAGCTTCGCGAGATCGTCGGCCGAGGCGAGCAGCGCACCTGCCGGCCGGTGGGCGAACGTCCGGAACACGATCGGCTCGTCATCGTCCATGTAGCCCGACGCGAGTCGCGCGGCGAGCGCGTCGGTCCGGCGGAAGTCGGCGTCGGTGATGCCGAGCGGTGCCAAGATCTCGCGGCGCAGATACACGTCGAACGGCTCCCCGCTCGCGACCTCGATCGCACGCGCGGCCACCGTGTACCCGACATTCGAGTACGCGTGGCGCGTGCCCGGTCGCCAGCGGACCCGGCGTGATCGTGGGTTGATCGCGAGTGCATCGCGCACGGGAAGACCCTCGTCGTCGGTGAAGATCTCGTTGAACCGGAGGTCGTCGAACCCGGCGGTGTGCTCGAGGCACTGCGCGAGCGTGACCGGCGCGACCGCCTCCCACGGATTCTCGATCTGGAGATCCGGCACGATCTCGCGCAGCGGCCGATCGACATCGAGCTTGCCCTGGTCGACGAGCCGCATCACGCCGAGTGCGATCACGCTCTTCGAGAGCGAGCCGACCCGGAACGCCGTGTCGCCGGTCATCGGTGCCCGGGTGGCGCGATCGCGCACCCCGATCCCACCGACGTAGATCGGACCATCGCGGCCGACGAGCGCGATGGCCGCGCCGGCGATGTGTTCGCGGTCGAGCACCCGAGCGATCCGTGCGCGGAGCTCGTCGATCGATCCAGGTGGGTCGGCGACGAGACCGTGCGGGGCCTCCGGCATGTCCTCGTCGATCGCGGACCTCGGCGCCGGCGGTTGCATCCAGTGCGCGCACGCGTACGCGGCGACCACAGCGATCGAGAGAGCGATCGAGAGAGCCGCGCGCCGCATCCGCCGAGTCTAACGCGGTCACGCCCGAGAGATGGACGTCATTTGCAGTCGTACGCGTAGGCGTCGTGCATGTCGCCGATCGTCGGACGTCTGACGTAGGCGTAAGCGGTCAGCGTAAGCGTAAGCGCGACTTGGAGCGAGCGCGCGATCCGGCCCCGGATCGGGATCCGCTTACGCTTACGCTCGCCGCCTACGCTTACGACCCGACCATGGCGAGCGTAGGGCGCGGTCTCGCCGATCGTCGAGCGAAGCAAACGCTCAGGGTACCGTCGCCGCGAGCCGACGCACTGGCCACCACCGCTGCTCGCGGCGCAGCGCGACCGCTGCCCAGAGCGCGAGCGCCGGCCGCTCGATCTTCGAGTTGTGGCGTGGATCGACCGGCAGGTGCTTGCAGAACAACACGTGGCGGATCGACCGGGTCACCGCATGTGCGCTCGCGAGCGCGAGCAGCTGTGCGTGCAGCCCCTCGAGGTTACTCGCATGATCGAGGAGCTCGACGCAGATCACCGGCAGCGCGCCGACTCCGACGAGCCCACTGCGCCGCACGCGCGGATGCGCATCGAAGATCGGCTCGCACATCAGGGGGAACAGCACGCCGCTCGCCGTCGCGACGCGATGCCCGGCGCGGCCGCAACACCACACGCGGCCCTGCTCGTCGAGATAGCCGGCGTCGCCGAGCCGGTGCCACACGCCTCCCTCGAGATCGCGGATCTTGTTCTTGCGAGTGTTGTCGGGGTCGCCGGCATACGCCGGGCTGACGTGCGGTCCCCGCACGACGAGCTCGCCGATCTCGGTCGCGGGCAAGATGCGAGCGTCCGCGAGCGTCGCGATCGGCCCGTCGGTGAACGCGATGACCTTGACCTCGACCCCTTCGAACGCATGGCCGACGCACAACCCGGCGCCGCGTGCGGTCGCCGCGTACGTCTCCGTCATCGCCTCCGCGCCGGTCATCTCGGTCGCCGGGAGCGCCTCGGTCGCGCCGTAGTCCGCATGGACCTCGCCGCCGATCATCGCGCGCAACGGGCCGATCACGTCGCCGTACATCGGCGCGCCGCCGCCGATCACGGTACGCAGCGAGCGCGCCGTGACCCCTTCATCGCGGCCGAGCTGTGCGAGGTTCTCGAGGATCACCGGGGACGCGAACAGCGTCTGGACTCCGCAGTCACGGATCACCTCGACGAGCGCGCGCGGATCGACATCCGCCGGGCCCTGCCGCACGAAATCGATCGGCGGGATCACGATGGTGCCGCCCGCGCTGAGGCCGATCGCGAAGAACGCAGGGAACACCGGCATGTCGATCGGAACCGCGTCGGGCTCGAACCGCCACGTGCGATGCGCGATCCGGAAGATCCCGCACATGTTGCGGTGCTCGTACAGCGCGGGCTTGGCAGGGCCTGTGCTGCCGGTCGTGAACATGATCGCGGCGGCATCGTGGGGCTCGACCGCGGGGGGCACCGGCTGATCGGGCGCGCGCCGGCGCAGCGACGCGAGCGATGCCATCCCCGGCATCCGCCTGCCGACGACGACCGCCTTGTCGAGCAAGCGCGGCCCCCAGCCGAACAACGTGCGCCCGGCCTGCGCGAGCGGGATCCCGACGAAGGCCTCGATGTCGAGGCCGCGAAGCCGCTCGGCGACCTTGCGGTAGCCGACCGACGGATCGATCCACACCATCGTCGCACCGACGCGACTGAGCGCGAGGCCGGCGACGCAACCGGCATAGCTCGGCGGCGCCATGAACACCGTGCGGGTCCGCTCCGCGATGCCGAGCTCGCGCATGCCGACCGCGACCGCTTCGACCTCGGCCGAGAGCTCGCGATACGTGTGCCGGACGTAACGGCGTGCCCCAGCTGGCTCGCGACCGCGCGGTGTGATCACCGCGATGCGGTCCGGATCGCGCCGCGCGACGTCGAGCGCGATGTCCGCGAGGTTGAAGATGTCGGCGGGGAACAGCGTCATCGTGCACTCCTCGCGGACGTCGCGGGCTTGGTCGCGAGACTCGGCGTGCGTGTGATCGTGCCGGTCGCCTCGGCCCGTGTCGTCGGCGCAACCGTGGCGCCGCCGAGCGCACCGGCGATGATCTCGGCGACTCGTCCCGGCGCCTCGAGCATCGCGAGGTGGCCGCAGCCGACGAGCCACTCCTCGCGCACCGGGCGGAGCCGCGCCGCGAGCCGCCGCCCCGCATCCGGCGAGAGGACGTGATTGTCGAGCCCCCAGATCGTCGTGACCGGTGGCAACGTCTCGGCCACGAGCTCGTCGAGCGCGCGATAGCTCGGTAGATCGTCGAACACACCGAGCAGCGACCGGAGCTGGCCGCGGGATGCGAAGCAGCCGCACAGCTCGGCGTCGGCGTCGAGCCCTACGGCGCGGCCGATCCGGCCGAGCTGCATGCGCACCAACCGCCGGCGCAACGCGCGGGGCACCCGCAGCGCGCGTAGTCCCGCGACCGCCGGCTGCGAGAACTTCGGTAGCGAGCGGCGGAGCTGTACCAGCGCGCCGAGGCCACCGGCGCGAAACGTCGCCTCGGTGAGCGGATTGATGAGGACGAGCGCGCTGACCGCGCCCGGCCGCATCGCCGCGAACGACAAGGCGATCGCGCTGCCCATGCAGTTGCCGGCGAGCGCGACGGGCTCGAGCTCGAGCGTGTCGACGAACCCCGCGAGGATCGCGACGTAGTGCGCGAGCGAGTAACCGGTCGCCGGTTGTGCGGAGGCGCCGAAGCCGAGCAGGTCGAGCGCGAACACTTCGTGCGTGCGCGCGAGCACCGGCACGACGTCGCGCCAGATCGCGTGCGACGTACCGCCGTTGTGGAGCAGGATCACCGGCTCTCCCTGGCCCACCCGCTCGTACGCGATCGCGAGGCCGTGATGGTCGTACGTCTTCATGGTTCTAGGTAAACACATCGTATACCAATGTCAAGCTGGACCTCGCGGTCCGAGCTTCGACGCGAGCACCTCGGCCTTGGCGAACCCCACGGACGGGTCATCCCGAGGCTGTCACGCCGGCGGCTTCGGCATCGGTGCCACGCGCGCACCTTCGCCGACGAGCGTCGCGGTCGCGATCCGCATCATCACGGCACGCGCACGAGCGATGCTGGCATCGCTCACGCGGCGGCCCTCGTCGCCCTCTTCGAGCACGTGGCGCGTGATCTGCTCCAGCGCGATCACGAGCGTGCGTACGAGCAGCGGATCGATCTTCGCGTCGGGGTTCGCATCGCGGAACATCGCGGTGAGCAGGTCGTGAACCTCCATGCGCCGGGGGTACAACGGAGACTCGAGGCTCTGTGCCTCACCGCCGAGCACGTAGATCAACCGCCCCATGCCGCGCGCGTTGCTCAGGTGCAGGTCGATGCAGCGCTCGAGCTGGTGGAGCAGATCCTGATCCTTCGCGATCGCGCGCCGGCACGTCTCGACGAGGCTCGACGTGCCGAGCGTGTACATCGCGAGCGCGACGTCGTCCTTGCTGTTGAAGAACCGGTAGAACGTGCGCCGGGAGACCTGAGCGGCCTCGAGCAGGTCCTCGACCGCGACGTTGCGAAAGCCCTTGGCCACGAAGACTCGGGTCGCGCCGAGGATGATCATGTTGCGCGCGACATCACTGCCGAGCTGGACGCCGGTCGCACGCGGCTTGGGTTTCTTGACCGCGCCCACGCCTCGAGTATGCCCGGAATCGATCATGGTGAACACGTTGTCCCCCTCGATCCACGAGTGCGATGGAGTACGACAAAATCCCGCGAGCTAACGGCGGCGGCGGCGCACCATCCCCAGCGCGACGACGACCGGCAGCCATGCCGCTCGGCCTCTCGAGCCAGCGGCGTTGCAACCGACGTGTTGTCCGCCGCCGCCGCCGTCGTCGCTGCCGCCGCCGTCGTCGCTGCCGCTAGCGGTCCCCGAATCGCCGTCCCCTCCGCTGCCGCCGTCGCCGCCGGTCGCGGCAGCACACGCCGCGTTCAGCGCATCGAGCATCTTGGCGAGGCCGCCGGCATCGCCGATCACCGTGCCGTGATCCGCCGACGACTGCAGCACGATGTTGTCGACCTCGCTCGCGGGATCCTGGAACCCTGCCGACGGCCCCACGAGCGTGTCGCCGAGCGAGACCAGGTTCGTGTAGCACACGCCGGCACCGCGATCGTGCGTCGGTAGCGAGTGGCCGGTCGTCGCGACGCGGATGTAGACGCCGTTCGGCTCGGACAGCGAGCCTTGCAGCGCGGTCCAGTACGCCGGATCGAACAGATCCGCCGCGAACGGCGACTCCGCGACGCCGCGGTCGAGGTCACCGATCTGGCCGCCAACGCCGGCGTACAGGTCGATCGCGCTCGTGATCACCTGCTGCGCGGTGATCGCCGGATCGACCAGCCGCGCGGTGGCGAGCAAGTTCGGCAGGAACAGATCGGAGTCCACGATGCCGGCGGCGCCCACGTGCGCGTACGGGTGCTGCAAGCCGTCGAACGACACGACGCGATTCACCGAGCCTGCGCCGCCCTTACCGAGGATGAAGTCCTGGATCACCCCGGTCCCTTCGGAGTAGCCAACCGCATCGACCTGCGTCGCGCCGGTCGACGCGAGGACCTCGTGGATGAAGTCGCGCAACTGCCCGCCCGAGACGGTCAGGTGATCGAGCCCGGTCTGGCCGTCGTACATCCCATAGTCGCGACCGAACACGCAAAACCCCGCGCCGAGCAACGCGTCACTGATCGCGTGCATGTCCGTGACGTGACCGCTGCGCCCGTGGACCAGGACGACCGGATACGGATGTGCGCTCGACGGATGGCACGCCGGATCGTTGACGGTGCCCGCACTCGCGGTTGCGGTGACGAGGACAGCGATAAGAGCTGGAGCGAAGTTAGACATGGAGGTCCTTGGCGGGTAGGGCGAGGACCATACAATGGTATACGATCTATTTACCAGTCTAAACCACGCGGCCATGGCGGCACGAACGTCGCGCTGAACAAGGACACTGCCAACATCATGCATCGGTGGTGAGGCCGGCGCACCCCAGGCCGCGCGCCCCACACGAGTCACGTCGCGTACTTCGAAATGGTATATAAAATGTATACCGAGATCGCATGCAGCTCTACTGTCTCGCGTTCGTCGTGCTCGCCGCCTGCGCCGGCGATGCACCATCCGATCAGGATCCGAGCGGCCAGGTCAGCTCGGACGTCTCGGTCGCCAAGCCGCAGCGCTACGCCGCAATTCGCGCCGCCGCGAGTGCACGTGGCATGCGGAACGCGTTCCTGCTCGCCGGGATCGCGAACGACGAGACCGGCCTCGCGCAGTGCTGGTCCGAGGCGCAATGGGCGTGTCAGGGTCCGGCCTCACCCGATTGCGGCGGCGGCCCCGTGATCGCCGGCTCGGCCGATGGCCCGTGCTCCGCGCAGCAAGGCGGGCTCGGCATGTTCCAGTTCGATGCGGGTACGTATGCCGACACGTTGAATCGCTACGGCGATGCGGTGCTCACGGTCGATGGACAGATCGGTAGCGCGATCGATTACGCGACCAACATGGTCAAGGTCTCCGCGTACACCACGAACGCCGAGACCGACGCGAAGGCGCGCGCGTGGCTCGACAACTTCGATCCGAACAGCGCGCAGCTACGCGATCAGTGGATCTCGACCGTCGTGCGCTACTACAACGGCTGCCAGCCGGGCTGGAGCTGCTGGAACGCGCGCTACCAGACCTACAGCGACGGGTACGACGAAGCGATCAACGAGCCCGGCGGACTCGGGTTCTGGTCGGACACCGGCGGCACGAGCTGCAACGGCTCGCCCGCGACGGTCGGCCAGATCGACGTCAAGTACCGTGCGCTCGGCGGTTGCGGGTCGTTCCTCGGTAAGCCGACGACCACGGAGCAAGGCACGCCCGACCACATCGGTCGGTACAGCGTGTTCGAGAACGGCTCGATCTACTGGACCGCGCAGCTCGGCGCGTTCGAGGTCCACGGTCAGATCCGCGACGAGTGGGCGGCGGTCGGCTGGGAAGCGGGCCTGCTCGGCTATCCGATCAGCGACGAGACCCCGACGCCCGACACGGTCGGCCGCTACAACGTGTTCCAGCACGGCTCGATCTACTGGACGCCGACGACCGGCGCGCACGAGGTCCACGGCCTGATCCGCGACAAGTACCGCGACGTCGGCTGGGAGGCGGGCGAGCTCGGCTATCCGACCTCCGACGAGTACGCCGTCGCCACGGGACGGCGCAGCGACTTCCAGCATGGCTCGATCACGTGGGCCTCTGCCGCCAACACCACGACGGTCACGGTGAATCCATGAAGACCATCTATCTGTTCGCGTTCGTCGCCGGTTGCACCGCCACCGCACCCGGCGCGATGACCGACGACGTCGGCTCGGCCGACGACGCCGGCGCGGGTGCCGGGTCCGGAGCTCAAGCCACGAGCAGCGGTGATGGCGCGGGCTCGGGTTCGAGCACCGGCGTCCTCGCCGCCGCCGCCACGACCTGGAAGGTGCTCGCTCACGACTACCAGATCCAGACCACGAGCTACTGGTGCGGCCCCACCGCGACCCACATCGCGCTCTCGACCCGTGGCCCCGCACCGAGTCAGAGCGCACTCGCGAACGAGCTCGGCACCACGACGAACGGCACCGACGCGATCACGCAGGTCACTGGCGTGCTCGATCATCACCTCGGTGCGCGCTACGTCAGCGTCGAGATGCCGGACGATCCGCCGACCCAGGCGCAACACGATCAGCTGTGGCACGACATCGTGCTGTCGATCGACGCGGGCCACGGCATGGTCGCGAACATCGTCGCGCCGCCGAACAATCACCCACCCGGCTACCCGACCAACGAGACCATCTATCACTACTTCTCGATCGTCGGCTACAACCCGGCCACCATGCAGGTCTACATCGCCGACCCTGCGAACTTCCAAGGCAACCAGCACTACTGGCTCGGCCTCGATCAGCTCGCGACGCTGATCCCACCGAAGGGCTACTCGACGTATCGCTGTGGTGCCGGCCGCACGCAGGGCGACGTCGACGCGCGCTATCAAGGCCTCGGCGGTTGCGGCGGCTTCCTCGGCCCCGCGCTCACCGACGAAACGACCGCGCCGGACGGCGTCGGCCGCTACAACGTGTTCGAGAACGGCTCGATCTACTGGTCGCCATCGACCGGTGCGTACGAGGTCCACGGCGCGATCCGCGACACGTGGCGCGACGCGGGATGGGAAGCCGGAGCGCTTGGCTATCCGATCTCGAACGAGACCGCGACCCGTGATGGCGTCGGCCGGTTCAGCGTCTTCGAGCATGGCTCGATCTATTGGACCCCGCAGCTCGGCGCGCACGAGGTTCACGGTGCGATCCGCGACAAGTGGCGTGACCTCGGTTGGGAGACCGGCTCGCTCGGCTACCCGATCTCCGACGAGTACGTGGTCTCCGACGGCAGGCGCTCGGACTTCGAGCACGGCTCGCTGACGTGGAGCTCGGCGACGAACACCGTCACCGTGTCGCCCTGACCGCGGCTGCCGGCCGCGATTGTCCGCGAACCGGCGTCAAGCGCGGTGTACGGTAGACGCGGATGCTTCGGGTGACAGAGCGCGCAGACGAGCTCGATCAGCTGCTCTTCGCCGAGAATTCACAACCGATGTTCGTGTTCGACCGCGAGACGCTGGCGTTTCTCGCGGTCAATCAGAGTGCCTGCGTGTACTACGGCTGGTCGCGCGACGAGCTGCTCGCGATGACCGTCCGCGACATCCGGCCCCCCGAGGAGCTCGGGCATTTCGAGGGCGAGCTCGCGACCTCGCCGAAACTTCCGGTGACGAAGTTCATGCGGCTCGCTCGCCATCAGACCAAGGAAGGTCGGGGGCTCGACGTCGAGATCGCGATCACTCGCATCACGTTCGCAGGTCGGCCAGCGGCGCTCGCGCAGGTCACCGAGCGGACGCCGATCCACGAGGCCGAGCGCCGGTTTCGGCTGATGGTCAAGCACTCCGCCGATGGCATCTCGGTGTTCGACGACAACGGCATCATCCGCTACGTCAGTCCCGGGGCCGAACGCATGCTCGGCCACGCGAGCACGGACCTCGTCGGTCAACGGTCGACGGTGCTCACGCATCCCGATGATCTGGCGAGCGTCTCGCGCCCGGCGCCCGGTGCGACCGTCCGCAATCTCACGCGGGCGCGCCACGCCGATGGCTCGTGGCGCTGGGTCGAAACCGCGATGACGAACCTGACCGAGGATCCGGCGGTGCGCGCCTACGTCGCGAACTTTCGCGACGTGACGGATCGCGAGCAGGTCTTGCGGAACCAGCTCGATGTGCAGCGCCGGCTCGAGCACTTGCTGTCCGAGACCTCGGCGATCACGTACGTGGCGTTCGCCCCGGGGAATTGTGGTGTCGAATACGTCAGCGCGAACGTGAAGCAGATCCTCGGCCACGATCCGGACGCGCTCCGCCGCGATCGGACGTTCTGGCAGCGCAACATTCATCCCGACGATTACCCCGGCGTCGAGTCGAGCCTCGGTGCGCTGTTCGACCGTGGCGAACGGTCGATCCGATATCGGGTTCGTCGGGCCGACGGCAGCTACCGCTGGATGCAGGACACGGCGCGCGTGGTGCGCGACGCCGCCGGCAAGCAGGAGATCGTTGGCACCTGGATCGATGTCACGGACCGCGTCGACGCGGAGTTGTCGCTGCGACGCTCCGAGGCGAACTTTCGCACGCTGATCGAGCGCTCGTCGACCGCGACGCTCGTCCACACCATCGGGCTCATCAGCTACGCGAACCCGGCGCTCGTCGTGATGCTCGGCTACGAGACCGCGGAGCAGCTAACCGGCAGGAGCGTGCTCGAGCTCGTTCACCCGGAGGATCGCGACCTCGTCGTGCAGCGGACCATGGAGACCGACCAGAGCGGCCGGTGCGCGCCGACCGAGGTCCGGATGCTCCGCCGCGACGGCGTCGTCGTGACCGTCGAGGCCGAGGGCCTGCGGCTCGAGTTCGATGGCAAGCCGGCGCACGTCGTGCTCGGGCGCGATGTCAGCGAACGGCGCGAGCTGTTCGCGCGGATCGCGCTCGCGGATCGCATGCTCTCGGTCGGCACGCTCGCCGCTGGCGTCGCGCACGAGATCAATAACCCGCTCGCGTACGTGCTCGCGAACCTCGAGCTCCTCGCCAGCGAGCTCCCCTCGATCCTCGCCACCGACGGGCGCCGCTCGCGCCTCGATCCCACCGAGATCGCGGCGCTCGTCGCCGACGCGCGCGAGGGTGCGACGCGAGTCAGCGTGATCGTGCGCGATCTGCGCGCGCTGTCCCGCCAGGACGACGGCGGCAGCGGGGCGGTCGACGTCGTCGCGGTGCTCCGATCGTCGGTCAAGATGGCGCACAACGAGATCCGCCACCGTGCGCGGATCGTCGAGACCTACGACCAGCCCCTGCCCGCGGTCCGGGCGAATGCCTCGCGGCTCGGCCAGGTCTTTCTGAACCTCCTGCTCAACGCCGCCCAGGCGATCGCCGAAGGCGACGTCGCCGCCAACGAGATCCGCATTCGAGCCTGGACGACCGGCGATGGTGGTCGGATCTGCGTCGAGGTCGAGGACACCGGTGCGGGCATGTCGCTGGGCGTTCAGCGGCGGATCTTCGACCCGTTCTTCACGACCAAGCCTCCCGGCGTCGGCACCGGCCTCGGCCTCTCGATCTCGCATCAGATCGTCACGTCGTTCGGCGGCGAGATCGAGGTGACCAGCGCGCCGGGCGACGGCAGCACGTTTCGCGTGACGCTGCCGATCGCCCTCGAAGCCGCGGGTCCGTCCACTGGCCATATCGTGGTCGACAGCCACGGCTCGTATGCGCGGGTGTTGATGATCGATGACGAGGCCGCGGTCGGCCGTTCGACGCGCCTCCTGCTCGCGCCCGAGCACGATGTCGTGCCGGTGACACGCGCGAAGGACGCGCTCGGCCGGCTACTCGCCGGCGAACGCTATGACGTGATCCTCTGCGATCTGATGATGCCCGACATGAGCGGGATCGAGTTCTACGAGCAGCTCGCGCGCAGCGCTCCGCAGTACATCCGGAAGATCGTGTTCCTGACCGGCGGCGCGTTCACCCCGCATGCGCGCGCGTTCCTCGCGAGCGTCACCTCTCCGCATCTCGAGAAGCCGTTCACGGAGCTCGCGCTGCGTCAGGCGATCCGACGCGTTCGCGATTTGTAGCGATTCACGGCGGTATCCCGAGCGAGCTCGACCGCGCCGATTGCCACACCGCACGCACGGCCAAGACGTTCGCACCGAGGCCGACCTGGAACGAGACCGTGCCGGATCTCCAGATCGCCGAGCCGTGGCCGAGCCTGCCCTTCTGGGTCGCACGTGCAGGCATTCGTGCGGCGCTCGCCATCGCCATTTTCGATACAGTACGACTCATGCGGATCTGGGTGTGCGCTCTGGCGCTCGCGGCGTGTGGCAAGTCGGCAAATTCAGACGCGTGCCGCCAGAAGGCGCGTGCGCTCGGAGAGCTGCTGATCACGGCGTCGGCCGATGCCATCCCGCCGTTCCAGCACGAAGCCGACGTCCATCCGATCCTGCGCACCGACCTCGCAGCGGGACCGATCGACTACGCGCCGGTCGTGATCATCGGTACGGCCGGCATCCGCTATCAGGGCGAGCCGATCGGCAGCGACGCGCTCGTCGACCGTCTCGCCGCGGACTACGCCAAGGCTCAGGGCGCCGCCGATCGACAGGGACCGCGGAAGCCGCCGCGGGAGCCGCGGCGAGCCTATATGGTCGTCGATGCGACGACGCCGTCGACCGAGGTCGTGCGCGTGTTCGACGCGGTGGTGGCATCTGGCCTCACTGCCGTCGGCTTCGTGTTCGAAGCGCCCCAACCGCTCAAGCCTCCGCCGCGCTCGTCCGCGGATCCCGCGCTGGACAAGATCTTCGCGAGCGAAGCCGGCGACCGGGCGAGCCAGCTCGCGAAGTTCGCCAGCGGCGAGATCGCCGAGTGTAAGCAGCTGCGCGACGTGTTTGGCGAGGTCGCGAGCGAGGAGTTGGACAACAGGGCGCTCACCATCTCGCGTCAGGTCGCTCCTGCGCTCGAGGCGTGCAACTGCAATGTCGACATCGAGCGCCTACGCTCGACGATGTTCCGCACGATCTATATCGAGCGGCCCGCGCGTGTCGTGCAGCTCGATCCGGCTGCGCCCGCCGAGGAGATCGTGGTCGACCCGACCTCGACGTGGGCCGAGCTCAGCAAGCGCTTGACGGCGACGACCAAGAACGTCCGCTTCGTCGTGCGCTAGTTCGCAGGCGACCCGCGAGATTCGAGAGCCGCCGCCGGGCACCGGCGTGATCGCGCGGGCGCGCGGCGCAGCGGCGGTGAACGATCAGTCTCCGAGCGGCTCGAAGCGCACGTGGCGCGTCGTGAAGTAGCTCGGATCCGCCGCGGCTGCCGCGAGCTCGGCCAGCGTGTCTAGCTCCAACGTGTGAGCTCGGCCGAGGTCGGAGACTGAGCTGGGGACGATTGTTCGTCCAAGTCGGTGCTTTCAGACGGCACCTCTAGAATTGGGGAGCGATCGAGCGCTCGCCGAAATCGGTGTCCTTCCATTGTGTGAGAAGGCAGCGGCGATCACTTTCCAAATCGCGACGACGTGCGCGATCGCCCAGTGTGGGCAACGTGCGCCCGATGACAACGCTCCAGGCACTGCATGTACCCTCGCGATAGGTGCGTAGCGTGCGAAGTGAAGTGGCGCGGCGTTTGCGAACGTCACTACTCGCTCTGCGGCGTCATATTGTGGCGGCGGTGATTTCGGGCAATTTGAGAAGGAACGAACAATGACTCGTTGTGTACTTGCTGCCGTCCTCGCTGCTGTTTCGCTGTCATCCGCCTGTGTTGGCGGTGGGTCGATGCGTGGGAGCGCGTCGGTCAGCGCGAGC
>JBDTJY010000292.1:0-9340 GCA_039935615.1 Kofleriaceae bacterium
CAAGCGCGCACCCGCATGATCGACGGCCGCGCGAGCGATGCCGAGCGCACACGACGCGATGCCGACCGCGAGCAGGCCGAACACCGGCACGCGATACAGCGGCGTGCCCGGCCACGGCGCCCCCGCCGATGACGGCGCGCCGAACAGCGAGCACGTGTGGTCGGCTGCGATCCGCGCGTTGTCGATCACGATGTCGTGGCTGCCGGTGCCGGCGAGCCCGAGCGTGTCCCAGTTGTCGACGATGCGGACGCTCGAGCTCGGCACGAAGCACACGACGTGGCGCTGCTCGAAGATCGCACCGACCGCAAACCAATCGGCGTGGCGCGAACCCGACGCCCACGACCACCGGCCGTTCAACACACCGGCGACGAGCTGACCGCCGGGCGCGAACACGCCGGCGAGCATCGGCGCGGCGTTGCCCCACAACAGGCTCGCGGTCGCGCGTGGCAGATACGCGCCGAGCATCGCGGAGGTCGACGATGTCATCGTCACCCAGCCGGTCGCCGAGTCGCCGCGGGCGAGCGCTTCGAGCACCTGGATGTACTCGGCGGGCTCGAGCTCGGCGCCGCCGAGCAGGTGAGGTAGCAGGCTGTTGTGAAACCGGTGCTCGCGCAGGATGCCGACCACCGCCGGCGCGAGCTGCTTCGCCGCATCGTGCGCGGCGCGGTGCTTCGAGAGCTCTTCGATCTGCGCGAGCGCCGCCGCGAGCACTACTTGATCCCGAGCGCTTGCTCGACGCTCTTGATCGTTGCCATCTCGTTCGGCGACAGGTGGCCGTCCGCCGACGCGGCATCGACCAGCAGCTCGACCAGCTCGAGCTTGGCCTCGAGCGGGAGCTGGTTGACGATGCCCTCGGCTTCGTCCCAACCCTGGAGCTCGACGACGCTGTGCTTCTCGTCGGCGTCGAGGCCGAGCTTGGTCATCAGCTCGTCGAGAAACGCGCGCTCGTCCTCGGTCACCATGCCGTCGGCGACGAGCACCTTCGAGATCAGCAGGCACTTCGCGACGTTCGACGTCACTTGGCAGGCCTCCAGAACGCGACGGTCGCCATCGGGATCAACGGCCACAGCAGCGGTGCCCACAGCGGTTGGTGCAGCACGTTGATCAGCATCAGCACCGCGATCAGCGCGAGCATCGCGACGCGACCCTTCGCGTACTTCACCTTGCGCTCGGGCGACAGGAACAGGATCGCGATGTCGAGCGGGAACCACACGAGCACGGTCTCGTTCCAGTGGATGTAGGGCAGCGGGCTGATCACCGCGAGCAGCGTCAGCACCGCGCCGAGCAGCCAGTACGGAATGATCGAGATCGCGAGCCCGGTGCGCCGCAGCTTGCCGAACCGGTACGCCAACACCACCGGCGCGGTCAGGACGAGGATCACGAGCGCGAACAGCCACCGGCCACTGTCTTGATTCTTGGCGGTCGGAATCCCGCGCGCGACGCACGACGCATCGGCGTCTCCCGACTTCGCGGCGTCGTGCTCGAGCTGCCGGCACTCCTTGCGCTCGTTGACCATGTACGGCTTGATGCCCCACTTGGTCTGCACGGCTTCGCGCAGGTACTGCGGCAAGAACATGCGCTCCCAGTAGGTCGGCACGCGATCGGTCGAGCGCCCCATCGCGATGTCGGTGATCAACAGCGGAACCTTCATGCCGTAGAAGCCGTCGCGCGCGTAGTCGCGGAACGTCTTGTCGCCGGGCAGGTCGGTCATCTTCGACAGCGCGTGATCGGTGACGTTGTCGATGATGTCGCGGATCCGCGTGGTGCAGTTGTCCGCGAAGTGGTCGTACGCGTAGTGGCGATGCTCCTCGAGGATGTCGTCCTCGAGCTTCGCGATCACCTTGGTCTTCTGCGCGGCATCGAACGGGAGCGGTTGGACCCAGATCGTGCGATCGAAGTATTGATAGATCTCGAGCATGTTGCCGGGCAGGTCCTTGCCGACCCAGAAGCTATGCGTGCCGCGAAAGAACCCCCACGCCATGTCCACCGGGTGGTGGAAGTCCGCGATGCCATAGTTGTAGCAACCGTCGCCGGGCTCGGGCCGCATCAGGCTCGAACGCAGCCCGTTCTGGGTCACGCACATCGCGATGTGACCGTGGCGCTCCCACATCAGCGCGCCGATGCCCATCGTCACGAGCTCGACCTTCGGATGATCGTCGGTGATCGTCAGCGGGGCGGGCGGCGGCGAGTCCGGACCGGGTTGCGCGGCCGCCGTCCGCGAGAAGGTCGCCGCCGCTGCGAGCAAGACGACGAGTGCCACCGCACGAGGAGCCATTCGCCCGAGCATGTGGGGCGCACCCCGCTCCGTCAACTCCGGAACATCTTGTAGTGCAGTCGCAGCACCGGGAGCCCGAGAAACCTCACGGCGTGGTCGCAGCGCAGCGCGCCCTTGGCATCGACGTAGACGCGAAAGTGTTCCTTCAGCGTCCGGATCCGCCACACCCTCACGCGATCGGCGTCACGGACCTGAACGCGATAGAACCCGGCGCCTCCGAACGTGCCGCCGCCGCTGTCGAGCTCGAGCGCGCCGCCGGCGCCGAGTTTCGGCCGCAACACCACGGTCGCGTTGCCGTTCGGCATCGGGAACACGACCTTGACGCACGCGGCTTGCTCCTCGGGCACGTGCTGGGTCATGTAGAAGCCGGTGTAGATCGCGCGATCGGCCTCGTTGGTCAACGTGCGAAACCAGCCGGTGTATTTGATCGCACCGTCGGGCGTGCGCAGCGCGATGATCTCGCTCGTCATGCCGAGCGCGGTCTCGAGCGGCGACAGCGGAAAGTTGAGCTGATTGACCTGCCGGCTGATCGTGGTGACGAGCAGCGCGAGCGCGAGGCTCGCCGGAAAGTACGTGCGCGACCACACGTCCATCGCGAACTCGGCGGTGTGCTCGTAGAAGTCGCGGATCTTCGCGTCGACCCGGTCTGCCTCGAAGCCTTCACCGGCGAGCTCGCGCCAATCCGGGACCAGGCCGGCGTGCTTGGCATGACGCTCGATCGACAGGCCCTCGCGCGCGGCGACTTCGTCGTATGCGGTCGAGCCGATCACCGGGCCTCCGGTCGGGCCCAACAGCCACGCGATGTCGGCGCGGCGGTAGGTGCGGCCGAACAGCCAGATCAGGCGGTAGATGATCCACGCGCCGATCGCCGCCGCCGCCGCACGAAACCATTTCACGCCTCGTATGATGCCTAAAAATAGAATCGGGTATCGCTACCCGGCCCTTTGGTCTCACAGGACCTGCGTGATCACGACGGAGACGCCCTAGCTGGGCGTTTTGGTGATCAAGTTGTCGACGGCATGGATCGGTGGCGAGTTGCCGTTCAGCAAATGTTTGATCGAGCCGAGGACGAGCCGCTGCTGCTCGAGCAGGCTCTTGCCGGTAAACGCCGTCGAGACCACGGCGATACTGTAGTGACCGCCACTACCTGACGACTCCACGGTCGCGTCGGGGAGCTTGGCCTTGATCGAGGAGGAGATGGCTTCGTGGACATTGCCGACGAAGTCGGTGGGATGATCGCTCACGTTCCGAAGTTACCCCATCGGCGACTGACAACCTGGTAGCTTCGACCTAGGCTATTCCTGTGAAGACGGTGGGATTTGACCTGTGGGCGGGGCAAGTGCGCGGTGCCGGTGAGAACCGCGCGACCGTGCTGCGCCCGGCGCCCCGGGTCGACGCCTTCACCGGAGCTCGCGATTTTCGCGCGCTGTTTCACCAGGCGTACGCGCAGTTCGCGCCGCAGTGCCGCGCGGTCGACGAGCCCGGCGTCGCGGTGATCGCGGTCGACGAGCGCACCGGTCGCCCGGCGGGAATGTGCACGCTGATGGCGCGCGTCGCGCGCTACACCGCCGCGCTGGTCGGTCGTCACGACGCGTGCGACTTGTTCCTGCAAGGCAGCGATGACCTCGCGTTGCGCCACCTCGCGATCGTCCTCGATCCGGTGCGCAGTTGGTCGCGCGACTCGACGCAGGTTCGCTATCGCGCGCTCGATCTCCGCACGCAGACCGGCTATCGCGACGAGCACGGCAAGCCGCTCCGCGGGATGCGCTGCGAAGGCCCGGCGATGTTGCGAGTCGGTGGCTTCGCGCTGTTCATTCTGCCGCTCGGCGCGCCGTCGGATTGGCCGGAGTGCGGCAACGACGCGTGGGAGATGATCCCCGAGCGCGTGTATTTCGACGAGCTCGCGAACGTCCCCGAGGCCTCGATGCCGCGGATCGAGGCGCGTGGGTTTCAGAGTGCGAACACGCACGTCAGCATGATCATGCGGACCGCGGGTCCTCGCGATACCGGCGATAGTCTCGTGATGCCGGGCTCCGGCATCGGCACGCTCGAGCTGATCGGGACCCAGCATCGCGGCACGCTCACGCTCGGTCAAGCCGCGCTGCGCGACGGCGTGCTGGTCGGTCGCTACGCGCGCTGCGACGGCGCCGGCCTGCTCGACGATCCGTCGCTGTCGCGGGTCCACGCGCTGTTGCTCGACGTCGAGGACGCGTTCTTGGTGATCGACACGGCCAGTCGCAACGGCACGCGCTTGCACGGTCAGAGCAACGCCCGGGTGATCGCGATCGCCGGCGACACCGACCTCGGTCTCGGATCGAGGACCCGCGCTCGCTGGCGCTTCACGGCCTGATACACTCCGCGGCGTGTCTGCGATCACGTTCGCCGTGGTCCCTTCGTCGCTGCCGGGCGATCGCCGCGTCGCGATGGACTCGCTGTGCGCCGCGCTAGCCGCGCAGTTGCATACGGAGGTCGTCGGGATCCTGCCGGCATCGTACGCCGCGCTCGCGCAGCTGCTCGAGCGCGATCGCGTGCAGTACGCGTGGATGTCGCCCGCGCTGATGGTGCTGACGAGCGAACGGATCCAGTTGCAGCCGTTGCTCTCGGCGGTGCGCAACGATCGCAACGACTACTGCGCGGCGCTGTTCGTCGACGCGGCGGGGCCGGCGCACGACCTCGAGGCGCTGCGCGGGCGCACCGTCGCGTGGGTCGATCCGGCCTCGGCCTCGGGCTATCTCGTGCCGCGGATCCATCTCGCGGCGAACGGCATCGATTCGAGTGAGCTGTTCGGCGAAGAGTTGTTCCTCGGCTCGCATGCCGAGGTCGTGCGCGCGGTGGTCTCGGGGCGCGCGGCGCTCGGCGCGACCTACGCGGAACAACCGGCGGCGGGCGATCCGGTGCGGCGGGCGGGCTTTCTCGACCTCGCGCCCGATCATCCGATGCGCGTCCTCGAGTGGACGCAGCCGTTTCCGAACGACGTGATCGTAGGACACGGCCTGATCGCGAAGGCCGATCATCGCGTGTTCGGCAACGCGGTGTTGACGCTGGCCGAGCGCGTCGATGGCCGGCGGCTGCTCTACAACATGTTCCACACCCAGCGGTTCATGACGACGCCGCGCAACGCGTTGCGACCGCTGTGGACGCTCGTCGAGGTCGCCCGCGCGCGGGGCCTGTTCGCGCAGTTGTAGCGCCTAGCGCCAATGCCGATCGGCATTGCGCCTAGCGCTTCTTCGGATTCTTCGTCGTCGTGCGCGGCCGCAGCGTCGGTTGTTTCTTCCGCGCCGTCACCGGACCGGTCGGCTCGTCCTCTCCCATCTGCGGCCACGTCACCTCGGGCAACGGGAACGCGGGACGCGCGAGCAAGTAGCCCTGACCGAACTGCGCACCGGCCGCGATCGCGGCCTGCAATTCGTCGACGGTCTCGATGCCCTCCGCGACGACCATCGCCCCGAGCTCGCGGCACAGCACGACGATCGCGCTGACGAGCTTGAACAGCCGCGTGCCGACGCGCAGCCCCTCGATCAGCCCTCGATCGAGCTTGACGACGCGCGGGTGAAGATCCGCGATGTACTTGAGGTTCGAGTAGCCGGCGCCGAGATCGTCGACGACGAGGTGGACGCCGCGATCGCGCACCTCCGACAAGATGCTCTGGCACAGGTGGAAGTGCGAGAGCGGGATGCTCTCGGTGATCTCCAAATAGAGCTCTTCGTTGTGCCGGAAGATCGGATCGTTCGGCTGGACCAGCCACTTCTCGTTGAGCTCGGCCGGATGGATGTTGACGAACAACTTGTGGTTCGGCACGTCCGCGATCGCCATCTCGCGCAACATGCGACCGAGCTCGCCGGTGCAGTTGTGCTCGACCGCCGCCGCGAACAGATCGAGAGGCCCCTGAAACTCGGGGCTGGTCGGTCGAGCCAGCGCCTCGTACGCGAAGATCTCGTGGGTCCGGAGGTTTACGACCGGCTGATAGACCGACCGGACGGCACGGGTATCGAGCACGTTGCGGATCGCCGTGTCTGTATAGGGAGGACGAGTCGGACGCACGTGAGCCTTCGATCATATGCTCTCCGATAGACCCGTGGCTCGCTGGACCCTGACGATCGCTCTGGTATTTGCAGCTCGGGCTGTAGCCGCGAACCCCGCGGCCGAAAAGCTGTTCCAAGATGGCCGCACCGCCCTCGCGAACAAACAGGTCGACAAGGCGTGCGAGGCCTTTCGCAGCAGCGAGGAGCTCGAGCCGCGTGTAGGTACGCTGCTCAACCTCGGCGAGTGCGAGGAGCAGCGCAAGCGCGTGGCGTCCGCGTGGAACGTGTTCATCGACGCGCGCGATCTCGCCGCGAAGGTCAAGGACGATCGCGGCGCGACCGCCGAGCGCCGCGCGAAGGCACTCGAGGCGCGGCTGCCCTACCTCACGCTCGCCGTGAAGCGCATCCCGGGACTCGTCGTTCAGCGCGATGGCAGCGACGTGCCGGTCGCCGAATGGGACCACGAGCTCCCGATCGATCCGCGAACCTACGAGATGACGGCGTCGGCACCGGGGGCCAAGCCGTGGTCGTCGCAGATCGTCCTCGTCGAGGGACAGCATCTCCACGTCGACGTGCCCGAGCTCGAGAAGGTCGACGACGTCGCTGCTCCGCCGTTGATCGACAAGCCGATCGAGAAGGTCGTCGTGGTGCCGGCGGCACGACCCGTGGTGAGTCACCACATCGCGCTCGGCATCTTCACCGGGTCCGACACCGACACCGATTGGATCAACGGCGTGCGCATCGTGCTCGATGCCGCGCCGCTCGGCGACGGCATGCTTCGCGTGGTGCCGCAGCTCGCGTACTCGAACACGAGCCCCGGCGGCCAGGACCAGACCCTCAAGACCTACGCGATCGGCGGCACCCTCGAGTACGCCTACCCGATCACGGACCGGCTCCTCGCCGCCGGCGGGCTGGGCGCCGGGCTGGACGCGATCGACGACAGCTATGGCAGCGCCTCGGGCAATCATGGCTGGGGATGCGTGCGGCTGTCACCGACGTTCACCTTCGACCGCCTGCACGTCGGGCTCCACTACCAACTGGTCCGTACCTCAGAACGGTTCGTCAGCCTGTTCGAGGCCGGTATAGACTTCTTCGTGTGGTGAGCCGGTGATCGGTGAGGAGCTCGGCAGCTATCGCGTCGTCGCGAAGCTGGGCGCGGGCGGCATGGGCACGGTGTGGCTCGCGGAGCACAGGCTGCTCGGCAGTCGCGCCGCGATCAAGGTGCTCCAGCCGGGGATGTCGAGCCAGCCGAAGATCGTCCAGCGGTTCTTCGACGAGGCGCGCGCGGCGACGCGGATCCGCGACCCCGGCATCATCACGGTGCTCGATTTCGGCTGGCATCACGGCGACGCGTACATCGTGATGGAGCTGCTGTCGGGCTCGACGCTGACCCAGCGGCTCGGCCTGTCGCAGATGGCACCGCTCCAGGCGATGCGGCTGGTCCGGATGGCGGCGCTCGCGATGGCGGCGGCACACGGGCGCGGCATCATCCACCGCGATCTCAAGCCCGACAATATCTTCGTCGTCGTCGATCCAGCGGTGCCGGGTGGAGAGCGCGTCAAGATCCTCGATTTCGGCATCGCCAAGCTGATCGATCGCGATCCCGACGCGACGTATCAGCCGACGGTGGACGGCACGATCATGGGCACGCCGGCGTACATGTCGCCGGAGCAGTGTCGCGGCGGCAACATCGATCACCGCACCGATATCTACGCGCTCGGCTGCGTGTTGTTTCATCTGCTGTGCGGCCGCCCGCCGTTCATCGCGCAGACCCAGGGCGACATGATCGTCGCGCAGATCCAGGAGGAGCCGCCGCACCCGGTGCAGTTCGTCGCGAACCTCGCGCCCGAGATCGACGCGCTCGTGATGCGCTGCCTCGCGAAGAAGCCCGAGGACCGGTTTCAGACGATGACCGATGTCGTACGCGCGGCATCGGTGATCACCGGCGACAACCACGCGGTCGATACGATTCCGCCCATGCTCGCGGGCGATCATCCGCCCGGGTCCGCGACCGTGGCGTCGATCTACGCGACGCCGGGCGTGATCGTCGGAGTGGTCGGCACGCCGTCGCAGAGCGGCGAGATGGCCGCGGTAGCGCGGCAGAGCGCGATCACGACGCCGCCGGTCACGACGCTGCACGGCAGCGCGACCGCATTCGATACCGTGTCGACGATGTCTCGGCCGCGCTACGGCATCGCCGCGATCCTGATCCTCGGGGTCGCCGGTGGCATCGTGCTCGCGACGATGTTCGGCGGTCATCACGAATCAGCGAACACGGTGCATAGCGGCGACGCGGCGGTCGCGCCCGCCGATGCGATCCGGATGGTGACCGTGCCGGTCGATGCCGCGCCGATCGCGGTCGGGATCGACGCGGCGACGATCGTGATCGACGCGGGCGCGGCGCCGAAGGACGCTGCCGTCGGAGCGCGGCCTCGCGTCAAGCTCGACGCCGGCCACGCCAGCGACTACGACTATAACCATCGCTGACGGCACCGCTGAGCGCGGTGCCGCTTACTCGTCGCTGTCGCCGTCTTCGCGATCATCGAGGCGCGGCGATCCGGAATCGTCGGCGTCCTCGTTCTTCACGGCTTCTTCGCCGCCGTGGATCCGCTCGGCGAGCTGTTCTTCCTCGTCGACCGGCGAGATCAAGCCGCCCTCGTGATCGTGCAGCGCGAGCGACGGCATCGTCGACGGTTCGAGGATCGTGGTCTTCGGCGTCTTCGCCGCGACCTTCGGCGCGAGCGAGGCATTGCCCCACGCATCGCCATGCGTCGGGCCGTCCTTCGTCTTCGCTTTCGCTTTTTTGGTTGGGGCCGGTTTTTTCGCGACGACCTTTTTCTTCGGCGCGGCTTTCTTCTTCGCCGCCGGCTTGGCCTTCGCCTTGACCTTGGTCTTTGGTTTGGAAGCAGCCTTGTGCTTGGCCGCGGGCTTCTTCGGAGACTTTTTCTTCTTCGAGCTCGCCATCGGGATCGATCCTATCTCAGACCACGACGCGCATTCGCTTTCGCCCGAAATTTCCGATCGCCTCTGCAAACCGACCCGG
>JBDTJY010000293.1:0-9902 GCA_039935615.1 Kofleriaceae bacterium
CTTCGGCATGTTCACCGAGATCGTGTTCGGCGTCATGTCGGTCATCGACTTCGGCAACGAAGTGTCGGCGGCGGTGAGTGTCGTCGTCGTGCACTGCGGCACCGTCGAGACCTTGATGATGCGGCGCCACTTGCCGCTCACGATCACGACCGGGATATCCGTTCCCGATGGCACGTCGAGGATGTTGAAATTTCCGGCTTCATCCGTGACCGCGCTCGCGATCGGATCGCCGAGCGGCGTGTCTGCACACTTCCCGCATACTGCACCATCCGGCAGCGCGCCGACGTCGTGCACGGGAACGTAGACTTGCACGCCGAACAACGGCAGCGTGCCGTTCGGCGCGAACACCGTTCCACTGATCGTGGTCGCGGGCATGCCCATGTCTTCGCACTTGACGATGTTGCAAGCGATGCCTTCGCAAGCACCGTTCTGCAAGCACTGCCCGTCGGCGGTGCACATGAAGCCGTCGCCGCATTCATTGCCGCTCGGCGTGCACACGGCGTCGCAGTGACCGTCGGGCGTGCAGTGATAGCCGCCGGGACAGGTGTTCGGTGCACCAGGTTGTGGATCGCACGCCTGCATGCAGGCAGCTGGTGCCGGCACGACGTTGTCGCAGACGCTTGCGCCATTATGGCTGCCACCGCACGCAACGAGCGCACCGGTGAAGATGATCGCCGAGAGGATCGTTCCCCGCATATTCGGAATGGTAACCCGAAGTTGGGCCTGGCCGAAAATGTCAGAATCTATCTGCGGCGGATTAGAGCGGCCTCGGTCACAGGGTCGGTGAGTGTGTGCTGGGTTTGTCGGGGCGAAGTGCGAGCTTGTAGAGCATGAACATCACCGTCGCGACGAGGAACAGCGACGGGATCCAGAGCGCACTGTACGTGCCGTCGTGACAGGCCGCAGCCTCGGAACATCCGGTTAGAACGTCATTCCAGTGGAAGTGACGCAGGATGGCGACGGCGTTCTCATCGTGGCGAGCCGCGACCGGGATCGCGAGACCGATGCCGATCAGCGCCTCACCTGTGATGAACCCGGCAGCAGCCAGGAGCCCCATCCGCTCGACCACCGTGCGGCGCGCGGGGGTCGCCTTGGCCTTGTCGAGGGCGCGCGAGACGAAGTACGCGATGATGCCACCGATGAAGATCGGCACATTGAGGTGGAACGGGAGGTAGACGCCGACCGCAAAGGCCATGACGGGAACGCGCGTCGGCGAATTACGGTGCTCGAGATAGGAGTCGAGGATGATGACGGCGACCGCGATGCCGGCACCGATGCCGATGATGTCCCACGGCAGCCCGCCGAGGAACACGCCCTGCGCGACCGTGCCCATGAGGTTCGCTTGCGGCGCGGGCAAGCTGACGCTGCCGATGCCGTAGGCATTGTTGAGGAGGTTCAAGACGGGCGCCATCGCGAGCGCCGCGACGGCCACGCCGAGGATCTGCATGACCTGCTGCTTCCATGGCGTCGAGCCGACGAGCTGACCACACTTGAGGTCTTGCATGTTGTCGCCGCCGATCGCCGCGGCGCAGCACACGACGCCGCCGATCAGGATCGCGGCGACCGGTCCCGCGCCATTACTGACCGTCGGCACCGGTGCATGACTCTTGACGACGGCGAGCAACCACTGCGCGTCGAGCTTCGAGAAGTCGAGGGTCGGCTCGCCACTGAGGCCCATGATGAGGAGCAGCACGGACGCGACCAGGATCGTCGAGATCGTGATCCCGGAGACCGGGTTGTTCGACGAGCCGACGAGGCCGGCCATGTACGACGCGACCGCCGAGAACAGGAACCCGGCGACGATCATGAGGACCGCCATCACCGCGCTGATCGCGATCGAATGGACGAAGTGATTGAAGATGAAGAACAGCGGAATCACCGACACGGCGATCAGGATCAGGATGATGTTCATCGGCATGTCGCGCTCGGTGCGCGGGATCGAGCCGGAGCCGGACTTGCCCTTCTTGTAGGCGTCGAGACCGGCGGTGATGCCACTGAGCAGCGACCTGCGGAGCTTGTACAGCGACCACACGCCACCGACGAGCATGCCGCCGACCCCGAGATAGCGCGTGACCGAGCCGTGGATCAGCTCGGCGGCGTCGAGCGCGTTGAGACCGGAGAGCTTGTCGGCGAGGGTCACGTGGGTCGCCGGATCGGTGACGACACTCGCGGCGTCGCCGAACATCGAGAACAGCGGCACCGCGATCCAGCGATTGAGCGCTGCGCCGGCGAAGATCACGGCGGCGACGTTGAAGCCGACGATGTAGCCGACCGAGAGGAGGGCCGGCGAGGCGTTGATGCCGACGTAGAACGGTGCGCCGGCCTTCGTGGCGGCCGCGGTCTTGGTCGCCGCCACGGCCTTGCCACCGGTCAGCCAGCCACCGAACTGCACGATCTCGGACCACAGCTTGAGGCCGGTCATGCCGACCTTGATGATCGCGCCGACCACCGCGGTGAGGACGAGGATGCCGACCCCGCCTCCACCTTCGGCGCCGACCTTCAGCACCTCGGCGGTGGCGACACCCTCGGGAAATTGCAGCGGCTGATCGATGATCAGCGCGCGGCGTAGCGGGATCGTGAACAGCACGCCGAGCAGGCCACCGAAGCCGGCGATCAACGTGGTCTCGAGATAGGAGAACGAGGTCCAGGTGTGGAGCAGGATCAGCGCGGGCAACGTGAAGATGACGCCGGCGGCGAGCCCCTCCCCGGAGGCGGCGGCGGTCTGCACCGCGTTGTTCTGGAGGATGTTGCCGCGGCGGATCAGCCGAAAGATCGCCATCGAGATCACGGCCGCGGGGACCGAGGCCGAGACCGTCATGCCGGCGAACATGCCGAGATAGGCGTTCGCACCGGCGAGGATGACGGACAGGACGCAACCGAGGAGGATGACGCCGACCGTGAGCTCCGGCAGGTTCATGCTCGCCGGGATGTAGGGCTCGACGGAACCGGTGGTCGGCTTCGCTGCGTCAGACATGGCGCGGAATGTACACGAGCTTACCGACCGCTCGCTCTCGTCCTGGTCACGACCAGCTCCTCGAGCGTGACGAGGTGAACGCCGTCGATCACCCTCGGCGCACTGGCTGCGATCGCCGGCACGAACAGGGCACGTACGACATCACGACCAGCGGCGGTGGGCGGTGCTGGGCGATCGCGAAGGCGATGCGCTTCGATCGCGAGCGTAGCCGACGACATGGAGCGCGCGGCGAGCCACGATTCGCCGAGGAGAATCCGCGTACCGGAAATGTCCGAGGCGACCAGATCCCATTCGGGCTCGGCCCCATGCCAGTAGCGTGATGCTGGTTGCCACGGCCCCAACTTGGCGAGCGGACCGCGGAGTGTGGGAATCGTGGAACGGCAGAGATCTTCCCACGCGAGGCTCGTCAGTGCCGGCCAGTGTGCCTCGAGCGTCTTTTGGCGCGTTGCTGCCGTGCCGGCGATCAGTGCCGCGCGATTCGGCGCGACGACGCGGAACCACAGACGTAGGAACGGGTCGTCGATCTTGTACAAGCTCCGCTTCCCTCCACGCGCCGGCTCACCGTACGGTGCTTCGCGCCGGACGAGCCCCATGTCGATCAAGCGGCGGAGAGCATGCGCGAGCGACGTCGCTGGACGCCCGAGTCGGCCGGCGATCTCCGAGAGCCGGTGCGCGCCGCCTCCGATCGCATCGAGCAGCGGCCGTAGCTCGATCGCTGAAGGCGTCTCTTCGAGCAACAGGCGCTCGGGCTCCGAAAACAACGGGCCAAGGTGATCGAGGACCAGTGCCACCACGCGATCGACGACGGAGCCCTTGCGGGCTGCCGCGAGCTCCCAGTAGCGGGGGACTCCCCCCCACGCGGTCCAATGCTCGACGAGCGCGTGCGGTGACAACGTGCCGAACGCATTCACGAGCTCGCCCGCCGGCAGCCCGCCGAGATCGAGCAAGACGTGTGCGCGTCCGAACAGCGGTGCGTCGTGAGAGAGCACCAGCCCTTGCATCATGCGCTGGCTCGAGCCGGCGACCGCGACGCGGAGACCCGCGCGTTTCGCATCGTGATCGATCCATCGTTGAAGCACACTCGGCAGCTCCGGCGAAGTCGCGACGAGGAACGGTAGCTCGTCGATGACGATCGGACCCTTGAATCCACGGGCGAGCGCGTCGCTTGCGAGCCGCGCGAATAGGCTCCCCCAGTCGGGGTACGTCACGTCCGCGAACGTGGGGAGTGCCTCGCTGATCGCGCGAGCGAAGTATGCGCGTTGGACGTCAGGACCAGACTGATCAGCAACCGTGTACACGCCAGCTTCACGTTCGCACCACTCGAGCAGAAGTCGGGTCTTGCCGAGCCTGCGCCGGCCCCAGACGACCGCGAACCCACCATCGTGGGGCAGCGAACGGAGTACGGCGAGCTCGCGCCGGCGATCTAGAAACAACATTATGTATTGAACAATAATGTTGCCAGAACCAATCGGCAAGTGTTTCAACCAACCCCGCGCGCCGAGCTAGGATGGGGCGTGGCGACCGAGGAACACGCGATCGCGATCGCGCTGCGCAGTCAGGTCGCGATCACCGACACGTACTTCGATACGCTGTATCCGACCGGCCACCGGTTTCGTTCCTACAATCACTGGACGCCGGTCGAGGTCGCCCTCCGCGCGTGCGCACTCCTCGCACCGGAGCCGGGCGACTGCGTGCTCGACGTCGGGTCGGGCGTCGGCAAGCTGTGCCTCGTCGGCGCGTTGACGACCCGCGCGACCTGGGTCGGCGTCGAGACCGAGGCGCCGATGATCCGGGTCGCCGAGGCCGCGGCCCGCCGGCTCGGGGTCGGCGACGCCGTGCGGTTCCTGCACGCCGATGCGACCGAGCTCGACTGGAGCGGCTTCGCGGCGATCTACATGTTCAATCCGTTCGCGGAGGCGCGGCTCGGCATCCGCACGAACGCCGCCGCCCACGATCGGTTCCTGCTCGACATCGAGCGCACCCGGACGCGCCTCGCCGGCACCCGCATAGGCACCCGGCTCGTCACCTATCATGGCTTTGGCGGCCAGGTGCCGCCGGGGTTCGAGCTCGCGCACGACGAGCTCGCACGTCAGGATCGGCTGTGTCTGTGGGTCCGGCGCGCCTGACAACCGAAAGGGCTCGAACCTTGGGCTTGGAGATCGCGGCCTTGCGGCGTTGATCGAGGCGGGACGACACGCGACCCTGGCGCAATTCGACCAACCCGAAACCCGGGTTGGTGCGTCTGTACGTCTCGCTGGAGGATCTTTCGTGACGCATTCCGTGAAGACTCGCCCGGTCGCCGCGCTGACGCTGGCGGCCTTTGTTACGAGCTCGTGTGGCGGCAAGACCTCGACGCCGGTGGTTCCTAAGCCGAGCCCGATCTCGGACCGCGTGCTGGTCCAGCAGAAGGATCTGCCCGACGGCCTCGACATGCGGGTCTCCGACGGTAAACAGGGACCGCCCGCGATCGATCACAGCAAGCTCGCGCCCGCGAAGTCGATCCCCGACACCGAGGCCGAGCAACTGCTGACACGCGCGCATCCGCTCCAGAGCGACGCGCAGGATCAGCAAGCCTTCGCGCTGCGGCCGCGCAGCACTCCGGTGCCGCGCACCGGGCAGATCATCAAAGCGAGCTTTCCGGCGCCGGCGTCGACGCTGTTGCCGCCCGCCGCGAACGATCACGGCAAGGACCTCCACGTCCTGCGCTACATGCCCGAGGGCAAGGTGCCGCTCGCACCCGAGCTGTCGATCACGTTCGATCAACCGATGGTCGCGGTGACGTCGCAAGACGACGCGGCGAGCGTGCAGCCCGTGAAGCTGACGCCGACGCCGAAGGGCAGGTGGCGCTGGATCGGTACGCGCACGATCCTGTTCGATCCGGACGTGCGATTCCCGCAGGCGACGACCTACAAGGTCGAGGTCCCGGCCGGGACGAAGTCGGCGAACGGCGGCGTGCTGAAGACCGGCGTCGCGTTCACGTTCGAGACGCCGGCACCGACGCTGGTGACCAGCTATCCGGGCGGCGGACCGCAGCACCTCGACGTGCCGATGTTCGCGATGTTCGATCAGAAGATCGATCCGGCCGCGGTGCTCTCGCACATCGTGGTCACCGCCGGCGGCAAGCCGGTCGCGATCGAGCTCGCCGACAAGGCGTCGCTCGAGGACAAGACGCTGGTCTCGATGATCGACGGCGCGATCAAGAACGAGCAGGACGGCCGCTGGCTCGCGTTTCGCGCGACCGCGCCGTTCGCGAAGGACACCGAGGTCGACATCGAATTCGCCGCGGGCACGCCGTCGGCCGAAGGTCCGAACAAGACCCCGGCGGCGCAGCGCACCGCGTTTCGCACGTTCCCGCCGCTGCGCATCGATACGACGGGCTGCGGCGCGTGCATCCCGGGCAGCGGGCTCTACATTCGCTTCAACAACCCGCTCGACGTCGACAAGTGGGACGACGCCGAGCTCACGATCTCGCCGGCGATCCCCGACGCGAAGATCGTGCAGAGCGGCGGGATGCTCGACATCAACGGCCTCACCGACGCGCAGACCACGTACACCGTGACGGTCTCGCACACCGTGCTCGACGAGTTCGGGCAGCAGCTCGACAAGGACGAGCCGGTCGAGTTTCAGATCGGCGATCCGCAGCCGACGTTCTTCGGACCGCAGGGCATGGTCGTGCTCGATCCGGCGGCGAAGCAGCCGACGCTCGACTTCTTCACGACGAACTATCCGAACCTGAAGGTCAAGCTGTTCCGCGTCGAGCCGAACGACATCGACGCGTTCGGCGTGTACATGCAGAACCAGTGGAACCACGATCACAAGCCGCGGATGCCCGGCGTGGCGGTCTACGATCAGACGATCAAGACGTCGGCGGGCCACAACAAGCTCGTCGAGACCTCGATCGATCTCGCGCCGGCGCTCGCGAAGACCGGGTTCGGCAACGTGATCGCCGTCGTCGAGCCGTCGCCGTGGACCCAGCACTACGATCCGCCGCGGATGATCGCGTGGGTGCAGGCGACCAAGCTCGGGCTCGACGCGTTCGTCGATAGCGAAAACCTCGTCGCGCTCGCGACCGACCTCGCGACCGGCAAGCCCGCGGCGAACGTCGATCTCGAGATCCGGCCGTACGGCGAGAAGGCGAAGACCGACGACAAGGGCATGGCCACGATCCCGCTCGGCACGCGATCGCTCAAAGGGACGAACTTCCTCGTCGCGCATCGTGGCGGCGACACCGCGTTTCTCACCGAGTACGAAGGTTGGTGGAGCTCGAACGGCGGCTGGACCAAGCAAGAGCGCGGCAAGCAGCTGGTCTGGTACGTCACCGACGATCGCCGCATGTACAAACCCGGCGAGGACGTCACCGTCAAGGGCTGGTTGCGTACCGTCGATCAGGCAAAGCACGGCGACGTCGGCGGCCTCGGCGGCGCCGTGACGTCGGTGAGCTACAAGGTGATGGATTCGCGCAACAACCAGATCGCGGTCGGCTCGGCGCCGGTCAGCGCGATCGGCGGATTCGATACGAAGTTCACGTTGCCGAAGACGCCGAACCTCGGCGGTGCGCACATCGAATTCACGACCGTCGGCCGGATGGCCGGGACCTACTACCATCCGTTTCAGGTCGAAGAATTCCGGCGCCCCGAGTTCGAGGTCGCCGCGCACGCGAACCAGGGCCCGTTCCTCGTCGGGACGTCGGCAGATCTCACGGTCGACGCGAAGTACTTCAGCGGCGGTCCGCTGCCCGGCGCCGCGACGACCTGGTACGTGACGTCGCAGCAGACCAACTTCACGCCGCCGAATCGCGACGACTTCATCTTCGGCGAGTGGCAACCGTGGTGGGGCTATCGCCGCTGGTTCGACGACGACGGCTCGAGCTACAAGCCGCCGAAGACGTGGTCGCTCGCCGGCAAGACCGACGCGACCGGCGCGCACGTGATGCACCTCGATTTCTTGTCGCTCAATCCGGCGCTGCCGATGTCGGTGGTCGCGAACGCGTCGGTGACCGACGTCAATCGCCAGACCTGGAGCGCGACCCAGGCGATCATCGTGCATCCCTCGTCGCTGTACGTCGGGCTCAAGGCGAAGCGGCCGTTCGTCGAGAAGGGCCAGCCGTACTCGCTCGACGTGATCGGCGTCGATCTCGACGGCAAGGCCGCACCGGGCGCCGCGATCGAGGTCAAGGCCTCGCGCCTCGACTACCAGTACAAGCACGGCAAGTACAAGCAACTGCGCGTCGACCCGCAGACCTGCGCGGTCACCGCGGCGAAGGATCCGGTGCCGTGTACGTTCCAGACCAAGACCGGCGGCGAGTACGAGGTCGTCGCGACGATCGTCGACGCGCAGGGCCGCGCGAATCAGACCAAGCTGACGTTCTGGGTCTCGGGCGGCGAGCATCCACCGTCGCGTGACGTCAAGCAGGAGATCGTGCAGCTGATCCCCGACAAGAAGGAGTACGCGAACGGCGACATCGCCGAGGTGCTCGTGCAGGCGCCGTTCTATCCGGCCGAGGCGGTCGTGACCTGGCGGCGCAGCGGCATCGTCAAGCTCGAGCGGATCACGCTGAACGGTCCGACGACGACGCTCCGGGTGCCGATCGTCGACGCGATGGTGCCGAACCTCTACGTCCAGGTCGACCTCGTCGGCATGGCGACGCGCGCCAATGACCACGGCGATCCGGATCCGACGCTGCCGAAACGGCCGGCGTACGGCTCGGGCACGCTGATGCTCTCGGTGCCGCCGAAGCAGCGCTCGCTCGCCGTGAAGGTGACGCCGAACGCCGCGAAGGTCGCGCCCGGTGAAGCGGCGCAGATCGCCGTCGAGGTCCGCGACGCCGCCGGCCGACCGGTGCGCGATGCCGAAGCCGCGGTGATCGTCGTCGACGAAGCGGTGCTGGCGCTGACCGGCGCGCAGTTCGCGGATCCGCTCGGCACGTTCTACGGCGGGCGCAGCAGCGATACGACCGATCACTACTCGCAGGCGTACGTGAAGCTCGCGCGGCCCGACCTCGGGGCGATCGCGAACAACGCGCCGGGTCGCGGGCGCATGTTCCGAAATTCGCTGGGTGCGGCCGCGGGTGCGCAGGACGACAGGGACGGCGTCCCGATGGAAGCACCGGAGACGGTCTCGACGACCTCGCCGGCACCACCTCCACCACCGGCACCGCCGTCGAAGAGCGGCGAGCGCGAGCAGAAGCAAGCCGGCAAGGACGAGGAGTCGGGTGGCGCGGCGCAGCACACCGCGATCGCCGTGCGCTCGAACTTCAATCCGCTCGCGGCGTTCTCGCCCGCGGTCCACACCGGCGCCGACGGTAAGGCGATGGTCTCGATCAAGGTTCCGGACAACCTGACGCGCTATCGCATCGTCGCGATCGCGGTCGCCGGCGACAAGCAGTTCGGCAAAGGCGAGAGCGCGTTGACCGCGCGGTTGCCGCTGATGGTGCGGCCGAGCCCGCCGCGGTTCCTCAACTTCGGCGATACATTCCAGCTCCCGGTCGTGGTGCAGAACCAGACCGATGCACCGATGACCGTGCGGGTCGCGGCGCGGACCGCGAACATCACGCTCACCGACGGTGCCGGTCGCGAGGTTTCGGTCCCTGCGAACGATCGCGTCGAGGTGCTGTTTCCGGCGTCGGCCGAGATGGCAGGCACCGCGCGGTTGCAGATCGTCGGCTCGGCCGGCGATGCGAGCGATGCGGCGGAGCTCAGCTTGCCGGTGTGGACGCCTGCGACGACCGAAGCGTTCGCGACCTACGGCGTGATCGATAGCGGCGCGATGCAACAGCCGGTCGCGCTGCCCGGCAAGGTGTGGCCGCAGTTCGGTGGCCTCGAGATCACAACCGCGTCGACGAACCTGCAAGCGCTGACCGATGCGATGCTCTACCTCGTTCACTATCCGTTCGAGTGCTCGGAGCAGCGCAGCTCGCGGATCATGGCGA
>JBDTJY010000294.1:0-20246 GCA_039935615.1 Kofleriaceae bacterium
ATAGCGCTCCCGCGCGGTCGTATGGCGGCTCGTTCTCGCCGTCACGCTCGGTCGCGCCGAGCCGCTCGAGCAACGGCGGCGGTTCGTACCACTCGAGTGGCGGCGGCGGTTCGTCGCACTCGAGCAGCAGCTCGTCTCACTCCGGCGGCGGTGGCGGACGTCACCGCTAGTTCGCATTCGACGCGTCCGTGGTGTCGCGATGCGCACGTCGTCCCGTGCGAAGCTAGGCCACTGATTCGACGTGATTCGGCGTGGCTGTCGAGGGCTACGTAGCCATCGACTCGGCCCACTTACTTCGATTTGCGCACGGCGCGGGCTCGGAGTCTTCGACTCGTCGTCACCGACTTCTTGACGACCGGTGGTCGCTGCTTCGATCGCACGGCCTCGACGCGAGGCTTCGGTGATGTGGCGGCCTTCGCCTTCCTCGGCTGTGCGGCTGGCCGGCCCGCGGCCGGCTCGGCGAGCTCGATGCCGAACATCGCCGCGAGCCCGTCGGACGCGAGGACCCGCGACGACGTCGGGCGCGTGACCGGACTCTCGGAGAGAGCTGCGGCGACCAAGTCGTCGATCGCTACGCCGCGGAGCGTGAACAGCAACTCCGGTGCACGATCCAGCCGCGCGCCGACGCCGTACATGACGGCCGCGACGTGCTTGCACATGATCGCGTAGTCCGGGCAGCTGCACGTGAACCGGATCGCGGACGGCGGCGGGAACAAGCCCGTCCGGTCGGCGCATAGCCGCGCCATCACCGCATCCGAGAGTTTGCCGCCGAGCAGATCGACGCGCGAGCCAATGCCACCCGCGCAGTCGCGTTGGAGGGCGCGCCAGTGCTCCGCCGGGACCGCGTCGACCGCGATCGAGATCGCATAGACCTCGGAGCCGCTGACCTTCGCGTGCACCGTCCCCGCGTCGATCCGTAGATCGATCACCGAGCCACTGCGGACGTAGCTGCGCCCACGCTCGAGGCGGTACGCGAAGTCGCGATAGCGCTCGAGGTTGTCGCACCACGCCTTGCCCCAGTAGGTCCGAGCGATCGTGCGACCTTCGATCGCGACGGGTGACAACGGCGTGCCGGCCTTGGTGGCGGCGCGGATGTGGCGCGCGGTATCGGCGCGACGCGCGGCCGCGGTCTTGCGCGGGGCCCAAGAGAAGAAGCTCATGCCCGGTCATCCTCTCCGAGTGCGTGCTCGAGATCCAGAGTCACGAGCTTCATCAACTCGGCGTCGCCGAGCTCGGTCAGTTTCACCTCCGCCGTGCCTTCCAGCAGATCGCGAGAGAGGGCGCGTTTGCCGGCGATCATGGTGTCGATCCTCTCCTCGAGCGTGCCTCGACACACGAGCTTGTGGACCATCACGTTGCGCCGCTGGCCGATGCGGAACGCACGATCGGTCGCCTGGTCTTCGACGGCCGGGTTCCACCAACGATCGAAATGGATGACATGCGAGGCAGCGGTCAAGTTGAGTCCGGTCCCACCGGCCTTCAGTGACAACACGAAGAACGGCACGACGTCGTCGGTCTGAAACTGCCGCACCAGGTTGGTGCGTTCTTTGATGGGCGTGTCGCCGTGGAGCACGAGCCCCGGGCGCCCGAACACGCCCGCCAGGAACGTCACGAGCGGCGCGCAGGTCTCGCGGAATTGGGTGAACACCAGCAGCTTCTCCTGCTTCGCCGCGATCACGTCGCCGAGCTCGCGCACGCGGGCGAGCTTGCCGCTGTCGGCCTCGCGCCAGTCGCCATCACCCAACCACTGCGACGGGTGGTTGCAGATCTGCTTGAACCGCACGAGCGACGCGAGGACGGCACCGCGGCGCTCGATTCCCTGAGTCGACCGGAGCCGTGTGGCGAGGTCGTCGACGGCCTGACCGTATAGCGCGGCTTGCTTGCGCGAGAGGCTGCAATACGCCGTCACCTCGGTCTTGTCGGGCAAGTCCGCGATCACGGTCCGGTCGGTCTTCATCCGGCGCAGCACGTACGGCCGGATCAGCTCGCGTAGCGGCCCGTACCCACCGGCTGTCAGTCCGCGCGTGTACCGCGTGAACTGCTTGGCGGTGCCGAGCAATCCCGGATTCACGAAGTCGAACACCGACCACAGATCGCCGATTTGGTTCTCGATCGGCGTGCCGGTGAGCGCGATGCGCGCACGCGCGGTCAGCGCCTTGATCGCACGGCTCTGCTTGGTACCGGGATTCTTGATCGCCTGGGCTTCGTCGGCGATCACGACCCCCCACCGGGTCGCGCCGAGCCAGGTGGCCGGCCCCGGACGCATCACGCGCGCGAGCGTGCCGTAGGTCGTGATCACGAGATCGACGTCCCCGAGCGCGGGTGCGCGAGCCGCGGTCAACACCTCCGTGGTCATCGCCGACGGATGCGCGACGAGCACCTGCAGCGTCGGAGCGAAGCGCGCGATCTCTGCGGCCCAGTTGCCGAGCAGCGAGGAGGGCGCGACCAAGAGGTGCGGCGGCTTCACGCGCGACCGACGCGAGATCAGCAGCATCGCGATGATCTGCATCGTCTTGCCGAGGCCCATGTCGTCGGCGAGACAGGCGCCGAGGCCGAGCTCCGCGAGGAGGTGCAGCCAGCGCACGCCGACCGCTTGATATGGCCGAAGCTCCGCGTGCAGCGCCTCGCCGGGCTCCACGGCGGCGAGGCCGGTAGGCGACCGCAATCCAGCGAGCGTCTCGCCGAGCCACGCACCGACGACGACGCGCGGCGCTGCGGACGCTGCCGGCGCACCGTCGGTGATCTGCGCGCCCGCGACGAGCCGCATCGCTTCGGCGAAGCCGAGCCCGTCCGCCGCGGCGCGCTCGATCGCGCGCAAGCGGTCCATCGTCTCGCGCAGCCGCTCGTGATCGAGCTCGATCCACCGCCCGCGCAGGAGCCGCAGTCCGTCGCTCCCCGACAGGAGCGCCGCGATCTCGCGCTCGGTCAGTGGCTCGCCCTCGAGCGCGAGCGCGGTGCGGAAGTCGAGCAGCGCATCCCCGCCGAGCCCGCTCGGGGCTCGTGCGCCCACGGTCACCGCGGCTTCTGGCCGTGGCGGCCGCCGGTTCGCCCAGCCGGCGGGCATGCGGACGACGACGCCGGCCGCCTCGAGCGTGATGACATCGGCCAGCAGTTGCCTCGCGTCGGTGGGCGTCCAGCGCAGCGGGTGAAACAGCTCGTTGTTCTCGACCATCGCCGCGAGCCACGGACAGGACTCGGCGGCGCGCCGCACCGGCTCGAGGAGCGCGAGCAACTGCGGGCGTGCGCGTGCGCCCGCGTACTCTTGGAGCGCCTGGCCCAGCGGGACGTGCTGTGCGGTCGCACGCGCGGTGAGTCGCGTCGTGTACGTCGCGAGGAACGCGAACGGCGCCGCGTCGTCGCCGCGGTTCTCCGCGAGATTAAAATGCACGCGCCCGACCAGATTCCACGCGCCGTGGCGCGCGTGCAGGAACGACGCGACGTCGCCGTCACCGACAGCCGTCGAGAACGCCGCATCGAGCGCGCGCCACACGGTCGCGAGCACGGTGGCATCGAGGTACTCCGCGCCCACCATCGGCGGCGCGCTGGCCGCGATGGTCGCGAGCACACTCTCGTCGGGCGCGGGTACCGATGCGTGCGTCTCCGCGCCGCGGGCGCACACCGCGGCGACATAGCGCCCCGACAGGTCGCGCCAGAATGCGAGCGCGGGCGGGAGCTGCGTATCGACCTCCGCAGTACCGAGCTGCAACAGCCCATCGCCCGTGCCGCGCTCGAACGCAGCCGCGAGCCGGATCGCGACGACTTCCTCGAGTGCGCCGCCGTCGTCACCACGACCGGCGCGTACGACCAGACCGCCCGCAGGACTGACCGCGAGCCCGAAGCTCGTGGAGCGGTCGGACGCGGAGCGAGGACTGGGCGCCACGCTCGAATCGATAGCACGGCTGACACGACCGCGATCCGCGGCAACCGGCCAGCACCACCGCCAACCGATCGATTTCGTTCGGCATCAATCTGACCGGGGCTCTCGCTCTAACGCGAGAATCTCTGCGCGTCGCGCCCGGGCGCTGGTGGGACGTGACTGACGTCCGTCATACTTCGGGTCGACGTGCCGGTCTCCGCGGGAACCTTCAAGGCCACGAAGTGGTTGCTCTGGCTCGCCGCGTTCGGCGTCGTCGCGTGTGTCGTGTCGTTCCTGTGGATCGACTACCCGCTGACCGCGTGGGTCCGCGGGCACGACACCCATCCGCGCGGGTGGAACTTCGCGCTCGCGTTCTTCGAGTACGGGACCGGCATCGAGCCGTGGCGGTGGACCGGCACGGTCGTGCTCGCGACCGGCACGCTGGTGACGTGGTACACGCCGCGCTGGCATCGCTTCGCGAAGACGTGGTTGTTCGTGACGCTCAGCCACTTCATCACGGTGAATGTGATGATGTGGTGCAAGCACTTCACGGGGCGCGTGCGACCACACGACTGGCACGTCGGCGCGGCGTGGCGCCAGCACGGCGGCTCGTTCCCGTCCGGACACATCACGCTGATCGGCAGCCTGATCGTGCCGCTCGCGGTGATCTATCCCCGCGCGCGCATCCCCGCGCTGATCTTTCTCGGGTTCGTCGGCTGCGCGCGGATCGCGGTCGCCGCGCACTGGGCTTCCGACGTGTTCAGCGGCGTCGCGCTCGTCGCGCTCGTGACCTGGGTGTGCGCGGAGCTCGTCCACCCGCTCCGCTGGCCCGATCGGTAGCAGCTCGAACGTCCGAGAGCTGGTGCCCGAATTCACGCGCGCGTCGCCATCGTGCACGCGTCTCCGGCGTGGCCAACGCCCACGAAAACGTGCGCATCTCGTCGAGCCATTCGAGACGCTGCGCGACCGTGCTCGTGGCGAATCGCCGGAGCATCTCGTCGGTCACGACGTACGTGAAGCCGTCACCGTCGTCTCGCGTCACGGCAGACCTCTCGCGATACGTTCGAGATGTGCAAGGTCCGCAAGATCCTGCGGTCGGTTCGCGATGCGCTTCATCCGGACGAGATCTTTGCGGCGTGAAGCGCGGTGAATAGCTCGACGATGAACACGCCCGATCATACCGCCAGATCGCTAAGCCCCTTGACATGACATCAAAGTGATATCACCTTGATGTCACGAGGTCATCGATGCAAGAACGCAAGGCAGCGTCGTTTGGTGGTGGATTAGCACTTCTGCTGTGGTTCGCGGCGTGGGCCGTGGCGGTCTTCTACGTGGTGCAAGCCGCGAAGCTCGCTCCCTTACAGCCCCAGCCGGTCGGGGAGATCGGGCGCGATGTCGTGATCGCGATCGTCGCGTTCATCGCCGGCAGCGTGCTGCTGAAGGGCGTGATCGTGATCCAACCGAACGACGCGCGCGTGCTGCAGTTCTTCGGCAAGTACGCCGGCACCGTGAGGGACACCGGCCTGCGCTGGGTCAATCCGCTGACCAGCAAGCGCTCGGTGTCGCTCAAGGCGCGCAACTTCGAGACCCAGACGATCAAGGTCAACGACATCGACGGCAACCCGATCGAGATCGCCGCGGTGATCACGTGGCGCGTCTCCGATACCTACAAGGCCGTGTTCGACATCGAAGACTTCAGCAGCTACGTCCAGCGCCAGTCCGAGGCCGCGATCCGCAACCTCGCCACGCACTACCCGTACGACACCCACGAGACCGGCAAGACCAGCCTCCGCGGCTCGACCGATCAAGTCGCGGCGCACCTCGAGGAAGAGATCAACAAGCGGATCCTCCCCGCCGGCGTCGAGATCGTCGACGCGCGGATCGCGCACCTCGCGTACGCCCAGGAGATCGCGCAAGCGATGCTGCAGCGCCAGCAGGCCGGCGCGATCATCGCGGCGCGCACGCTGATCGTCGAGGGCGCGGTCAGCATGGTCGAGATGGCGCTCGCGCAGTTGTCGGCGCGCAACATCGTCGAGCTCGACGCCGAGCGAAAGGCCGCGATGGTGTCGAACCTGCTCGTCGTCCTGTGCGGCGAACGCGGCACGCAGCCGGTGGTCAACACCGGAAGCCTGTACTGAGAGTCCCAGGTGGCGGAGCGCAAGTCGTACCTGATGCGCATCGACCCCGAGGTGCTCGAGGCGCTGCAGCGCTGGGCCGCGGATGATCTCCGCAGCCTCAACGCGCAGCTCGAGTTCGTGCTCCGCGACGCGCTCGTCCGCGCGAAGAAGCTGCCGAAGAAGTAGTCATGCTGCTGCTGCACGTCGAGCGAGCGATCGGGATCCGGTCTGCCCTGCCAAGGCCGAAGGCCACTTCTCTAGTGGTGGTAGGGCAGATCCCGAACGCCTGGCGTTGCGGGCGACGTGGACGCGTTCGTCGCGGCGTTCGACGCGGATACCGGCGACGTGCTGTGGGCCGAGCGGTTCGGCGGTCCGCTCGCAGACAACGCGCGCGTAGTCGCAGCCAGCGCCGTCGCGGGCTACTCGACCGGACCGATCGACCTCGGCGCCGCGACCGCGGACGGGCTGTTCGTCGTGTCCCAGCCAGTCTGACGTGCAGTCTCCCGTCGCGTCGTGAGTCATTCGTACACGCCGAAGGTGCAGTCGCTACGGCACCCACAGCGTGGGGCGGTCACCGGACCGCGAGAGCTCGAACCGAACGAGCTCGGCCCACGCGGTGCCGGCGACGCTCGGATCGGTATCGAACGTGAACGGCACGTCGAGCGTGAACGTCGGCATCGCGCCACCGGCGAGGCGCAGCGGCTCCAGTGCGTCGAGGATCTCTCGCGCGCGATCGGCGCGGCCGGTGCGCAGCGCGGCGAGCGCGACACCGGCGCTGCCCTCGGGCCAGACCGCGTCGAGCCGGTCCCACGTCGAGGCCGACAGCGAGCTCTGGTAGAACCGTTGCAGTCGCGGATCCTCGAACACCGGTCCGTCGGCATAAGCGCGGTAGCCGGTGACGCCGGTACGCGGATCGCGCGACGCGTAGCGGCGCTCGGCGGTCGCGAATGCGATGCGAGCGCGCGCGGGATCGCCGGCGGCGACGAGGAACGCGGCTCCCCACGACGCGCAGTCGAGCGCCGGCGCCGCGTCGAGCCCGTGTGTGCCGACGCCGCGGGCGAACTGGCCTAGATCGTCGCGCCACGCTCGCGCGATCAGCGTGGCGGCGAGCCGAGCGGCGGCCTCGGCATAGCCGTCCGTGTCGGTGACCCGTGCGAGCGCGCGAAAGAAGAAGTACGCGTCGACGTTGTGCTCGACCGAGACCCACGCGAGCGCACCGGGCTCCATCGTCTCGTGCACGGTGCGCCCGGAGATGTCGTAGCGCAGGTCGCCCTCGCCGCCGGCGATCAGGCCGTCGCGCGGGTCGCCGTCGGCGACGACGCGGACGCGCAAGAGATAGGCGGCGGCCTGGTGCGCGAGGTGCAGCGCCAGGTCCCGGTCACGCCCGCCTACGTCGGCGTCGAGGTACTCCGCGGCCGCATAACCGACCCACGCCACCGCACCGGCGCGCACGAAGCGAACCTGGCCGGGGGAGGCTCCGGTGAACGAAAACGGTAACGCGCCGTCGTCGTACTGGAGCGCCGCCAGGCCCACCAGCAGCCGCCCGGCATCGTCGCGCCGACCGCGCCGGAGCATGACCAGCGCCGCGAGGGCGCTGTCGTAGATCGCGAACCGATTCGTGTCCGGATCGGTCACCGCGAGCAGACCGCGTCCCCGCTCGCGGAGCACGCCGTCGAGGAAGTCGCCGGGCGCGCGGGGCGGCGCCGGCGCGGTCGTGGCTCGACAGGCCACCGCTCCGAGCAACGCGGTGATCGCCGTTCGCCGAGTCGGATCGCGTCGCGCCATCGAGCTCGATCTTGCGACCGACCTCACCCGCGAGCAAGGTAACGCCGGAGGATGATTTCATCGCAATCACGAGCTGTGCGATGATGGGGGATGAGGCTCGTCATGGCGGACGGCACTGGACCGTCCGCGCCCGCCATTCATGCAGCGGCGGCGGCATTGGGGCTCGCGGTGGACACAAATCCGAAGCTGCGGGCGGCCGGAGAGGGCTCGCTCGTCGCATGGGATCTCGACGCGCCGGGCGCCGATCTCGAGCGCGTCGCCGGCGCGATGCGCGAGCTGAGCGGCCGCGCTGGTCGCGGTGTCGTGGTGGGGACCGCGATTTCCCTGACCGCGACCCGCGCACTGTTCGCCGCCGGAGCGAGCGACGTGATCGCGGCCCCGCTGCCGCAACGCGAGCTGATCCTGCGCCTCGGCGCAGTGGTGCATCGCAAGCTACGAGTCGCGTGCATCGGCGGTGGCACCGGACTGTTCACCGTGCTCGACGCGCTCAAGACCGTGCCGCACGCGCTGCTCGCGTCGATCGTCACGATGTCCGACGACGGCGGCTCGTCGGGACGGCTGCGCACGAGCTTCGGCGTGCTGCCGCCAGGCGACGTCCGCCGAAGCCTGGTCGCGCTCTCGAACGCACCGGAGGTGATGAACTTCGTGATGCAGTACCGGTTCGCCGCCGGGGACGGGTTGTCGGGGCACTCGCTCGGCAACCTGCTGCTCACGGCGATGGCCGAGCGCACCGGTGGCATGCAGAGCGCGGTCAAGGCGCTCGGCGACGTGCTGAACGTCCAAGGGCTGGTGATGTGCGTGACCGAGAACGCGACCACGTTGTGTGCCGAGTTCGAGGACCAGCGCATCGTGCGCGGCGAATCAGCGATCGACCGCTGCCTCGAGCGCCCGGCCGATCTGCGGGTGCGGAAGGTGTGGCACGAGCCCGACGCCGAGACCAACAGCGACGTGATCGCGGCGCTGCTCGCGGCCGATCTGATCGTGATCGGGCCCGGCGATCTTTACACGAGCGTGTTGTCGGCGCTGATCGTGCGCGGCGTCGCCGACGGCGTGCGGCGCAGCCACGCGAAGCGGCTGTACGTGTGCAACCTGATGACCAAGCCCGGTGAGACCGAGGGCTACGATGCCGTCGATCACGTCGCCGAGGTCGTCACGGCGCTCGGCGACGACGCGCTCGACTACGTGCTGGTCGCGAGCTCGGATCTCGACCCCGAGGCGGTCCGTTCGTACGCGGCGCAGGGCCAGCGTCCGATCGCCGTGCCGAGCGCGGAGCGGCTGCGCCAGGTCACGCGCGCGGAGCTGATCGCCGCGGATATCAGCCACCGCGCCCAGCTGGTCCGCCACGACGAGACCAAGCTGCGCGGCGAGATCGTGAACATCGTCGGTCGCGCCGGCCGGCACTGACCTCAGCGGGTGCGTGCGACGAACGTCGCCGTGGTGTGCGCGGGCAGCGGATTCACGATCACGACCCGGTTGCCATGGATCCGCGTCGCGCCGCAGTGCTCGCACGTGAAGCTCTTGATCGCATCGCCGAGCTCGAGCGTGAAGCCAGCCGGTGACGCGACCTTGTCGGCGGTGATCGTGCCGGTGTACGTGCCGGCGTCGTACGACGCGTCGAGCCCGGTCGCGAGCCGCGCGCGCCAGAAATCGCCGATGTCCTCGAACGACCGCACGGTCACGTCCTCGAGAGCGGCGTCGTCGAGGAACTCCGAAAGCGCTCGGATCTTGACCGCGACGTTGTCGTCGGGCTGATCGCGTCCACGCGACGGGTGCATCAACAACATCGTGAACGACCGGTTGCGCGCGTTCTGGACCAGGATGTAGCGCCACAGCGCGACGAATTCGGCGTGGTTCGAGGCCTGCAGCTCGATCCGCTGGTGCTTGCCGTGATCGACGTGATCGAGCCCGTCCTCGCACGCGACCGGCAGCTCGAGCATCGGAACGTGGTGGAACCGATCCTGATGAAAGCCGACCGCCGCGAGATCGAGCGGCAGGTTCCACGGTAGGTCGCCGACACCGAACCCCGAGTCGTAGGCGAAGTGCTCGTGGGTGAGCGCCTCGAACAGGCGCGGATTGATCGCGAGGTACGGCGAGCGCCACGCGCGCGGCGCGGTGCCGACGGCCTGGCGGATCAACTCCGAGGACACGTGAATCTCGCCGCACAACGTCGGCGTCTTGCCGTAGGTCTTGCGGTCCTCCGTACACGTGCCGTACGGCAGTTGGCCGAAGTTGGCGCCATGCTGCACGCTGTGCGCGCCGAGCGGGCACATCCCGAGGCCGCACAACTCGGTCAGCACGCTCGGGTTGAAGTAATCGGCGATGTAGTCGGTCGTGATGTTGAACGTCGCGCGCATGCCGCGCGCGTGCTCGACCCGCGCCGCCTGGATCGCGCCGGCCTCCCCCCAGTCGCCGCTGCCCTGCGAGTCCGGCGCGTCGATGTCGTGGGTCAGCACGAGCACCGACGAGGCCTCCGACGGCGCGGTGTGCTTGAGCACGACGTGGCCACCGGCGCCTTCGCGCAGCGCTCCCTCGAGCACGAGCCGCAGCACGTCGCCCGACGGCTCGAAGCAATTGACGTAGCAGCGAGCCGCGTCGAACGTGGAGAGGTCGTGCCCGATCGCGTAGATCGATCCCTTGCCGACCCGGCGCCGGGTGATCGCCGCACCGACGGACGCACCGTCGACGTAGGCCGCCGCGAGCGTCTCGGTGTTCGCCGCGGGATCGGGATCGAGCACCCACACCTCGACCGCGTCCGGCGCGACGCGCGAGTTGATCGCGAGCCTGCGCTCCTCGGGACTATCGATCGCTGCGGTGATCGGCGCGGCGCCGGTGAACCGGATCTCGGCGACATCGCGATGACGCGTGGCCGAGCGCAGACCGGTGAGCTGCCACGCCGCGCGCTCGTCGTCCTTGCCGATCGGCTTCCACACCACGACGACGCCGCCGCGCTCGGCGAAGGCTTCGAGCATCGCCTTGATGTCGGGGGCGACGACTGCGCCGATCAGATACCCGGGCACGACCACCGCGGCGTAGTTGTCGAGACCGTGGAGCGCATCGCGCCAGTCCGTGCCCGCCGCTTGCTCGTCGTAGGGGATGCCGCCCTGCGCGAGCGTCGCGGTCACCGTCGCGAGGTCGGCGCCCGCATCCTTCCACGCGTAGCGCGGTACCGCGACCAGCACGCGCGACCGGGTCTTGTGCGGCGCGACATCGTCGACGACGCCGTTACAGTCGTCGTCGATCCCGTTCGCGACCTCCGGCATCGGCGGTGGCGCGAGGCACACGAGCTTACCGTCCTCGCATGCAGCGAAGCCGTGACCGCACGCGCCGGGCAGATGCGTGTCGCAGCGATTCGGCGCGACCGGCAGCAACAGATCCGTGACGCCGTCGCCGTCATCGTCGATGCCGTTGCAGTTCGTCTCGATCTCGGCGGCGCCGTAGTGCGCGGTCGGCGGCGGCGGCACGAGCGACACCGCGGGTGCCGGCGCCGCATCGACGGGAATGGGCACGGCCACAACTGCGGGCGCGGGCGCGGGTGCGGGGGGCTTGGTGGTCGGCGGTGGCGGCGCCCCGCACGCGATCATCAGTGCGAGCGCCCAGGACAACTTCGAGCGAGCCATCGATCCATCGTACACGTGCCCGCCGGCGGGGCTCTCAGAACGAGCGCCGGATCGCGAACGAGATCGTATTCACGTCGAGGATGCCGATCCGTTCGAACGTGTAGCTCGCGGCAAGTGTGTCGCGGTGATCGAGCTGGTACGACCCCACTAGCGCGGCGTCGGTGGCTTCGACGCTCGACAGGTCGAGGAGGCCGGCGTTGGACCCGAGCTCACTCGGGCACACCGCCGCGCCGTACATGCCCTCGAGGAACGCGGGCAACGGCGGTCGATCGAGCTCGGTGTAGTGGGCGACCTTGACCCCGACCTGCCAGTGCGGCTGCAGGTAACTGACCTGGAGGTCGGCCCCGTAGATCTTCTGCCACGTCCCACACGAATCGAGCAGGCCGCCGCTCACCGAGCCGTCGAGGCGCAGCTGGTGCGGCAGGTCGTGACCGGCCTCGAGCGTGAGCCGGTGGAGGTGGCCCGGCCACGGCATGTCATCGTACGTGTAGCGGCCAGTGATCGACGCACCCGGTGCGAAATCCCAGCGAACCGCGCCGTACGCGGTCACGACCGGGACCACACGAACCCACCCCGCGCGCGCGAACGCGGTCACCGTGATCTCCTTCGTCGGTCGCCAATCGGCGCGCAGCGACGGGCGATGGTTGTTCGTCCCGAACCGGTAGTCGTACTCGTACGCGGCGGTCATGCTGAACCGCGCGAGCGGGAACAGGACGAGCGTCGCCGCGGCACCGGTCGCGAGCCGCTGCGACGGATCGGTGACGGGATACCAGCCGAGGTAGCTCTCGACGACCGCGAGGAGCCGCCGCGTATCGCCGAAGATCTGTTGCGCGTCCAGGTCATTCGGATCGCGCGCGAGGATCTCGGCGGCGAGCTCGTGCGCGCGCCAGGTCCGCAGATCGGCGGCCTCGACCTGTGCGCGATGGAGCCAGAGATCGAGGTCGAACGCGACCGGATGAATCGTCTCGAGGACCGCGCGCGCCTCCGCCGGTCGGCCTTCCCACAGATAGGTATCGGCGCGCAGCAGGCGCTGGCTCTCGTCGAGCGGCTGCCGTGCTTCGAGGGCCACGAGCCACGCGCGCGCGGTCTCGTAGTCGTGGTTCCACGCCGCGATCTGAGCGAGCAGCACGTACGCTTCCGCGTACTCCGGTGCACGGTCGAGCACCGCCTTGGCCTCGCGAGTCGCGTCGGCGCGCTGCCCGGTCCACGCGAGCCGGTACGCGAGCGCGAGGCGGACGTCGACATCGTCGGGGTGCTCGGCGAGCTTGCTCGTGAGCTCGCGAACCTGCGCCGCGAGCGCGGCGGGATCGTCGTCGGCGCGGCTGGTCGCGGCGTGCCCTGCGATCGCACACGCAAACGCGATCGCGATCGCGACGCGCGGTCGATTCAAACCAGCCGCCACGGACGGCGGCGCGCAGCGGTGCGAACGTCGGAGACCGGATCATCGTGGACGCGCGCGAGCCAGTCGCCGACGCGCTCGTAGTCGAGCTCCGCAAGCGCCTGCACCGCCGCCAGCCGGACCCGACCATCGGGGTCGTCGAGCGCACGACTGATCAGCTCCGCATGGGCGGTGGCATCGAGCGAAGACAGCACGCGCACCGCGAGCTCGCGCGTGCCGGGATCGAGCGCCGACACCATCACCGCGGCGAGGCGGGTGACCACCGCGGCCGAGCTCCCGCGCACCGCGCTCCGCACGTCGACCGGGAGCGAGGGCAACAGGGTCGCGACGCGTTGAAGGCCTTCGAGATCGGGCAGCGCGAGCAGGCTCGACACCGCGGCGGCACACACCGCCGAGTCGCGATCGACCGCAAGCTGGGCGAGCACCGGCGCGGGCTCGCCGGTGCGCGAAGCAACAAGGGCCGCGCACAGCTCGAGTCGGACGTCGGGCGATGGATCCGCAACCGCGCGCGCGAGCCGGTCGAACACATCGGCGCGTGTGGTGTTGCGCAGCGCGTGGACCGCGGCGACGCGCACCGCCACCACCGGATCCTCGAGGGCGCCGAGCACCGCATGGATCGCGGCCGGCACGTTGAGCGCCGCGAGCGCGCGGATCGCTTCGATCCGGATCGCCGCGGCGGTCGAGCGGGTCTGGCCTTGGATCGCGCGCAGCGAGCGCGAATCGGCGACCGCGCCCAGGATCCGCAGACCGGAGCAGATCAACGGCTCGAACTCCTGCGCCATCATCCAGTCCTCGAGATCGGGCAGCGCGTTGGGGTCGCTGAAGATCGTGGTGAGCGCGTGCTCCGCGCCGGCGACGACCTCGGGTTCCGGCGAGGTCAGTGCGACGAACAGCGGCGCCGCGTCGCGCGGCGTGAGGTCGTGACCGAGGCCGCGGATCGCGGCGATCCGGACCCGCGAGTCGGGATCGTGAAGCGCGCCGAGCAGCGCGGCCTTCGCGTGGGCATCGTAGCGCCGGCCGAGGCGGGCCGCCGCACGGCACCGGACCTCGTGGTCCGGATCGTCGCGCACCGCCGCGGCCAGCGCCGCGATCGCGTCCGCGCTCGAGAGAGCACCGATCGCATGCACCGCGGTGCGACGCGCCTCGACCTCGGGGCTGTTGCGCAGGGTCTCGAGGTAGCCCTCGACGACTGCGTCGAGCTCGAGCTCGGCCGGCGCCGACGGGCCATCGAGCCCGAGGTGCGCGCGGAGCTGCGCCTGCAGCGCGGGCGGCTCTTCGCTCAGCAGCGTGTTGAGCTCGCGGAGCAAGGCGGGTTGTTGGATCGCCTGCAGCGTCGCGGCGATGCCGGCGTCGGTACCGGTCAGGCCGCGCGCCATCACGAGCACCGCTCGTGCGAGGCTGCTCGGCGCGGTGGCGGCAAGCACCGCATCCGCACTCGCGCCGCCGATCTTCCCGAGGGCGAGCGCGGCGCGATTGCGGACGAACCCGTCGGGGTCGACGAGCATCGGGGCGACCACGTCGACCGGCGCGCGCAACAGGCCGAGCGAGCGGGCCACCGCGGCGCGCACGAACGGGCTCGGATCGGCCACCGCCTCCGCGACCACGATCGTGGCCGATGGATCGGCGAACTTGCCGAGCGCGCCGGCCGCCGCTGACCGGATCGTCGGTTCGGTCTCTCGCAACAGCATCTTGAGGAACCGGATCGCGCGCGGGTCGCCGGTCTTGCCGAGCGTCCACACGAGGCCGAGCCGCGCGGTGACCTCCTCCGAGGCGAGCAGCACGTCGAACGTGGGATAGACCGCGTCCCAGCCGAAGCCGGCGAGCGCCGCGCACACCGCGTCGCGAAACTCGTCGAACGCGTTGGGCATTGCGGCGACCAAGAGCTGCACCGCGCGCGGCCCGCCGATCGCACCGAGCGCCTCCGCGCCGGCGATCCGCAGCGCACCGATCGGCGACTGCAGCGCTTCGCCGATCTCGTCGACCGCGGCCACGACCCGGCGGCTGCCGAGCGCCCGCAGCGCCGCGAGCCGGGCCTCGACGAACCGATCGGACAGCGCGGCGCGGAGTTGGTCGTCGATCGGCTCGCCGAGGACGAGCGCGAGCAACTGGATCGTCGCCGCGCGCACGTCGTCGCGCTGGTGCGCGAGGAGCGGCGTCAACTGGGCGTGGATCGCGGCGAGCGTATGCGACTCGTGGCGGAGCAACGCGGCGGTCGCGGCGGCGGTCTCCGCGGGGGCTGCGTCGCGCATCACGGGGATCAACGCGGTCGCGGTGGCCTCGTTGCCGATCGCGGCGAGCGCGGCGATCGCTTCGGTGCGGACCGCCGGGTCGCCATCGCCGAGCCGCTTGACGAGCGCCGGCGTGTGCGCGGGGTTGGCGACCGCGCCGAGCACCGCGACGATCCGTGCGCGCACCCGCGGATTCGGATCTTCGAAGTGGCCAATGAACCGTTCGCTGAGTCCGGCGCGCCCGACCGCGACCAGCCGATCCTGCGCGGCGATGCGGCGCAGGTCGTCGTCGCCGCCGAGATCGACGAACGCCTGCTCGAGCATGCCGAGCCGGTCGAGCGCGAGCGCCGCGCGAAACCGGACGTCGCGGTTCGGATCGTCAAGCGCGACCTCGAGTGCCGACGTGTCCTCGGGCGTGACTGCCTCGATCGCCTCGAGCGCGCGCAACCGGACCCAGTGCTCTGGATCGCCGAGCGCGGCGACCAACTGCGGGAGCGCGGTGATGTCGCCGATCCTGCCGAGCGCTGCGGCGGCCTGGGCGCGGACGGTCGCCGACGGGTCGCGCAACACCGAATCGATCAGCGCGCGGACCGCACGAGCGTCGTGCAGGTCGCCGAGCGCGTTCGCGACCGACGTGCGCAACGCGTCCGAGCGATCGTGGATCCGCGCGAGCAACGAGGGCACCGCGCGGGCATCGCCGAGCTTGCCGATCACCTGCGCCGCCCACACGCGGACGTTGAGGTTCGACGCGCTGTTGAGCGCGGTGATCAGCGGCTCGACCGCGAGATCGCCGAATCGGATCAACACGGCGGCGATCCGCGGGGACGACCAATCATCGAGATGTTCGAGCTCACCGACCAGCAACGGGAGCACATCCGGCGATCGGATCTGGCCGAGGGCCTCGGCGCACGCCAGCTTGACGTCCGCATCCTCGTGCGGATCGCGCATGCCCTCGATCAGCGGCTTGACCGCGCGCAATTCGCCGAGGAGGCCGAGCGTGGTCGCCGCCCGCGCTCGGTCCTGCCACGAGCGAGCCGCGCGCACTGCGAGCAGGTAGCGATCGGTGATGCCGAGGACCGCGAACGCCTGGACCAGTTTCGGCGCGTTGGCGTCGGGCGACAACGTGCTGCTGAGCTCGCGCTCGATCACATCCGCCGAGTAGCTCTCGCGCATGTCGAACAGCATCTTGTCGAGGCCGTCGAACTCGCGGGTGCGGGCCTCGTCGAGCGCGGCGCGCACCCGCTTGGCCTGCACGAGCAAGCGGCGGTCGCGCCACACGGTGAGCAAGTGCCGGCCCGCGACCACGAGGATCGCGATGATCGCGAACGCGGTCGCGATGCCGGCAGCCCACAACGCGAGCTTCATGCCGGCGTGGTCAATCCGTCGGTGATCTCGGCGAGCAGCCGCGTGAGATCGAGCGGCTTGCGCAGCAGGAGCCGGGCACCGACTTCTTCAGCCCAGTAATGGTCGACCGGGTCGGTCTTGCCGCTCATCAAGATCACCGGAGTCGCCTTCGTGGTCTCCTCGCCCTTGAGCTTGCGGCACAGCTGGAAGCCGTTGATGCCGGGTGGCATCAACACGTCGCTTACCACCAGAGCCGGTGGATTCGTCGCGATCTCGGCCAGCGCTGCGGCGCCGTCGCTCGCGACCACCGTGCGGTAACCGGCCTTGCGAATCGCGCGGCCGATGGCCGTGAGCATGTCGGGATCATCGTCCACGACCAGGATCAGCTCGTTCGCCATCTACTCAGGCCTTTGCCTTGTCGAAACCCTTGCGTGCAAACTTGTCCCAATCCTTACGGCCCTTCAGGAAGTCGCGCAGGCCTTTGAGCTGCCAGTATAGGAGATATTGGCGATAACCAAAATTCGAGAGCACCCCGCAGCCGAACAAGATCAAGGTGTCGCGTACGCGCGGGTAGGCAAATAGACGCGATCGGTGGTGCTTGTCGCCATCGGGCTGGATCGAGATGATCAAGGCGGCGGTGCTCAGCGCGATGTTCACCGCGGTCGCGAGCAACAGGTACGCGACCGCGTGGCCGACCGAGAGCAACCCGAAGATCGCGCTGAGCGGGACCAGGATGTATCCCAGCACCTCGATCACCGGGGCGGCGGCCTCGAACAACAGCTGATACGGCAGCGAGAACATGCCGATCCGGCCATACCGCGTGCGGAACATCATCGCGCGGTGGTAGTAGAGGACCTCGAGCAGCCCGCGGTACCACCGGCTGCGTTGCTTGCCGAGGTCGACGTACACCTCGGGGGCCTCGGTCCACGCGACCGGGCGCGGCTCGATGATGATCTGGCCGACCCGGCCGCGGTCGAGCAGGTAGCGGTGGAGGCGGACCACGATCTCCATGTCCTCGCACACCGTGTGCGAGCCGGCGCCGCAGTACTCCTCGACGATCCGGTGCTTGCAGCGTGCGGTCAGGAACCCCCCGACCGCCACCACCAGATCACGGCGCATCAGTGCGAACACGCCCGACAAGATCAGCAGCGAGTTGACCTGGCCGAGTGCGGTGCGGCCGTGGGTGAACGACCGCATGTACTCGACGATCTGGAACCGGCCGATCCACGACCGGGGCAGCCGGAGCTCGGTGACCTGGCCGTTCTCGACCAGCGAGCCGTTGGACAGTCCGACCTGGGTGCCGATCGCGATCGTGTGGTTCGGATCGTCGGCGACGGCCTGCATGCTGCGGAGCAGCGCGTCGGGCTCGAGCAGGCTGTCGGCGTCCATGCTCGAGACGTAGACGCCGCGGCTCGCGTTGATCGCCGCGTTGAGCGCGTCCGCCTTGCCGCCGTTCGCCTTGTCGACAAGGAGCACGCGCTCGACGTTCGGCGGCAGCTCGCAGGTCGCCTTGTACAAGCCGCGGATCGCCGCGGTCTCGAGCTCGGGGTGATAGTTGATATCGCTGCGCTCGAACTTGAACGCGTCGATCAGCACCTGGACCGTGCGGTCCTTGGAGCCATCGTTGCAGATCACGATCTCGTAGTGTGGGTAGTCGAGCCGGAGCAGCGAGCGCACGCTGTCGACGCAGGTTACCTCTTCGTTGTAGGCCGGCACCAGCAGCGTGAGTGGCGGAAAGAACGGGTTCGCGGCATCGCGGATCGGCGGCCGCAGCACCTCGCGGCGCAGGCGCCGGCTGACCTCGCGGCTGCTGAGCACCACGAAGTAGCCGTTGATCGCGAAGAACACCGCGAGGTAGGTGATGACGATCGCGTTCATCGTCCATACCACGACGATCAACGCAGAATGCACCGGCGCAGTATACCGCGAGCCACGAAACGCTCGCGCCTCGCTACCCCACCGCGCAGGTGGGAGACCCTGCGACTCGCGAGCCCTGGCTGGGCGATCCGGCCGGGCGCAATTCCTGCTCGTTCAAGCGAGTGCCTCGGTTGTCATGCCTGGTTCTACTGATCACTCGTCCGCGTCGAGCGAGCGATTGGGATCCGGTCCGTTCTGCCAAGGCCGAAGGCCACCTTTGTAGTGGTGGTAGGGCCTGTGGGGCATGTGGGCAACGCGCCGCCTGCATCGTCAAGCTCGGTGTGGCGCGTTGTCCAAGCGCGGAGGACAAACGCGCCATCGGCGTCACGGTGCCCTTGCGCGCGTTTGTCCTCGGCGCGTCATGCTCCACAGGCCTTGGCAGAGCGTTCGCGTTCGCGAGCAAGCAGAGCGCGCTGGATCTCGAAGCGACGATGCGCCGTCGCGCACATCGTCGGTCGGCGCGGACGAGGCACGGTCCTAACCATCATTCGACGTGTGCCGGGCGCGAAGTGAGCGGGTCCTCTGACCGTCGACAGGTGGCTCCCCCGGAGGGCTCGGATCCCGAACGCCTGGCGTTGCGCAGGCTCCCATCGGTCATGCTCCGCAGGTCGGCGTCGCCATTTGGATGCGAGCGCTCTAGCCATGGCGGGTCGCGCGATAAAAATCGCTACATGTCCCACTAACTTCGTGGTCACAGTCTATTTATAGGCAAATACGGCGAAATCAATTGCCATCGATTTTTCGCATTGTATGGTGGCGTCATGGTGCGGTCGTCGGGTAGGCAGCTCGAGATCAAGCTCGACAAGAACGGCCAGCGGCGCGGCGGTAAACGCACCGGCGCCGGTCGGCCCAAGGCCGGAGCTCGCGCCAGCGAGAGGCACCAGAAGCGCCCGAAGCTGTCTGCCTACGATCCCGTTCACGTGGTCATGCGTGCACGCAAGGACATCGGATCGCTGCGCACGCATGCAGCGTTTCGCGCGATCAAGGAAGCGACGTTCACGGCGTTCGCTCACGACGAGCGCGCGATCACAAGGCCGGGGGCGAGTGCCGCCACGACGAACTTGGATCGGGCGTTTCACATCGTGCACATCAGCATCCAGCGCAGCCACATCCATCTGATCGTCGAGGCGAGCGATCGACTGGCGCTCGCACGTGGCGTCCAGGCATTCGCCATCTCCTGCGCACGTCACCTCAACGCGGCGCTCGGTCGTGCGGGCGCGGTCTTCGCCGATCGCTACTTCCCTCGCCCGCTGAAGACGCCCACACAGGTCCGCAACTGCATCGCGTACGTGGTCAACAACTGGAAGCACCACGGCGAGAAGCCCGAAGCGCTGCGACGCCCGTGGATCGTGGATCCCTTCTCGAGTGCGGCGACGTTCGACGGTTGGAAGGAGACCGAGGGGCGGCGGCTGATCGTCGCCAGCGGTTACGACGGCCCGATGGTGTGGTGGCCGAAGACCTGGTTGTTGAGCGAAGGATGGAGAAAACGCGGGCTGATCAGCATCTCCTTCGTTCCGGGTGGCGACGAGTAGATAGTTACGGACGTGTCCTTACGTCCGCACGTCAGGTGCCGAGCGCGGAGCGACGACGCGCGTCGCCGAGGAACCGGAGCAAGCGCTGACGCCGTTCGACGACCAGGCGTTGAAAGCTCGACCAGAGCAGATCGTCTGCACGCGGCGTCTCGAGGCGGCGTCGGAGGTGGACCGCTCGAGTCACGTCGAGCTCTGAGAACACCGCGCGCAGCGCTGCCTCGCGGTTCGCGTTGCTCTCCGCGTAGCTCTCCCCGACGTCCCGGGGCCGGCACAGAACGGCGAGGATCTGGGTCTCGATCTCGTGCGGGATCGATCCGACGGGCACGTGCAAGACCACGCTCGTGGTTGGCGGGCCTTCTTCGCAACGTGGCGCGGTCCACAGCGATGACTCCTCGGCGGCGGCGGCAGTGACGAGCGTCAGCTTCGGGATGTGGCGACGCGTCTCCGTGAC